>NZ_SWMS01000020.1 GCF_005146945.1 Prauserella endophytica
GCAGGCCGATCGCCGAGCATCAGGCGATCGCGTTCAAGCTGGCGGAGATGGCCACCAAGGTGGAGGCCGCTCATCTGATGATGGTGAACGCGGCGAGGTTGAAGGACGCCGGCGCGCGTAACGACGTGGAGGCGGGGATGGCCAAGCTGCTCGCCTCCGAGTACTGCGCCGAGGTCACCCAGGAGGCGTTTCGCATCCACGGCGGTTACGGCTATTCCAAGGAGTACGAGATCGAACGCCTGATGCGGGAGGCCCCGTTCCTGCTCATCGGCGAGGGCACCAGCGAGATCCAGAAGACCATCATCAGCCGCGGCCTGCTCCGCGAATACAAAACCAAAAACTAACCCCACCCCCACCCGACCCACCCACCCAACCCATCCCACCCCGACCGCAGTGAAGGCCACCATGCCTGCGTTCAACGCAGTGAAGGTGGCCTTCACTGCGGTCGTCTGGGCCCTGCACTGCGGTCAGGGTCCGTGCCAGGTGCCCGACAGGCGGCCTCTCCACCGGCAGCTGCGGGCTACAGGGGCTCGTCGTGGTCGGCGCACCGCTACTGTCCTGGACGGTGGCGATCCTGCCGTCGTCGCTCTAGCAACGGAAGGAACCGAACGTGGAGATCAACGGTCATCGCCCGCAGGTGCACGACACGGCGTGGGTCGCGCCGGACGCCCGCCTCTGCGGCCAGGTGACGCTGCACGCCGAGGCCAGTGTCTGGTACACGTCGGTGCTGCGGGCCGACCTGGACTCGATAACGGTGGGCGTCGGCAGCAACATCCAGGACGGCTCGGTGGTGCACGCCGACCCCGGTTTCCCCGTGACCATCGGTGAGGGCGTGAGCGTCGGCCACCGCGCCGTGCTGCACGGCTGCACGATCGAGGACGACGCGCTCGTCGGAATGGGGGCGGTGGTGCTCAACGGAGCGGTCGTCGGCCGCGGCTCGCTCATCGCGGCGGGTGCCGTGGTGCTGGAGGGCACTCAGATTCCGCCGGGTTCGCTGGTGGCGGGCGTGCCGGGCAAGGTCCGCCGGGAGCTGACGGCCGAGGAGCGCGAGAGCACCGTTCACAACGCGGAGGCCTACCGGGCGCTCGCCACCATGCACGCGAAGGCCTCCAGCGCCGACTGATCACCTGAACGGGCTAGCCGGTGGATCTTCACCGGTCGCCGTGTTCGCGTGGTTTCATCCGTATTGGCAGGATGAGACCATGGGCGGAGCGCTGGTGAGGGCCCACAGCGCGGACTAATCGAGGCACAGGTGATGATCGTGACCGGTCCACTCTCATCGGGGCGGCAGGCGCCCGGTCTGCCCCGCCTTCCGACACCACCCACCGGCTGGCCGATCGGCTCGTACGGCACGTACGAGGAGGCGCAGCGAGCCGTCGACTACCTCGCCGACAACGACTTCACCGTCCAGGACGTGACCATCGTCGGCGTCGACCTCATGCTCGTCGAGCGCGTGATCGGCAGGCTCTCCTGGGGCCGCGTGCTGGGCACCGGCGCACTGTCCGGCGCCTGGTTCGGTCTCTTCGTCGGCCTGCTGCTCGGCATGTTCAACAGCTCGCAGGGCATGTCGTACGCGCCGGTCCTGGTCGGCCTGATCGCCGGTGTGCTGTTCGGCGTGGTGTTCGCCGCGCTCAGCTACGCGTCGTCCCGAGGGCGGCGCGACTTCTCCTCGGCGAGCCAGCTGGTCGCGGGCCGGTACGACGTCCTGTGCCAGCCGCGCAACGCCGAGAAGGGCCGCGATCTGCTCGCGAAGCTCGCGATGGGCAGGTCCGGCTGACGTTTCGTGGCCGCAGGGTGCCACCGACGGAGCAGGTCCGGCACTGAATCGTTACGGTGAGTGCTTGCGTGCTCTGATCGGCGGGCATAGGTTTTCGGCACCGGTCAGCGGCACACGGATGGTTGCCGTGAGGTTGGTTCTCACGCACGACGGGGTGCGAACGGGTTTCCCGCCCTGTCTGCGTGACATGGGAGGGAGACCAGATGGCGAAGCCCCCGACGTGGTCAAGGCGAGGCCGACCGCCCGCCAGGGCCGCGGGTCTACTCGGAGCGACGGTGGTGGGCGCGGGCCTGCTCACCGCCTGCGGGACCGAGGGCGGGATGAAGATCAACGTCTACTACGCGCCCGAGGACAACTTCCAGACGGTGGTGGACAACTGCAACGAGGACGCGAACGGTCGGTACGAGATCGTCTACAACAAGCTCCCGCGTGACGCGGACGGCCAGCGCGAGCAGATGGTGCGCAGGCTGGCCGCCGGAGACGACACGATGGACGTGCTCGGTCTCGACGTGACGTGGGTGCCGGAGTTCGCCGAGGCGGGCTGGGTCGAGGAGTGGACGGGCGCCAACAAGGCGGAGGCCGAGCGAGACGTCCTGCCCGGACCGCTGGAGACGGCGACGTGGAACGGCAGGCTGTACGCGGCGCCGAAGAACACCAACGTGCAGCTGCTGTGGTACGACGACCGCATCACGCCGGAACCCCCGCGCACGTGGGACCAGATGATGCAGATGTCCCGCGAGTTGCAGGAACGCGGTGAGCCGCACGAGATCCTCTTCACCGGGGCCCAGTACGAGGGCCTGGTGGTGGTCTACAACTCGATCGTCGAGTCCGCGGGCGGGCGCATCCTCTCCGAGGACGGGCAGTCGGTGGTGATGGACGAGGGCGCGGTGCGCGCGCTGGAGATCCTCAAGGAGGTCAGCGCCTCCGGGCTGACCGACCCGTCGCTGACCAACATGGAGGAGGACCAGGTTCGCCTTGCGATGCAGGAGGGCCGTGGCGCGTTCGAGCTGAACTGGCCGTTCGTCTACGCCTCCTACGCGTCGGAGAAGCCGGATGACCTCGAGCACTTCAAGTGGGCGCCGTACCCCGGCGTCGGGTCGAACGGCGACGGCCGCACCACGATCGGTGGCTACGACCTGGCGGTCAGCTCGGCGTCGCAGCACAAGCCCGAGGCGTTCGAGGCGGCGTTGTGCCTGCGGAGCGCGGAGAACCAGAAGTTCTCGGCGCTCAACGACGGTGTTCCGCCGACGATCGAGTCGGTCTACACCGACCCGCGCCCGCTCGACCCCTCGAAGCCTGCCGACCCGGAGAACAACCCGAGCATGGCGACCGAGTATCCGATGAAGGACACGATCCTGGAGGCGCTGAAGAACGCGGCCGTGCGGCCGTTGACTCCGGCGTACCAGAACCTGTCGACGGTGATGTCGAAGGTGCTGTCCCCGCCGTCGGACATCGATCCGGAAGGCACGGCGGAGCAGTTGCGTGAGCAGCTGACCGACGCGCTCGACTCGAAGGGCGTGATCCCATGAGCCACGCAGTCACCGAGGCACCGGCGAAACCCGCGCCTGCCAAGGGAAAACCGGCGCTGAGCGAGGGCAAGCGCGCGGAGCGGCGGCTGGGGCTGCTGCTGTGCGCGCCCGCGGCGATCGTGATGATCGCGGTGACGGGCTATCCGATCGCGTATTCGATCTGGTTGTCGTTGCAGCGGTACGACCTGCGGTTCCCGGACGAGCGGCAGTTCGTGGGTTTCGAGAACTACGTCGCGGTGCTCAGCAATTCGTACTGGTGGACGGCGTTCGGCACCACGATGTTCCTGACCGTGGTGTCGGTGGCGATCGAGCTGGTGCTGGGCATGGCGCTGGCCTTGGTCATGCACCGGACTCTCGTCGGCCGGGGGCTGGTGCGCACGGTGACGCTGATCCCGTACGGGATCGTCACGGTGGTGGCGGCGTTCTCGTGGTTCTACGCGTGGACCCCGGAGACGGGATATCTGGCCAACGCGCTTGCCGGCGAGAGCGCGCCACTGACCCAGCAGTGGCCGTCGCTGTGGTTGATCATCCTGGCCGAGGTGTGGAAGACGACGCCGTTCATGGCTCTGCTGCTGATGGCGGGGCTCGCGCTGGTGCCGGACGACCTGCTGAAGGCGGCGTCGATGGACGGGGCGAACGCGTGGCAGCGGTTCACGAAGGTGATGGTGCCGGTGATGAAACCGGCGATCCTCGTGGCGCTGCTGTTCCGCACGCTCGACGCGTTCCGCATCTTCGACAACATCTTCGTGCTCACCAACGGCGCCAACGACACGTCGTCGGTGTCGATGCAGACCTACAACAATCTCATCAAGGGTTTGAACCTAGGCATCGGCTCGACGATGGCCGTGCTGATCTTCATCACGGTCGCCATCATCGCGTTCATCTTCGTCAAGGTGTTCGGGACGGCGGCACCGGGTAGCGACCAAGGGGGTAGGCGCTGATGGCCATCGGAGGTGCGGTCACGACGGGCCGCAAAGCCAGGTGGGCGCTCGTCGACGTGATCGTCGTCGTGTACGCGCTGTTCCCCGTGCTCTGGATCGTCTCGCTGTCGTTCAAGTCCAAGGAGACGTTGTCGGACGGCAACTTCATCCCGCGCGAGTGGACGTTCCAGAACTACGCCGACATCTTCGCCACCAACGAGTTCATCCGGCCGCTGATCAACTCGCTGGGCATCTCGATCATCGCGACGCTGATCGCGGTGATCCTCGGCATGATGGCGGCCTACGCCATCGCCAGGCTCGACTTTCCCGGCAAGAAGCTGCTCGTCGGCATCTCGCTGCTGATCGCGATGTTCCCGCAGATCTCGCTGGTGACACCGCTGTTCAACATCGAACGCGAGCTGGGGCTGTTCGACACCTGGCCCGGTCTGATCCTGCCCTACATCACCTTCGCGCTGCCGCTGGCGATCTACACGCTGTCGGCGTTCTTCCGCGAGATCCCGTGGGAGCTGGAGAAGGCGGCCAAAATGGACGGTGCCACCCCGGGACAGGCGTTCCGGAGGGTCATCGCCCCGCTGGCCGCGCCTGGCGTGTTCACCACGGCGATCCTGGTGTTCATCTTCTGCTGGAACGACTTCCTGTTCGCCATCTCGCTGACGTCGACCGAGGCGTCGCGCACGGTGCCGGCGGCGCTGTCGTTCTTCACGGGTACCTCGCAGTTCGAGGACCCGACCGGGACGATCTCCGCGGCGGCCGTGGTGATCACCATCCCGATCATCCTGTTCGTGTTGTTCTTCCAGCGCCGCATCGTCGCGGGGCTGACCTCCGGTGCGGTTAAGGGGTAACGCAATGGCTGAGATCGTGCTCGACAAGGTGACCAAGCGGTACCCGGACGGAGCACTGGCAGTGTCCGAGATGGACATCGAGATCGCCGACGGCGAGTTCGTGATCCTCGTCGGGCCCTCCGGCTGCGGCAAGTCCACCGCACTCAACATGATCGCGGGACTGGAGGACATCTCCTCCGGCGAGCTGCGCATCGACGGCGCCCGCGCCAACGAGAAGGCACCCAAGGACCGCGACATCGCCATGGTGTTCCAGTCCTACGCCCTCTACCCGCACATGAGCGTGCGGGAGAACATGGCCTTCCCACTGCGGCTGGCGAAGGTCGACGACGCCACCGTGCGCTCCAAGGTCGAGGAGGCGGCAGCGATCCTCGACCTCACCCAGCACCTCGACCGCAAGCCGTCGAACCTCTCCGGCGGCCAGCGCCAGCGCGTGGCGATGGGCCGGGCGATCGTGCGTAGCCCCAAGGCGTTCCTCATGGACGAACCACTGTCCAACCTGGACGCCAAGCTGCGTGGCCAGATGCGCACCTCGGTGTCGAAGCTGCAACGCCAGCTCGGCACCACCACCGTGTACGTCACCCACGACCAGACCGAGGCCATGACCCTCGGCGACCGGGTGGTCGTGCTCCGCGGCGGGATCGTGCAGCAGATCGGCTCGCCGCAGTTCCTCTACGACCACCCGGCGAACCTGTTCGTGGCCGGGTTCATCGGCTCGCCGTCGATGAACTTCGTCCCCGCGACCCTCGAGGACGGCAGCCTGAAGACCCCGCTGGGCACCATCACGCTGACCGACCGCGTCCGCCGCCTCGCCGAGGCGGCCGACGCGCCCCGCGAGGTCGTGGCCGGCATCCGCCCCGAGCACTTCGAGGACGCGGCGCTGATGGAGGAGTCGCACCGCCAGGGCGGCTCGACGTTCACGGCGACCGTCGACGTGCTGGAGTCGATGGGCGCCGAGAAGTACGCCTACTTCACCGTCGAGGAGGAGCTCGCCACCACGGCCGAGCTGGAGGAGCTCGCCGCCGACGCCGGCGCCACCGACGTCCCCGGCACCGGCTCCGCCATCGTCACCCGGCTTTCGGCCAGCTCGGAGGCGCGGGAAGGCCAGCCGCTCGACGTCTGGTTCGACCCGGACCGTATCCAGCTCTTCGACCCCGCCAACGGAACCAACCTCACCTACTCGGGTTAACGCCCACCTGCCCCCAAGGCCACCTTTGCTTCGCCCGCCCGTCTCCCACCACCACCCAAACGGAGACGCTGACGCGCCGCAGCGTTGGCTCAACGCACCAAAGGTGGCCTTGGGGGCCTTTCTCTCCGCGTGTTCTCAGGGAACAGGTGCGACGATCTCGACGTTGACCTGAGGGAGCCTCGCGGTAGGGGAGGTCCGGATTGAACGCAGGGGGTCCGAGCGTCAGACGCGCTCGCTGGGCGGGTGCGTTCTCCGTGCTGGCCTGTGCACTTGCGGTGTTCGCGTTGCTGACGCTCGCGCGTTCGGTGCTCGCGATGACCTACCTGAACGTTCACTTCGCCGACGAGGTCGACCCGCTGTCGCGCGCGGTCAGTTACTACGTCTTCGTGGAGCGTGGCGCCGAAACATTCGACGCCGCGCTTTTCGCTGTCGCCATGGCGACAGCCACTATCTTGGTCGGCATGGCGCAGCTGCGCGTCCGCCTCGGTGCGCGCGCCGTGGTCGGCTTCGGCGCGTGGTGTGTCGCGCTGGTCCTTTGCGCCGTGTTCCCCACCGACAACTCCCCGCGCATCGAGACGGCCAGCGGCTGGATCCACCAGTTCGCGGGTGCCTCGCTGTTCGTCACGCTGCCGCTGGCGGGGCTCGCGCTGGCAAGGGCCCTCGGCACGCAGCCCGGCTGGGCGGACACGGCGCGCGTCCTGCGCGTGCTCGCGCTCGGCGGCGTCGTGCTCGCGCTGGCCTACCTCGCCGCCCGGTCGCCGGATCTCCTGGCGTGGTGGGAGTTCCCCGGTGTGCTCGACTGGCGGGCGGTCTCGGGCCTGATCCAGCGCGGCCTGTTCACGCTCGAGCTGGCCATGCTGCTCGTGCTCGCGGTCCGCCTGCTCGTGGTGTCGTGGACGGCCATCCGCGCGCCCCGGCGCACTGCCGACGAGCCGGTGCTGACGTCATGATCACCGTCGCGATCTTCTTCGCCGTGCTCGGCGCGGCGTGCAGCGCGATCGGCGCGCAGCTGCAACACGACGGGGTCCGCGCCGAGACCAAGGGCGGCAAGCTGACGCTGCGCAAGCTCGGCGACCTGGTGCGCAATCCGCTGTGGGCGCGTGGGTTCGCCGTGCTGTTCGCCTGCGCCGTGCTCCAGATCCTCGCGCTCACCTTCGCCCCCGTCACCGTCGTAGCGCCCATCGTGGTGCTGGCGCTGCCGATGGTCGCCCTGCTGAACGCGCGCGAGCTGGACGTCCCTGGCTGGATCGCCGTCGGCGCGACCACGGCGGCCATCGTGCTGTTCGTGACCCGCACGGCCGGTGAGGTGACCGAGCAGGAGATCCCGGCGAGCGCGGTGCTGCTGGCCGGCCAGTTCGTGGCGCTCGGCGTGGCACTGCTGGGCCTGCTCGCGGCGCTGAGCAGGGGCATCGTGCGGTGCGTTTCGCTCGCGATGGCGGCGGGTGCCGCGTACGGGCTCGTGACGGTGCTCATCCGCGACGTGACCTACACCGTCCGCACCGAGGGCATCTCCCATCTGCCGATGCTCTCGCTGGTCGCGCTCGCGGTTGCCTTCCTCGCCGGTTCCTGGTTCATCCAGCTCGGCTACGCCAGCGGACCGCCGGACGTCGTGGTCGGCGCGCAGACCATGCTCAACCCCGCGGTCGCCACCACGATCGGCTTCGCCGTGCTCGACGAGGCGGGCGGCATCAGCTCTGACTTCCTCACCACGCTCGTGGTGTGCGGCGTGATCGCGGTGAGCGGCATCGTGGTGCTCGCCCGACACCACCCGGAGGCCGTGGAACGCCGCCGCCTGCGCGGTGAAGCCCACACCTCCTCCTGACCCACACAACTGCAGTGAAGGCCACCTTCACTGCGTTCAACGCAGTGAAGGTGGCCTTCACTGCAGCGGGGCTGACCGTTGTGGGGTTACCTGCGGCGGCTGCGGAGGGCTTCGATCACGTCGTCGTCCCAGCGGTGGGTGCGGATGAGCCGGTAGCGCTCGCCCGCCACCCACATGTACGCCTCGGCCTCGGTTCGGTCGCCGATCAGGTCGGCCTGCCGCAGCATCCGCACCACCGGCTCGTACTCCGTCTCGTACCAGCGCGCCGCGATGGTGACCCGGTCGAGGAACGTGCCCCCGTCCTGCATGAGCCGGAACCCCCACGCCTCGACGTGCTCGCCGAGCTCCGCGTAGTCCCACGGGTCCGAGAGCACGATCGCCGCGCGTGCCTCCCCGGTCAGCGGCACACGTTCGAGGAAGAGCCGCCGGTAGTCCTTGACGATCAGGTCGCCGCGGTAGCGGATGCCGCTCGGGTTGAGCTTCGTGCGCACCTCGGTGACGTAGGCCTCGATCGATTCCAGCCCCAGCGCGTGCGCCACCGAAACGCGGTGGTGGCCGTCGATCACGAAGTGCAGCTCACCGATCCGGTACACCTCGATCGGCGGGATGGCCTCGCCGCGGCGGCTCGCCAGCGCGAGCCGTTCCCAGCGCTGCCTTACCCGCCCCGACGTGGGGCGGAACCGCCGGTCGAAGTCCCGTCCCCGGTCGACGCTGCCGACTATCGAGTCGAGCCGGATCACGCGCAGGCCGATGCGGCGCTCGCCCTCCCAGCCCAGCGCGTCGACGACCTCGTCGAACGGCAGCATGATGTTGACGTCGTCGGGCTCCCTGCGCAGCCACGTCGCCAGCCGCGAAAGGACCTGTCTGCGGCGGGCCCGCAGGAAGTCGTGCTCGGCGTCGGCCCTCGGGAACCCGGTCTCTCGCGAGCTCACGGAACTCCCACCCCCTGCCTGCCGAGTTCGAGCACGTGGGCGCCCACGACGTTGCGCACGCGCGTATCGCCCACGCGGTGCTCTCGGACCTTCTCGCCGTGCGGATGGATGTGGCCGTGCAGCAGCCAGCGCGGGCGCAGCCGCTCGACCGTCCGGTGCAGGCAGTCGAACCCATGGTGCGCGCGGTCCTCGCGGTCACCGACCCCGCGCGGCGGCGAGTGGGTCAGCAGCACGTCGACGGCCTTGCCGCGGGCCGAGCGCACCAGGCGCCGGGCGCGCCGGGCCTGCTGGCGCTGCGTCCACTGGTTCGGGCCCTCGTTGTAGCGGATCGACCCGCCGAGGCCCGCGATCCGCAGCCCGGCGACCTCGACGACGCGGCCGTCCGCGTTGACGCCCCCACACGGCCCAGGCCACCGGGCCGGGAAGCCCGCGCGCAGCACGAGCCCCCGGTAGCGGGTGAACCCGGTGAGGTCGGGGTCGTGGTTGCCGGGCACGAACACGAGCGGCTTCTCCAGCGTGTCGGCGAGGTGTTCGAGGTAGTCGAACGGCAGGTCGCCCGCACCCAGCACGAGGTCGACCGAGAGGCTCCGCACGCAGTCGGTCCAGAGCTTCTCGTCGACCTCGTCGGCGACCACCAGCGCTCGCGGCATACAGCCAGACTAAGCGGCTATTGCGTCCCGAGCGCGTAGTCGGGGTTCTTCGCGATGACGGCGACGACCACGACGATCCAGGTGATCGCGGCGGCCAGCGCCCAGAACTTGATGTTGGTCAGCATGCGGGGCATGGCATTCTCCAGTCGCATGTCGAACGATTCGGGTCAGAGCCAGCGGTTCTTCCGGAATATTCGATAAAGCAGCAGACAGATGATGAGAATGACGGCGATGATCATCGGATAGCCGTAGCGGGAATGCAGCTCCGGCATGTAGTCGAAGTTCATGCCGTAGATCCCGGCCAGTGCCGTGGGCACCGCGATGATCGCCGCCCACGCGGTGATCTTCCGCACGTCGGTGCTCTGCTGGAGCGTGATCTTGGCCAGCGTCGCGTCGACCAGCGTCGTGAGCAGCTCGTCGAAGGACTCGACGCGCTCGGCCACGGTCGTGACGTGGTCGTGGACGTTACGGAAGTACGAGCGCACGTCGTCGGGCACGAGCCGGGTGTAGCCCTCCGAAAGCCTGCGCAGCGGCGTCGCGAGCGGCGACACCGCCCTGCGCAGCTCCAGCACCTCGCGCTTCATCAGGTAGATCTGCTCGGACGTGACCTGGGTCCTCGGGGCGAAGACCTCGGTCTCCATCTCGTCGATGTCGTCCTCGATCTTGTCGGTCACCTCGAGGAAGTGGTCGACGACGTGGTCGGCGATCGCGTGCAGCACCGACGCGGGGCCCGGCACCAGCCGCTCCGGGTCGGCGTCGAGCTCGCGGCGCAGGTTGGCCAGGCCTGCGTGGTTGCCGTGCCGCACGGTGATGATGAAGTCGGTGCCGAGGAAGGCCATGAGCTCGCCGGACTCGACGATCTCGTTGGCCGTGGTGGGGGAGTCGTGCTCCACGTAGCGGACCGTGCGGAACACCATGAACAACGTGTCGTCGTAGCGCTCCAGCTTCGGCCGCTGGTGGGCGTGCACGGCGTCCTCGACGGCCAGCTCGTGCAGGCCGAACGTGTCGGCGACGCCCTGGATCTGCTCGGCGTCGGGCTGGTGCAGACCGATCCAGACGAAGCCCTCACCGCGCTCCCGGACCTCGCGGATCGCTTCGGCGTGCGTCCACGGACCAGGCTGACGGACCCCGTCGACGTACACCCCGCAGTCGACCACGTAGGCCGACGGCGGCACGGGCTTCGGCGGGGTGACCGCGCGCGCCGCACGGCCGTTGCCCCGGCCGCGCAGACCACCGAGGGAGGGAATCGCAGGCATGGGAGATCTCCTGGCTCGTCACTGATGAGGACGACGCACCGGACGAAAGACGTGAAACGTCCGCCCGGCACTGCCAGCGGACCCGGCCCGGTTACCGAGAGAGAACGTGCTCGGCCCAGGAGGGAACGCCGGCTGAACTAGGGAGCGGACTATCGCCACTACTCATCGTGCGTTCCTCACCTCCTCAGGCCGAAGGGTGGTGTTACTCGCGTTGACGCACCGCGCGCCAATGGTCAAGGGTACTCCCCAACATCACTGGACGTCGCCGCAGGGCGGTGTGACGTTACCGGCAAGGAGGCTACAGCGGTGCAGTTCGGGCGGTACTACGAGGAGTTCGAGGTCGGCGCTGTCTACAAGCACTGGCCCGGGAAAACGGTGACCGAGTACGACGACCACCTCTTCTGCCTGCTGACGATGAACCACCACCCGCTGCACATGGACGCGCACTACGCGGGGGAGACCACGGACTTCGGCAAGAACGTGGTGGTGGGCAACTACATCTACTCGCTGCTGCTCGGCATGTCCGTGCCCGACGTCTCCGGAAAGGCCATCGCCAACCTGGAGGTGGAGTCACTGCGTCACATCAAGCCGACCTTCCACGGTGACACCATCTACGGTGAGACCGAGGTGCTGGAGAAGACGCCGTCGAAGTCGAAGGACGACCGCGGCGTGGTGTACGTGGAAACCCGCGGCTACAAGCAGGACGGCACCGTCGTGTGCACGTTCCGGAGGAAGGTCATGGTTCCCAAGCGTTCCTACGGCGAGGCCCGGGGCGGCGAGCAGCCGGGCCGTCCGGTGCCCCATGAGTGACCTGGACAGAATCAAGCGCCGCCTGCGCCGCTTCGCCGAGCACGACGCGGGCGGCACCTCGCCGCTGTACGAGCACCTGGCGGCGCAGGCCGCCGAGGACGACGACATCGCGGGCCTGCTGACGGCGGCGGATCCGGAGGACGCGCAGCCCACGCTGCTGCTGGCCGCCGCGCACCGGCTCGTGCAGGCCGATCCGATCCATCCGCTGTCGCGCTACTACCCGTCGCTGGGCGGGTTCGACGGCGTCGACTCGCAGACGTGGCCGCTGTTCCGCGAGTTCCTGCTGGAGCGTGCCGACAAGGTGCGTGAGCTGGTGAGCACGCGGTTCACGCAGACCAACGAGGTCCGCAGGGCGACGATCCTGTACCCGGCGGTCGCGATGGTCGCCAAGCAGGCCAAGGGCCCGAAGGGCGCGGTCGGCCTGCTGGAGGTCGGGTGCAGCGCGGGCCTGCTGCTGGGCCTGGCCTCGTACGGCTACCACTACCAGTGCGACGGCGGAGAGCAGATCGCGGCGGGCCCGGCACGCACGCCCGTCGGGCTGCACTGCGCGCTGGAGCTCGGCGAGGGCGCGGCGCTGCCGAAGGTGCCGAAGAAGCTCGTGGTCGGCGCCAAGGTCGGGCTCGACCGGTCCCCGGTGGACAGTGCCGACGAGGACGAGCTCGCGTGGCTCGAGGCGTGCGTGTGGGCCGACCAGCCCGACCGGATCCGGTTGCTGCGCACGGCCGCGGCCGCGCAGCGCAAGGACCCGCCGGAGCTGGTGACCGGCGACGCCGTGGCGGATCTGGCCTCGGCGGCCGCACGGGTGCCCACCGAGCTGCCGCTCGTGGTGTTCACCAGCTGGGTGCTCGCCTACCTCGCCGCCGAGCAGCGCGCCGCCTTCGTGTCCGCGCTCGCCGAGGTCGCCGCCGACCGTCCACTGTGGTGGGTCACGGCCGAGCCGTACGAGTCGGCGCTCGTCCACGTGCTGCCGGGCCGCGACGAGCTTGCCTACACCCGCACCGCCCAGTCCGTGCTCGGCGTGGCCACGTGGAACGGCGGCACCGTGCAGGCGCAGGCGCTCGCGCTCGCGTCCTCGCATGGTCAGCGCATGACCTGGCTTGCCCGGTAGGCCGCCGCTGGACAGGATGGGGTGATGGCAGTCACCCCGGAACACGCGGACACGTGGCACACGCCGCTCACCCCGCTGTCGTTCCTGCGCCGGTCGGCCGAGGTGTTCCCCGACAAGGTCGCCATCGCCTACGGGGAGCGCCGGCTCACCTACCGCGAGTTCGCCGCGGAGACGACGAGAGTCGCGAGCGGACTGCGTGCGAGCGGCGTCGAGCCTGGCGACCGCGTCGCCTACCTGCTGCCGAACATCCCCGAGATGCTCGTCGCGCACTTCGCGGTGCCGCTCGCGGGCGGGGTGCTGGTGGCGATCAACACGCGCCTCGCGCCTGCCGAGATCCGGTACATCCTCGAGCACTCCGGCGCGAGGCTGCTGGTGGTCGACGCCGCGCTGCACGGCTCGGTGCCCGGTGACGCGCCCGTGCGGGAGATCGTGACCGTCACCGACCCGGCGTCCGGCGCGAGCCCGGACGCCGGTGCCGGCGGCATCTCCTACGCCGACCTGCTCGCGCGCGGGAGCGACGAGCCGCTCCCGTGGATGGTCGCCGACGAGCGCGCCACCATCTCGATCAACTACACGTCGGGCACCACGGGCAAGCCGAAGGGCGTGATGTACCACCACCGCGGCGCGTACCTGAACTCGCTGGCCGAGCTGGTCCACTCCCGGCACACCCCGGAGTCGCGGTACCTGTGGACGCTGCCGATGTTCCACTGCAACGGCTGGTGCACGACGTGGGCGATCACGGCGATCGGCGGCACCCACGTGTGCCTGCGGGCGCCTGCCGCCGCGGAGATCTGGCGGCTGCTCGACACCGAGGGCGTCACGCACCTCAACGGCGCGCCGACCGTGCTCAACACGATCGCCAACTTCGAGGGCGCGCATCCGCTCGCCCAGGAGGTCGTGGTGACGACCGCGGGCGCGCCACCGAGCCCGACGGTCATCAAGCGCATGACGGCGCTGGGCGCGCGGCTGGTGCACGTCTACGGGCTGACCGAGACCTACGGGCCCTACACGGTGTGCGAGTGGCAGGAGGGCTGGCCGAAGCTCGACGTCGAGGCGCGGAGCAGGCTGCTGGCCAGGCAGGGCGTCGGCATGGTGGTCACCGACGGCGTGCGAGTGGTCGCCGAGGACATGACGGACGTGCCGAGGGACGGCGTCACGATGGGCGAGGTCGTGATGCGGGGCAACAACGTGATGTCCGGTTACTTCGCCGACCCCGAGGCCACGGAGAAGGCCTTCCGCGGCGGCTGGTTCCACTCCGGCGACCTGGGCGTGTGGCACCCCGACGGCTACATCGAGCTGCGTGACCGGGCCAAGGACATCATTGTGTCGGGTGGCGAGAACATCTCCACGATCGAGGTGGAGGCGGCCGTCGACTCGCATCCCGCCGTGCTGGAGGTCGCCGTGGTGGGCGTGCCGCACGAGAAGTGGGGCGAGCGGCCCAAGGCGTACGTGGTGTTGCGGCCGGGCGAGCAGGTGAGCGCCGAGGAGTTGCTGGAGCACGTCCGCGGGCAGATCGCGCGGTACAAGGTGCCCGACGTGGTGGAGTTCGTCACAGAGCTGCCCAAGACGTCGACCGGCAAGATCCAGAAGTTCCAGCTGCGCGAGAGGGACTGGGCCGGAAGGGTGAGCCGCGTCCAGGGCTAGCGGTCACCCGCGCCGTGGGGAAGCACACCCCAGTCACGCAGGGTGGCCGCGAGCCCTTCGGTGAGTTCCCCCGCCGCGGCGAGTGCTCCGAAGGCGGCGGCGTCGACCCAGCGGGCGTCGGCCGCGTCGTCGCCCGCTTTCAGCTCGCCGCCGCTCACGGTGCACGCGTAGTCGTAGATGACGTACGACCCCCTCGTCACACTGCCGACGAGCTGACCAGCGACAACGTCCAGCCCGGTCTCCTCGCGCAGCTCACGGGCCAGTGCGTCGGCGTCGCTCTCGCCCTCCTCGACCCGCCCGCCCGGCAGCGACCACCGGCCGGCCGAGGGCTCGTGGCCACGCTGGATGAGCAACAGTCGGCCGGCGTCGTCGTGCACGATGCCGCCGACGCACCGAACCCCGCCCATGTGTAGTCCTCCATGTCACGCTCGGTAGTCAATGGGGCCGATTTGCGCAGTCCGCTGACCCAAGCGCAGGACTTTCCTCCCGTAACGCTGCGCAGTGCGGTACAAACTTAGTGGCACCTTGCCACCAGGTCTGCACTCGAGAGACGGGATTGATCGCCGTGAACGCGAAAAAGCTTGCGACTTTCGCTGGTATCGCGTTGGTTCTGTTCTTCGTGATCGCCCAACCCGGAAACGCGGCGGGCCTCGTGAACAACATCATCGGCTTCCTCCGCGACGCGGCGGAGGCCGTGATCACCTTCGTGAGCAACATCTTCAGCTGATCGACGCTACCCTTCCTCTATGTTCGCTCCGCGCGACCCAGACGAGTACCTCCTCGACACAGAGCGGAGGGTCATCCGGATCAGGCGGCACTGGTCCTGCCTGGCCTGGGACATGTTCGAGGCCATCGCGCTGATCGCGATCTGCGTGATGGTGTCGTACATCCTGCCGCCGTCGATGTGGGTGGTGCAGAACATCCTCTGGTACCTGGCGCTGCTGGTCGTGCTGCGCTTCGCGTACCAGGTGATCGAGTGGTGGGTCGAACGGCTGGTCGTCACCGACAAACGGTTCATCATGACCACCGGCGTCTGGACGACGAAGGTGCTGATGATGCCGATCACCAAGGTCACCGACCTCACCTACGAGCGCTCGTTCTGGGGCCGCATGCTCGGCTACGGGACCATGGTCGTGGAGTCGGCGGGGCAGATCCAGGCGCTGAACCGCATCGAGTACCTGCCGAAGCCGGAGGAGTTCTACGACACCATCTCGGCGCTGGTGTTCGGCGACAAGGCCAAGCAGGCGGAGCGGTTCTCCATGATCAAGGCGCAGCGCGCCGCGCGGGGTAAGCGAGTGGTCGGCTGATTCCCGCGCCGGGCGCGCTGGACAATGGACCGTGTGCGCATCGACCTGCATACCCACTCGACCGTCTCGGACGGCACTGACAGCCCCGCGGAGCTGGTGGCCACGGCGGCACGCGCCGGCCTGAACGTCGTCGCGCTGACCGACCACGACACCACCGCGGGCTGGCAGCCCGCGACCCAGGCTCTGCCACCGGGTATGCGGCTCGTTCCCGGGGCCGAGCTGTCCTGTGAGTCGGTCGACGCCTACGGCCGCAGGGTGAGCGTGCACCTGCTCGCGTACCTGTTCGACCCGACGTCGCCCACGATCGTCGCCGAGCAGCAGCGGCTGCGGCGCGAGCGGCGCGACCGGCTGCGGACGATGGCGGTGCACATGGCGGCCGACGGCCTGCCGGTGGACCCCGACGAGATTCTCGGTCTGCTCGACCCGGACGCGCCCGCGGGCAGGCCGCACCTGGCGCAGGCGCTGGTGCGGGCCGGGCTGGTGTCGTCGGTCGACGAGGCGTTCACGAGCTACCTCGGCAACGGGCGGGGCTACTACGTGCCCCGCCGGGACACGCCGGTGGAGACGGCGATCGAGATGATCGCCGACGCGGGCGGCGTGACCGTGCTGGCGCATCCGTTCGCGGCCTCGCGCGGCCCGACGGTGACCCCGGAGGTGATCGCCGACCTCGCCGAGTGCGGGCTCACCGGGCTGGAGGTCGACCACCCGAACCACGACTCCGAGACGCGCGCCGAACTGCGTGACCTGGCGAAGGAGCTGGACCTGGTGCGCACGGGGTCCAGCGACTACCACGGCACGAACAAGACGATCGCGATCGGCCAGGAGACCACGGACCCCGAGGAGTTCGAGGCGCTCGTCGCGCGGGCCTCGGGCGCCGCCGTGCAGGTGGGCTGAGCGCCGTGGCGTTCGCGGACTACTTCGACGCGAACCTGTTCTTCGAGGCCGCCATCACGCTCATCGTGATCATGGACCCGCCGGGGACCGTGCCGGTGTTCCTGAGTCTCGTCGGCCGCAAGCCGCCGTCGGCGAGGGCGAAGGCGGCGCGGCAGGCGGTGCTGGTGTCCCTGCTGGTCGTCTCGCTGTTCGCGGTGGCGGGCCAGGCGATCCTGACCTACCTCGGCATCGGGATCCCGGCGTTGCAGGGCGCGGGCGGGTTGCTGTTGCTGCTCATCGCGCTCGACCTGCTCACCGGCCGGGGCGGTTCCGAGCCCGAGGCGGCGGAGGACGTGAACGTGGCGCTCGTGCCGCTTGGCACGCCGCTGCTGGCGGGCCCGGGCGCGATCGCGGCGACGATCGTGTTCGTGCGGCAGGCCGACGGTCGGGCCGGTGCGTACGTGGCGCTGGCGCTGGCGATCGTGACCGTGCACGTGGTGCTGTGGGCGTGCATGCGCTACTCGGGCGTGCTGATCAAGGTGATCAGGGAAAGCGGGATCACGCTGCTGGCGAAGATCGCCGGCCTGCTGCTGGCCGCGATCGCCGTGCAGCTGGTCGCCGACTCGGTGCGCGGGTTCATCTCGGGGGCGTGAGGTCTCCGCTCGCGCCCCGTCCCCACCGGGAGCAAGGGAGCTTTACTACCGTTTGGCGAGAGCAAAGCTCCCTTGCTCGCCTTTCGGGCGCGGGGTTGTCGGTGGGGATACGTACGCTGGGACAGGGTGGTGTGCATGGGGCAGCTGGGCTTCGACTTCGGAGTGCAGCCGAAGCGTTTGACGAAGGTGACGCCCGCGCGGCTGTCGACGTTCGACGACTGCCCGCGTCGTTACCGGCTCACCTACCTCGACCGTCCCACCCCGCAGCGCACCGGCGCCTGGGCGCACAGCACGCTCGGCGCCGTCGTCCACAACGCCCTGCGTGCCCTCTTCGACCTGCCTGCCGACCGGCGCACGCCGGAGCGGGCCGCCGCGCTCGTCACCGAGCAGTGGAACGACGCCGGCTTCCTCGACGCCGCGCAGGCGCAGCAGTACCGCGAGCGGGCCAGGCAGTGGGTCGCCGAGTACGTCGAGCACAACGACGTCAGCGGCGACCCGGTGGGGCTCGAACGCTGGGTCTCCGCGCCCGTCAGCGCGGGTGACGGGCCGCCGTCGCTGATCGTCGAGGGCCGCGCCGACCGCATCGACGAGCGCGACGGCGAGCTCGTGATCATCGACTACAAGACCGGCAGGAATGCGCCCGACGAGTACGAGGCCCGCGGCTCCCAGGCGCTCGCCCTCTACGCCGTGGCCGCCGCCCGCACGCTGCGCAGGCCCTGCCACCGCGTCGAGCTGCACCACGTGCCCAGCGGCACCGTCGCGGCGGCCGAGCACACGCCCGAAAGCCTGCGCAGGCAGCTCACCCGCGCGGATGAGACGGCGGCGGAGCTGCAGACCGCAACGGATACCCTTGAGGCGGGCGGAGACGCCGACACGCTGTTCCCCGCGCGCACGTCACGGCGCTGTTCCTGGTGCGACTTCCGGCCGAGCTGCCCGGACGGGCAGCAGGCGGCGCCCGCCGCCCGTTCGTGGGACCTGCTCGCGCCCTGAGCGCGGAAGACACACGTGGAGTGAGATTGCACGGGCCGAACACGACAGAGCTCGAGACGGTCGAGTTGGCCACGCCCGGCACCGGGGGGCAGCCGCCTTCTCGCCGCACGGGCCGGTGGTGGCGCGGCCTCACCGGCTCCCTCGCGGCCGGGCTGGTGGTGCTCGCCCTTTTCGTGCTCGGCGTGCAGGTCGTGAGCTGGCTGGGCGACGCCGAGGGGCCCGGACTCGTCTCCGTGCTCGGCCACCTCGCCGGCGCGGCGCTCGCCGTCATCGCTCAGCTCGTGGTGGACCGCCGTCGCGGGCGCCTCGCGGGCGTTGCCGCGCTGTGTGTGCTCGCGATCGCGGGCGGCGTGCTGTGGCTCTACTGGTGGGCCTGACTCACCGGAGCCAGGATCGCCACTCCGGCACCAGGATCTCCAGCAACCCCGGCGGGTTCTCGGTGTTCGGCGAGTGCGCGGCGCGCTCGACCACCGCGAACGGCACCTCCAGCCGCCGAGCCATGTCCTTCTGCTGCTCCACGCTCCACGCGTCGTCGTGCTCACCGGCCACCACCAGGCCCGGAGCACCGCGGTCCCGCAGCGCCGCGGCGAGCTCCTCCACCCGGTCCGGCTCCGACCGCAGGCCCGCCGCCATGCCGAGCAGACCCGCCGTGCTCGACGAGACGAACCGCGTCCGCAGGAACGCCCTCAGCTCCTCGGCCATGGCGAGCCAGGCCGGCGCCCGCGCGCTCACCTGCTCGCGGACCGCGTAGGCGGCCTCGACGCCGTGGCCTCGCAGAAGTGGCTCGCCCACGTCCAGTGCGCTGAGCCGCGCGCCGGGCGGCAACCGGTCCGGACCGCTGCCCAGCAGCGTCAGCCCGGCGACCGGCGCACCGCACAGCACCGCACCACGGGCAACCAGGCCGCCGTAGGAGTGCCCGAGCAGCAGCACAGGGAGGCCGTCGCCGCTGAGCCCCGTGATCAGCTCGGCCACCGCCTCGCCCAGCGCCAGCGGGAGGTAGCACGACTCGTCGTCCGGGCCAGGCGACTCGTACTGGCCCGGCAGGTCGATCGCGACGGGATGGAGACCGCCCTCGGCGATGCCGTCGAGGAGCGGCGCGAAGTCCTCCTTCGAACCCGTGTAGCCCGGCAGCAGCAGCACGGTGGCCAGCGGTTCGGCGGGACGCGGCCCGGACAGCGCCGCCACGGGTCCGTACCGGCCCGCCAGCGATGTCCGGCTAGCGCCGTGCGGCGACAGCTGTGAGAAGGCGGCCGTCATCGCAGCGCCACCACGGTGCCGCCACGCTGCTCCAGCAACACCGGGCCCGCCGATGCGAGCTGCACCTGCCCCCCGGTAGCCGTGCCGGTCGACGCCCACCGTGCGCACGGTGGCGCCGGTGCCCTCGTCGACGACCGCGAGCCCGCCCTCGATCGGCACCACGTACTGGCCCGCGAACATGCCGCCGGGACCGTGCGTGCCGTCGAGGGTCCACCGCGGCGTGAGGTCCTTGCGCGAGAGGGCCACGGTGCTCGAACCCGTGAACCAGTAGATGTTGTCGGTGCCCTTGGCGGTCGGCGTCACCCCGCCCTCCGGCGCGTGCCGCAGATCGGCGGCGGGGACGTCGAGCGGGTACGCCGCCAGTTGCTCGCCCTTGGACCCGTAGAGCACCAGCTGACGGCGTTGGGGGAGCGCGATCGCGATGGTGTCGCCGGACATCGCCACCAGCCACGCGGAGGAGTCGGACAACACCGTGCTGAACACCTCCTCGGGCTCGTCGGCCTCCTCGCCGGCGGCCTTGAGCACGGTGAGGCGCGCGCCCTGTTCGCCTGGGCAGTCCTCGATCACGCCGACCTCGCCCGCGTTCGCCGCGACCGTGCCGTACGTGCAGCCCTCCCTTGGCTGCTTGCCGGGGTTGACCTTCGGGAACACCTCGCCGTACTCCAGGCTCTTCACCAGGTCGTTTCGCCACGTGTTGAGCAGGCGCTCGCCCGTGGTCGTGACGTGCCCGCCGTCGCTGACGAGCCGGGTGTTCAGCTCGGCGTCGCCGTTGCGCTGTGCGGTGCGCCTGCCGGTGGCGGGGTCGAGCTGCGTGACCTCGCTGCAGCCGGTGTCCTTGTGATAGACGGCGAGCGCCCTCGACCAGGCGCCCGCGACCGTGCACAACTCCAGGTCGCGCGCATACCGCCAGCGCACCTCACCGGTCAGCGGGTCGCGGCCGGCGACCTCGCCTCCGGAGCCGGTGACCACCGACGAGCCTTCGCTGACGGGCACCGGCGTCGCCGGGCTCTCGGCCTGCCAGATCTCCTGCAGGGACGCGGGCACCGAAGGGGGTGCGGGCGGCAGTGCCGCCGGCGGATCGGCCAGCTCGTGGCTGGTGGCCCGCTGATCGCTGAACGCCCAGACGAGAACACCGGCGACCAGCACGACCACCGTGATCAGCGCCGCGGCCACCCGGTCCCGCCTGCGGTTCCACGGCGACGGCCGGACATGGGGCAGCGCCGCGTGCCGGGACCTGCCCGGTGCGGCGTCCGCCTCGTCGGCGCGGTGCTCGGTGGCCGGTGTGAGCACGTCCTCCGTGCCGGGCGGGAGCACGGGGGGATCCGCGTCGTGCCGTTCGCGGTCGTCGTGCCTGCGATGCCGCCCGGAGGAGGTGTTCACGTGCCTTAGTCTGCCCCCGCCGACGTCTCGGCCGCGTTGGGCACCCCGGCCCTGCGCCTGCGGCGGCGGCGCGCGGGACGCTCGGCCCCCTCGCCGGTGGCCGCGTCGGCCTTCTCGTTGCTCGAGGGCGACTCGCCCGCCGGCTTCGAACCGCCGCCGCGCGTGCGGCGCCGGCTGCGGGAGCGGCCGTTCTCGGTCCCCGCGGCCGCCTCGCCGGACTCGGCGGACTCGCCCTCGGACTTCGCCTCGCCCGCGACGTCCCTGCCGCCCCGCGTGCGACGGCGCGACCTGCTGGACCGCCGGGAGGAGGCGGTGCCGGAGGAACGTCCCCTGCGCTTGCCGCCGAAGTCCTCCTCTTCCTCGGCTGCGAGACCCGCGCGGGTGCGCTTGGCCAGCGGGAGCCGACCGGTCGCGTCCTCGGGGATCTCGAGGTCGGTGAACAGGTGCTCGGAAGTGGAGTAGGTCTCCACCGGCTCCGGCATGTCGAGGTTCAGCTCGTCGGAGATCAGCTTCCAGCGCGGGATCTCGTCCCAGTCCACCAGCGTGATCGCGACGCCCGTCTTGCCCGCCCGGCCGGTGCGGCCGATGCGGTGGACGTAGGTCTTCTCGTCCTCCGGCGTCTGGTAGTTGATCACGTGGGTGACGTCGTCGACGTCGATGCCCCTGGCCGCGACGTCGGTGGCCACCAGCACGTCCACCTTGCCGGAGCGGAAGGCGCGCAGCGCCTGCTCCCTGGCGCCCTGGCCAAGGTCACCGTGCACGGCCGCGGCGGCGAAGCCCCGCTCGGCCAGGTCGTCGGCCACCTTCTGCGCGGTGCGCTTGGTGCGCGCGAAGATCATCGTCAGGCCGCGGTCCTTCGCCTGGAGCACCTTGGCGATGAGCTCGATCTTGTCGAGCGAGTGGGCCCGGTAGGCGAACTGCGTGGTGCGCTCGTGCACGGCGCCCGCGTCGTTCTCCTCTGCCCGGATGTGAGTCGGCTGGTTGAGGAACGTCCTGGCCAGCGTGATGATCGGGCCGGGCATGGTGGCCGAGAAGAGCATCGTCTGCCGCTTCTCCGGCACCATCCGCAGGATCCGCTCGATGTCGGGCAGGAAGCCGAGGTCGAGCATCTCGTCGGCCTCGTCCAGCACGAGCGCGCGGACCTTGCCGAGCACGAGGTGCCGCTGCTCGGCGAGGTCGAGGAGGCGGCCGGGGGTGCCGACGACCACGTCGACGCCCTTGCGCAGTGTCGCGATCTGCGGCTCGTACGGACGGCCACCGTAGATGGACGCGATGCGGATGCCGAGGTTCTTGCCCGCGTCGGTCAGGTCGTGGGTGACCTGCAGGCACAGCTCGCGGGTGGGGACCACGACGAGCGCCTGCGGCGTGCCGTCACCGGGCAGCTCGAGCCGCTGGAGCAGCGGGACGCCGAAGCCGAGGGTCTTGCCCATGCCGGTACGGGCCTGGCCGATGAGGTCGTCGCCCGCGAGGGCGAGCGGGAGGGTCAGCGCCTGGATGGCGAAGGTCCGCTCGATTCCGGCCGACTGGAGCGCCGAGACGATCTCCGGGCGGACGCCGAACTCGGCGAAGGTCGGGGACTCCGGCTTCACCGGGGCATCGGCCTGCAGCGGGTGCGACGTGTCGGTCGCGGGCAGGCCGCTCTCACTGTGTTCGAGCTGGACGGGGTCTGTACTTGGACTGGTGTTCTGGTCGATTGTCGATCGCCTCTCTCATACCAGCGCGCACGGCCAGGCATTACGCGGCACTCGACCACGCGGATTGCGGTCCGCTTCGCGGTTGGTCACGCGAAACGCGTCCTGCGTGGGAACACCGCTCGAGGCGTGCACGCACACTGTGTATTCACCGACGTGCGGCGGCACACGATGAAGTGACAACTTCACTATCAGTCCGAAGTGTACCTTGTCTACCTGCTCAGTCGGTGACCGTGCTCGCAATGTGTCACGTGTTGTTGGTCTCCCCGGTTACGGGGACGAGTTTCCCCACTACGGTGACACTGTGAGTGAGGCGAAGGCACAGATCGCCCCAGGGGTCGCCGACCTGCTGGGGGTGCTCGCGTACAGCGAGCTGTCCGCGTTCGACCGGCTGGCCGAGGACGCGAGGACGGCCCCCACGCTGGCCGGGCGCGCCGCGCTGGCGTCGATGGCCGCTGCCGAGATCGGCCACTACGAGATGCTCGAACGGCACCTCAGCGACCACGGCGTGGACATCGAGGACGCGATGAAGCCCTTCATGCGGCACATCGACGCCTTCCAGAACTCCACGTCGCCGAGGTCGTGGCTGGAGTCGCTGGTCAAGGCGTACGTCGTCGACAACCTCGCCGCCGACCTCTACCGCGAGCTCTCCCAGGTGCTTGACGAGGAGACCCGCAAGCTCGTGCTGACGGTGCTGGCCGACACGGGCCACTCCGCGTTCGCCGAGCGCGAAGTCGCCGCGGGCATCATGGCCGACGCCAAGCAGCGCGACCGGCTCGCGCTGTGGGGCCGCAGGTTGCTGGGCGAGGCGTTGACGCAGGCCCAGTACATCGTGGCCGAGCGCGACGGGCTCGCCGAGCTCATCGTCGCGGGCTCCGGCGATCTCTCCGGCATCGCGGCGCTGTTCCGGCGGCTGCAGCAGGGCCACACCAAGCGGATGCAGGTGCTCGGTCTCGGCTAGCCTTGACGGTGAACGAACCGGCATGAACCCAGGCGGAGGTTGCACGTGGAGGTCAAGATCGGCATCAAGGACACCCCACGGGAGCTCGTGGTGTCCAGCGGCCAGTCGGCCGAAGAGGTCGAGAAGCTGGTTGCCGACGCGCTGGGTGCCGACAGTGCCGCTAACGGTCTGTTCCGCCTGACGGACGACAAGGGCCGCAAGTACCTGGTTCCGTCGGACCGGATCGCCTATGTCGAGATCGCGCCGTCGGACGTCCGCAAGGTCGGCTTCGCCGTCGGCTCCTGACGCACTCGCGGGCCGGGGCCGTGCACGAGCCGCACGGCCCCGGCCCGCGTCGTTTTTCAGCCGTTGATCGCCTCGAGCGTGGTGGGCACCGTGAACGGGGGCGTGCTGGTGCCCATGATCCGGTAGCGGCCCCACGGGTCGGGGTCGGAGATCTCGCCCTGCGCCGTGCCTTCCGGGGTGCGGATCTCCACCTTCTTCTTCTTGCCGCCCGCGAGCGCGGAGAGCTGCTCGTTCACCTTCACGCGGCCGTACCAGTGGTAGTAGCCGTCGATCGGCTGGAAGTGGCCGCGCAGCTCCACCTCGATGTCGAGCTCGGCCTCCTCGACCAGCAGCTTCGCGGGTCCGGTGTAACCGTCCTCTTCGTGGTGGTGTTCGCTCACGATCCCTCTCCCGTCTTCTCGGTGCGCACGTGCGCCAGCTTCACGACCTTGTTCGCCTCGAGCGGCTGGTCGGGGTCGATCGTCACGCCGTGCTGGCGGGACAGGCCGTCGATGGCCGCCCAGATGATCTGCGTCAGGTACTCCACGACGCTGTCGCGGCTCATGGTCCGCTTGTCCAGCCACCACTCTCCGGTGTTCTGCACCATGCCGACGATGCCGTAGGCCCACGGCTCCGCGGCGCCGGAATCCATGTTGAACATCCGCATGTAGTCGCCGAGCAGGGCCGTCAGCGCCGTCGCGATCACTTCCTTGTCCTCGGCGACCACGTCGGCGTCCACGGGCTTGTCGGCGAACGAGTTGCGGGCGAGCAGGCGGTAGAGGTTCGGGTGCTCCTCGATCACCGTGAAGAACGCGTTGAGCGCCATGCGGATGCGGGGCACCGGCGCGAGCTCGGCGTTGATCGCCGGCATCAGTCGCTCGAACAGCAGCTCGGTGCCGCGCTGACCCAGCGCGACGTAGAGGTCGGCCTTGTCCTCGAAGTGCCGGTAGAGCACGGGCTTGGTGACGCCGGCGGCCGCGGCGACGTCCTCCATGCCGAGCTCGGGGCCGTGTTCGTCGAGCGCCTTGAGCGCGGCCTCGACGAACTCGGCGCGCCGGGCGATGCGGTGTTTGCGCCACCGGTCACGGCGGGCGTCTCCCGGGCTGCTCGGGGCCTTCTGCTTGCTGTCGCGCTTGACACGGTCGGCCATGCGGCTCATGCTACCAAAAGTAACTGTTACCCGAGGTTACATACAAGGGGAAGGTGGTGTCGGCGATGACGCGGACCCTGGGCGACGCTGGCCGTGAGAAGACCGCCGAACGGCTGCTCAAGTCGTCGGCGAACAAGTTCTACGACCCCGAGGTCGACATCGACTGGGACGCGCCGCTGGTCGAGGGCAAGCGTTACATCCCGGAACACCGCTCGACCCTGTACGGCACCGAGCTGTGGGAGCAGCTGACACCGGAACAGCGCATCGAGCTGGGCAAGCACGAGATCGCCAGCGTGGCCACCAACGGCCTGTGGTTCGAGATCCTGCTGATGCAGATGCTGCTCAAGGAGGTCTACGACGCCGACCCGACGAGCAACCACGCGCAGTACGCGCTCACCGAGGTCGCCGACGAGTGCAGGCACTCCACGATGTTCGCCCGCATGGCCGAGCGCATCGGCTGCCCGCCGTACGGCCCGGTGAAGTGGCGCCGCAGGCTGGGCAAGATCCTGCCCGTCATCGGCTACGGCCCCGCTCTCTACGGCTCGATCCTGGTCGCCGAGGAGATCCTCGATCGCCTGCAGCGCGAGCAGATGAACGACCCCGACATCCAGCCCCTCGTGCGCATGGTCAACCGCATCCACGTCCTCGAGGAGGCGCGGCACGTCACGTTCGCGCGCGAGGAGGTCACGCGCGGCATGGCCAAGCTCTCGAAGTCCGAGCTGGCCTACCAGCGGCTGCTGATCGCCCTGGTGTCCCACGAGATCACGCGCAGCCTCGTGAACCCCGCCGTCTACAAGGCCGTCGGCATCCGGCCCCGGGACGGCTACCACGCCGCGATGAACAACCCGCACTGGCAGCAGACGATCCACTACGCGGGCGAGCGGATCATGCCGTTCCTCGAGGAGGCCGGTCTCGTCGGCGCACCGGGGATGCGCTGGTGGCGCCGCTCGTTCCTGGTGAACGACCGGTGACCGCGGCCCGTTCTGCGCTGGACACCGCGCGGGCGAAGCGCGGCGAGTTCGTCACGAGCGACGGCACGCGCCTGCACGTCGAGCTGAGCGGGCCTTCGGACTCGGCGGTGACGCTCGTGCTGGTCCACGGCTGGACGCAGGACCTTCGCACGTGGGACCGGGTGGTTGACGAGCTGCCGTCCGGCCTCCGCGTGCTGCGGTACGACCTGCGCGGGCACGGCCGGTCGGCGCCGGCGAGGCCCGGGACGGCGACGATCGACCAGCTGGCCGACGACCTCGCCGAGCTCGTCGCCGAGCGGGTGCCCGAGGGCAGGCTCGTGCTCGCCGGGCACTCGATGGGCGGGATGACGATCATGGCGCTCGCCGACCGGCATCCCGCGCTGGTGGCCGAGCGCGTGGACGGAGCAGCGTTCGTGGCGACGTCCTGCGGCAACATGGACCGCATCACCCTCGGGCTGCCGGGTGTGGCCGGGGCGGGCGCGGCCAAGGCGGAGCGGCGACTCGCCCAGCTGCTGCTGGCCTACCGCAAAGACGCCTTGCCGCTGCGGCCCGGTGCGGCGAGGGCTGGAGCCCGCTGGCTCGTGTTCGGGCGCAGGCCGCGCAGGCAGGACGTGGCGTCCGTGGTCGACCAGCTGTTGTGCGCCCACCCGGCGAGCATCGGCGGTTTCCAGAACGCCATCTCGCTGCACGATCGCAGGGTGGCGCTCGCTGCGCTGCGGACGACACGCGCCGTGGTGCTGGCGGGGGACGCCGACCGGCTCTGCCCCGTCTCGCACGCGCGGGCGATCGCCGACGAGCTGCCGGGGGCGAGGCTGCGGCTGTACCCGGGGGCGGGCCACATGCTGCCCCAGGAACGAGCGCACGAGGTGGCCGTGCAGCTGGGCGGGCTGGTGCGGGTGGCGGAACCCATGGCTCCTCCTCGCTCCGGGATCGCCTCCTGAATGCCCACTCACCACGACGGCGCTGTCCTCGCGAGGAGACGCCCACCCGCCACCCGGCACCGCCCCCGCGGACAGGCTTCGCGCGGTTGAGCAGGCTCGAGGGGGGCCGGTGCCGGTCAGCGCGTCCTGACCGTCACTGGGGCTGCTGCAGGGGGAAGCCGGCGCCGATGCCGCGCCAGGCCAGGGTCGAGGTCAGCGCGACGGCGTCATCACGGCTCATCGTGCTGTGGTGGGTCAGCCAGAACCGCGCGCTGACCTGGCTCAGGCCGACCAGCCCGACGGCCAGCAGGCGCGCCTTCTCCTCGTCGAGGCCGGCGTCGGCGGTGATCGTCTCGGTGATCGCGTCGACGCTCGCCGACGTGGCCCTGTCCACGGCCTCCTGCACGGCGGGCTCGCCCCGCAGGTCCGATTCGAACACCATGCGGAACGCCCCGGCGTCGCCGTTGACGAAGTCGAAGAAGGCGCCCACGGCGTTCTTCACCCGCTGCTTGTTGTCGGTGGTGGAGGACAGGGCGTCCTGCACGGCCTTGACCAGGCTGTCGACGTGGCTCTCCAGCAGCGCGATGTAGAGGTCGAGCTTGCCGGGGAAGTGCTGGTACAGCACCGGCTTGCTCACGCCTGCGCGCTCGGCGATGTCGTCCATGGCCGCCGCGTGGTACCCGTTCGCGGCGAAGACCTGCTGCGCCGCCGCCAGCAACTGGGCGCGGCGCTCCGTGCGAGGGAGCCGGACACCACGGCCGAACTGCGCCGATCCGGTGCTCTCGCTCGTCCCCTGCGATTGAGGGTGCGCCGTCTCAGTCATCCCGCCTCCAACTTCATTCCCACCGCACATTACTCGCCGGTACGCGTTGAACGCCAAGGGCGGCGAACTTGAGGCATCCTGGGACGGTGTCGGAAACACTGTCCCGCCAGGTGGCTCCCCGCTCCGCGAAGCGGCCGCCGCTGACGCACGTACCGCTGTCGAATACCCCGCTACCCCCGCTCGACGCCACGGTGGCCCCGTGGCCGGGCCAACAGGAAAGGGTAGGTGACCTCGATCTGCACGTGCGGCGGACTCCCGGTGCCGACGACGTGACGGTGGTGTACGTCCACGGGCTCGGCGGCTCGTCCACCAACTGGACGGACCTCGCGGGCCTGCTCGCACCGCACGCCGGCGGGATCGCGCTGGACCTGCCGGGCTTCGGGTTCTCCGAGCCGAAGGACGGGTTCACGTTCAGCCTCAGGGCGCATTCCGAGGTGGTGGCGGACTTCATCGAGCGGAACTCGACGCGGCCGGTGCACGTGGTCGGCAACTCGATGGGCGGCGCGGTGTCGCTCCTGCTCGCGGCGAAACGACCTGACCTGGTGCGCACGCTGACGCTGATCTCGCCCGCCATGCCCGACCGCAGGCCCGACCCGAGGCGGTTGTCCGACCCGCGCATGGCGCTCGCGTACCTGCCGTTCGTCGGCAGGCGGGTGCGCAGGCAGCTCGCCGCGATGGGCCCAAGGGAGCGGGCCCAGCAGGTGATCCGGCTGTGCTTCGCCGACCCGGAGTCGTTCCCCGCGCACCGGTTCGACGAGCTCGCGGACGAGCACAGCAAGCGGGCGGGGTTCACCTGGGCCAACATGGCGATGGCGCGCAGCACTTTCGAGATCTTCCGCGCGTGGTTCACCAGGGGAGAGCGGTCGTTGTGGGCCGTGGCGCCGACGGTCGAAGTGCCGACGCTCGTGGTGTGGGGCACCAAGGACAAGGTGATCTCCGTGCGGCGCGCCGCGCGTACCGCCCAGTTGATGCCCAGGGCGCGGCTGCTGGTGCTGCCGAAGACGGGTCACGTCGCGCAGATGGAACGTCCGGTGACCGTGGCCAGGGCCGTGCTGGGCATGTGGGAGAGCGTCGAAGCCGGCACCTGGTGACCGGACGTTGCGCCGATCGGGTGATGCCGGAACGGTCGACGGCGGCCGGTCGGCACGGGTCTCACCGTGCGAGTGTGGCACCCTGGGGCGGTGGACCGGGTGACGCACGACGTACGACGGGATGGCAGGCGGGCCGAGTATCCGCGCCGTACGTCGTCGGCGTACCGACACCCGTCAAGGCCGTCGGCGGAAGATCGTTACCGGCCGGGCGCCCGCCGGGTGTCGGCCGAGCCGCTACGTGCGTCGTGGCGGCCGACGGCCGAGCCGGAGGAGAGTGAGGACGAGCGTCCGCCCAGACCATCGGGCCTGCGCAGGCTCACCTCCACCTACGGCTGGCGGGTCTACGCGATCCCGGTGCTGCTGGTGATCACCGCGCTCGTGGTGGTCGACACCACGAGGGGTGACCCCGGCGAGTCGGGCACGGCTCTCGGCTCGACGTCCGAGAACACGGTGAACCCCGGTGGAGCCCGTGCCGAGGGGCCGGTGGCCAGCGAGAACCCGGCGAAGGCCGTGGACCTCGACATCCCCACCGCGAAGCTGCCCGAGGGCGGCGACTTCACGCAGAAGGGCGCGGGCACGTGGCACGTCGTGCCAGGCTCCAGCGATCCGGTGGGCGCCAGCGACGAGGTGCTCACCTACACCGTCGAGGTCGAGGACGGCATCGACCCGTCGAGCTACGCGGGCGACGACAGCTTCGCCGACACCGTCGAGGGCACCCTTTCCGATCCGAGGAGCTGGACCGGCAGCGGCGAGATCTCGCTGCAGCGCGTGGACGCGAGCCACCCCGACCCCGACTTCCGGGTGAGCCTCACCACCCCCGACACCGCGCACCGGCCCGACATCTGCGGCGGCTCGATCCCGTTCGAGTCCTCCTGCTACCGGCGCGATGTCCAGGGCGAGGACCGCGTCGTGATCAACCTGGCCCGGTGGGTGCGCGGGGCGCTGGCCTTCAGCTCGGACATGACCGGCTACCGGCAGTACGCCATCAACCACGAGGTCGGGCACGCTCTCGGCAACGGTCACGAGGGTTGCGCGCAGAACGACGCGCTGGCGCCCGTGATGATGCAGCAGACGTTCGGCGTCGCCAACGACTACGTCGCGCAGCTCAACGACACCCCGGGCGGGGACCAGGGCACGGTGCCCGCGGACGGCAAGGTGTGCAAGCCGAACGCATGGCCGAACCCACAGGTGCAGGGGCGCTGACGACGCGCACGTCCACGATGTGGACCGGGGGAAGACCTGGACCCGGCTAGCGGTTATAGATTGATGGACCGCGATTCGCGCGAGATGGAGGACCCGATGTCAGGCACGCTGCCGCCGCTCGTCGAGCCGGCCGCCGAGCTCACGAAGGACGAGGTCGCGCGGTACAGCCGGCACCTCATCATCCCGGATGTCGGGATGGACGGGCAGAAGCGGCTGAAGAACGCCAAGGTGCTCGTGATCGGCGCCGGGGGTCTCGGCAGCCCGGCGCTGTTGTACCTCGCCGCGGCCGGCGTCGGCACGCTCGGCGTGATCGACTTCGACGTCGTCGACGAGTCGAACCTGCAGCGCCAGGTGATCCACGGACAGTCCGACGTCGGCAAGCCGAAGGCGCAGTCGGCGAAGGAGTCGGTGGCCGAGATCAACCCGTTCGTCGACGTAATCCTGCACCAGGAGCAGCTGACCACGGACAACGCGCTGGACGTCTTCCGCGGCTACGACCTGATCCTGGACGGCACGGACAACTTCGCCACCCGGTACCTGGTGAACGACGCCGCGGTGCTGCTGGGCAAGCCGTACGTGTGGGGCTCGATCTTCCGGTTCGAGGGCCAGGTCAGTGTGTTCTGGGAGGACGCGCCGAACGGCAGGGGCCTCAACTACCGAGACCTCTACCCGGAGCCGCCGCCGCCCGGAATGGTGCCGTCGTGCGCCGAGGGTGGCGTGCTGGGCGTGCTGTGCGCGTCCATCGGCTCGATCATGGTGACCGAGGCGATCAAGCTGATCACGGGCATCGGGGAGCCGCTTCTCGGCAGGCTGATCAGCTACGACGCGCTCGAGATGAAGTACCGCGAGGTGAAGATCCGCAAGGACCCGGACACCCCGAAGATCACTGAGCTGATCGACTACGAGGCGTTCTGCGGTGTCGTGTCGGACGAGGCGCAGGAGGCGGCGTCGGGCAGCACGATCACCCCGGCCGAGCTGAAGGCCAAGTTCGACGCGGGCGAGAACTTCGAGCTGATCGACGTCCGCGAGCCGCACGAGTACGAGATCGTCAACATCAAGGGCGCCAAGCTGATCCCGAAGGACCGGATCCTGTCGGGCGAGGCGCTGGTCGAGCTGCCGCAGGACAAGCCGATCGTGCTGCACTGCAAGTCGGGTGCGCGTTCGGCGGAGGCGCTGGCGGCGCTGCACCGGGCCGGCTTCAAGGACGCCACGCACCTTGGCGGTGGCGTGCTCGCGTGGGCGAAGCAGATCGACCAGAGCCTGCCGACGTACTGATCGCGTTCGGGCCCGTGAGGGCCGGGGTATCGAGGTGCTGACGAGCTGAGGCGCCGAGGCGCCGAGGGCGTCTGGCGGGTACGTTTCAAGGGTGCGGTGAGGGCTCCGTTCGTGTGGTGCGAACGGAGCCCTCACCTTTTTCGTGCCCCTGGCCGGGCGGGAGCAAGGGAGCTTTGCTACCGGAAAACGGGAGTAAAGCTCCCTTGCTCCCTTCGGGGCGGGAAAGCGGGGTTGCGCGGCGAGCGCGGGGTGGCTAACGCCCGGCCGGGTGTGGTCGCGGTAACGTCGCACGCTGTGGTCCCCAGCCGTGAGCCGCCGCCTGTGCACGTGTGCACGGCGTTCGGCGTCAGCCACCACGACGCGGAGCGCCTTGCCGGTGAGGGCAACGCGTGGCTCTGCGGCGACATCGTGCTGAGACAGGTCAGCGACAGAGCCCACGCCGTTTGGCTCGCCCGCACCTTCGCCGCCATCGACAGCCCCGACATTCGCCTCGCCCGCCCACTCCAGACCACCGACGGCCGGTGGGTGATCGCCGGCTGGGCAGCCAGCCGCTACGTGACCGGTACCCCCGAGGACCGCCCCGACGACGTCGTCCTCACCGCCGTTCGGCTCCACCGCGCCGTCGCGGATCTGCCGCGTCCCGACTTCCTCTCCCGCCGCACCGACATCGCCTCCGTCGCCGAACGCATCGCATGGGGAGAGCAGGACGCCGAGCTCGACGAGACCAAGGGCGGGCGCTGGTTCGAGGTACTCGCTCCCGCGCGACGCCCCGTGAAACTCCCCGACCAGCTCGTGCACGGTGAGCTGTTCGGCACCGTCCTCTTCGACGGCGACGCCCCGCCCGGCATCGTCGACTTCGTCCCGTACTTCCGCCCCGCCGAATGGGGCGCCGCCGTCGCCGCCGTGGACGCCATCGCCTGGGGTGGTGCCGACGGCGAGCTGCTGCGCCGCTGGTCCCACCTGCCGGAGTGGTCGCAGCTGCTGCTGCGCGCGGCACTGTTCCGGCTGGCCTTCAACGCGCTGCATCCGCGCTCCACCGCGGCCGCGCTCGACGGCCTCCGAGCGGCGGCCAGCGAGGTGAGCGAGCTCATCTGACCGCAGTGAAGGCCACCTTCACTGCGCTGGATCAACACAGCGGCACGCAGCGTCTCCGTTCGGGTGGTGGGAGACGGGTGGGCGCAGGCAAGGTGGCCTTCACTGCATTGGGCACCACCGGGGCGGGCAATGTCGCACGGCCGAAACATTCCGCCACGTCCAAGTAACACGGGCTACCTACCGTCAGGGACTGCCAGCGAGCAGCAGGAGGTGCCCGTTGACGCTGACGGCCGAGCCGACGACTACGACCGCCGTAGCCACCCACTGTCCCTACTGTGCACTCCAGTGCGGCATGACCCTCAGCCCCGAGGCCGACGTCACGCCCCGCCAGTTCCCAACCAACGCGGGCGGGCTGTGCCAGAAGGGGTGGACCTCGCCCGCGCTGCTGCGCTCGCCCGCGCGCCTGACCACCCCGCTCGTCCGCACCGACGGCGAGCTGCGCCCCGCGAGCTGGGACGCCGCGCTGGACCTCATCGCCAGGAGGCTCCAGGAGCTTCGGGCCGAGCACGGGGCCGACTCCGTCGCCGCCTTCGGCGGCGGAGGGCTCACCAACGAGAAGAGCTACCTGCTCGGCAAGTTCGCCCGCGTCGCGCTCGGCACGTCCCAGATCGACTACAACGGCCGGTTCTGCATGTCCTCCGCCGCGGCGGCGGGGATGAAGGCGTTCGGCCTCGACCGGGGCCTGCCGTTCCCGCTCACCGACCTCGCCGACGCCGACGCGATCGTGCTCGTCGGCGCCAATCCGGCCGAGACCATGCCGCCCTTCGTTCAGCACCTGCGCGGCGCCAACGCCAAGGGCGGTCTCGTGGTGGTCGACCCGCGCCGCACGCCGACGGCCGAGCAGGCCGATCTGCACCTCTCGCCCGCACCGGGCACCGACCTCGCGCTCGCGCTCGGCATCCTGCACGCCGTGGTGGCCGACGGGCTGCTCGACCAGTCCTATGTGGAGGACCGCACGAGCGGGTTCGACGCCGTGTGGCGCATTGTCGCCGGGTACTGGCCCGAGCAGGTCGAGCGCGTCACCGGTGTCGCGGCCGCCGACCAGCGCCGCGTCGCCGCGCTGCTCGCCCGTGCCCGCAACGCCTACGTGCTCACCGCCCGCGGCGCCGAGCAGCACGCCACCGGCGTCGCCACGGTCAGCGCGTGGATCAACCTCGCGCTCGCGCTGGGCCTGCCCGGCCGCCCGGGCTCCGGTTACGGGTGCCTCACCGGGCAGGGCAACGGCCAGGGCGGGCGCGAGCACGGCCAGAAGGCCGACCAGCTGCCCGGTTACCGCAAGATCACCGACCCGGCCGCACGCGAGCACGTCGCCTCGGTGTGGGGCGTGCCCGCCGAGTCGCTGCCCGGGCCGGGTCGCTCCGCCTTCGAGCTGCTCGACGCGCTCGGCACCGAGGGTGGGCCAAGGGCCCTGCTCGTGTTCGGCAGCAACGTGGTGGTCTCCGCGCCGGACTCGGCGCGGGTCGCCGAGCGGCTGTCCCGTTTGGACCTCCTCGTGACCGCCGACCTCGTCCTTTCGGAGACCTCCGCGCTCGCCGACGTGGTGCTGCCGGTGACCCAGTGGGCCGAGGAGGACGGCACCATGACCAACCTCGAGGGCCGGATCCTGTTGCGGCGCAAGGCGGTCGACCCGCCTGAGGGCGTGCGGACCGATCTCGACGTCCTGGCCGGGCTCGCCGAGCGGCTCGGCCAGCCCGCCGAACGGTTCCCCACCGACGCCGAGACCGTGTTCACCGAGCTGCGCGCCGCCTCCGCCGGTGGTCCCGCCGACTACTCCGGCATCAGCTACGAACGGCTCCGCGACGGCGAGGCGCTGTACTGGCCCGTGCCGGACGAGAGACACCCCGGCACGCCGCGCATGTTCCTCGACGCCTTCGCCCACCCGGACGGCAGGGCGCGGTTCGAGCCCGTCGAGCACACCGGTCCCGCCGAACCGCCGGACGCCGGCTTCCCCCTGCTCGCCACCACGGGCCGCGTGCTCCAGCACTACCAGTCCGGCGCGCAGACGCGGCTGGTCGCCGAGCTGAACGACACGGTGCCCGAGGTCTACGTCGAGGTGCACCCGGACACCGCCGAGCGCGCCGGACTGGCCCACGGCGACCTCGCGCGCGTCACCTCGCGCAGGGGCGGCACCACCGCGCGGGTCCGCTGCGTCGGCTCGATGCGCCAGGACGTCGTGTTCCTGCCCTTCCACTTCCCCGGAGCCCAGCGCGCGAACCTGCTCACCAACCCAGCGCTCGACCCCACGAGCAGGATGCCCGAGTTCAAGGTCTGCGCGGTCCGACTGACCAAAGAGGATGGTGCCGAATGAGCCCGCGCAACGTGGTCGTGCTCGGTTACGGGATGGCCGGGGCGCGGCTCGCCGACGAGCTCCGCCGCCGCGATCCACGGGGTGAGCGCGTGCGACTGACCGTGATCGGCGACGAGCCGCACCATGCGTACAACCGGGTGCTGCTCTCGGCCGTGGTCGGTGGCACGATGCGGCCGGAGAGCGTTCGCCTGCACGACGAGGAGTGGACGGCGAGGCACGGCATCGACCTGCGGCTCGGTGTCCAGGCACGCGAGCTCGACCGCGCCGCGCGGACAGTAACGCTGACCGACGGCACGAGCGTCGAGTACGACGCGCTCGTGCTCGCCACCGGCAGCAAGCCGTGGCTGCCGCCGGTCGAGGGCCTGACCGGGGAGGACGGCGAGCTCGCCGAGGGCGCCGTCGCGTTCCGCTCGCTCACCGACTGCGAGCGCATCCTCGAGGCCGCGGCCGTCGGCGCGCCGGTCGCGGTGCTCGGTGGCGGGCTGCTCGGGCTGGAGGCCGCGAGGGGCCTCGCCGGACGCGGAAACCTCGTCACCGTGGTTCATCCGGCCGATCACGTGATGGAACGCCAGCTCGACGCGGGCGCGGGCCGCGTGCTCGCGAGGACGCTCGGTGACTTCGGCATCGACTTCCGGCTCGGCCGGTTCGCCGCCAAGTACGTGCCCGGTGACGGCTTGAAGCTCGACGACGGCAGCCATGTGCCCGCGGACCTGGTGGTGGTGTCCGCCGGGGTGCGCGCCGAGACCGAGCTCGCCGCCGGGGCCGGGATCGCCGTGGACCGGGGGGTGCTCGTGGACGACGCGCTCCGCACGAGCGACGGGCGGATCCACGCGATCGGTGACTGCGCCCAGCATCCCGGCACGGTGTCCGGGCTCGTACAGCCCGCGTGGGAGCAGGCCGACGTGCTGGCCGACCTGCTCACCGGCGCCGACACGGCGGCCCGCTACCGGGGCACGCCGGTAGTGACGCGGCTCAAGGCCCGCGGCGTCGACCTCGCCGCGCTCGGCGAGACCCAGGCCGGGACCGGGGACGACGGTGCCGAGGTGCTGTGCCTTGACGATCCCGCGCGCGGCCGCTACGCCAAGCTCGTGCTGCGCGACGACCGCGTCGCCGGTGCCATCGTGCTCGGAGTTCCCGACGCGGCGGCCACCATCACGCAGCTCTACGACCGCGGATTGCCCGCGCCGAGCGACCGGCTCGCGCTGCTGCTCGGCCGTGCCCTGCCCTCCGGTGCGCCGAACGCGGCGAGCCCGGCCGATCTGCCCGCCTCCGCGGTGGTGTGCCGGTGCAACTCGGTGAGCAAGGGACAGCTCGTCGACGCGTGGCGGGCCGGTGCGTCGAGCGTCGCCGAGCTCGCGGCGGCGACGAGAGCCAGTACCGGATGCGGCAGCTGCGAGGACGCGGTGTGCGGCATCGCCGACTGGCTCGCGAGCACCGCGTAGACCCGGTCCTCACAGCGGGGATCGCCTGCGGTGAGGAGAAGTTAGCAACGACGCGACCACGTGACGCCGGTTCGTGAAACGGGCCCCGCCTAGGTTCTGCGCTCAACACGGGCCCGCCCGACGAAGAGGAGTGACACCATGTCCGCTGCGACGCACACCGGCAAACGGTGGATCCAGCACTGGGATCCCGAGGACACCGAGTTCTGGGAGAACGGCGGCAGGAAGGTCGCGAACCGCAATCTCTGGTTCTCGATCTTCGCAGAGCACATCGGGTTCTCGATCTGGACACTGTGGTCGGTGCTGGTGCTGTTCATGGGCCCCGAGTACGGGCTCTCGCCCGCCGACAAGTTCCTGCTCGTGTCAACGCCCTCGCTCGTCGGCGGGCTCCTGCGTATTCCGTACACGCTCGCCGTGGCGAAGTTCGGCGGTCGAAACTGGACGATCATCAGTGCGGGAATGCTGCTGCTGCCGACGGTTCTCGCCGCGATCGCGATGGAGCCGGGCACACCCCTGTGGGTCTTCATGGTCATCGCGGCGATCGGCGGCGTCGGCGGCGGCAACTTCGCCTCGTCGATGACGAACATCAACTCGTTCTTCCCCGAGCGGCTCAAGGGCGCCGCGCTGGGCCTCAACGCGGGTGGCGGCAACCTCGGTGTCGCCGCGATCCAGGTCGTCGGTCTGGTCGTGATCAGCACCGCCGGCGCCTCGGCCCCGCAGATCATCTTCTACATCTACCTCCCGCTGATCGTCGTAGCGATGACGTGCGCCGCGCTGTTCATGGACAACATCGCCGACGTCAAGAAGGAAGGCAACGCGATGCGCGAGGTGCTGAAGGACAAGCACTCGTACGTCATGTCCTTCCTCTACATCGGCACCTTCGGCTCGTTCATCGGCTACAGCTTCGCCTTCGGTCTCGTGCTGCAGAACCAGTTCGACCGCAGCCCGCTGCAGGCCGCGCAGGTGACGTTCATCGGCGCGCTGCTCGGCTCGGTGATCCGCCCGGTCGGCGGCTGGCTCGCCGACAAGCTCGGCGGCGCGAAGGTGACGCTCTGGACGTTCCTCGGTATGGCCGTGGGCACGGTGCTGTGCATCGTGGCGTCCAATGGGGACTCACTGGCGTTGTTCATGACCGGGTTCATCGGCCTCTTCGTGTTCTCCGGCATCGGCAACGGCTCGACCTACAAGATGATCCCGGCGATCTTCCGCACCAAGGCACTCGCGGCCGTGGCCGAGGGTGAGGCCAGGGAGGCGGCGATGCCGAGGGCCCGCAGGCTCTCCGGTGCGCTCATCGGCATCGCGGGCGCCGTCGGCGCGCTCGGCGGCCTGTTCATCAACCTGGTCTTCCGCTCCGCGTTCACGAGCACCGGCAGCGGGGTCCCCGCGTTCGTGGCCTTCCTCGTCTTCTACGGGCTGTGCTTCCTCACCACGTGGGCCGTGTACCTGCGCGGGCCGATCGTGCGCACCACCGAGGAGAGGAAGGCAGCGCTCGCGGGCGCCGGTATCTGACCTTTTCGCCCCATGCACGGGTTCTGACCTGCGAAGGGAGTTGTTGGTAACAGCGCCGCAACGTCGCGGAAGCGCCGGGGATACGCGCACTGGCGAGCATTGAGGGCAGTTCTACGGAGGTTGGTCTATGAGTCGAACGTTGGTTGTCGTCGGGCACGGAATGGTGGCTCACCGGCTGGTGGAGGCCGTCCGCTCCGACGACGTCGACGGGACGTGGCGGATCGTCGTGCTCGGGGAGGAGGCCCGCCCCGCCTACGACCGGGTCGCGCTGACGTCCTATGTAGACAACTGGGACCCCGAGGAACTGGCGCTGCCCGGCTCCACCTACGCCGGTGACGACAACGTCGAACTGCGCCTCGGCGACCCGGTGGTCGCGGTCGACCGCGAGGCGAAGCGCGTCACGACCGCGACCGGGCACGTGCAGCCATACGACGCGCTGGTGCTGGCGACCGGGTCGCGGCCGTTCGTGCCGCCGGTGCCGGGGCACGACCTGCCCGGCTGCTTCGTCTACCGCACCATCGAGGACCTGGACGACATCCGGGACGCCGTCGAGCGGGCAAGGCACGGCCGCGGCAGGCCCGCCGCCGCGGTGGTCGGCGGCGGCCTGCTCGGGCTGGAGGCCGCGAAGGCGCTGCGCGACATGGGCCTCTCCCCGCACGTCGTGGAGATGGCGCCCCGGCTCATGCCGCTGCAGGTCGACGACGGCGGCGGCAGCCTGCTGCGCAGGCTCATCACCGACCTCGACGTCACCGTGCACACCGGCACGTCGACCGACGCGATCGAGGCCGACCACGGCAGGCTCGTCGCCAAGCTCGGTAACGGCACCGAGCTCGACGTCGACCTGCTCGTGTTCTCCGCCGGTGTCCGCCCGCGCGACGACCTGGCCCGCGCGTGCGGCCTCGACGTCGGCGAGCGGGGCGGCGTGCTCGTGGACGCCACGTGCCGGACGAGCGACCCCGACGTCTTCGCGATCGGGGAGTGCGCGGCGCTGGAGGGCCGGGTGTACGGACTGGTCGCGCCCGGCTACTCGATGGCCGAGGTCGCCGCGGCGACGCTGCTCGGCAAGGAGGCTTCGTTCCCCGGCGCCGACACCTCCACCAAGCTCAAGCTGATAGGCGTCGACGTGGCCAGCTTCGGCGACGCGCACGCCACCACCGAGGGCGCGCTGGAAGTGGTGTTCAACGACGCCGTCAGCGGCTCCTACAAGAAGCTCGTGGTCTCCGACGATGCAGGCACCCTGCTCGGCGGCGTGCTCGTCGGTGACGCGAGCGAGTACAACCTGCTGCGCCCGCTCGTCGGCAACAAGCTGCCCGCCGAGCCCGCCGCGCTGATCTCCCCCGTCGGTGGCGGCGACCCCGCGGTCGGCGTCGACGCGCTGCCCGGCGACGCGCAGATCTGCTCGTGCAACGCGGTCACCAAGGGCGCGATCGTCCACGCCGTCACCGAGGAGGGCTGCGACAGCGTTGCGAAGATCAAGGCGTGTACGCGCGCGGGCACCTCGTGCGGCTCGTGCGTGCCGATGCTGGGCAAGCTGCTCGACTCCTGCGGCGTCGAGCAGTCCAAGGCCGTGTGCGAGCACTTCCCGCAGTCGCGCGCCGAGCTGTTCGAGATCGTCCGCGCCACGCGCGTCACCACGTTCTCCGAGCTGATCGCCAAGCACGGCAAGGGCAAGGGCTGCGCGATCTGCAAGCCCGCGGTCGCCTCGATCCTCGCCACGCTCGGCAACGGGCACATCCTCGGCGGCGAGCAGGCGACGCTGCAGGACACCAACGACAAGTTCCTCGCCAACATGCAGCGCAACGGCACCTACTCGGTGGTGCCGCGCATCCCCGGCGGCGAGATCACCCCCGACAAGCTCATCGTGATCGGCGAGGTCGCCAAGGAGTTCGGGCTCTACACCAAGATCACCGGCGGGCAGCGCATCGACCTGTTCGGTGCCACCGTCGACCAGCTGCCGCTCATCTGGCGCAGGCTCGTCGACGCCGGGTTCGAGTCGGGCCACGCGTACGGCAAGGCGCTGCGCACGGTGAAGTCGTGCGTCGGCACCACGTGGTGCCGTTACGGCCAGCAGGACAGCGTCGGCCTCGCCGTGGAGCTGGAGCTGCGCTACCGGGGCCTGCGTTCACCGCACAAGCTCAAGTCCGCCGTGTCCGGCTGCGCCCGCGAGTGCGCCGAGGCCAGGAGCAAGGACTTCGGCATCATCGCCACCGAGCAGGGCTGGAACCTCTACGTCGGCGGCAACGGGGGAGCGATCCCGCGGCACGCAGACCTGCTCGTGTCCGATGTGAACACGGAGACGCTGATCAAGATCATCGACCGGTTCCTGATGTTCTACGTGCGCACGGCCGACCGGCTGCAGCGCACGGCGCCTTGGGTGGAGGAGATGGAGGGCGGGCTCGACCACCTGCGTGCGGTGATCGTCGACGACAGCCTCGGCATCTGCGCCGAGCTGGAGGAGGCGATGGCCGAACACGTGGCGAGCTACCGCGACGAGTGGAAGGGCGTACTGGAGGACCCGGAGAAGCTCGCGCGGTTCACGTCCTTCGTCAACGCGCCCGGCACGCCGGACCCGACGATCTCCTTCCGTACCGAACGTGAGCAGAAGGTGCCCGTGCTGCTGGGAGTTCCGGAGGTGGTGAGCCGATGACCGCGACGGCCGAGCGGACCTGGGTGGCCGTGTGCCGTGCCGACGCCGTGCTGCGGGCGTACGGGGTGGCCGCCCTGCTCGAGAACGGCGAACAGGTGGCGATCTTCCGCACCTGGGACGACGAGTTCTACGGACTGTCCAATCTGGACCCTTTCAGTGGCGCGGCCGTGCTGTCGCGGGGAATCGTCGGCGACGCGGGCGGCCTCCCCGTGGTGGCCTCGCCGATCTACAAGCAGCAGTTCGAGCTGCGCACGGGCCGGTGTCTCGACGACGAGACCGTGCGCGTCGCCACCTACCCGGTGCGCGTCGTCGACGGTGTCGTGCACGTGGGCTCGCCGTGACCGACGTGATGCCGTTGGCCGGGTTCGCGATCGGCATCACGGCCGCGAGGCGCGCCGACGAGCTCGGCGCGTTGCTGGTGCGCAAGGGCGCCACCGTGCGCTACGGCCCTGCGATCCGGATCGTGCCGCTGGCTGACGACACCGAGCTGCACGCGGCGACCAGGCTGCTGCTCGAAGAGCCCGTGGATGCCGTGGTGGCGACCACCGGTATCGGCTTCCGCGGCTGGATCGAGGCCGCGGAGGGCTGGGGCCTCGGCGAGGCGCTACTCGACCGGCTCGCCTCGACGAACGTGCTGACGCGCGGCCCGAAGGCGAAGGGCGCGGTGCGGGCGGCGGGGCTCTCGGAGGCGTACTCCCCGGCGTCGGAGAGCAACGCGGAGCTGCTGCAGCACCTGCTCGACTCCGGTGTGGACGGTCAGCGGATCGCGGTGCAGCTGCACGGTGAGCCGCTGCCGCACTTCGTGGACTCGCTGCGCTCGGCGGGCGCGGAAGTGGTGGAGATCCCGGTGTACCGCTGGGTCGGCCCCACCGATCCGGGTCCGCTCGACCGGCTCATCGACGCGGTGCTGGACGGCTCCGTAGACGCGCTGCCGTTCACCAGCGCGCCGGCCGCGGCGAGCATGCTCGCGATGGCGAAGCGGACCGGGCGGCAGCCTGCGCTCGTCGACGCGCTCACGCGCCGCGTGCTCGTGGCGTGCGTCGGCCCGATCACCGCGGGACCCCTCGCGGCGCTGGGCATCCCGACCGTGCAACCGCAGCGGGCCAGGATCGGTGCGCTCGCGCGCACACTCTCGGAGGCGCTGATCGCCCGCTCGCCCCGGCTGTGTGCCGCGGGCAGGCAGATCGAGCTGCGCGGACAGGCCGCCGTCGTCGACGGTCAGCTGTGCGAGGTGGCTCCCGCGCCCATGGCCGTGCTGCGCGCGCTCGCGCGGCAGCCGGGCCGGGTCGTGTCCCGGCGCGAGCTGACGGCTGCACTGCCCAGCGGAGGAGAGGAGCACGCGGTGGAGACCGCGATCGGCAGACTGCGCACGTCGCTCGGCGAGGGCAGGCTCGTGCAGACGGTCGTCAAGCGCGGTTACCGCCTCGCCGTCGTCGCCGAGGGGGAGTCGGCGTGATCGTACTGGTCGCGCACGGCACCCGTGACCCGGCGGGACCGAAGGTGACGGAGGAACTGGCCGCTCTGGTGCGCTCGCGGGGCGCCGAGGTGGAGATCGCCTACGCCGACGTCCGGCAGCCCGACGTGACGACGGTGCTCGACTCCGTGCGCGGACCCGCGGTGGTCGTACCGGCCTTCCTCGCCGCCGGGTACCACGTGTGCGTGGACATCCCGGCGCAGGTCGCGGCCAGCCGCAACGGCGACGTCGTGGTGGCCGAGGCGTTCGGCCCCGCACCCGAGCTGCTCGACGCGCTGACGGACCGGTTGCGGCAGGCGGGCCGTCGGCCCGGCGACGCGGTGGTGCTCGCGGCGGCGGGCTCCAGCGACGAACGGGCACGCGGCGACGTCGCCACGGCGGCGCACTCCCTTGCCGGACGGCTGCGCACCCCTGTGCGTGTCGGCTACGCGGCGACGGCCCGCCCCTCGGTGGCCGAGGTCGTCGCGGCGGCTCACAGCGAGGGCAGGCGGGTCGCGGTGGCGTCGTGGCTGCTGGCGCCGGGCCTGTTCCAGCGAAGGGTGACCGACGCGGCCGCGGACGTCACCGCCGAGCCGTTGGGCGCCCACCCCGCAGTCGCCGCCCTGGTGCTCCGCCGCTACCGAGAAGCCCTCCGCGAGCGCCGAGCCGCGTAGCCCCAACTGCAGTGAAGGCCACCATCACTGCGTTGAACGCAGGCATGGTGGCCTTCACTGCAGTTGGGAGGGGTCACGTCCAGGTGATGCGCGGGGTGGCGTAGGCGCGGGCGGCGGCCACGCGTTCGGCCTCCGCCTCCGCCTCGGCGCGCTGGGCCCTGGTCAGTGCCCACAGCTCGGTGAGCGTGAATTCAAGGCGCTTGCCCGCCGACTTCGTCCGCCAGAAGCCCGCGATCTCCCCGTCGGCCAGCAGCGCGCCGGGGTTGCCGAGGATCTTCCACAGTTCTTTCTGGTGCGCCTTGTCCGGCACCAGGATCGCGCGGTCCCGTGCCTGGAGCAGCGGGTCCCACGGCGGCAGGAGCCGCACCACGCCCGGTTCCGGCGGGTTCTCCAGCTCCGCCACGTGCGCGGCGGGCAGGTACGCCGTGCGCCCGGCCACCTTCACCTCCGCCAGGTCGGACGGCCACAGCCGCTCGGCGGCCGTCTTGCGCGTGGTTCCGACGAACCCGGCCGCGTCGGCGGCCGTCGCCGGACCGTGCAGGCGCAGGTAGGTCTCCACGAGGCGGGTCGCTCCCGCGACGTCGGCCTTCGCCGGGATCCGCGGCCGCTTCGCCAGCGGCGCGAGGGTGGCCGGGCTCGTGCCCGGTTCCAGCCGCAGCCCCGCGAGCGGTGTCGCCAGCCGCATCAGCTGCTCGTGGATGTGCGTGGCCTGGCAGGCCCGGCACCACCGGCTGAAACCCTCGGGGATGCGCTTGGTGACCTCGGTGCTCGCAGAGCCCTTGGTCATCGGACGGTCCACCACGTCGCGCAGCGCCTTGGCCGCCGTCAGCAGCACGTCCTTCGCCGGCATCCCGGCGGCCACGACCTCCTTGCGCTGCCACAGCATCCGCGCCTCGGCGTCGGCGTCGTCCAGGGGCACCAGCGCCGGAATCAGGGCGCGGAACTCTTCGGCGCGGTGGTAGTGCGGGGCGCCGCGATGGGTCCAGCCGAGAGTGAACCGCGTGTCGTCGAGTAGCGTTTCCGCCCCGGCCGGAAGGCGGGCCACGAGCGCGAGCACGGCCGTGTCGCGCTTCGTGACGTCCTGCACGCCGAGGTCGAACACCGCGAGCTCGGCCGCGTCGCGCGCGTCGCGGTGCAGGCCGTGCGCGGCGATCCGGTAGGCGAGGACCTGCCTGCGATCGACCTCCAGCATCGTCTCTCCTCAGCCGAGCGTGTAGTCGAAGGTGTAGTCGACGGTCTCCGAGTTGCCGCTCGCCGTGCCCGCGCCGGAGAGCCCGGCCAGCTCGCCGGTACCCGAACCGGGCACAACGGACCACGTGTCGGAGATGCCGTCCGCTCCGTAACGTACGTCGTGCCGGACGAGGAAGCTGCCCTTGCGGCCCGCGACGCTGCCCTCGATCCGCTCGTAGCCCGGCGCGGCCTGCCCGTTGCCGTCGTCGTAGCCCGGCGTGGCGTAGTAGAGCAGGTAGTCGCAGCTCGACGTGCCCTCGATCACGCCGGTGTAGGCGAACGTCGCGTGGGCGTGCGCGTAGCGGGGCCCGTCCTCGGGACCGCTCACGACCTGCTCGTCCCAGCTCTTCATCGTGAAGGTGTTCTCGTTCATGGGCCCACTTTCACAGCCATGACTGTCATCTTCTGTCAGGTATTGGCGAGAGACTTGTGGCATGCGGGCGAGCAGGTTGTTGTCGGTGCTGCTGCTGTTGCAGAACCGGGGCCGGATGACGGCCGACGAGCTGGCGAGCGAGCTGGAGGTCTCGGTGCGCACCGTGTACCGCGACATCGAGGCGCTCGCCGAGGCCGGCGTGCCCGTGTACGCCGACCGCGGCCGCTCCGGCGGCTACCGGCTCGTCGGCGGCTACCGCACGCGGTTGACGGGGCTGAGTGAGGAGGAGGCCAGGTCGCTGGCGCTGGCCGGATTGCCGGTCGCCGCGGCGGAACTGGGGCTCGGCACGGTGCTCGCCGCGGCTCAGCTCAAGCTCTACGCCGCCTTGCCGGAGGAGCTGCGTACGCGCGCCGGCCAGGTCGCCGAGCGCTTCTACCTCGACGTTCCCGGCTGGCACCGTGGCATCGAGCGGCTCGACCGGCTCGAAGAGGTCGCTGACGCCGTGTGGCGCTCGCGGCGGCTGAAGGTGACCTACCGGCGGTGGGACGACAGCGTGGTCGAGCGGGTCCTCGAACCGCTCGGGCTCGTGCTCAAGGCGGGCAACTGGTACCTCGCGGCGCGGTGCGACGGCAGCGAACGGACCTACCGCGTCTCCCGGATCGACGAGCTGGCCGACGACGGCGGTTTCGTCCGGCCCGACGGCTTCGACCTCGCCGGGTACTGGCGGCAGTGGTCGGAGCAGTTCGAGCGCAGGATGTTTCCCAGAGTTGCCGTGGTGCGGCTTTCGCCGCTCGGACGCGACCTCGTACCGTTCTACCTGGGAGCCGTCGGCGCGCGGGCGTTGCGCGAGAGCGGCGGCGAGCCCGACGAGGACGGATGGTCGCGCGTGGAGCTGCCGGTCGAACCGGGCGCCCCCGCACTCGGCGAGCTGCTGCACTTCGGTGCCGAGCTGGAGGTGCTCGAGCCCGCCGACCTCCGGAAACAGGTGGCCGAAGCGGTGGCGAGGATGGGTGCGCTGTATGGGTGAGCTGGGCGGAGTGACCATCGGCATCACCGCTGAGCGGCGTGCGGAGGAGTTCATCGGCGCGCTGGAGCGCCACGGTGCGACGGTGTGGCACGCGCCGACGATCAGCATCGTCCCGCTCTCCGGCGACGAGCGGCTCCGGGCCGCGACGGAGGCCGTGCTGGCCGCGGACGTCGACTTCGCGGCGGTGACGACGGGCGCCGGGTTCCGCGGCTGGTTCTCCGCCGCGGAGCAGTGGGGTCTCGCCGAGCGACTGCACGGCACCTTGTCGCGGGCGAAGGTCTACGTGCGCGGCCCGAAGGCGAAGGGCGCGGTGCGCGGGCGGGGACTCACCGAGCAGTGGTCGGCGCCCGGCGAGAGCAACCAAGAGCTCTTCGAGCACGTGCTGGAGCAGGGCGTGCACGGCAAGCGGGTGGCCGTACAGCTGCATGGTCAGCCGTTGCCGGAGTTCACCGACTCGCTGCGCGAGGCGGGCGCCGAGGTGACCGAGCTGCAGCCGTACCGCTGGCAGTGGCCCGCCGATCTCACACCCGCGCACCGCCTGATCGACGGCGTGCTGGCGGGGGAGGTCGACGCGCTGGCGTTCACCAGCGCGCCCGCGACGGCGAACCTCCTCGCGCTGGCGCGCGAACGGGGTGTGCACGACGAGTTCGTGGCCAGGCTCGGCAAGGACGTCGTGTGCGCCTGCGTCGGCCCGGTGACGGCCGCGCCCTTGACGGCGCTCGACGTGCCGACCCTGCAGCCCGAACGTCAGCGCCTGGGCGCCCTCGTCAAGCTGCTGGTGGCCGAACTGGCCCGCTGACCCGCGAGTCCCCCGCTCCAGCCCGCGAGTTCTGCGTTCCCGACGCCGAGTTCTGCGTTCCCGAAGGCCGACGGCGGTCTAATCCTCCTCGGGAGCAGCGCCGGAGTCGATCTGCCGCAGGCTCTCCCGGCCGGTGTCCTCCTCGCTGCGACCGATCCGCCAGTAGCCCGTAAACGTGATGGCCCGCTTGTCGACACCCCGTTCGCGCACGAGGTGCCGTCGCGCGAACTTGACCATGCCCGCCTCGCCCGACACCCATGCGTACGGCCGCCCTGGGGGCAACGTCGCGGTGCGCACGGCGTCGAGCACGGCTTGACCGTGCGGGGAGCCGTCGCGGGTGACCCAGTTGATCTCCACGTCGGCGTCGGTGGTGAAGTCCTGCCGGTCGCTCGGGTCGCCGACCTCGATGAACACCCGCGCCGCCGACCCCGACGGCAGCGCCTCGACGATCGCGCCGATCGCGGGCACAGCCGTCTCGTCGCCGACGAGCAGCTGCCACGACGTGCCCTCCGGCACCGAGTAGAGGCCGTGCGGACCCAGCAGCGCGACCTGGCCGCCGACCACTGCCCGCTCGGCCCACGCCGACGCCGGACCGCTGTCGCCGTGCAGCACGAAGTCGATGTCGATCTCCCGTGCCTCGGGCCGGTGCGCCCGCACCGTGTAGGTCCGCATCGGCGGGCGGACGCCGTCGGGCATCGCGAGGTAGGTGCGGTACCACGAGGTGACGTCCGAGGACACGGGCGGCGGCAGCTGCGGCCGGTCCTCGCCGGGCAGCGGGAAGAAGACCTTGACGTACTGGTCCGGCGCCACGCTCAGGAAGCCGTCCAGTTCGCCGGTGAAGGTGATCCGGGCCATGTGCGGGGTGAGCCGCCGGATCGCGGTCACCTGGAGCGAGCGGTAGGTCAGCTGAGGCGCGGCCGTCGTCATTAGGCAAGGCTAACCTACGACTGGCGCCAGCGGTACCTCTTGAGATCGATCCGCTGCCCGTCGGCGAGCACGCCCTCCGCGCGCAGCAGCTCCAGCTGCCGGTGCACCAGGTGCGGCGCGGGAGTGCCGTTCGCGCGCAGTACCCGGTGCCAGGGGAGATCGTGCCCGTCCTCGGAGAGGATGCGCCCCACCAGCCGAGGGGTGTTCGCGCCCGCCGCCGCGGCGACGTCGCCGTAGGTCGACACCGAGCCGGGCGGGATCGCCGCCACGACCTCCCGCACGCGCTCGTGCAGCTCCTCGTCCATAGTGCACACTCTAGGCAAATTCCCTGGTCAACTGTGATCTGCCGTGGCGCTGTGCGGTTTCGTCGGTCCGGCGTGGTTCCATCAGATCGTGAGCAGGAGTGGACTGAACGCGAGGCTCGTGCGCTCGTCGGCTCAGCCTCCCCGGCCACAGGTGTGGGAGGGCGGCGCGGCCGGGCTCATCGAGGCCCCCTCGGGCTTCCGGCGGGTGCTCGGCGGCCCCGGCACCGGCAAGACCACGCTGCTCGCCACGGTCGCCGCCGAACGCGTCCGGAACGGCGCCGACCCCGAGAGCCTGCTCGTGCTCACGGCTTCGCGCCGCGCGGCCGACGCCGTCCGCGCCGACATCACCCGCAGGCTCACCGCCGATCCCGAGCACAGCGGCCGCACGATCCGCGAGCCGCTCGTGCGCACCGTGCACTCCTACGCCTTCGCGGTGCTGCGCCTGCAGGCCGGGCTCCAGGACCTGCCCGCGCCGCGCCTGCTCTCCGGTCCCGAGCAGGACGTCGTGGTGCGTGAGCTGCTCGCGGGTGACCTCGAACGCGGCGCCGGCTACTGGCCAGAGACCCTGCGCCCCGCCCTGCTCGTGCCCGGCTTCGCCGAGGAGCTGCGGGACCTCCTGCTGCGCGCCGCCGAACGCGGCCTCGGCCCGGAGGACCTGGTCAAGCTCGGCCGCCAGCACCAGCGTGAGGCGTGGGTCGCGGCCGGGACGTTCTGGCGGCAGTACGAGGAGGTCACACTCCTGCTCGGCTCGGGAGGCAACGCGCTCGGCCAGCCCGGCGCGCCCGCGCTGGACGCCGCCGAGCTGGTGGCGAGCGCGCTCGTGGAACTGGAGGGCGACCCCGAGCTGCTGGCCCGCGAGCAGCGGCGCATCCGGTACCTCTTCGTGGACGATGCCCAGCATCTCGATCCGCTGCAGTTCCGGCTCGTGCGGCTGCTCGGCGGCGCGGCCGACGACTTCGTGGTCGCAGGGGACCCCGACCAGTCCGTGTTCTCGTTCCGCGGCGCAGATCCACGCCTGCTCGCCGGACTCGACGACGGCGACCGCACGATCACGCTCACCCGCAGCCACCGGATGACCGAGGAGGTGCACGCCGCCGTCTCGCGCGTGGCCGCGAACCTGCCGGGCGCGCGCCGCCCGGTGCAGCCCGCGAGCGACGACGAGGGCGTGGTGCGCGCCAAGCTGCTGCCGACCCCGGCCGCGGAGGCGAGCTGGGTGGCCGACCAGCTGCGGCGCGCGCACCTGATCGACGAGATCCCGTGGTCGGAGATGGCCGTGCTCGTCCGCTCGCCGTCGCGCTCGTTCCCCGTGCTGCAGCGCGCGCTCGGCGCCGCGGGTGTGCCGATCGCCTCGGCCACCGAGGAGCTGCCGCTCGCCCGCCAGCCGGGGGTGCGCCCGCTGCTGGCGGTGCTGCGCCTGGCCACCGAGCCCGACGCGCTCGACGTCGACGTCGCCGAGATGCTGCTCTCCTCGCCACTCGGCGGGGCCGACCCGCTCGCGCTGCGCCGCCTGCGCCGGGGGCTGCGCAGGCTGGAGCTGGCCGCGGGCGGGGAGCGCTCCAGTGACGAGCTGCTCGTGGAGGCGTTGCGGGACAACGACATTCTCGCCGGACTCGCCGACGCCGAGGCCGCGCCGGTGCGCCGTGTCGGGGGGCTGCTCGCCACCGCGCGCGACTGCGTGAGCAGGGGACTCGGCGTGGAGGACGTGCTGTGGCAGGTGTGGCAGGTCAGCAAGCTGGAGGGCAGGCTGCTCCGTCAGATCGCGCGTGGCGGTTCGCTCGCCGCGCAGGCCGACCGCGACCTGGACGCCGTCGTTGCCCTCTTCCACGCCGCGGGTCGCTATGTCGACAGGCTGCCCAAGGCGAGCGTCGCCGGATTCGCCGAGTATCTGACCTCGCAGCACATCGCGGGCGACAGCCTGGCGCCGACGGCCGCGCGGGGCAAGGGTGTCTCCCTGCTCACGGCGCACGGTGCTGCCGGTCGGGAGTGGACGGTCGTCGCCGTCGTCGGCGCGCAGGAGGGCAGCTGGCCGGACCTGCGCCTGCGGGGCACACTGCTGGGCGTCGAGCGGCTCGTCGATCTGCTGTCCGGTGTGGATGGTGAGCATCTCTCGGCGACGGCGCCGCTACTGGCCGAGGAGCGCAGGCTCTTCTACGTCGCGGCGAGCCGGGCGAGCCGCGTGCTGCTGGTCAGTGCCGTGCAGGGGGAGGACGAGCAGCCGTCGCGGTTCGTGGACGAGCTGATCGACGAGGGCGGCGACGACCCTGGTCCCGACGTCCGCCGCTACACGCGCGAGCGCTCGCTCGTGCTCGCCGAACTGGTCGGCGAGCTGCGGTCCGTGGCCTGCGACTCCGACGCCGAGCCGCGCAGGCGGGAGATCGCCGTCCGGCAGCTCGCCCGGCTCGCGCGCGCCGGGGTGCCCGGCGCCCATCCGGACCAGTGGTACGGCCTGCACGGGCCGAGCACGGAGGAGCCGCTGCGGCCAGCCGACGCGCTCATCCGCGTCTCACCGTCCACTGTGGACGTGCTTGCGAAGTGCCCGCTGCGCTGGCTGCTCGAGCGGCACGGCGGCAGCGATCCGGCGCAGCTGGCCGCCGTCACGGGCACGCTCGTGCACGCGCTCGCGCAGGCCGCGGCGAGCGGTGCCGACGACGAGCAGCTCAAGGCGGAGCTGGACGCCGCGTGGGCCAAGGTCGACGCGGGAGCGCCGTGGTTCTCGCGGCGGGAACGCCGCCGTGTCGAGCAGATGGTGCAGAACTTCCTGGCCTGGCTCCGCAACAGCCGGGGCGAGCTGACCCAGCTCGCGGTGGAGCAGGACATGGAGGTGGAGCTGCCCGCGGGTGCCGACGAGCTGCGGGTCAAGCTCGCGGGCCGCGTCGACCGGTTGGAGGTCGACAACCAGGGCAGGCCCGTGATCATCGATGTCAAGACCAGCAAGACGCCGGTGAGCGCCGCCGACGCGGAGAAGCACCCGCAGCTCGCTGCCTACCAGCTGGCGCTGCTGCTGGGCGCGTTCGCGGAGCACGGCGGCACCACGGGCGGTGCGAAGCTCGTCTACGTCGCCAAGGCGCACAACAAGACCGGCGCCTCCCAGCGCTCGCAGCCGCCGCTCGACGAGGACGGCGGCAGGCAGTGGCTCGAGCTGGTGCGCCAGGCCGCCGCGGCGACGGCTGGTCCGGAGTACGCGGCGCAGGAGAACGCGGACTGCGACCGCTGCCCCGGCCGTTCGTCGTGCCCGCTGCGGCCCGAGGGCAGGCAGGTGACCGGGCCATGAGGCGCGCCGACGTGCTTTCTCCCGCGGAGGCGCCATGAGCCTCGTGGATCCCGCCGAGATCGCCCACGCGCTCGGCCTGCATCCGCCCACGCCCGAGCAGGCCGCCGTGATCGCGTCGCCCGCCGAGCCCGCGCTCGTGGTCGCGGGTGCCGGTGCGGGCAAGACCGAGACGATGGCGGCGCGCGTCGTGTGGCTCGTCGCCAACGGTCTCGTGACGCCGGAACGCGTGCTGGGGCTGACGTTCACGCGCAAGGCCGCGCGGCAGCTCGCCGACCGCGTGCGCGCCCGCCTGCGCCGCCTCGCCGGGTCCGGCCTGCTCGACCGGCTCGATCCCGGCGGCGAGCGGCGAATGGCCGTGCTCACCGGCGAGCCCACCGTGCTCACCTACCATGCCTACGCGGGCCGCCTGCTCGGCGAGCACGGGCTGCGGCTGCCCGTGCAGCCCGGCGTGCGCATGCTGTCGGAGACGGCGTCGTGGCAGCTCGCGCACCGCGTGGTGTCCACGTGGGACAGTGACCTGGACACCGACCGCGTGCCGCCATCGGTCACCGCGCAGCTGCTCGGCCTCGCCGGGGAGCTGGGGGAGCACCTGGTGGACCCGGAGCAGCTGCGGGCCTACACGGCATGGCTCTGCCGGATCGTCGAGAACGCGCCGAGGGCCAAGGGGCAGCGGGAGGCGTTGCCGGTCGCGCTCAACGACATTTTGGTGGCCCAACGGTTCCGGCTCGAGCTGCTGCCGCTGATCGAGGCGTACGAGCAGCGCAAACGCGCCGACGGCGCACTCGACTTCGCCGACCAGATGTCGCTCGCGGCCACGCTCGCCGAGTCGCAGCCCGAGGTCGTCGCGGGGGAGCGCGATCGCTACGGCGCGGTGTTGCTCGACGAGTACCAGGACACCGGGCACGCCCAGCGTGTGCTGCTGCGGTCGCTGTTCGGCGGCACGGACCCGATGCCGGTGACGGCCGTCGGCGACCCCGCGCAGGCGATCTACGGCTGGCGCGGGGCGAGCGCGGCCAACCTGCCCCGCTTCACCACGGACTTCCCCCGGCGCGGCAAGGAAGGTCTGCTGCCCGCGCGCGAGTACGGGATGCTGACGAGCTTCCGCAACCCGCCGGAGGTGCTCACACTCGCCAACGCCGTCGCCGAGCCCTTGCGCGCGCAGGGCCTCGGCGTGCAGCGCCTGCGGGCCCGCGACGGCGCCGGCCCCGCCGACGTGCGGTGCGCGCTGCTGCCCGACGTTCGGGCCGAACGCGACTGGCTCGCCGGCGAGCTGGCCTCGGTGTGGTTCGCCGAGCGCGAGGAGACGGGCACGCCGCCCACGGCCGCGGTGCTCGTGCGCAGGAGGGCCGACATGGCCCCGGTCGCCGCGGCACTGCGGGCGCGGGGGCTGCCGGTGGAGGTCGTCGGTCTCGGCGGGCTGCTCGACGAGCCCGAGGTGGCCGACCTCGTCGCGACCCTGCGGGTGCTGGCCGAGCCGTTGTCGGGCACCGCCGCCGCCCGGTTGCTCACCGGCGCGCGCTGGCGGCTCGCGGCCGCCGACCTCGGCGCGCTGTGGCGGCGGGCGGGAGAGCTGTCGGCCGACGACGACGTGCTCGTCGCCGAGCGCGCCGAGCAGGCCGGGCTGGTGGACGCGATCGACGACCCCGGCGACCCGGCCCGCTACTCCGAGGAGGGCTACGCCCGGATTCGCAGGCTCAGCAGGGAACTCTGGGCGCTGCGGCGCAGACTCGACCAGCCGCTGCCGGAGCTGGTGGCCGACGTCGAGCGCACGATGCTGCTCGACGTCGAGGCGCTGGCGAGGCCGGGCAGCGCGGGGCGTGCGCACCTGGACGCGTTCGCCGACGTGGTCACCGAGTACGCCGAGCACGCGCCCACCGGCACCCTCTTGTCCTTTGTGGACTACCTCGCGACGGCGGAGCACGCGGAGGACGGTCTGCCGCCCGGTGAGGTCGAGGTGGTGGCCGACCGCGTGCAGGTGCTCACCGCGCACTCCGCGAAGGGCCTGGAGTGGCGGGTCGTGGCGGTGCCGCACCTGGTGCAGGACACCTTCCCCGGCAAACGGCGCTCGTCGTCGTGGTTGCGGACCGTGCCCGAGCTGCCCGCCGCGCTGCGTGGCGACGCACAGGACCTGCCCGAGCTTCGGCTGCACGGCGACGAGAACCGCAAGGAGGTGCTCGACGCCTGCGCCGACCACGAGGAGCGGTTCGCCGCGCGGCACGCCGAGGAGGAGCGGCGGCTCTGCTACGTCGCGCTGACCAGGGCCGAGCACTGTCTGCTCGCCTCCGGCCACTGGTGGAACGAGAGCAGCGCGCGGCCGAAGGGGCCCTCGGAGTTCCTCACCGAGATCGCCGACGTGCTCAGAGCGGAGGAAGGCGTCGGCACGGTCGTGCACTGGGCCGAGCCGCCCGGCGAGGACGAGGACAACCCGCTGGTGACGGCGTCGCGCTCCGCGAGCTGGCCGGTGGACCCACTGGGCGAACGGCGCGCGGCCGTGCGTGAGGGTGCCGACCTGGTGCTCGCCGCACTGGAGGAGCTGGACCTGCCCATCGCGGACGACGACCCGGACGGGTGGATCGCCGACACCGACGTGCTGCTCGCGGAACGGGAGCGCGCGTCGGGCGACGGCGACCAGGTGACCCTGCCGGGTCAGCTCTCGGTGAGTCAGCTCGTGGAACTCGCCGGCGAGCCCGAGGCGCTCGCACGCAGGCTGCGCAGGCCGCTGCCGTTCCCGCCCAACGCCTTCGCCCGCAGGGGCACCGCCTTCCACGGCTGGCTCGAGCGGCGGTTCGCCGGGGAGCGGCTCCTGGAGCTGGAGGACCTGCCCGGCGCCGCCGACTTCGGCGAGGCGAGTGACGCCGAGCTGGAGGCGCTGCAGGAGGCGTTCGAGCGAAGCGCGTGGGCGCACCGCACGCCTCACGAGGTGGAGGTGCCGTTCTCCACCGACATCGACGGGGTCACCGTGCGCGGGCGGATGGACGCCGTGTTCGCCGACGACGACGGCGGCTGGACCGTCGTGGACTGGAAGACGGGCACGGTGCCCGAGGACGGCAAGCTGCCCGCACTGTCGGTGCAGCTCGCGGCGTACCGGCTGGCGTGGGCGGGCCTGTCGGGCGCCCCGCTGGAGAAGGTTCGGGCCGCGTTCCACTACGTGCGGCCCGACCGGACGGTGCGGCCGGTGGATCTGCTCGACGCGGACGGGTTGCGCGAGCTACTGCGCGGAGTCCCGGGAAGCGGTTAAGGTTCGCGCGTGATCAAGCGCCTCATCCGGCAGCCGCTGTCCGACCAGCCCGGTCACGCGCTCGTCGGCGTCATCCGCATGCCGGAGACGAAGGTCAGCCCGCTCCGCTCGATCGGGCGGCGGATCATCGGGGCATTTCTGTTCCTGTTCGCGGCCGTGTTGATCGTGTACATCGGCCGGGACGGCTACAGCGACGCTAACGACGACGGCCTGTCGTTCCTGGACTGCTTCTATTACGCGACCGTCTCGCTGTCGACCACCGGGTACGGTGACATCACGCCGGTGACCGACTTCGCCAGGCTGATCAACATCGTGGTGATCACCCCGTTGCGGGTGATGTTCCTGATCGTCCTGGTCGGTACCACACTGGAGGTGCTGACCGAGCGTTCGCGGCAGGCGCTGAGGATCCAGAAGTGGAGGCACAGGGTGCGGGACCATGTGGTGGTCGTCGGCTTCGGCACGAAGGGCCGGTCGGCGGTCAACTCCCTGCTCGCCGAGGAAGACGCCGAGCCGAGCCAGATCGTGGTGGTGGACACCGACCAGGCGGCGCTCGACGCGGCCAGCGCGCTCGGGCTCATCACCGTGCACGGGTCGGCGACCCGCTCGGACGTGCTGCGGGTGGCCGGTGCGCAGCGGGCGCGCGCGATCGTGGTCGCCCCGAACCGCGACGACACGGCCGTGCTGGTGACGCTCACCGCGCGGGAGCTGGCCCCGAAGTCCAGAATCCTGGCCTCGGTGCGGGAGGCGGAGAACGTCCACCTGCTCAAGCAGTCCGGTGCCGACCAGGTGGTGGTGTCGAGCGAGACCGCGGGCAGGCTGCTCGGCATCGCGACGCGCACGCCGCTCGTGGTCGACATGGTCGAGGACCTGCTCACCCCGGAGACGGGGCTGGCGATCGCGGAGCGGCCCGTGGAGCCGTCGGAGGAGGGCGGCTCGCCCCGGCACCTGCCCGACATCGTGCTCGGAGTGGTGCGGGACGGCAGCCTCTACCGCGTGGACTCGCCCGAGGTCGACGCCATCGAGCGGGGCGACCGGCTGCTGTACGTCCGCAAGGTCACACCCGCGAAGCACGCGGCGCGCTGAGGTGCCCGGTCGTGTGATGTTGGGAGCACTGCACTTTCTGTGATTCGGTTCGATGATCTGGAACGATTGGCCGCGTGTGGCAGCGAGCGAATGGATCCGGGCGGCCGATGCCGCCGCTGACGTGGAAGGTCCTCGGCGTCTCCGCCGCCACTGGCATTCTCATCGTTCTCGCCGCCTGGTGGGCGGGTCCCTCGCTGTTCGGCACCGCTGAGGTCGCCGACACGCGTACCGTCGAGGCCACTGTCACGCTGCCTGCCGACTGCACCAGGCCGAACGCCGAGGAGACCGTGCGTTTCGAGCTGGACGGCGTCACCCGCAACGGCACCCTCAGCGGCTGCGGGCACAACCAGGACGAGCGGATCGAGATCGCGGTGCCCCACGCGGCGGCCGAAGGGCTGATCGACGTGCAGCTCGCCAACGCAGCGGTGGGCAGCAGTGACCTGCGGCGCCCCGTCGGGCTCGCGCTGCTGGTGCTGAGCTGCGCGGGGGGCGGCACCTACGCCTTCCTCCTCGCCCGGGGCCCCCGCCGCCCGGCCGCGGTCCTCTGACGCAACCCGGCCACTCTGCCCAACCGCAGTGAAGGCCACCATCACTGCGTTCAACGCAGGCAAGGTGGCCTTCACTGCGGTTGGCTGGGGCTGGCTGGGGCTGGCTGGGGTTGGCTGGTCAGGCTACGTCGGCGCTGCTGGCCGCGAAGGTGTTGCAGTCGACGATGCGGTTGTCGTAGGCGCCGGCCCGCCACCATGCCGCGTAGTTCTGGTTGCTGCCGTGGTCCTGGGTGCCGGACGTGTCGTCGCCGCGGGTCTCCTGGTCGTACCACGCCTTGTCGTACATGTCCCTCGTGATCGTGCCGCCACGGTCGACGTGCGCGCCCATGAACATGCCCGAGAAGCACTGGGCCTGCAGCTCCTTGCGCCGTGACATCTCCAGTCCCGCCGGGCTGTTCTGGCCCGCCGCGTAGATCTCCTCCCACGCGGCGTCCATGATCCCCGCCACCTCCTGCACGTGGTGGCCGTACTCGTGGGCGAACAGCGCCAGGTACACGCCGGGGTTGTTGCCGTACTGCTCGGTCTGCAGCCCCGCGAAGGGCACGTACAGGTTGTTCTCGCAGTAGTAGGCGGCCGTGGCGATGCCCACCTCGATCGTGCCGCACGGGGTGTCGAAGCCGCCGCCCGAGGGGAAGTGCAGCGTCGGCGACACGAACGGCAGGTTGTAGTACTCGAGGAACGGCCCCCACGCCGCGTCGAGGCAGCCCGCCGCGGCGGTGAAGAACGCCTCCGCGGCCGCGGGGTTGCTCTCCCACGCGGGGAGGTGGCACGCGAGGTTCTGCAGGCCGGCGTCGGGGTCCTGCAGGATCGGGTGGTCGGCGAGCGCGAGGATCTTCCTCGGCCCCTGCTCGACCTCCGAGGTGCTGGACTCGGTGGACGTCTCGCTGCTCTCGGTGGTGGTCGAGGTGGTGCTCGACGCCGTCGTGGTGGTCGACTCGACCGTGCTTGTGGCGGCGTTGTTGGTGTAGCCGCCGTCGGCCGACGGCTCGTTGTCCCGGCCGTTCGTCAGGGTGAAGACGACGATCAGGCTCAGCACGAGCAGAGTGGCACCGCCGATGGACGCCACGATGAGGGGACCGCGTGGCTTCCGCGGCGGGTAGCCCGGGTACCCGTACCCGGCCTGCCCGTACGGATGCGGAGCCGGGGGCTGCTGCGGCCCCTGTGGTCCTTGCGGCCACTGGGGACCGTAGGGGCCCTGCGGCGGTTGTGTCATGTGCTCGTCCCGACGCCTAGATCGATTTCCGGCTCAGCATAACGAGCGGGTGAGCCACCGGGGTGCGGCTTGCCTAATCTGGGCGGCACCGACGACGTGCGTGGTTCCTACGAAATGCGAGGATTGCTCAATGACAGATCCCAGTGGCTGGTCCTCGCCGGACTCCGGCGACGAGCCCCGCCGCGCGCAGTACCCGCAGTACCCCCAGTATCCGCAGAACCCCCGCGCGGGCGGCGGATCGCAGGGGCAGCCTGGCGTGATCCCGCTCCGGCCCCTCGCGCTCGGCGAGATACTGGACGGCGCGATCGGCACGATGCGCAAGTACGCGGGCATCGTGTTCGGCTCCTCGGCTGTCGTCGCCCTGATCAGCGCGGTGCTCTTCCTCCTGGCCGACATGTGGCTGCTCGGCTCGGTCGAGCAGGTCATGCTCAGCCCGAACGCGACGCAGGAGGAGCAGCTCGACGCGCTGTGGGAGGCCCTGCGCCAGACCCTGCCGGTCAACGCCGTGATCCTGATCGTGACCATGGTGACGCAGACCTTCCTCACCGGTCTGCTGATGGTCGTGGTCGGCAAGGCCGTGCTGGGCCAGCCGATCACCTTCGCCGAGGCGTGGGAGGAGCTGCGGCCGCGCCTGCTGCCGCTGCTCGGGCTCACCCTGCTGGTAGCGCTGATCGTCGCGGTCGGCACGGTGCTCTTCATCGTCCCCGGCATCGTGGCCTACGTGTTCCTGAGCCTGGCCACGCCCGCGCTGGTGCTGGAGCGGGGCAAGGTCGGCAGGTCGCTCGGCCGCTCCACGGCCCTGGTGCGCGGCTCGTGGTGGCGAGTGTTCGGTATCCTGCTCGTAGCCCTGATCATCACGTTCGTGATCAGCTTCATCATCCAGATCCCGTTCGGGTTCGCGGGCGGCGCCGACATAGGTCAGGGCGCCTCGACCGGCGACCTGCTGATCGGTGAGCTGGGCAGGGCGATCGCGCAGACCATCACGGTGCCGTTCGCGGCAGGTGTCACCGCGCTGCTCTACATCGACCAGCGCATGCGCCGCGAGGGACTCGACAGGGAGCTGGCGCGCGCGGCCGGCGGCGAATGATCGGACTCGCCGACGTCCCGGTCGACGTCGGTCGCGACGAGGCCCAGCGGGCCGCTCGCGATGAGCTGGCCGACCGGGTGTACCAGGAGGCGCGGCCCGGTCCGGTCGAGCGCGTCGTCGACTGGGTCGCCGACCTGCTCGCGGACTTCTTCGGCGCCCTCGACGGGGCGCCCGGCGGCGTGGCGGGGCTGGTGCTGTTCCTGGTGCTGCTCGTCGTGCTCGCTGCCGTGGTCCGCCTGCGCACGGGCAAGATCGTGCGACGGCGGCGGGCGCGCCGGGCCGAGGTGTTCTCCGGTCCGGTCCGCACGGCCGCCGCCCACCGGCTCGCGGCCGAACGGGCGCGGGCGGACGGCGAGCACGCCGAGGCTGTGCGCGAGTGGTTCCGCGCGATCGTGCGTGGGCTGGAGGAAGGCGGGGTGCTCGACGAGCGTTCCGGGCGCACCGCCGCCGAGGTCGCCGCTGAGGCCGGGGCTCTGCTGCCCGGCTCGGCCGGCGAGCTGAGAGCCGCGGCCGTGCTGTTCGATCAGGTGCATTACGGCGGGAGCGCGGCCACGGCCGAGGGCGTCGAACGTCTCGCCGCGCTCGACGCCGCCGTGCGCGAGCTCAGGACGGTGGCCCGGTGAGCACCTCGGTCTCGCCCGACGCCGCACGCGTGTGGCGGGCCGCGAGAGCGCCGCTCGTGATCGTCTTCGCGGTGCTCGCCACCGCCGTGGTGCTGAGCCTGTCGCGCAGCGGCGACGGCGGCGCGCTCGACCCGGAGTCGGCGACCGAGGACGGCAGCCGCGCCGTGGCGAGGCTGCTCGGCGCACAGGGTGTGACCGTGGAGGCCCGCCACTCCAGCCGGGGCCTGGACGCGCGCGGTGCGACGCTGTTCGTGACCCGGCCCGACCTGGTCGACCCCGGCACGCTCCGGACGCTGACCCGTGAGGCGGCCTCGGTGGTGCTGCTCGCGCCCTCCCAGGACACGCTCGACGCGGTCGCGCCGGGGATCGCCGAGGTCGGACCGCTCGCCGAGGAGGTCCGGCGGCCCGGCTGTGCGCTGCCCGCCGCCGTCGCCGCAGGGGGTGTGACGCTCGGCGGCACCGACTACGCCGCGGTGCTCACGTGCTACGACGGCGCGTTGGCGACCGACGGGGCCGTGACCGTGCTTGGCGGGCCGGCCCCGCTCACCAACGCCCGGCTCGACGAGGAGGGCAACGCCGCGCTGGCCCTGCGCGTGCTCGGCGGGCACGAGCGGCTCGTCTGGTACCTGCCCTCGCCCGGCGACCCCGCGCTGCGCGGCGAGGAGGCGCTGACGGACCTGCTGCCGGACGCCTGGGTGTTCGGCGCCGCGCAGGTGGGGGTCGCCGCGGTGCTGCTCGCGCTGTGGCGTGCCCGCAGGCTCGGCCCCGTCGTCAGCGAGCCGCTGCCGGTGGTGGTGCGCGCGGCCGAGACCGTCGAGGGCAGGGCGCGCCTCTACCGCAGGGGCGGCGCCGCCGACCACGCCGCGGAGGCACTGCGCCGCGCGAGCATCGAGCGGCTGCTGTCCGCGCTGGGCCTGCCCTGCGACGCCGAACCGGCCGCCGTCGTGGCGGCGATCGCGGCACGGACCGGCCGCGACACCGCAGCGCTGCTGTACGGTCCGCCCCCTGCCGACGACGCCGCCCTCGTGCGGCTCGCCGACGAACTGGACGCACTCGAGAACGAGGTTCGCCTGTGACCGCATCGAACGACGCCCGGCAGTCGCTCATCGCGCTGCGCTCCGAGGTCGCCAAGGCGATCGTCGGCAACGACGCCGCCGTCACCGGACTGATCCTCGCGCTGTTGTGCCGGGGACACGTCCTGCTCGAAGGCGTGCCCGGCGTGGCGAAGACGCTGCTCGTGCGCACGCTGGCAGCGGCGCTCGACCTGCGCACCACGCGCGTGCAGTTCACCCCCGACCTCATGCCCGGCGACGTCACGGGCTCGCTCGTCTACGACCCGCACACCGCCGAGTTCTCCTTCCGCGAGGGCCCGGTGTTCACCAACCTCCTGCTGGCGGACGAGATCAACCGGACGCCGCCGAAGACCCAGTCGGCGCTGCTGGAGGCGATGGAGGAGCGGCAGGTCTCCGTCGACGGCGAGCCCCGGAAGCTGCCCGAGGTGTTCGTGGTGATCGCCACGCAGAACCCCGTCGAGTACGAGGGCACCTACCCGCTGCCGGAGGCGCAGCTCGACCGGTTCCTGCTCAAGCTCACGATGCCCGCACCGTCCAGAGAGGACGAGATCGCGGTGCTGACCAGGCACGCCGAGGGCTTCGACCCACGCGATCTCGCCGGTGCCGGGGTGCGGCCCGTCGCGGGCGCGGGCGAGCTCGCCGCCGCGCGGGCGGCGGTGCGCGAGGTGACCGTCGGCCCCGAGGTGACGGGCTATGTCGTCGACCTGTGCCGCGCCACCCGCGAGGCACCCGCGGTGCGGCTGGGCGTCTCGCCGCGAGGGGCCACCGCGCTGCTGTCGGTCGCGAGGGCGTGGGCGTGGCTCTCCGGCCGCGCTTACGTGACCCCCGACGACGTCAAGACGCTCGCCCGTCCCGCGCTGCGGCACCGCGTCGAGCTGCGGCCGGAGGCCGAGCTGGAGGGCGCGACGGCCGACGGCCTGCTCGACCGCCTGCTCGCGACCGTCCCGGTGCCCCGCTGATGGCGCTCACCGCACGCACCCCACTGCTGGCACTCGCCGGCGCGCTCGTCGTGGCGCTGCTCGCGCCGACGCTCGCCGGGGTGCTCGCGGTGTGCGCGGTGATTCTCGCCGGTGTGGTCGCCGACCTGCTGTTCGCGGGCAGCGTGCGGGCGTTGACGTTCTCGCGCGACGGCGCGACGTCGGTGCGACTCGGGGAGCGGGCGGAGGTCCGCCTGCGCGTGACCAACCCCGGCAGGCGCACCGTGCGTGGTGTGCTGCGTGACGCGTGGCAGCCGAGCGCTGGCGCCGAGACCGACCGTCACCGCGTCGCCGTGCCACCGGGGCAGGCCCGGACGTTGACGACCGTTCTGCGGCCCACCCGGCGCGGCGACCGCCTCGCGCACCGCGTCACCGTGCGCGCCGTCGGCCCGCTCGGGCTCGCCGCGCGGCAAGGCTCGCACGAGGTGCCGTGGGCGGTGCGCGCGCTGCCGCCGTTCCACAGCCGACGGCATCTGCCCGGCAGGCTCGACCGGCTGCGCAGGCTCGACGGCCGCAGCGCCGCGCACGTGCGCGGGCAGGGCACCGAGTTCGACTCGCTCCGGGAGTACGTCCTCGGCGACGACGTCCGCTCCATCGACTGGCGGGCCACGGCCAGGACCGCGGACGTCATGGTGCGCACGTGGCGGCCCGAGCGCGACCGGCACGTGCTGCTCGTGCTCGACACCGGGCGCACGGCGGCGGGCCGGATCGGTGACGGCACCCGGCTCGACGCGGCGATGGACGCGGCGTTGCTGCTCGCCGCGCTGGCCTCGCGCGCGGGCGACCGCGTGGACCTGCTCGCCTACGACCGCGGGGTCCGGGCGAGCGTGCAGGGGGTCGCCGCCGCGCAGCTGCTGCCATCGCTGGTGACGGCGATGGCTCCGCTGGAACCGGAGCTCGTGGAGTCCGACGCGCGAGGGCTCGTCGGCGAGGTCCTGCGGCGGACGCGGCGCCGTTCGCTCGTGGTGCTGCTGACCGGGCTCGACCCGGCGCCACTGGAGGAGGGCTTGCTGCCGGTGCTGCCGTCCCTCACCGCGCGGCATCGGCTGCTGGTCGCCGCCGTCGCCGATCCCGCCGTCGCCCAACTGGCGCGCGGGCGGGGTGACGCCGACGCCGTGTACGGAGCCGCCGCGGCGGAACGCACGCTCGCGGAGCGCGCACACGTCACCGCGCTGCTCGCCCGCCACGGCGCCGAGGTGGTGGACGCCGTCCCGGACCGGCTGCCGCCCGCGCTCGCCGACCGCTACCTCGACCTCAAGGCGGCAGGCCGGCTCTGACCGCCGTGGGTGAGCGAGGGAGCTTTACTGCCGGAAAACGGGAGCAAAGCTCCCTTGCTCCCAGATGCTCGCGGCGTCGCGGGGCCCCTCGAGGACGATGCCGCCGCGAATGGGCTCGTGGCTGCGGCCCGGCCGCGCGTCGCTACCCAGTCGCGTCGGTACCCGGGCCATCCGGTTGTGTCGGTACCCGGCCGCGGGGCCATCCGATCGCGGGGCTACCCGGCCGCGCGGTTATTCGGTCGTGTCGGTACCCGGCCGCGTCCCTACCCGGCCGCGCGTCGCTACCCGGCTGAGGGCAGCGTGTCCCCGGCGTGCCGGGCGTCCACGTCGCCCGTCTCGCCCTCGGCCGCCGCGCGCCTACCGAACACGAACACGTAGGCGAGGAACGCGGCCTCGGCGAGGCAGCCGATGCCCACCCTGGCCCACGTCGGCAGGCCCGATGGCGTCACGAACGCCTCGATCACGCCGGACACCAGCAGCACGCACACCAGGCCGAGCGCGATCGCGCCCACGGCGCGCCCCGTCTCGGCTAGCGCCACCGACCTGGGCCTGCCGCCTGGGTCGATCACCGTCCACCCGAGCCGCAGCCCCGCGCCCGCGGCCACGAACACCGCCGTCAGCTCCAGCAGCCCGTGCGGGGCGAGCAGGCCGAGGAAGAACTCGCCGCGGCCCGCCGACGCCATGAGCCCGATGCCGACGCCCAGGTTCAGCGCGTTCAGCCACAGGACCAGCACCACCGGGACGCACAGCAGCACGCCGAGCAGCAGGCACGCCGCGGCCACCTGCGCGTTGTTGGTCCACACCTGCGCCGCGAACGAACCCGCGGGCCCGCTGGAGTAGTAGCTCTCGTAGGCGCCGCCCGGCTGCGTCATCGCGCGGATCTCCTCGGGCGCTGCGATGGTGGCCCGCACCCGCTCGTCACCGGCGACCCACGCCGAGAGCACTCCGGTGACCAGCACGAACACCGCCGCCGTCGCTCCCCACCACGCGCGGCTGGAGTACACCGCCGCGGGGAATCGGCGCGAGAAGAACAGCCCGACCTCGCGCCAGGCGGGGTTGTGGGTGCCCGTCACCGCGGAGCGGCCCTTCGCCACCAGCGCCGACAACCGCGCCAGCAGAGCGGGGTCGGGCGCGGTCGAGCGCAGGATCGACAGGTGGGTGGCGGTGCGCTGGTAGAGCCGCACCAGCTCGTCGGCCTCGGTGCCCCGCAGCCGCGAGCCGCGGGAGACCAGCTCGGCCAGCCGGTCCCACTCGGCGTTGTGCGCGGCGACGAACACATCCAGATCCACGCGAACACCCCTGCCGATCCGTTGGCCCCTGTGGGCAAACGATACTGGTCGTGTGCAGCGGGAACCCGATCTCGTCACCGGTGACGCCGTCGTGCTCGACCTGCGGCTGGCGCGCTCGGCCAGCCGCGCGCTGAGCTACGGCGTCGACCTCCTCGTGCAGGTGGCTTCGCTGCTGCTCGTGCTCCTCGTGTTCGCGCTCACGGCCGTGCCCGAGGACACCGCGCTCGTGGTCGCGATCGTCACCACCGTGCAGGTGCTCGTGCTCGTCGGCTACCCCGCGGTCTGCGAGACGCTCACCAGGGGCCGCACGCTCGGCAAGGCCGCGCTCGGCCTGCGCGTCGTGCGCGACGACGGCGGCCCGATCCGCTTCCGGCACGCGCTCATCCGCGCGCTCGCGGGCGCGTTCGTGGACTTCGGGCCGTTCGGCGCCTGGAGCTTCGTCGGATTCCTGACCTCGCTGGCCTCGGCGAAGGGCAAGCGGGTGGGTGACTACCTCGCAGGCACGGTCGTGATCAGGGAGCGGGTGCCGGAGTCGCGCAGCGCGGGCTTCATGATGCCGCCCGCGCTCGCGCACTGGGCTGCCCAGCTCGACCTCACGCGCCTGCCCGACGCGCTGGCCCTGCAGGCACGTCAGTACCTCGGCCGCTATCACGAGCTGAACCAGGGCGCCCGCGACCGCATCGGCGCCGAGCTGGCCGCCGAGGTCGCGGAGCACGTCGGCGCCCCGGTGCCGCCGTACACGCCTGCCTGGGCCTACCTCTCCGCCGTACTCGCCGAGCGTCAGGCCCGCGACTACGCCCGGCTCTCGGCCGCACCAAGGCCGCAGGAGCAGCCCGCCGAGCCGCCACGGCCGTCCACTTCGGACTCGCCGGGGGAGTCGCCGTTCACGCCGCCTAGCTGAGCGCGGCGGCGATCAGCTCGTCGCTGAGCAGGCGCAGGCTCTCGCGAGCCTTCAGGTCCTCGGCCTGCCGGTGCGGGTGTGCGGGCCGCAGGCCGTTGAAGTAGTGCCCGCTCACCCCGCCCAGCTCCGGCGCGGTGATGAGCCGCAGCGTCGCGGCGGCACCCTCGTCGATGCTGCTGTGCGGCGTGGTGCCGGTCTCGCGGACCATCGTGGTGTCCATGAACGTCGCCGGGTGGAGCGCGTTCACGGTGATCCCGGTGCCGCGCAGCTCCTCTGCGAGGTCGATGGTGAACATGACCTGCGCGAGCTTGCTCTGCCGGTAGGCGCGGACGCCGTCGTAGTGCTCGTGCAGCAGCGGGTCGGCGAAGTCGATCTCCTCCTGGCCCGCCGACGCCACGTTGACGATCCGCGCCGGCGCGTAGAGCAGTGGGAGCAGCTTGTGCGTGAGGTGGTAGCCGGCGAGGTAGTTCACGGCGAACCGCAGCTCGATGCCGTCGGCGCTCTCCTCGCGAAGCGCCGGGTCGGAGCCGAAGCCGACACCGGCGTTGTTCACCAGCACGTCGATGCGGTCGTACCGCTGGGTCAGCTCCTCGGCGAGCCGCTCGACCTGGCGCAGTTCGGCCAGGTCGGCCCTCGCCGTTTCGGTGCCCACCTCGTCGCGGAGCGCCATCAGCTTGCCGGGGTCGCGGCCGTGTGCGATCACGCGGGCGCCCTGCCCGGCCAGCTCGGTGGCGAGGCGGCGGCCGAGACCGTCGGTGGCGCCGGTGATGAGGATGGTCTGTTCGCGGAGTGGTCTCATGTGCTCGCCCATCGGTGCGAAGTGACAGTCACCACAATGACCTCGACACTACCCAGTCCGGGCCGGGCCGCCGAGTGGCACCGCTCCCGTAGGGTGTGAGCATGGCCGCACCCGAGCTATACAGACTTACCCTCGACAACGGCCTGCGGGTCGTGCTCGCGCCCGACCGGACCGCGCCGGTCGTCGGTGTAAGCGTGCACTACGACGTGGGCTTTCGGTCCGAGCCGGAGGGGCGGACCGGGTTCGCGCACCTCTTCGAGCACCTGATGTTCCAGGGCAGCGAGAGCCTCGAGAAGCTCGCGCACTTCCGGCACATCCAGGGCAGCGGTGGAACGTTCAACGGCTCCACCCACCCGGACTACACGGACTACTTCGAGGTGCTGCCGTCCGCCGCGCTGGAGCGGGCCCTCTTCCTCGAGGCCGATCGCATGCGGGCGCCGAAGCTGACGCGGGACAACCTGGCCAACCAGATCGACGTGGTCAAGGAGGAGATCCGCCTCAACGTGCTGAACCGGCCCTACGGCGGGTTCCCGTGGATCCTCCTGCCCCCGGTGCTCTACTCGACCTTCCCCAACGCCCACAACGGGTACGGCGACTTCACCGACCTCGAACAGGCCTCGCTGGAAGACTGCGCGGCCTTCTTCGACACCTACTACGCGCCCGCCAACGCGGTGCTGACGGTCGCGGGCGACTTCGAGGTGGACCGCGCGCGTGAGCTGATCGACAAGCACTTCGGCGACGTGCCCGCGCGGCCGATGCCGCACCGGCCGTCGTTCGCCGAGCCGAGGCCCACCACGGAGCTGCGCGACACCCACACCGACCCGCACGCGCCCCTGCCGGCGCTGGCGGTCGGCTACCGGATGCCGGACCCGGTCAACGAGCTCGACGGCTACCTGGCCCACCTCGTGCTCGCCGGGGTGCTCGCGGACGGCGACGGCTCCCGGCTGCAGCAGCGGCTGGTGCACCGCGAGCCGCTGGTCACCGACATCAACGCGGGCGCGGGCCTGTTCGGACCGTTCGAGGCGCGCGACCCCGACACGTTCTCGGTCACGGCCATCCACGCGCCCGACGTCACCGCCGACCGTGTGCTGGGCGCCCTCGACGAGGAGCTCGACGCGCTCGCCAGCACGCCACCCGACGAGCAGGAGCTCGCGAAGGTGACGGCGCGGTGGAGCGCCAACCTGCACTCCGAGCACGACCGGCTCGTCTCGCGGACCCTCGCGTTCGGGGCGTTCGAGCTGCTCTACGGTGACGCGGCGCTCGCCTACGGCGTCGCCGACCGCATCGCGGCCGTCAACCCCGAGCAGGTCGCCGAGGCCGCGAAGGGCCTGCGCCCCGACTCGCGCGCCGTGCTCGTCGTCAAGCCTCAGGAGGGGGACGCCCAGTGACCTCAGCGACGCACCGGAGCGCGGAGGAGATCGGCCGTACGGCGACCGGGCCGAGGGCGCTGCCGCCGCTCGGTGAGCAGCGCGCGGCGGCCGACCTCGCCCACACCGACACCGTGCTCGGCAACGGCCTGCGAGTGCTGGCCGTGCGCAAGGCCAACGTGCCCATGGTCGAACTGCGGATGGCCATCCCGTTCGCGGGCGACGATCCGTCGCACCCGGCCACGGCCGAGGTCCTCGCCGAGACCATCGCCACCGGCACCCGCCGTCGCGACCGGGTCGCCATCGACACCGAGCTCGCGCTCATCGGCGGCGACCTCGGCACCGCCGTGGACCCCGAGCACCTCTCGGTGTCGGCCAGTTCCCTGGCGAGCGGGCTGCCCACGCTGCTCGACGTGCTCGCCGACGTGCTCACCGAGGCGTCCTATGTGGACAACGAGGTGCGCAGGGAGGGCGACCGCATCGTCGAACGGCTCGCCGTCGCCCGCACGCAGCCGCGCGTGATCGCGCGCGAGGCGCTGCAGCGGCACCGCTACGGCGACCACCCGTACACGCGTGAGGTGCCGAAGCCGGAGGACGTCGCGCGGGTGACCCCCGAGGCGGTGCGCGCGCTGCACGCCTCCGCGGTGCTGCCGAGTGGCTCCGTGCTCGTGCTCGTGGGCGACATCGACCCCGACGCCGTGATCGGCGACCTCGAGCGGGCGCTGTCCGCGTGGGCCTCGGAGAAGGCGGCCAGGGAGCTGCCCGCGCTGCCCGTGCTGGAAGGCGGCGACCTGCTGCTCGTGCCGAGAGCCGGTGCGGTGCAGTCGCAGCTGCGGCTCTCGGCGCAGTCGCTGCCGAGGACCGACCCGCGTTACCCGGCGCTGCAGCTCGCGAACCTCGTGTTCGGCGGCTACTTCTCGTCGCGTCTGGTGGAGAACATCCGCGAGGACAAGGGCTACACCTACAGCGCTCACTCCGGTTTCGAGTTCACCGGGCAGAACGCGACCGTGCAGGTGGAGGCCGACACGGCGAACGAGGTGACCGCGGCGGCGCTGCTGGAGACCCGGTACGAGCTGGGCAGGCTCGGCCTGGTGCCACCCACCGACGCCGACGTGGAGTCGGTGCGGCAGTACGCCGTCGGCTCGCTGCTCATCGGCTCCTCGTCGCAGGCGGGCCTCGCGAGCCAGCTGCTGGGCCTCGCGGCCGTCGGGCTCGGGGTCGAGTGGCTGGTCGAACACCCCGGCCGCGTCGCAGCGGTGACCACCGACGAGGTGGCGCAGGCGGCACTGGACTTCTTCGCGCCGAGCCGGTTCACCGGCGTGGTGGTGGGCGACGCGGAGACGCTGGCCCCGCAGCTGACCGCGCTCGGTGGCGTGACCGTGGAGAGCTCCGAGTCATGACCAGTGCGCCCTTCCAGCTTGGGGCGCTGCCTGCGCTGTCCCGGTCCACTGTGGACCGTAATGAGACACTGCGGACGGACCCGGAACGGCTGCTGTCGCGGTGGCCGGACGCGCGTGTGGTGGTGGTCGACCGCTACGGCCGCTCCCCGGTGCCGCTGGCCGCCGTGCACGAGCTGCCGCCGGGCGGCATCCCGCTCGCGACGCGCAAGGCGCTGAGCTTCGGTGAGGAGCCGCCCGAGACGGCGGCGTTCCTCGGGCAGTGGCAGGACACGGACTACTGGCTCGTGCCGGGAGCCCCGCCCGAGGACGCCGAGATGATCGACATCGAGGGCGTCTGGGGCGTTCGCCAGCAGGCACCCTCGGCCGAGAGCGAGGCGTGGGTCGAGCTGCGCGGGCACGGCTCGCTGCTCGACGACACCTCCGCCGGGCTGCTGACCACCGCCGAGGCGCTGCGGAACTGGCACTGGCGGGGCCGGTTCTGCGCCCGCTGCGGCGGCGCCACCCAGCGGCGGCAGTTCGGCTGGGCGACGCAGTGCTCCTCGTGCGGGCGCGAGGAGTACCCCCGCACCGACCCCGCCGTGATCTGCCTCGTCCACGACGACGTCGGCGTCAACGGGCAGCACGTGCTGCTGGCCCGCCAGCCCATCTGGCCGCCGAAGCGGTACTCGGTGCTCGCCGGGTTCGTCGAGGCGGGCGAGTCGCTGGAGGGCTGCGTCGAGCGGGAGATCCGCGAGGAGGCGGGTGTCGAGGTCCGCGACATCCGCTACCTCGGCAGCCAGCCGTGGCCGTTTCCGCGCTCGATCATGCTCGGCTTCGCGGCGCGCGCCGACGCCGGTGCCGCGCTGAGCCCCGCCGACGGGGAGATCGAGGACGCGCGGTGGGTGCCCAGGGAAGCGGTCCGCGCCGCGTTCCGGGGCGAGAACGAGCAGCTGCTGCTGCCGGGCAACTCGTCGATCGCGCACGTGATGCTCAGGGCGTGGGCGCGGGCGGAGGCGTAGCGTCCAGTAGTCTCGCCGCATTCGGGCGGAGGATCGGGGGAGTTTCCGGGTGAGCGCGGCACGGGCCATCGGACTGCTGTTGGGTGTCATCGCCGACGGGGCGATCGGCGACCCGAGACGCGGGCGGCCGATCACCGGCTTCGCGAAGGCCGCGTCCGCCGTACGCGAGCGCGTCTACGCCGACCACCCCGCGCGTGGCGCCCTCTACGCGGGTGGGCTCGCCGGTGGGGCCGTCGCGCTCGGTGTGCTGACCGAACGGGCCGGCCGCGGGCGTCCCCTGGTGCAGGTGGCGGGCACCGCCGTGGCGACGTGGGCCGTGGTCGGCGGGGCTCGGCTGGTGGCCGAGGGCACGGAGCTGGCCAGGGACCTGGAGACCGGCGACCTCGACTCGGCCCGGGAGACCTTGTCCACACTGGACACCCGGTGCACCGATGACCTCGACGTGCCCGCGCTGTCGAGGGCGTCGGTGGAGACGCTCGCGGAGAGCACGTCGGACGCCGTGGTCGGTCCGCTCGTCTGGGGGGCGATCGCCGGGGTGCCGGGGCTGCTCGGCTCGCGCGCGGTGACGGTGCTCGCCGGGCTTGTCGCGCCGAAGGTGCCGAGGTACCGCCGGTTCGGCTGGGTCGGCGCGCGCCTCGACGAGCTGGTGAGCCTGCTGCCGACGCGGGTCGCGGCGCTGCTGACGGTCACCGGCGCGCCGGTGGTCGGCGGTTCGGCAGGCCGCGCCTGGGAGGCGTGGCGGCGCGACACCGTGGTGCACCCGAGCCCCAACGAGGGGCGCGTCGAGGCGGCGTTCGCGGGCGCGCTGGAGATCCGGCTCGGCGGGCGGACGGTCTACCCGCATGGTGTCGAGGAGCTGCCCGTGCTCGGCAACGGCCGCAACCCTGACGCGGGCCACGTCACCCGCGCCGTCGAGCTGTCCCGGGTGGTCGGCTGGCTCGCGGGCGTCACCTCAGCCGCTCTCGCGCTGACCCTCGGCCTCCTGCGCCGCCGCCGCTGAGCCACTGCCCCCCCACCGCAGTGAAGGCCACCTTCACTGCGTTCAACGCAGTGAAGGTGGCCTTCACTGCGGACGGGTGACCTCGCTCAGGGTGTGGTGCTCGCCTGCTCGCGTTCCTCGTCCTCCGCGAGGATCTGGGCCACCGACTTGCGGCGGGTCCGCTCCTGAGCGGTGCGGTCCTCCGCCAGCGCCCCGCCCGGCTTGATCTCGCGGATGGTGAAGTACAGCCAGGCCAGCAGCACCATCGTGCCGAACGCGATCCACTGCAGCGCGTACGAGAAGTACGGCCCCGCCTGCAGCTGCGGCAGCGGCAGCGCGCCAAGCACGCCCGGCTGGTCGGCGCTCAGCTGGAAGTAGCCGGGCCGGATGTCCAGGTCGGTCGCCCTGGCGACGACCTGCGAGTTCACCGAGTAAGCGTGCAGGCGCCCGCCGGTGGACGCGTTGGCGAAGGCGTCCCGGTCGTTGGGGTCCCGTTCGTCGCTGCGGATCCGCGCCTCGACCCGCACCACGCCCTGCGGCGGCGCCGCGTAGGAGGGCACCCGGGTGCGGTCGTCCGGCCGCACGTAGCCCCGGTCGACGAGCACCACCTGACCGTCAGTGGTGCGCAGCGGCGTCAGGACCTCGAACGCGGGCTCGCCCTGCACGGTCCGCAGTCGCGCGATCACCTCGGCCTCCGGCAGGTACGTGCCCTCGATCAGCACGCGCTCCCACTCCTGGTCCTGCGGCCCGACCTCGGAGATCGGCTTCGGCGTCGCGCTGAACGACGCCGACACGGCGGCGTTCTGTGCGGCGCGCTCGTCGTGGCGCTGGAACTGCCACGGCGCCAGCAGCGTGTAGCAGCAGACGGCGAAGACGAACACGACCGCCGTCAACGCAAGCCAGCCGGGCTTGAGCAGGAACTTCCACCGCACCCCTCAACGGTATGCCGTGGCGCGGGCCACTCACAGCGCGGGGGACAGTCCCTCCCGGCGCGCCACCCAGCTCCCGCCGTCGGGGACCCCGCGCGGCACCATCTGGCGCACCGTCCCAGCCGCCACCGGCATCGTCACGGTGTGACGCGTGGCCCGCCCCGCCTCGCCCCGTGACCAGCTGGCACGCCAGGAAGCGGCGGGAAGAACGATCAACGAATCGACCGAGTGTGGTCAGCCTGCGTGGAGGGCGGCCTTCGCGGCGCTCAGTGCCTGCCGGGCATAGCCGCCGCCGAAGAGCACCGTGTGCACGAGCAGAGGGAACAGCTGGTGCAGCGGCACGCGTTCCGGCCAGCCGTCGGCGAGTGGGGCGTCCGCGTCCCGCGCCGCTTCGGTGTAGGCGCCGAGGATGTGGTCGAGCAACGGCGTGCCGAACAGCCGCAGCATGGCGAGGTCGGTCTCGCGGTGTCCACCGTGCGCGGCGGGGTCGATGAGCCAGGCCCTGCCGTCCGCGGCCCAGTGGACGTTGCCGCTCCAGGCGTCGCCGTGCAGCCTGGCCGGTGGTTCCGGCGCCGCGGCGAGCTCGGGAAGGCGCGCGCAGACGTGGTCGAACACGGCGGCCTGTTCGGTGGTGAACAGGCCCTGCTCGACGGCGTCGCGCACGTACGGCTCGATCCGGTCGCGCGCGTAGAACTCCGCCCAGTCCGCGCGCGGCTCGGCGCGCATGGGCGCGAGGCCGATCCACGCGTCGGCGGGGCCGCCGGGCGGTGGCGACCCGAACGCGGGCGCCCCGCGCAGGTGCAGCGCCGCGAGCCCGCGCCCGAACGCCTCGGCCGCCTCGACGCTCGGCGCACCCGGCGCGACGTAGTCGAGCACGAGCCACTCGTCGTCGGCGCCGTGCACTCCTGGCACCGGCACGTCGCCGGACTCGCCGAGCCAGCGCAGTCCCGCAGCCTCGGCCGCCGTCGCGTTCACGCCCGCGCCCCGCTTGGCGACCACCTGGCCGCCGCCGGACAGGCTCACCACCACGGCACCGCCGAGCGAGTAGGTCCGACCCGGTTCGACGCCGACGTGCCGCCGCACCGCCGCCCTGGCCTCCTCGGCCGTCATCGCCGTTCCCGCACCCAGTCGAGCAGCCCAGGCATCGCGCGCTCGATCATGCCGAGCACGTCGGTGAAGCCGTCGCCGTCGCCGTAGTAGGGATCGGGAACCTCGGAATGCGGCGGCGCGGTGGGGTCGAAATCGCGCAGCAGCACGACTTTCCCGGGATCGTCCACGAGTGCGCGCACATCCCGCAGATGGCCTTTGTCCGCCACCAGGAACAGATCGGCGTCGCGGTGCGGTTCGCCGATCTGCGCGGCCACGTGGCCGACGTCGTAGCCGTTCGCCTCCAGCGTCGCGCGGGCGCGCGGATCCGCGGGTTCGCCCACGTGCCACGGCCCCGTGCCGGCGCTGCTGACGTGGACCTCCCCGGCGAGCCCCGCCCGGCGGAGGTGCTCGCGGAAGACGATCGCCGCCATCGGTGAGCGGCAGATGTTTCCCGAGCACACGAAACAGACGTGCATGCCCCCAGTGTGCCAAGCGGTTTCCTGGCGCCTCGGGGGGACACACCTTCGGCAAGGCCTAGCCCCCGATGCGGCGAACGTACTAAGCTCCCGATCTCGTCAACGGCTCGATTCTCGCCCTCGTTGGCGGGAGCAAGCAGACACCACAGGTCATTGGGGGCTCCCATTTCCCTGTCCACCGCGAACCGCGCCAACGTCCAGCGATCACCGCAGAACCGGGCCCTGCTCGTTCTCCTCGCCACACTGATCGTCACCGGTGGAGCCTGGGTGTGGGTCACCCTCCAGGCCTCCGCCGCCGACCGCCTCCCGGTCGCCGTCGCCGGTGGCGTCACCGCCGCGCTGCTCTGCGCCGCCGCGTTCTTCGCCGTGCTGCGCGACCAGCAGGTGCGTGCCGCGCGCGCCGAGGTCGCCGGGCTGCAGGCCGAACTCGACCACCTCGCCGACGACACGTTGCCCGCCGCAGCGCGCAGGCTGCGCGAGGGCGCTTCGGCCGACACGGTCTTCACCGAGATTCCGTTGCCGGACAACGAAACCCACGAACGCATCCTGCGCACCCTGACCAAGGAGATCAGCGTCGGGCACCGGCAGCGCGCCGCCGCGATGGCCGCGTGCGCCAATGCCGCGGGGCGCGTGCAGGCACTCGCGACGAGCATGCTCGCCGACCTCCGCGAGATGGAGAACCGGCATTCCGAAGAGGTGCTCGGTGATCTGCTCAAGCTCGACCACAGCACGGCGCAGGCGGGCCGCCTCGCCGACAGCATCGCGGTGCTCACCGGCGCGCGGTCCGGCAGGCGCTGGACCAAACCGATCGTCATGGAGAGCATCCTGCGTGGTGCGATGGGCCGGATCCGGGCCTACCAGCGCGTGCGCATCCACTCCGCCAGCACCTCCGCGATCGTCGGTTACGCCGCCGAGGACGTGATGCACGCGCTCGCCGAGCTGATGGACAACGCCACCAAGTTCTCCGCGCCGTCGGAGGAGGTCCACGTCTACGTGGAGGAACTGCACACCGGCGTGGTGGTGACCATCGAGGACGGTGGACTCGGCATGAAGCCGCAGGCGCTGGAGCGCGCCAAGACCGCGGTCTCGACCACCGAGAAACTGGACCTGACCAAGCTCTCGGGGACCCGCCTCGGACTCGCCGTGGTCGGCTGTATCGCCCGCAAGCACGACCTGCACGTGTTCTTCCGGCCGTCCTCGCGCGGCGGGACCGGTGTGGTGCTGCGGATTCCGAACCAGCTGGTGACGCAGCCGAGGACGGAGTTCCCGAACCCGCCCACCGCGTCCCAGCCCGCGGTCACGGCCACGGGTTCGGTCCGGACGGCCTCGGCCGGCGCGACGCGGACGCCGTCCGGCGAGACCATGACGGTCGTGCTCGACGGCGAGCAGCCCCAGCAGCCGCTGCGCAGCCTGCCGAAGCGGCGGCGCGGCCAGACGCTCGCCAACTCGCCGCAGCCGTCCCCGTCGCCGAGGCCCCAGCACCCGCCGAGGCCCCGCACCGACGCTGGCGCGAAGTTCGGTGCCTTCCGGCAGAGCACCTCGCGCGGACAGAAACCCGATTCCCCCTCAGCCAACCAGGACAGCTAGCAACAGATTGGAGTGAGGGGCGAGGCCGTGCCCGGTGCCAAGATCGGGACGACGCGCCCCGGATACCCGATGAGCACGACGAATCCGAACCTCGAGTGGTTGCTGGACAACCTGGTCGACTCCACGCCGGGTGCCACACACGCACTGGTGCTGTCCAGGGACGGCCTGAAGCTGTGCCACACCCGCGCGCTCGGTGTCGACCGGGCCGACCAGCTCGCGGCCATCGCCGCCGGCGTGCAGGCGCTGTCGCAGAGCGCGTCGGTGGAGTTCGGCGACGGCACCGGCGGGGTGCGCCAGTCCATGACCGAGTTCCACGGTGGTCTGCTGTTCATCGTCGAGGCGGGGGAGGGCGCGCACCTCGCGGTGCTCGCGTCCGAGGAGTCCGACGTGGGCCTCATCGGGCACAAGATGGACGAGCTGGTCGAGCAGATCGGCGCGTTCCTCACCTCGCCGCCACGTCACCCCCGGCACAGCCAGCCGGCATGATGGTCCGAGGGGCAGTCGACAGCGAGGACCCCGACCGGCTCTACACCCTCACCGGTGGCCGGAGCCGGGCGGACGTCCGCGATCTCGACCTCGTCACGTTGATCGTGAGCGAGGCCGATCCCACGCCGGGCATGCAGTCCGAACACGTCAAGATCCTGCGGACCTGCCGGTTCCCGACCGCGGTCGTCGAGCTCGCCTCCGAGCTCGCCCTGCCCGTGAGCGTGGTGAAGATCCTGGTGTCCGATCTGCTCGACGCGGGCCAGGTCTCAGCGCGGCACCCCTCGTCGCCCCGCGCCAGCGCCGAACTGCCGGATCCCGCATTCCTCAAGAAGGTGCTCGTTGGACTTCACAATCTCTGATCCCATCGAAAGAACGCCGCTGCCCAGTACGGCCATGGAGGGCCTGAAGATCGTGGTGGTCGGCGGCTTCGGGGTCGGCAAGACGACGATGGTCCGCTCGGTCAGCGAAATCCGCCCGCTGAACACCGAGGAGACCATGACGCAGGCTGGCCTCGGGATCGACGACAACGGCGGCGTCGCCGACAAGACCACCACCACGGTCGCGTTCGACTTCGGCCGGATCAGCCTGAGCGAGCAGCTCGTGCTCTACCTGTTCGGGGCGCCGGGCCAGGAGCGCTTCTGGTTCCTGTGGGACCGGTTGTTCTCCGGCACGCTCGGGGCGGTGGTGCTCGTGGACACGCGCAGGCTCGAGGACTCCTGGTACGCGATCGACCGGCTGGAGCACCACGGAACGCCGTTCATCGTGGCACGCAACAACTTCCCGGGCCCCCAGCACGGGCTGGAGGACGTCCGCGACGCGCTCACGCTGTCTCCGGACGTGCCGCTCATCGACTGCGACGCGCGCGAGCGCGATTCCGCCAAACAGGTCCTCATCACTCTCGTCAACCACCTCTACGCGCTCTCATCGGCCAGGGAGACCGCCTCATGACCGACCCGCAGCACGCCCGGCAGCACGGCCCCGTCCGGCTCTATGGGCCGCGGTTCCAGCAGGACCCGGCCGCGCTCTACGCCGAGATCAGGAACACCTACGGACCCGTCGCGCCCGTGTTGCTCGACGGCGACGTGCCCGCGTGGTTCGTGTGCGGCTACCGCGAAGTCCACCAGGTCACCAGCGACTCGCAGCTGTTCGCCCGCGACACCCGCCGGTGGAACATGTGGGAGCAGGTGCCGGCCGACTGGCCGCTGCTGCCGTACGTGGCCCACAACCCGTCGGTGATGTTCACCGAGGGCGCCGAACACCAGCGCAGAGCCGGAGCGATCGGGGACGCGCTCGGCGCGTTCGACCAGTTCGAGCTCGCGCAGTACTCCGAGCGGGTCGCCGACACGCTCATCGACGCGTTCGCCGGCAGAGGCGAGGCCGACCTCATGGCGCAGTACGCTCTGCGCATCCCGCTCAACGTGATCGCGCAGATGTTCGGCATGCCCGAGACGGAGACGCCGGAGCTGGTGCGCGACATCGCCGAGTCGCTCGACACCGGGCCCGGCGCGGCCGACGCCTACCTGCGCGTGCAGAAGACGATGGGCAAGCTGCTCGCGGCAAAGCGGGCGATGCCGGGTCCCGACATCCCGTCGTACCTGCTGGAGCACGACGCGAACCTCACCGACGACGAGATCGTGCAGGACCTGCTGGTGGTCACCGCGGCGGCGCAGCAGCCCACGGCGAACTGGATCGGCAACACGATCCGGCTGATGCTCACCGACGAGCGGTTCGCGCTGACGCTCGCCGGCGGGCGCGAGAGCGTCGGCCAGGCCCTCAACGAGGTGCTCTGGCACGACACGCCCACGCAGAACTTCATCGGCCGGTTCGCCACGCGCGACACGCAGCTCGCCGGCATGCGCATCAGGACCGGCGACCTGCTGGTGCTCGGTCTCGCCGCCGCGAACGCCGACCCGAAGGTGCGGCTGGAGTCGCCGGACTCGGTCGGCAACCACGCCCACATGTCCTTCGGGCACGGTGAGCACGGCTGCCCCTACCCGGCCCCCGAGGTGGCCGAGGTGATGGCGCGGACCACCGTCGAGGTGCTGCTCGACCGGCTGCCGGACCTCGCACTCGCGGTGCCCTCGGACGCGCTGGAGTGGCATCCGTCGGTGTGGATGCGAGGTCTGGCGAGCCTGCCGGTGCGGTTCACTCCGACGTACGTGCCCGCGGGGTTGGGGTGAAGCGGACCGGCAGCGAAGCCGGGCCCCTCGTGAACACGCCCTGCTCGACCGGGGCCGCGCCCTCGGCGAGCTCCAGGTCCGGCAGGGCGTCGAGCAGCTGACCCACCCCGACCTCGACCTCGCTCTTGGCCAGCAGCGCGCCGACGCAGAAGTGCCTGCCCAGCGCGAAGGACAGGTGCTGCGCCGCTGCCGAGAACGCGGTGTCCGTGGGCAGGTCGTCGCGGAAGATGTCGAACGTGTCGGGGTTGCTGAAGCGGCTGGGGTCGCGGTTCGCGGCGCCGATCAGGCACGTGACGGTGCTGCCGGCGGGCACGGTGCCGCCGCCGAGCTCCACGTCCTCCGCGGGCTGCCGCATGATCATGTGCACCGGAGGCGTGTAGCGCAGGGTCTCCGCGAACGCCCTCGGGATGAGGCCGTGGTCCTCGCGCACGGCTCGTAGCTGGTCCGGGTGCTCCAGCAGGTTCTTGATGATGCTCGCGATCGCCTTGTCGGTGGTCTCGCCGCCCGCGGCCAGCAGCAGGCTCACGAAGGCCTTGATGTCCTCGTCGCTCATGCTCTGACCGTCGACCTCGGCGGCGCACAGCGTGGAGAGGAGGTCGTCGCCGAGGTTCCGCCGCCGCTCCCGGATGATCGGGATCATGTACTCGGCCAGCTCGTCGCGGGTGCGCAGGCCGTCGGCGGCGATCCGCTCGTCCTGGCTGAGGTTGCCGAGGAACGCGATGATCGAGGTGTACCAGCGCTGGAAACGCGCGTGCTCGGCGCGGTCGAGGCCGAGCATGTCGACGATGACGTTGATGGGGAAGTGCCGCGCGTAGTCGTTGACGATGTCGGCGGTGCCCCGCTCGCGGAAGCCGTCGATCAGCTCGGCGGAGTTGCGCTCGATCACCGGGAGGAACTTCGCCTGCAGCTCCTGGCCACGGAAGGCGGGGGCCACGAGCGCCCGGCGCACGGCGTGCTCTCGCCCGCTCATCTGCAGGATCGTCCTGCCGTGCACGGGTTCGAGTTGCCAGTTGTAGTTGTCCGTGGTGAACGCGGGCTCCTTGAAAGCCCTGGCCACGTCCTCGTAGCGGGAGACGATGTAGCTCTGCATGGGCTCGTGCCAGATCAGCGGCGAGTCCTCGAGCATGATCCGGTAGGCGGAGTAGGGATCCTCGGCGAATTCGGCGGACAGGATGTCGGGTACTTCGCGAGCCGCGGTCATTGCTCTCCTCGGTCAGCCGGGAAAATGACCGTTCGAGGCTAGCGATGATCATGGTCGCGCTGGGCGGTCCCGCGCCAAGTTCAGACGGTTGGCCTAAGCCGGTGACGCTCGTGCGAGGATCGTGCGCATGTCCGTGAGCGTTGCCGACGTGATCGCCGCGCTGGACGCGGCGTACCCCCGTGAGCTGGCCGAATCGTGGGACGCGGTGGGACTCGTGTGCGGTGATCCCGCCGAGCCCGCCGACCGCGTGCTGGTGTGTGTCGACCCCGTCGCCGCGACCGTGGACGAGGCCATCGAGACCGGGGCGCGGCTGATCGTCGCGCACCATCCGCTGCTGCTGCGCGGGGTGCACGGGGTCGCGGCCGACTCGGCCAAGGGCTCGCTCGTGCACCGCATGATCCGCGAGGGCATCGCGCTGTTCTGCGCCCACACCAACGCCGACTCCGCCAACCCCGGCGTCTCCGACGCGCTCGCCGCGGCTCTCGGCCTGACCGTGCTGCGCCCGCTCGCGCCCCACGCCGACGACGCTGACACCGGCATCGGGCGCATCGGCGAGCTGCCCGGTCCGGAGCCGTTCGCCCGGTTCGTCGAGCGCGTCGGCGCGGCACTGCCGTCCACCGCGCCCGGCGTGTACGGCGCCGGCGGCCCGGACCGTCCGATCAGGACGGTCGCGGTGTCGGGCGGAGCGGGGGACAGCTACCTGGCGGCGGCGACCGAGGCCGGCGTCGACGCCTACGTCACCGCCGACCTCCGGCACCACCCGGCGGGTGAGCACCTGGAGCAGCGCGGCCCCGCGCCCGCTCTGGTCGGCGTCACGCACTGGGCCAGCGAGTGGCCGTGGTGCGGGCAAGCCGCCGAGGTGATCCGGTCTGCGGGTACCGTCGAGGTTCACGTCTCCACGCGGTGTACCGACCCGTGGAACGTCCGAGCGAACGGGAGTACGAAGTGAAGGCAGACCCCGCCGTGCAGCGGCAGCTGCTCGACCTCGCCAAGGTGGACGCCGAGCTCTCCCGGGTGGCGCATCGCCGCCGCACCCTGCCCGAGCTGGCGGAGATCGCCGAGGCTGAGAAGACGCTGCGGGAGCGCAGGGACGCGCTGGTTGCCGTGCAGACCTCGGCGTCGGACCTCGACCGCGAGGTGCAGAGGCAGGAGCGCGAGGTGGAGTCGGTGCGGGCCCGCGCCGACCGGGACCGCAAGCTGATGGAGTCGGGCTCGGTCTCGGCCAAGCAGCTCACCGACCTGGAACACGAGCTGGCGACGCTCGACCGGCGGCAGTCCGCGCTGGAGGACGACCTGCTGGAGCTGATGGAGCGGCGGGAGGCCGTCGAGCTGGACATGCAGCGCACGAGCGCCGAGGTGAGCAACGCCGAGCAGCAGCTCGCCGACGCGGGCAAGCGGCGCGACGAGGTGTTCGCCGACCTCGACGCGACCCAGGCCCGCCGCGACGAGGACCGGGCCGCGCTGGTGCCGAGGTTCCCCGCCGACCTGCTCGCGCTCTACGAGCGGGTGCGGGAGCAGAAGGGCATCGGGGCGGCGCTGCTGCGCTCGCGCCGGTGCGGGGCGTGCCAGCTGGAGCTCGACCGCAACGCGATCTCGGAGATCAAGGCTGCGGCCGAGGACGAGGTCGTGCGGTGCGAGAACTGCGGGGCGATCATGGTGCGCACGCTGGAGTCGGGTCTGTGACCGAGCGCGTCGTCGTCGAGGCCGACGGCGGGTCGAGGGGCAACCCCGGCCCGGCGGGCTACGGCGCGGTGGTCAAGGACGCCGACACCGGGCAGGTGCTCGCCGAGCGCAAGCAGGGGCTCGGCGTCGCGACCAACAACGTGGCCGAGTACCGGGGCCTGATCGCCGGCCTGGAGGCGGCCGAAGAGGCGGGTGCGTCCACTGTGGACGTCCGGATGGACTCGAAGCTCGTGGTGGAGCAGATGTCCGGGCGGTGGAAGATCAAGAACGCGGCCCTGCAGCCGCTCGCGACGCGGGCGCGTGAGCTGGCCGGCCGGTTCGCGGGCGTCCGGTACGAGTGGATCCCGCGCGCCCTCAACTCCCACGCCGACCGGCTCGCCAACGAGGCGATGGACACCCAGGAGTCCGGCTCCTCCGAGGAGCCCTCAGCGGACAAGGGCCCCGACCGGGTGAGCCCGACGGGCTGGACGGGCGCGACGGGCACGCCGACGCGGTTGCTGCTGCTGCGGCACGGGCAGACGGAGATGTCGGTGGAGCGCCGCTACTCGGGGCGCGGCGACGTCGGCCTCACCGATCAGGGCAGGTGGCAGGCACAGGCCGCGGCGAAGCGGCTCGCCGGGATGGAAGGTCTCGGCGACGAGCCGCTGCCGATCGTGGTGTCACCGCTGACGAGGACGATGCAGACGGCGCAGGCCGTGGCGGACGCCGTCGGCGGGCGGGTGAGCACGCTGCCGGGGCTCGTGGAGACCGACTTCGGGGAGTGGGATGGCCTGACGTTCGCGGAGGCCACGCGCCGCGACCCGGACGTGCACCGGCGGTGGATGAGCGACACGTCGGTGGCCGCGCCGGGCGGCGAGAGCTTCGACCAGGTGCACAAGCGGGTACGAGAGGCTCTGGACGAGCTGTTCGCGGCGTACCCGGGCCGGACGGTCGTGGTGGTCAGCCACGTGACGCCGATCAAGTCGCTGCTGCGCGTGGCGCTCGAAGCGGGCCCCTCGCTGCTGTTCCGCCTGCACCTCGACCCGGCGTCCCTTTCGATCGCCGACTTCTACCCGGACGGCAACGCCTCCGTCCGCCTCGTCAACGACATCTCCCACCTCCGCTGACCCACGCCGCCAAACGGGAGCAAGGGAGCTTTACTCCCGTTTGGCGGGAGCAAAGCTCCCTTGCTCCCGCAGGAGATCACCCCTTTGGCGCAGGGGCCGGGAGGGCGGGCGTACCCTCGTCCAGTGGACGAGTTGGCAGGGCGGCCGCGACCTCGGTGCCCGCGAGGGCGCCGGGCCGAGGAAAGTCCGGACTCCGTAGGGCAGGGTGGTTGCTAACGGCAACCCGGGGTGACCCGCGGGACAGTGCCACAGAAAACAGACCGCCCCGCGGCAACGCGGGGTAAGGGTGAAACGGTGGTGTAAGAGACCACCAGCGTCCCGGGTGACCGGGACGGCTCGGTAAACCCCACCCGGAGCAAGGCCAAGAGGGAGCTGACGCTCCTGCGCAGGCGTTCGAGGGTAGCCCGCCCGATGCCTGCGGGTAGGCCGCTGGAGCCTGCCGGCGACGGCAGGCCGAGATGGATGGTCGCCGCCCGCGTTCGCGCGGGAACAGAATCCGGCTTACATGCCAACTCGTCCACCCAGTAGGTCCCGGCCTCGGCCGGATGCGCTGATCTGGTCTGGAGACACCCCTGCGACGCGATCCGAACTCCCGTCGGCGGAACACAGGGCTGCTTCAATCGCCGCGCCGGGTTCGCGTGACTCAGGTCTGCGGCCGTTCACCGTCGCGCGACGGGGTCGTGGTGCTGCCGGTGGCCAGGTTCGCGCCCGTGGGCAGCGGCTCGGTTTTCTGATCCGCGTCGTGTCGGCCGGCGCGCTTTCCCGGCGTCGAGGTGAGCGCGGGACCTCCCCAGCGGTGCGGGTTGTGCTCGTCATCGAGCCGATGTCTGCTCATGGTGGTTTCGTGGGTCAGTGCCGGCGAAGGGCCTTGATCACAAGCTGGCCGATGACGAGGTAGAGCAAAGCGGCCAGGCCGTAGTTCATGACCACGCCGAGGACCGCGTCGTCCGGGGTGAAGACGTCGCCCAGGCCGAGTACGAGCGCCTTGGCGACGGTGTAGATGGTCGCGACGAACCCGTTGCCCTGGTTGGCGTCCAGTACCACGAACAGGATGTGCAGGACGAACACGGCAACGACGACACTGACAACGGCCCGAACCAGCGCGATGACGGCATTGGCCCCGTCGTCGCGGCGCCGCTCGGGCTCGGGAGCGCGGCCGGCGTATCCGGCTGCACGCGGGTCGCCGCGGTACGGGTCGGAACCGTGGTAGGGGTCGTAAGTCATGGCCGCGAATTCTGACAACCGGGTTCGTGAATAACAACCCCCTCTGAGATATGGACCACCATCCGGTGGACGGGCGTCATAACCTGCGGAAACGAACACTTTTCACAATTCTTGTCGTGGTGCGGAGCGATTTCTGCCTTTCACGGCCTTTACCCTGTCCGGGTGAACGGCAGACGAGGCACGTTGTGAGCGAGGTCGGGCAGTTGCTCGCCGGTCGCTACCGGCTACGGCGTCGGCTGGGTAGCGGCGCGATGGGCGTGGTGTGGAAGGCCGTCGACGAACGGCTCGGCCGCCCGGTCGCCGTGAAGCAGTTGCTCCGCCAGCCCGGCTCGGACGCCGTGCGGGCCGAAGAGGCGCGACAGCGGGCCATGCGCGAGGCGCGGATCGCCGCCAAGCTGCGGCATCCCCATGTGATCGCCGTACACGACGTCGACGAGCACGACGGTTCGCCGCTGCTGGTCATGGAGTACTTCCCGGGTCGCAGTCTCGCCGATGTCCTCACCGAGGGGCCGCTGACCCCGATCGAGGTGGCCGACATCGGGGCGCAGGCCGCCTCGGCACTGGCCGCGGCGCACGAGGCCGGGATCGTGCATCGCGACGTCAAGCCGGGCAACCTCCTGCTCGGCGACGACGGCACGGTGAAGATCACCGACTTCGGCATCTCCCGTGCCACCGGCGACGTCACCGTCACCCAGACCGGAGTTCTCGCGGGCACACCCGCCTATCTCGCGCCGGAGATCGCCCAGGGCAAACCGCCCACGGCCGCCTCGGACGTGTTCTCCCTCGGCACCACGCTGTACGCAGCGGTGGAGGACGCTCTGCCCTTCGGTGAAGGAGAGGAGAACCCGATCGCGGTCCTGCACCAGGTCGCCGCAGGGGTACTGCCGCCGCCGCGACAGGCCGGCCCGCTCGCGCCGGTCCTGACCGCGATGCTCGCCGTGGATCCCGCCGCGCGACCCACCGGCGCCGAGGCCGCTCAGGCATTGCGAGCCGTGGCGAAGGGTGAGGAGCCCATGCTCGCCCCCGCGGCGGCGGCACTCGTCGGCGCGGGAGCGCCCGACGCCGCCACCGACCCGATGGCCAGCACGAGCGCGCCCACGATGACCGTCCGGCCTGCGCCCGGAGGGTCCGGCACCCGGTTGGACCTGCGACCGCTGGACGACCTGACACCTGAGCAGCCCGCCACCCCGGCGCCGTCTCCTCGCCCCCGTCGCCGGTGGTGGCTGGCCGCCGCAGGCGCGCTCGTCGCGCTCGTGCTGGCCGGGATCGCCCTCGCGAACTGGACCGGGGACAACGACACCGCCACCGGAACCACGACCCGCCCAGCAGCCCCCACCACGCGCGCACTCACCGCGGGTGACCTGCAGAAGGTCGTCTCCGCGTTCTACGCCGCGCTGCCCGAGCACCCCGACCGCGCCTGGACACACCTCGCGCCCACGCTCCGCGCGCAGGGCAAGGACCGGTTCGACGGCTACTGGGCGGGAGTCGATGCCGTCGAGATCATCTCCGCGCCCCGCGCCACCGGCCAGGGCACCGTTCACGCCGGTGTCACGCTGACCATGGCCGACGGCACCACGGTGACCGAGTTCCACCAGTTCGGCGTCGCCGACATCGACGGCACGCCGCGGCTCGTCACCGACACCATCCTGCACAGCCAGACCACGGCACCCGCACCTCCGCCGTTACCGGCCGAGGACGACCGCGGTGATGACGACAAGGACGAAGGCGACGACGAGAAGGCGGACGAGGACCGCAAGGGCGAGGAGGACAAGAAGGGCGAAAAGGAAAAGAAGGGCCACGGCGACGGCGGCTGAGCCGAGATCACACGTCGGCCCACCGGGCCAACCCAGTCCGTCCAATGCCGTTGGTTCCGTCCAGTTCCGACCGTTCCGGGCCGGCTGGCGCCGCTACGCTCGCCCCCATGGATCACGCAGAAGCCCGCGCCGCCGCGGCCCGCTGTCACCGTGCTCTCGAACCCCTCCACTCGATGGTCTACTTCGCGCCCGAGGCCGAGGAGGCCTATGCCGGTGTCGGCCTTGCCCGGGGCAGGCTCCAGTACTTCGCCAGCAGGGGCGCCCCGCTCGGCCCCGTCGGCCCCGAGGTGGTCGCCGCGACGTTCTACAACTTCAACCCCGAGCTCGTCGCCCGCCACATCCCGCGCGCGTGGACGATCGCGAGCCCGGAGGCGATCATCGGCGCCCGGTTCGACGCCGCGGGCGCCGCGCTGCGCAGACTGCTCGGCTCCGAGCTCGCCGAATCGGACACCCTCACCGAGCTCGCCGCGCTGGTGCGCGAGGCGGCCGACGGCTGTGTGGCCGAAGGCCGCGTCCTCTACGCGGCGCATGCCGCGCTGGACTGGCCGGACGATCCTGTACTCGTCCTCTGGCACGGCGCCTCCCTCCTGCGGGAGTACCGGGGCGACGGGCACATCGCCGTGCTCGTGAGCGAGGGCCTCGCCGGGCTGCCCGCGCTGATCACGCACACCGCGACGGGCAAGGGCTTCATCGAGGACGTCGCCAGGACGCTGCGCGGCTGGTCGGAGGAGCAGTGGGCCCAGGCCGCCGACGACCTGCGCGAGCGAGGACTGCTCGACGCGGAAGGGAAACTGACCGAACTCGGCGCCGAGACGCGGCAGCGGATCGAGGACCAGACCAATGCCGCCGCGGTCGCGCCGTTCCGGTGGATCGGCGCGGACAAGGCGGAGCGGATCCACGCGCTCGGTCGAGAGCTGAGCAGGAAGGCCCTCGCCGAGGGCGCGTTCCCACCAGGCATCTTCGCTGGGCGTAAGTGAGCTCCTGACGAAAACCCCCACAACGGGCTAAGCGTCACGGAGAGTGCCGAAAACAGGGGGCCAGACTGTGCGCGCCGTAGTGCCCTTCGCTCTTTCGGTTGGAGCTCGGTCACGACGGCGCTCGCAACCCCTGTCACGGACCGGAGCCCGGTGCTGCGGCCGATCGGGGCATGGTTCACTGTTCTCGCCATCATCAACCGGTGGAACCCCGTACTCACAGTGAGAAGGATCTACGCGTGTGAGTGAGTCCATGCGCACACTAGGAAATCCGGGTGGACAGGGTTAATCCTGGACGCTGTTCCGGCGATGATGGAGGGCGGACGAGTTTCAGTGAGCGCAATGGCGATGACCACCGGGCGCAAGGGTCCACTATGGCCCGTAGCCCTTTGACCACTATGTGTCGTAACGCCATGATGTTGTTTGAACACGGCAAGTGCTGGAACCTCTGTGTGGCACACACCAGTGTGTCGCACACCACACTCCGGGCACTCGGGAGTACGCGATGACCACGATGACGCTTGCGGCACTGGCGCAAGGTGAGCTCGGCACCGGCAACGTCCGGCAATGGCTCCTCGACAACATTGTCCCGCTGGTACTGCTCGCGGTCGCTCTGCTGCTGCTCTGGCTGGGCGGCGGCAAGGGCGACAACGCCGGCGTGATGCGCAGGCTCGCCGGTGTGGTGATCGCGTTGGCGATCATCGGGCTTGCGGTCAGCGGTCTCGGAGTCAACGTCGGCGAATGGATCGCCGGCCTGTTCACAGGCTGACCCGGGGCCGCCGCAGTGCGCATTCGAACCGATGACGAGGTCTACCGGGTCGACGCGGTCTGGCTCGGCCCGCCGAAGGCCACGTTCCCGTGGCGCGCCCGGTATGTGGCGTGGGGCATCGGGATTCCACTGTTCCTCGTCACCCTCGGCGTCGAGCGGCAGCTCGGCTTCGGTTTCGGCTTCTTCACCACGGCGTGGGCCTTCGTCATCACGATCGCCCTCACCAGACTGATCACCGCGAAGATCAGCCACGAACGGCCGCTCAGCGCGGTGTTCGCGATGTGGGTGAGGGAGCTGCAGGCCCCGCGCGAGAAGACCAGCGGCACCGGCGGGGCGGCGAGCGCCAGCAAGATCAAGGTGCGCACCGAGCGGCCGAGGCCGAAGCGTGCCAGGGGCAGGGCGCGGCGCCCGGCCCCACGCTATGACCACAACCCGCCCGTCCCAGGAAGGCCGGTGAGCACTGCGAGCCCCGCCCGGTACCCGTCCCGAGACAGCACAGCACGAGCACGCCGCCGCCGTACCTCGGCGCCGGTGGGGAGGTAGTCCTTGTTCGGTCGCGACCGCAGCCGGAAGGCACAGCAGCCGGCACAGTCGAAGCAGGCCGAAGGCGGCCGCCGAGGCAGGCGGCTGCCCGGTGAGCAGGCCATACCCACCTACACGCCGTCCATCGCGGCGCGCTCGATCGACGGGCACCTGCTCCGGACCGGCCACGAGGTCTACGCCTGGTACCGGCTCGCCCCGCAACGCTGGTCCTTTCGGTCCGACTCGCAGCGCAAGGACCTGATCGCCGCCATCGCGGGCCAGTACGCCGAGTTGCAGGGCCGATGGATGCACCTGCGCGTGACCACGCGGCCGTACCCCATCCGGATGTGGGCCGAGGCGCACGTGCACAACGCCCACGACCGGCCGTCCGACGTGCCGGGCTCGCTGTCCTTCGACGACTACCTCGTCGGCGAGCAGCAGCAGCTGATGGGCCGCTCCATGGCGGAGAAGGAGGTCTACCTCGGCGTGCAGGTCCAGACCCGCCGGGTCGTGGACCGTGCCGTCGAGCGGGCAGCGCCGCTGCTGCGCAAGATCCTGCCCGAGGCCGTGGACGCCGAGCTGACGGCGCTGGACTCCGAGGTCGAGCACCTCGACCAGGTCATCGGGTCGAGCGGGCTAGAGGGCAGGCCGGTGCACGCCGAGGAGATGTCCTGGCTGATGCACCGCTCGTGCTCGCTGGGCCTGCCCGCGCCCCGCAACCTGCCCGCCGTGCCGGGCGCGGCGTGGGAGCCGGAGGACCTCGCGAGCTTCACCGACGCCGCCGACTTCCACAGCGACCCGTACGCGCCGACCGTCACCGTGCGCGGCCGCACCGGCTCCAACGCGGGCGTCAAGCGTCACGTCGCCGTGCTGACCGTGGGGCAGATGCACGGCCTGCAGATCCCCGAGGTCGACGACCCGTGGGTGCAGCACGCCGACCGCCTGCCCGCCGCCGTCGAGTGGTCGGCCCGCATCTACGTTCGCAGGCCCGAAGAGGTCGCGGGAGAGCTGCAGCGCCAGATGAACAAGGTGCGCTCGCAGGTCAAGCACTACACCGACGAGCACGAGCTGGAACCGCCGCAGTCGCTGGCGCGGCAGGCGTCGCGCGTGCTGGAGATCGACGACGAGATGACGTCGGGCTTCACCGCGCTGGCCACCCGCGTGCGGTCGTGGTGGCGGCTCGCGGTGTCCGGGCCCACCGAGCGCGAGGCCCTGCGCCTGGCCCAGCAGCTGCTGGACCTCTACAAGCCCAAGGTCGCCATCGAGCACCCCGAGGCGCAGTACGCGATGGCCAGGGAGTTCATCCCGGGCGAGCCGCTGTCGAACGGCGCCTACCTCCGGCGCGGCTCGGTGGTCTGGGCCGCCTCGTCGGTGCCGACCGCGACGGCCGAGGTCGGCGACCGGCGCGGGATCCTGCTCGGCGAGACCTGCACGGCCACGCGGCGTCCCGTCGCCTGGGACCCGTGGATGGCGCAGGAGATCCGCGACGGCTCCGGTCTCACCGCGATGGTCGCCGGACTCGGTGGAGGTAAGTCCTTCCTCGGCGGCGGCATCGTCTACAAGACACTGCGCGCAGGGGCGCACTGGACGATTCTCGACCCGTCCGGACCGCTGTCGCGGCTGTGCGACCTGCCCGAGCTGCGCCCGTACGCACGGCCGATCAACCTGCTCAACGCGCAGCCCGGCATCCTCAACCCGTACCGGGTGGTCGCCGAACCGCAGCTCGACCACTTCCTCGACGAGGAGGACCCGGAGCGCGCGTGGCGGCGCGAGCGGGCACTCGCAGGCGCCACCCGGCGTCGTCTCGTCCTCGACGTGCTCACGGGCGTGCTGCCCTACGACGTCGCAAGGATGCCGCAGACCCGGATCGTGCTCCTGCGTGCGGTGCGGACCGTCGGTGGCCGCTACGACGCCGACCCCGGCCAGGTCATCGACGCGCTGCGGCGCGACTCCAGCGAGCATCACGAGCACGCCGTCGTGGTCGCGGACTTCCTCGACGAGCTGCGCGAACGCATGTCGCTGCTCATTCCCGAGACCGGTGCCGACCCATACTCCGACACCCGCGACGACCGGCTCACCGTGCTCACGATGGCCGGGCTGACGCTGCCCAAGGAGGGCGTCGGGCGCGAGCACTGGACCGATGCCGAGGCGCTCGGCGTGGAAATGCTGAACCTCGCCGCGTGGCTCACCCAGCGCTCGGTCTACGAGAAGCCGAAGGACCAGCGCAAGGGCGTCTGGATCGACGAGGCGTTCTTCCTCTCCGAGGTGCCCACCGGTCGCGTGCTGATGAACCGCTTCGCGCGTGACTCGCGGAAGTGGAACGTCCGCGTGCTGCTGTCGTCACAGATTCCCGCCGACTTCCTGAAGATCCAGGGCTTCGTGGCGCTGCTCGACTCGGTGTTCGTCGGCAGGCTCGACGACGACGAGACCCAGTCCGACGCGCTGCGCCTGCTGAAAGTGCCCGTCGGCGTCGGCTACGAGCAGGTCGTGGCGGCGCTCGGCAGGCGGCCCGGCTCGCAGCGCGAGGTCGAACGCGACCGCGACCCGAGGCAGTTCATCTTCGCCGACGGCGCAGGCGGCGTCGAGCGGATCCGTGTCGACTTCTCCGGGCCGCACCTCGAGCACCTGCGCAACGCGCTCGACACCACGCCCGGCTCCACACAGGACCGAACCCCGGCAAGGCCCGGCGCGGAGCAGCCGAGGGAGCCCGAGTACCACGTGCCCGAGCCCCCGCTTCCGGAGGACGACTTCGAGGAGGACCTCGAGCGGGCGGCCGAGCTGGAGGTCGGCCTCACCGAGGAGCAGGTGCTGGAGGAGGCCGATCCCGACCGTGCGCCGGAGCGGACGGGTGAGGAGAGGCAACCGGCGAGGGCGGGCAAGAACGGCACCGGCCGGGACGCCGCATGAACACCGTGCTGACGCTGCTCGTCGTTTTCCTGTGCGCCTGGGCCTGGCACGGCGCACGGACGAGGCGACGACGAGGTGAGGGCCCCGCACGGGGCCGCAAGAGATACGCGGCACTGGTCGCGACCATCGCGATCCTCGGTCTGCAGGCCGTCGTCACGGCACCCCCCGCCCACGCACAGGGTTGCGAGGCCCCCAACCCGGAACGCCCCGGATCCGGCATGGTCGGCGCGATCGACCCGCCGGACGTTCGTGGAGAGGAGCACAGCGCCTACCGCGACTACAGCTACGCCGGAATGGTGTGGAACGTCTACGACTGCGACAGTGGTGCGCTGGGGCTCACCGACCCCAACACCACCGTGGACACGTGGGCGGGCAACCAGCTCTTCAATATCGGCAAGAACATCGTCGGGGCCACCAACTCACTGCACTACACGGTGCTCGAGGGCGGGCTGCTCAACCCCATCTACAACGCCGTCTCCAAGGGCGCCGAGGCCGTCTACAGCAACATCTACGCGCAGCTGTTCGGAGTTGTGGCGCTGCTGCTCGCCATTTTCATGTTCCGAAATATCTGGCGCGGCGACCTCGCGACGGTGAGCAAGCGGGCGTTGTTCGCCTTGGGCGGGGTCTGGCTCGCAGCCTCGTCATTGGCGCTCTTGCGCTACTACGACGAGATCGACCGCACGATCGTTCAGACCACGACGGATATCCAGGCGGGCTTTGTCGACAACGCGGCTGCTCGCAATGTCGACGACATCCTGCCTACCCAACTTCACACCCACGTCGTCTACAACAGCTGGCTCAGGGGAACGTTCGGGGCTCCGGACGCGCCGCAAGCCGAGCAGTTCGGCAGGCCGCTGCTCGACGCTCAGGCGTTCACCGTGCAGCAAATCAGCAATGGCGACGACGCCAACCAAGCGGTCATCGAACAGAAGAAGCAGGCGTTCAAGGACATCTCGACCCAACTTGGTCCGGCCGCCGGCTATTTCACCGGCGAGGACGGAAGCCGCACTGGTGCGGGATTCCTCGCGATGCTGCAGAGCTTGGTCTACGCGCTGTTCCAGCTGTTCGCCAAGGCGGCCGTGCTGCTGGCGCAGATCCTCGTGCGCCTGTTCACGCTCACCGCGCCGCTGATCGGGCTCGTCGCGATCCTGCATCACGATGTCCTGCGGCGCGTCGGCAAGGTCATCGGGTCGGTGGCGTTCAACCTGATCGTGCTCTCCGTGCTCGCCGGTGTGCACGCGCTGCTGTTGCAGGCGATCTTCGCGGCGGGCAACTCGCTGTCGATGCTGACTCAGATCGTGCTCGCGGGCCTGGTGACGATCCTGCTGTTCCTCGTCGGCAGGCCGGCGAGGCGGCTCTGGCAGATGGTCGAGATGTCGGTGAGCATGGTCGGCTCCGCCGTCCCGACACCGAGAGGTGGCCTCCTCTCGCGGTTCCGCAAGAAGAGCGACGAGCCGACGCCGCAGGACGAGTTCTGGCGCAACGTGCGTGACGACGACGAGGCGGCGGGCGGTGCGGCGACCAGGGGTCACGCCGGCGCGACCAGCGGCGGCCGGTTCCGTCCCGAGGCCACCGTGTTCGCCAACTCCCAGCGCCTCGACACCGGCGGAGCGGCGGCGGCTCACCCCTCGACGAACTGGCCGACCGCGGTGGGCGGTGCCGAAGGGCGTCCCGCGCTGCCCGCGGGTGGAGGCGCGCCCGCGGGCGCCTTCGCGAGCTACGTGCCGGGCCGATCGCCGGGCGACTACGCCCAGCCGCGGACGGTGACCGCGTCGAGCAGGCGGGTCGACACCGCGCCGGTGACCGACCGCGGCTGGGACCGCGGCGACGACGATCCGGTGGTCGTGCCCTCGCGCATGGCGTCCGTGGGCGTCGGGTCGGCGTCGTCCGACCAGCCTCGCGAGACGATGCCGGGACCGCCGCCACCGGCGACCGTGCCGCCGCAACCGCGCCGGGTCGAACCGGAGCTGGTGGCAGGCAAGCCGGTGTTCGTGCTGTACCGGCCGTCCAGGGGACTCGAGGTTCGGGGCAGTGAACACGGGGAGTCCCGCGACACGGACCACGTGGTGCGGTAGGGGGTCGCGATGCCGATTCGTACCAACCGTGGCCGGGCGGCCGTGTACCGCCGCCTGTGGGGCTGGCCGCTGCGCTCGCCGACGCACCTGATCGGCACGTTCATCGTGGTCGTTGCCGTGCTCGTGGCCGCGGGGATCGTGGTGCCGAGGCTGGTCGGCGACTCCGGCGCGGGGGCCACCCCGCCCGCGGGCCAGTCGCCCGGTGCCGCCGGCTCGGCCACCGGCGACCGGCTGACCACCACCAGCCCGTTGCCGACGCGGCTGTCCGAGCCGCTCGCCAAGCCCACCACCGCGCCGCCAGCACCCGCCGCGCTGCGGGTCGCGGCCAACTGGGCGGCGGCCTGGGTGAACCACCCGCAGGGCGTCACCAACGAACAATGGCTCGAAGGCCTGCGTCCGTACACTACGGAGGAGTACCTGCCGGTGATGCGGAGCGTGAATCCGGCGAACATCCCGGCCACGAAGGTCACCGGGGAGCCCAGCGCCACCGCCTCCTTCACCAGCTCCGTCGAGGTCCAGGTACCCACGGACGGCCCCACCCTGAGCATCACCGTGGTCAGCACGAACGCCGGCTGGCGTGTCGCCGACTACCACCAGGCGGGTTAGCGTGCGCGCGGGGCTACTGGTCGGGTGTGTCACCGCGGCCGTCATCACCGTGCTGCTGGCCGTCGGGATGGTCGCCATCATCGACAGCCAGCGGCAGCAGGCCCAGGGCGTGACGCCGCTGAGCTGCGACGCGGCGATCGGACCGACGCAACCCGGCCTGGCGAGCAAGGGCGAGGCCGACGCGAGCGAACTCGACGAGGAGCAGCGGGGCATCGTCTCGCTCATCATCTCGATCGGCAAGGAACGCAAGCTCTCCCCGCGCGCATGGCAGATCGCCATCCAGGCCGGGATGACCGAGTCGCGGCTGCGCAATCTCAACTACGGCGACCGCGACTCGCTGGGCATTTTCCAGATGCGGCCGTCGATGGGCTGGGGCACGGTCGAGCAGGTCACCAACCCGCCGTACCAGGTCAACAAGTTCTACGACGTGCTGGAAGAGGTCGACGGCTGGGAGGAGATGCGGCCCGGCGACGTCGCGCAGGCCGTCGAGCGCTCGGCGTTCCCCGACCGCTACCACAACTGGGAGCCGATGGCGGTCCACCTCGTCGAGAACATGGGCCAGGTCGAGAACGCGTCGGGCTGCGGTGAGAGCGCCGGACCGGTGTTGCCGCCGAACCAGGTGGCGGGACAGGCCATCCAGTTCGCGCTGGGGGAGCAGGGCAAGCCGTACGTCTGGGGCGCGACCGGTCCGAATTCGTACGACTGCTCGGGACTCATGCTGCGGGCGTACGAGGCGGCCGGGATCACGCTGCCGCGTGTGTCCAGGGACCAGTACAAGGCGGGCGCGATGCTGCCGGTGGAGCAGGCCCAGCCGGGCGACCTGCTGTTCTGGGCGTACGACCCGTCGAACCCGAGCACCATCCACCACGTGGCGATGTATCTCGGTGACGGGAAGATGGTGGAAGCGCAGCAGAGTGGTGTGCCGGTGCACACGAGGGAAGTGTCGTGGGACGAGGCCGAGCTCGTTCCGCAGGCGGTCAGGCCTGGCGTGTGAGTACTACGTGGAGTGAGTGTCGTGGCCAAGAAGTGGGGTAAACGCGGAAAGCAGGGTGGCCAGTCCGCCGGACTCGACGCCGACCCTCGGAACATGTTCGGGTACCCGCAGGCGCCGAGAAGCGCTCCGCCCGCGTCCAGCACGCCGCTCGCCGACCACCTGCGCCGGGGCTGGCCGGGAGTCGACGCGGGGTACGTCGTGCTGCCGCGCTCGATCGCGGAGTCGATGCCGCTGCCGTGGCAGCAGCAGATGGCGGCGCTGCTCGCCCAGTTCCACGACACCCACGCCCGGCTGTCGTGGCCGACCTACCGGGTGGTGCCTTCGCGGCCGGAGCGGCTCATCGACCTCGACGAGGAGCAGCTCGCCGAGGCCGGTTACCTGGTGGAGATCGACGCTGACGGCGAGATGGTCTACCGCGAGCGCAGCGGCCGGAAGGTGGAGGATCCCGAGCACACGACGGTGCTGGTGTCGTGCCTCGACCCGATCGTGCGGGGTGCACAGCAGACTGTGCAGCAGGCGCCGGCGCCCGCGCAGGGCAGGCCGGCGCCGATGAACATCGGTCCGCAGCCGGTGTGGCGTACGACGTCGGCCTCGGCACCGTCGGCTCCACCGTTGCCGCCTCCGCCGACGGCGCCCTCGGTGTCCTCGCCGCAGGCGAGGGAGTCGGTGGAGCAGCCCCCGGCGTCGCCCGCGGAAGCCAAATCGGCACCGGCGGCCGCGCCGGAACCACCTGCGGCGGTGACCCCAGCGCCTCCGGTGTCCCCCTCGGCCTCGGTGACCCCTGCGCCTCCGGTGTCCCCCTCGGCCTCGGCAGCCGAGTCTCCTGCGGAGCAGGAGACCGCCACGCGTTCGGTGCCCCCGTCGGCTCCGGCGTCCGGATCGTCCGCGGTTCGGGAACCTGCCGCGGCGCCCGAGCCGCCCGCGGAGCCGCCGTCGGCTCCGTCCGCCGAGGACGTCGACGTGGACACCCCGCCACGGGGCATCGCCGTTCAACGGCCCGCGGAAACCGCGGCGGAGCCGGCGGCGCAGCAGCCGCCCGCTGGGCAAGCGCGGTCAGAGCGGGGCTGGTTCGACGAGATGCCGGGGGATCGGGGTGGCGAGCGAGCCGGCCGCGCGGAGCCGAGTGAGGCGGGTCAGGGCGGCGAGTTCGGGCCTACCGGTGACGAACCCACGGAGATCCCGTATCGGTACCGCCGCTGACGGTGGCCGCCGGGGCGGCCACGTGTCAGGCTCGGAACATGGCACCGATGAGCAAGGACCCGAACCCGGCCGCAGGCTGGTGGTACAACACCCGGACCGGTGAGGTCGAGCACGGCGAGCTGTCGCGTTCGATCGATCGCCTGGGGCCGTACCCGGACGAGGCGACCGCTCGCCGTGCACTGGAGATCGCCCGCGAGCGGACCCGGGCCGCCGACCGAGCCGATGCCGACTGGGACAGCGAGGACTGACCAGCCCGCGAGTCTCCCGTTCAGGACGGCGAGTCTCCCGTTCAGGACGGCGAGTCCCCCGTTCAGGACGGCGAGTCCCCCGTTCAAGCCCATGAGTTTCCCGTTCGAGCGCGCGCCCCGCGCGCCCGAACGCGCCATCGCGTGCCCGAGCGGGCCACTCGCGTGTCGGAGCGGGGGACTCGCGTGTCGGAGCGGGGGACTCGCGTGCGGGAGCGGGGGACTCGCGGCAGCCGCCGTCAGTCCACTGCCGCCAAGGGGCCCGGGACGAAATCGGGGTCCACCTGGTCGGCCAGCTCCTGACCCGCCCACGACCGCGCGTTGCGCAGGTGGAACTCCACCGCCTGGGCCTGGTACCTCTCCCAATCGCGCTCGGTCGCATCCACTGTGGACAGCATGGTGCGCAGGGTTCCGAGGTTGTGCGGCTCCAGCTCGCCGATCGGCCTCGCCTGCCCGCGTTCGGCGGCGCGTACGTGCTTCGACGTGCCGACCCACCCGAGCAGATCGGCGCCCACCGCTTCACGCAGGAAGTCCACGTCCTCCTCGTCGGTCACCTTGTTGCCCACCACCGCGAGGCGAACGCCGAAGTCCCGCGCGTACTCGGTGTACTGCCGGTAGACGCCGACGCTGCGCACTGTCGGCTCGCACACGAGGAAGGTCACGTCGAAGCGCGTGAAGAGACCCGAGGCGAACGCGTCGGCGCCCGCGGTCATGTCCACCACCACGTACTCGCCCGGACCGTCGACGAGGTGGTTGAGCAGCAGCTCCGCCGCACCGGTCTTCGAGTGGTAGCAGGCAACGCCGAGGTCGTCCTCGGCGAACCGGCCGGTTACGGCCAGCCGCACGCCCGCGATGTCGCGGAAGCAGGCGTCGGTGATCGGGTTGTGCTCCCTCGGCGTCATCAGCCGCGACCCGCGGCCGGGCGGGGTCGTCTTGATCATCGCGTCCGCGCTCGCGATCCTGGGGTTGTCGCCGCGCAGGTACTCCTTGATCAGCGGCAGGTTGTCGCCGAGGGGCGGCAGCGCGTCTGCCTGCTCCTGGCTCGCGCCGAGCGCCACGGCGAGGTGCTGGTTGATGTCCGCGTCGATGGCCAGCACGGGGAGTCCGGCATCGGCGAGCGAGGAGGTGAACAGCGAGGCCAGCGTGGTCTTGCCACTGCCGCCCTTGCCGACGAAGGCGACCTTCACGAAGAGCTCCTGAAAGTGAGACCGGTTTTCATTAGCTTTGGTGGCAAGGTACACCCGGGCGGCTCGGACCCGATCAGGTCATGTCAACGGCGGAACGGCGTTAGGGTTCAAGGGTGGCTCTCGCGGTCCACACGCCGGGCGCCGGCGACTTCGCCTCGCTGCGCGCCGAGTTCGAGCTGCCGGAATCCTTCCCCGCCGACGTCCTGGCGGAGGCCGAGTCCGTCGCGGGCGATCCCGCGGGCGACGGGTCCAGGGAGGACGCGACGGACCTGCCGCTCGTCACCGTCGACCCTCCCGGCTCGAAGGACCTCGACCAGGCGGTGCTCATCGAACCGCTGGCCGGGGGCGGTTTCCGGGTGCAGTACGCCATCGCCGACCTCGCCGCGTTCGTGCCGCCCGGCGGGCCGCTCGACCGGGAGGCCCGCAGGCGCGGCCAGACGCTGTACCTGCCCGACGGCAACGTCCCGCTGCATCCGCCCGAGCTGAGCGAGGGCGCCGCGAGCCTCCTGCCCGGCATGGTGCGGCCCTCGGTGCTGTGGACGATCGACACCGATGCCGAGGGCGAGCCCGTGTCGGTGCACGTCCGCCGCGCGCTCGTGCGCTCGACGGAGCGGTTCGACTACGAGACGGTTGCCGCAGGGCTCGCCGCGGGCACCGCGCACCCCTCGATCTCGGCGCTGCCCGCGCTCGGCAGGCGCCGTCGCGAGCTGGCCGTGCGCCGGGGCGCGGTCGAGCTGCAACTGCCCGAGCAGGAGATCGTCGCGGGGCCGGACGGCGGGTGGATCCTCACCCGCCGTCCGCGTCCTGACGTCGAGGCGTGGAACGCCGAGATCTCCCTGCTCACCGGCATGGTCGCGGCGTCGATCATGCTCGAGGCCGGGGTCGGGGTGCTGCGGACGCTGCCAGAGGCCGACGACGAGACGGTCAACTGGCTGCGCCGCTCCGCTCACGCGCTGGGCATCGACTGGCCGCGGGGAGCGACGGTCTCCGAGCTGCTGGCCGGGCTCGACCCCCGCAACCCCGCGTCGCTCGCGCTCTACGCGGGCACCACGCGGTTGCTTCGCGGCGCCGGGTACACGTCGTTCGACGGCGGCAGGCCCTCGGCCGCGGCCCACGCAGGCATCGGCGGCCCCTACGCCCATGTGACCGCACCGATCCGGCGGCTGGTCGACCGGTTCGCGACAGAGGTCTGCCTCGCGGTCACCCACGGCAGACCCGTGCCGGACTGGGTGCGCGAGGCGCTCGGCGAGCTGCCCGAGCTGATGAGCGCTTCGGACAACCGTGCGGCCAGGGTGGAACGCGCCTGCCTCGACCAGGTGGAGGCGTGGATCCTCGCCGAGCACGTCGGGCGGACGTTCGACGCGGTGGTGCTGCGGGCCGAGGAGACCAAGGCGGAGGTGTTCCTGGAGAACCCGCCCGTGCTGGGCAAGTGCAGCGGCACCGGCTTCCCCGACAGTGGCCGGATCACGGTGCGGCTGACCGCGGTGGACATCGAGAAGAGGAAGGTGTCCTTTGAGCGCGCGTGACACGTGGACGAAAGCGGAGGAGAAGCTGCGCGACGAGGTGCTCGCGGGGCACAGCGTCGCGGTGAACGTGCGGAAGTCCGGCCCGCACAAGCATCTCGTGCCGTGGCTGGTCGAGCACGACCTGATCGTCTACATCGGCCACTCCGGCAACCGGCACTCGTGGCCTCAGTCCGACTTCGCCAACCCGTTCGTCAAGGAGGCCAAGACCGACCGGGCGGCGATGGTCAGGCACTACCGTGAGTACCTGAAGGGCAGGCCGGAGCTGATCCAGCGGCTGCGTGACGGGGAGCTCTCCGGGCGCGCGCTGGGCTGCTGGTGCGCCCCCGAACCCTGTCACGCCGACGTGCTGCTGGAGTACTGCCGATGAAGGACGACCTCGGTGCCGACGTCCCCCTGCGCGGAAGTCCGGGCCACGTGGTGTCGCTCGTGCCCGCGCTGACGGAGGCGATCGAGGCCGCGGTGCCGGGTGCGCTCGCCGGGGCCACCGACTACTGCACGCACCCGGCGGAGCTGGCCGTGCCCCGAGTCGGCGGGTCGAAGTATCCGAAGGTCGACAAGGTACTGGACCTGCGGCCGGACCTGGTGCTCGCCAACTCCGAGGAGAACAGGCCCGAGGACGTCGAGCGGCTGCGCGCCGAGGGCGTGCCGGTGTGGGTCATGGCCGCGCCCGAGACCGTCCCTGCCGCGCTCGTGTCGCTGCGAGCGCTGCTCACGCAGGCGTTCGGCGTGGACGCTCCGGGCTGGCTGACCGAGGCCGAGGCGCTGTGGGGCGAGACCGCGCCGCTTTCCGCGCGCGCCGTGGTCCCGGTGTGGCGCAAGCCGTGGGTGGTGCTCGGCCGTGACACCTTCGGCGGCGACGTGCTGCACCGCCTCGGTGTCGCGACCGTGTACGGCGACCACACCGACCGCTACCCGCGCCCGAAGCTCGACGAACTGCGCGGCTGGTTCGACTCTGGCGAGGCCGACCTGCTCGTGCTGCCCGACGAGCCGTACGAGTTCACCGACGACGACGGGCCCGAGGCGTTCCCCGGCGTGCCGTACGTGCTCGTGTCGGGCCGCTACCTCACCTGGTACGGGCCGTCACTCGTCGACGCCCACCGCGAGCTCACAGCCGCACTCCGGTCAGCACGGTGATCCGCTCCTCGGTCAGGTCGGCCATCGCGGAGGCGGGGCCCTCCCTGCCGACGCCGGAGTCCTTCACCCCGCCGTAGGGCATCTGGTCGGCGCGGAAGCTCGGCACGTCGCCGATCACCACGCCGCCGACCTCCAGCCGCGCCGACGCCGCGAACGCGGTGGGCAGGTCGCGCGTGAACACCCCGGCCTGCAGTCCGAAGCGCGACGCGTTGACGTGCCGGAACGCCTCATCGACCGAGTCGACGGTGTTGATCGCGACGACGGGGCCGAACACCTCGTCGGCCATCACCTGCGTGTCCTCGGGCACGTCGGTGAGCACGGTCGGCGCCACGGTCGCGCCGTCGCGTTGCCCGCTGACTGGGCAGCGGGCGCCCGCCGCGACCGCACCGGAGACCCAGGACTCCACGCGCTCCGCCGCGGCCGTGTTGATGAGCGGACCCACGTCGGTGGCGGCCGAGCGCGGGTCGCCGGTGCCGAGCGCGCGCACCTTCTCGATCACGCGCTCGGTGAGCTCGGTCGCCACGTCACGGTGTGCGTAGACCCGCTGCACGGACACGCAGGACTGGCCGCCCTGGTACATCGCGAACGTGGCGATCCGCTCCGCCGCGTAGTCCAGGTCCGTCCAATCGGGACAGACGACGACAGCGGCGTTGCCGCCCAGCTCCAGCGTGACGTGCTTGCGGGGAGCCGCGTCGCGGATGCCCCAGCCGACCGGCACGCTGCCGGTGAACGACACCACCGGCAGCCGAGGATCGGTCACCAGCGCGGCGGACTGCTCGTTGCCGACGGGCAGGATCGACCAGGTGCCCTCGGGAAGGTCGGTTTCGGCGAGCACCTCGCCGAGACCGAGCGCGGTGAGTGGCGTCGCGGGCGCGGGCTTGAGCACGATCGGCGCGCCGACCGCGAGCGCGGGCGCCACCTTGTGCGCCACCAGGTTCAGCGGGAAGTTGAACGGCGTGATGCCGAGCACCGGACCCCTCGGCACCCTGCGCACGAGTGCGAGCCGCCCGGTCGAGCCGGGATCGGTGTCCAGCCGCTGCAGCTCGCCGGAGAAGCGGCGGGCTTCTTCGGCGGCCCAGCGGAACGTCGACGCCGCGCGGCCCGCCTCGGCCCGTGCCCACTTGAGGGGCTTGCCCGACTCCGCGGTGATGAGCGCCGCGAACTCCTCGGCCCGTTCCGCGAGCACGCGCGAGACGTGGTCCAGTGCACCGGCGCGCACGTGTGCGGGCAGTGTCGCGGCTTCGTGTCGCACCGCGTCCGCGGCGGCCACGGCCGACTCGATGTCCGATGTGGACGGTACGGCGTGGCGGCCGGCCTCCGCGCCGTCGTAGGGGCTGCGGATGGTGACGGTTTCGGCGCCACTCACCGGTTTGCCCGCGACCCAGAACGGTGTGGTCATCGGGCGGCCTCCTCGCGGACGGCCTGCTCCAGCACGGCGAGGCCCTCTTCGAGCAGCTCCTCCGGCAGCGTCAGCGGGGGCAGCAGTCGCACGACGTTGCCGTACGTGCCGCAGGTCAGCACCACCACACCCTCGGCGTGGCAGGCCGCGACGACCCGCTTGGTCGCCTCCGCATCGGGCTCGGTGGTGCCCGGCTTGCAGAACTCGGCCGCGAGCATCGCGCCGCGGCCCCGGACGTCGCCGATCACGCCGGTCTCGGCGGCCAGGGCGCGCAGGCGGGGCAGCGTGGCTTCGCCGATCTTCCGCGCCGCGGCGGCGAGGTCGCGGGTGCGCATCGTCTCGATGGCACCGAGCGCGGCCGCACACGCGACCGGGTTGCCGCCGTAGGTGCCGCCGAGCCCGCCGTGGTGGACGGCGTCGAGCAGCTCGGCGCGGCCGGTGACGGCGGCGAGCGGCATCCCGCCCGCGATGCCCTTCGCGGTGGCCACCAGGTCGGGCACCACGCCCTCGTTGTCGCACGCGAACCAGTCGCCGGTGCGGCAGAACCCGGTCTGCACCTCGTCGGCGACGAACACGACGCCGTTCGCGGTGCACCAGCGCGAGAGCGTGGGCAGGAATCCGGGTGCGGGCGCGATGAACCCGCCCTCGCCCTGGATCGGCTCGATCACCACCGCGGCCACCGAGTCGGCGCCGAGCTGCTTCTCGATCTGGTCGATGGCGGCAGCCGCGGCCTGCTCGCCGGTGAGCCCCGGTGCGTCGCGGAACGGGTAGGACCCGTGGACGCGGTACACCTCGGGCGCGAACGGGCCGAAGCCGTGCTTGTACGGCATCGACTTCGCCGTCAGCGCCATCGTCAGGTTGGTGCGCCCGTGGTAGGCGTGGTCGAACACCACGACGGACTGCCGCCCGGTCGCGGCCCGCGCGATCTTCACCGTGTTCTCGACGGCCTCGGCGCCCGTGCTGAACAGCGCCGAACGCTTCTCGTGCGTGCCGGGGGTCAGCTCGGCGAGCGCCTCGCACACCTCGATGTAGCCCTCGTAGGGCGTCGCCATGAAGCACGTGTGCGTGAAGGCCGACGCCTGCTCGCGGATCCGGTCCACCACGGCGGGCACGCCGTGGCCGACGTTGGTCACGGCGATGCCGGAGCCGAGGTCGATGAGGGTGTTGCCGTCGGCGTCGGTGAGCAGGCCGCCGTCGGCGGAGGTGACGTAGACCGGCAGCACCGAGCTGACCCCGTTCGCGACGGCGGCCGCGCGGCGCTCCTGCAGTGCCCGCGAGGCGGGGCCGGGGATCTCGGTACGCAAGCGGCGGTGTGTCGTGGCGGTCATGCCCCCAGGATGAGTCGGGGTTCGAGCGCCGTCAGCCTGCCGAATCGTCCAAATTCGCGCCTAGAATTGGCCACTATGGCACTCACCCCGCGCGCGCTCGTCGCCCGGCATTCGCTCGGCCTGCGGGTCCGTGCCGGGCGGGCCGGGCTCGACCGCGAGATCACGTGGGTGCACCCGACCGAGCTGGCCGATCCCTCGCCGTACCTCGACGGGGGCGAGCTGCTGCTCACCACGGGCCTCACCTTCGCGGCCGAGCAGGCGGGCGACTACGTCGGCAGGCTCGTCGGCGCGAACGTGACCGGCCTGGGCTTCGGGGTCGGGCTCAGTCACGCCGAGGTGCCCGGCGAACTCGTGGAGGCGGCGGAGCGAGTGGGGCTGCCGTTGCTGGAGGTGCCCGTGCCCACGCCGTTCATCGCGATCACCAAGGCGGTGTCGGCGGCGCTGGCTGCCGAACAGTACGAGTCGGTCGTGCGCACCGGCCGGGGCCAGCAGGAGCTGACCAGGACCGCGCTGCGGCGCAGCGGCCCCGGTGCGCTCGTGTGCAGGCTCGCGCAGCTCGTCGACGGCTGGGTGCTGCTGCTCGACGGCACGGGCGGGGTGCGGGAGTCCGCTCCGGCGTCGGCCCGGTCGTTCGCGGAGCCGCTGCGGGCCGAGCTGGACCGCGTGCGCACCGGCTCGCGGCTGGCGACCGTGGCGGGCGAGGAGGTGGTGGTGCAGGCGCTGGGCACGCGAACACGTGGGTTCCTCGCGGTGGGCAGGCCCACGCGGCTCGACGCGGCCGGTCAGCACATCGTCACCACGGCGACCGCTCTCCTCTCGCTTGCGCAGGAACGTGACCGGGCGCGGGGAGCGATGTTCCGGGGCCTGCGTGCGGGGCTGCTGCGGTTGTTGCTCGACGGCAGGACGGAGCTGGCGCTCGACACCGCCCGCACCGTCTTCGGTGACGCGCCCGCCGGGCCGGGGCCGGTGGTGGTCTTGGTGGGCGCGGCTCGGGCGAGGGCCGCGGCACTGGAGATCCTGGAGAGCGAGCACGAGCGCGCGTTCTTCGCCGAACACGGCGAGACCGTGGTGGTGCTGGGGGAGGAGCCGGAGATCCTGAACCTGCCGGAGCGGATCACCGGGCTGCACGCCGGGATCTCGTTGTCCACAGTGGACTTCGAACTGGCTCGACGGCGGGCGGAGCAGGCCGCCGAGGCGGCGCGGTCGGCGGGCAGGCCGACGGTCCGCCACGCCGACCACGCCGCGGACGGAGTTCTCGCGCTCATCGACCCGGCCGCGGCCCGAGGGTTCGCGCGCGAGCTGCTGGCTCCGTTGCGCGAGCACGACGCGACCGGCCGGGGCGAGCTGCTGGAGTCGCTGCGCTGCTGGCTGGAGCACAACGGGCATTGGGACGCCGCGGCGGCCAGGCTCGGCGTGCACCGGCACACGCTGCGCAACCGCATCACGAAGGTCGCCGAGCTGACCGGCCGCGACCTCGGCTCGCCCGGCGTGCGCGCGGAGCTGTGGCTCGCCCTGCAGGTCTGATCAGGTGCCGGCGAAGGAGTCCAGCGCCCTGCGCAGAGCGGCGAGCATCCCGGGATCGGTGATCGCGTGACCCGCGCCCTCGAGCAGCACCAGCTCCGAGTCCGGCCACGCGCGGTGCAGCTCGTACGCCGTCGCCGGCGGGCATACCGCGTCGTAGCGGCCCTGCACCAGCACGCCGGGGATGCCGGCCAGCTTGCCCGCGTCGCGGATCAGTTGCCCGTCCTCCAGCCACGCGTCGTTGGCGAAGTAGTGCAGCGCGATGCGAGCGAACGGCACCGCGAACGAGGGCGCGCTGTAGCCCACCCGGTAGCCCTGCTGCGGCACGATCGAGACGATCGCGCCCTCCCACGCACTCCAGGCCACCGCCGCCCGCTCGGCGACCGTGCGATCGGGGTCGTCGAGCAGCCGCCGGTACGCGTCGACGAGGTCGCCGCGCTGGTCCTCGGGCACCGGCGCGAGGTAGTCGGCCCACTCCTCGGGGAAGAGGTTCGCCGCGCCGCCGTTGTAGATCCAGTCCAGCTCGCTGCGCCTGGCGGTGAACACGCCACGCAGCACGAGTTCGCTGACGCGCTCGGGGTGCGTCTCGGCGTAGGCCAGCGCGAGCGTCGCGCCCCATGAGCCGCCGAACACCAGCCAGCGCTCGATGCCGAGGTGCTCGCGCAGCTTCTCCAGGTCCGCCACGAGGTGCCAGGTGGTGTTGGCGGAGAGGTCGGCCTCTGGATCGCTGACGTGCGGCGTGCTGCGCCCCGCGCCGCGCTGGTCGAACAGCACGATCCGGTACGCGGCCGGGTCGAAGTGGCGACGGCTCAACGGCGCGCTCCCGCTGCCGGGCCCGCCGTGGAGCACCACGGCGGGCTTACCGGCGGGATTGCCGCTGACCTCCCAGTACAGGGAGTGGCCGTCGCCGACGTCGAGCATTCCCGAGGTGTGCGGCGAGAGCGCCGGGTACAGCTCCTCCATGTGGCTCCACGCCTCCAGCCGTGAACGTCTCCGCGACGTTCATAGCACCCGGGTCAGTGGAAGGCGTGCTCCGGGGCGGGGAACTCGCCGCGGCGGACCTCGTCGGCAAACGCCTGCGCGGCGGTGGAGAGCACCCCCGCCACGTCCGCGTACCGCTTGACGAATCGCGGCGCCTTGCCTCGGCGCAGGCCCGCCATGTCCTGCCACACCAGCACCTGCGCGTCACAGTCCGGGCCCGCCCCGATGCCGATGGTCGGGATCTTCAGCTCGTGGGTCACGCGCTTGGCGGCTTCGGCGGGCACCATCTCCATCACGACGGAGAACGCACCCGCCTCCTGCAGCGCCAGCGCGTCGGCGAGGAGGTCGTCGGCCGCGGAGCCGCGGCCCTGCACCCGGTAGCCGCCGAGGTTGTGCTCGCTCTGCGGCGTGAACCCGATGTGCCCCATCACGGGGATGCCTGCCGAGGTCAGTGCCTCGACGTGCGCCGCGAACCGGCGCCCGCCCTCGAGCTTGACGGCGTGCGCGCGGCCCTCCTTCATGAACCGCACGGACGTCTCGAGCGCCTGCTGCGGCGAGAGCTGGTAGGAGCCGAACGGCAGGTCGGCCACCACGAGCGCCCGCTTGACCGAGCGCGTCACCGCGCGGACCAGAGGGAGCAGCTCGTCGACCGTCACCGGCAGCGAGGTGTCGTAGCCGAACACGTTGTTGGCGGCCGAGTCGCCGACCAGCAGCACCGGAATGCCCGCCTCGTCGAACAGCTCGGCCGTGTACATGTCGTAGGCGGTGAGCATGGGCCACGGCTCGCCGCGTTCCTTCAGCTCACGGAGGTGGTGAATGCGGACCTTCTTGCGCGGCGGAGTGGCCTGCGCCGAGGGGCCGGAACCGTAAGGTGCGGAGACTTCGCCCGCGTTGTCAGGCATGGACATCGTCGTCGACCGTCCTTCCCTCGAGGCCTCGTGCGAGGTCCCCGGGTCGTGGATCGCTGATGACACGAGCGTGGCACCGCGAAGGGTCCCGTCCAAGTCCCTGCGACCAGCTTCACACGCCGGAGCGGGGAGTCCGGGCGAACCTGTTGGGTTCCCGACTGATCGCCCAGCGTGATAAGTACTTCGCCATGCTGCCGACCCTGAACCGCATCCACACTCTCGCGGCGGTCCGCGTGGCCGGAGTGGGGCTGGTCGGCATCGGCACCACCGCTCAAGTGGGCTGGATGGCCGAGTTCTTCCTCGACACAGGGCTTTCCCCGCTGCACGCCGCGCCCAACGACCTCAGCGCGCGGGGACAGCCGTACGGGGAGCTGTTCCGCACCCTGGAGCTCACGGCGGGAATCGCGTTCCTGCTGGCCTGCCCGCCGCTCGCGCGGCTGGCGCCCGTGCAGTGGCGGGCACGGACGACGATCGTGGCGGTCGGGGTCTTCGGTGCGCTGCTGATCCTGCGAGCCGCGTTCCCCCTCGACTGTGCCTCGTCGATCGAGTCGATGTGCCGGCAGTCCGCGCACTCGGTGTCCCACAACCTCAACTTCGTGATCTCCGTGCTGTTGAGCGTGGTCTACGTGCTCGGCCCGGTGACATTGCTGCTCTGGTGGGAGGGGCGCTGGCGGATCGTGCCCTCGATCATCGTGGCGGTGGAGTCGGCGGCGTGGGTGGCGCTCGTAGCGCTGAGCGTGGCGGCATCCGGCCAGTTCGTGGGCCTGGTGATGCGGATGCAGCTGCTCGGCGGCGCCGCGGTGCTCGTGTGCGGCGGGACGTACCTGCTCACCACGGGTCGGCACGTGCGGACGCGATGGGAGGATTCGCGCGGGTGAGCGCCGTGCGGACGGGGAGGAGGTGGCATGCCCGGGTTGGTCGGTCCGGTCGCCGATGAGCGGGAGGCGCTCCTCGGGTACCTCGCGCAGCAGCGCTACGTCCTGTGCCTGGCGGCGTACGGCCTCACCGACGAGCAGGCGAGGGCGACACCGACCGTCAGCGCGCTCAGCGTCGGCGGGTTGATCAAGCACGTGGCGGCGACGGAGCGGGGCTGGCTGAGGACGGTGCTCGGCCACGTCCCCGACGGCGGAGCCGACTTCGGGATGGCCCCTGGGGAGACGCTCGCCGACGTGATCACCGAGTACGAGCTCGTGGCCACGGAGACCGAGGAGATCGTCGCCGGGATCGACGACCTCGGCAGGCCCGTGCCCGTGCCCAAGGACGTGCCGTGGTTCCCCGACGACGTGGGGGCGTGGTCGGTGCGCTGGGTGCTGTTGCGGGTGATCGAGGAGACGGCGCGCCACGCGGGGCACGCCGACATCCTGCGCGAGTCGATCGACGGGGCCACCGCGTTCCCCCTCATGGCGGCGGCCGAGGGCTGGCCGGAGACGCCGTTCCTGAAGCCGTGGCGCTACAGGTCGAACAACGTGGGCTCCTCGACGTGAACGCCCTCGATGGCCAGGATCTCCAGCTTCGTCCTCGTGCCGCCGTGCGCGGAGAAGCCGCCCTTCTTGCCGCCGGCCGCCAGGATGCGGTGGCACGGCACGATGGGCGCGAACGGGTTGCTGCCGAGTGCCTGGCCCACCGCGCGGGCGGAACCGGGATCGCCGAGCTGTGCCGCGATCTCGCCGTAGGTCATGGTCCGCCCCACCGGGATCGCGAGCGCGACCTCGTAGACGCGCGCGTGGAAGGGCGGCACGCGGCTGAGGTCCAGGGGCACGTGGGCGAGCTCGGGTGAGTCCTCGCCACGCAGGAGGGCCCTGACGGCGTCGACGGCGCGCCGGACGTGTTCGGGCGGTTCCTGCTCGACGGCATCCGGGAAGCGTCGCGCGATGCGGGCGCGCGTCCGTTCCTCACCGCCCTCTGGCAGCTGGCTGCCGATTACGGCGTGCTCGTTCCACGCGATGCCGCAGTGCCCGATCGGCGTCTCGTACACCGCGAACCCCTGTGTCGCCACGATCCGCACGCTACGCCCCCGGTCCGACAGAATCGCGGCCCTGAGGGAGCAAGGGAGCTTTGCTCCCGTTTTTCGGAAGCGGGGGACCCTTTGCTCCGGCCAGACGGGAGCGAGGGAGCTTTGCTCCCGTCTAGGCCTCAGTGTGTCTCGCGCCAGGCGTTCGTCATGGGCAACCGGCGGTCCCGCCCGAACGCCTTGAAGGTGATCTTCGTGCCCGGCGGATACTGCCTGCGCTTGTACTCGGCCTTGTCCACCATGCGCACGACCCGGTCGACCACCTCGGCGTCGAAGCCGGCCGCGAGCAGGTCCTTGAAGCCGCGGTCGCCCTCCACGTAGTCGTCGAGAATGTCGTCGAGCAGCGGGTAGTCGGGCAGCGAGTCCGTGTCGAGCTGACCGGGGCGCAGCTCCGCCGACGGCGGCTTGCTGATCGAGTTCTCCGGGATCGGCGGGGTCTCGCCCCGTTTCTCTGCCTCGGCGTTGCGCCACCGGGCGAGCGCCCAGACGTGGGTCTTGAACACGTCCTTGATCGGCGCGAAGCCACCGACGGCGTCGCCGTAGATCGTCGAGTAGCCCACGGCCAGCTCGGTCTTGTTCCCGGTGGCCAGCACCAGGTGACCCTCCAGGTTGGACAGCGCCATGAGCAGCATGCCCCGGGTGCGGGCCTGGATGTTCTCCTCGGCGAGACCGGTCCCCGCGAGCGAGAGCTGGTCCACGTACACCTTCACCATGTCCGCCACCGGTTCGGTCCGGAAGTGGCAGCCGAGCCTGCGCGCCAGTTCCGCGGCGTCCGAACGGGAGTGCTCCGACGAGTACTCCGACGGCATCGACACCCCGTGCACGGCGTCCGGCCCGAGCGCGTCGACAGCCAGCGCGGCGGTGACGGCCGAGTCGATGCCGCCCGAGAAGCCGAAGATCACCGAGCGGAAGCCGTTCTTGCGGACGTAGTCCCGCAGGCCGGTCACGAGTGCCGACCACACCTCGGCGTCCTCCGACAGCGGCTCGCTGATCGTCGGCTCCGGCAGCGGCTCGTAGGCGGGCAGCGGTTCGGCGTTCAGTATCCGGCGGCTGACGCGCAGCCCGGCGAACTCGCCCTCGGCGGAGTGGCCGCCCGCGGGGAGGTCCAGATCCAGCACCTGCAGGTGCTCCACGAACTGCGGCGCGCGGGCGAGCAGTTGCCCGTCCGCGCCGACGACGATCGAGTCACCGTCGAAGACGAGGTCGTCCTGACCACCGACCTGGTTGGTGTAGACGACGGGGGCCCCAGCCTCGCGGGCGCGCCCGGCGACCAGCGGCAGGCGCACGTCGTCCTTCGACTTCTCGTACGGCGAGGCGTTCGGCGACACGATCAGGTCCACGCCTGCCTCGCCGAGCGCGGACACCGGCCCGCCGTCCTGCCAGAGGTCCTCGCAGATCACCATCCCGATGTCGAGCCCGTGCAGCCGGACCACGTCGAGCGTGTGGCCGGGCTTGAAGTTGCGGCGCTCGTCGAAGACGCCGTAGTTGGGCAGATGGTGCTTGAACTGGCTCGCCACGATCTCGCCGCCGAGCAGCGCGGCGGCCGCGTTGCGCGGGCCCTCCTCGTCCTGGTCGAGGTAGCCGACGTAGGTCAGCATCTCGCCGCAGCCGGCGTCGGCCAGCGATCGGGCGACGGTCTCGACCTGGGCCCGGGACGCCTGTGCGAACGCCTTGCGCAGCGCGAGGTCCTCGACCGGGTAACCGGTGAGGGACATCTCGGGGAAGACGGTGACGTGCGCGCCGGCCTCCGCGGCCTTGCGCGCCCAGTCGACGATCAGTTCGGAGTTGCCGGTCAGGTCGCCGACGGTCGGGTTCACCTGGGCCAGTGCGATGCGCAGTTGCGGCATGCCCCCATTCTCGCGCACGGCCGCGCCGATGCTCATGTGTCGGCGCGCACCCGGGTGTCCCACCCGCCTCAGGAACCCCACGAAAATGGGAGCAAGGGAGCTTTACTCCCGCGAAACGAGAGCAAAGCTCCCTTGCTCCCCCGATGAGCCTCCGCTCAGCCGCGCTTTTTCCGCAGTAGCCCGCGCACCTTCTTCAACGCCTGCTCGGCGTCGGAGTCGAACGGGTTGTCCTGCACCAGGTAGGTCCACGTCGAGGTCGGCCTGCGCACGCCCGCCGCCGCGAGGTCGATGCCGTCCTCGGTGATCTCGGCCTCCACCAGCGTCTTCGCCGACCGCTTCTCAGCCTCGCCACGGATCTTGTGGAACTCCGGGATCGCCGCGCGGTGGAACTCGTCCAGGGGGGTCTCCCGCGCCATCGCCCGCAGGTGGATCGTCTCGCGCACGTCGGTCAGGAACGCCAGGTGGTCCGCCCACAGCTGGTCGAGGTGGTACAGCAGCACCTCACGGCACACCCGCGTGAGCGCGTCCTCGTCCAGCGTCTCCGCCAGCTCCTTGAACCGGTCCGGCTCCGCCGCCTCCAGCAGCTCCCGAGCCGCCTCGGTGCCCAGGATCTCCTCCCGCCACTTCAGCAGCTCGGCCCGCTGATGCTCGATCAGCCGGGTGTAGCGCCACGTGTTGCGGTGGATCTCCAGGTCCACGCCCTCGGCCACCCGCTGCGCGTGGTTGATCTGCCGGTGCGCGGCCGGGTCCGTGATCTCCCCGGTCTCGTCGTCGGCCTCGATGCCCTCCGGTACGTCCGGAGCGTTCGCCAGCACCAGCTCGTCGTTGAGGCTCGCGAAGAACACCGAGCTGCCAGGGTCTCCCTGGCGGCCCGCGCGCCCGCGCAGCTGATCGTCGAGCCTGCTGCTCGGGTACCGCGCCGTGCCGATGACGTGCAGCCCACCCAGCTCGGCCACCCGCTCCCGGTCCGCCCCGTCGGCGCCGCCGAGGCGGATGTCGGTGCCCCGGCCCGCCATCTGAGTCGACACCGTGATCCGGTCGTACGTACCCGCCTCCGCGATGATCGCCGCTTCCTCGGCGTCGTTGCGGGCGTTCAGCACCACGCACGGCAGGCCCGCCTTCGCGAGCTTCTCCGCCAGCTCCTCCGACTCGGCAACGTCCTGGGTCCCGACGAGGATCGGCCGTCCGCTCTCGTGCACGGTGCGGATCTCCTCGACGATCGCCCGCAGCTTCTTGCCGGGCGACGCGTAGATCCGGTCAGGCGAGTCCTCGCGGATGTTCGGCGTGTTCGGCGGGATCACCGCCACCTCGAGCTTGTAGAACTCGCGCAGCTGCTCGGCCACCGCCACCGCCGTGCCCGTCATGCCCGCCACCTGCGGATACCCGGCCAGCAGCGCCTGCACGGTGATCGAGTCGAGGATCTCGCCGTGGTCCGATGGCGCCAGCTGCTCCTTCGCCTCCACGGCCGCCTGCAGCCCGTCCGGCCACCGCTGCAGCTCGGCGACCCGGCCCCGCGAGGCGTTGATGAGCTGCACCTTGCCGTCGCGCACCAGGTAGTCGACGTCGCGCGTGAGCAGCGCGTGGGCGTGCAGCGCGACGTTCACCGACGCGAGCCGGTCGGAGCCCTCCTCGTCGTACAGGTCCACCCCGCCGAGCGACTTCTCCACCACCGACGCGCCCGCCGACGTGAGCCATACGTTGCGGCCGTCCGCGTCGGTCTCGTAGTGCAGGCCCGGACGCAGCCGTCGGACGATGTTGGCGACCTCCTCGTCGGCGACCCCCGCGTCCACCGACCCGGCCATCACGAGCGGCACGCGGGCCTCGTCCACCAGCACCGAGTCGGCCTCGTCGACGATCGCCACGTCCGGCGACGCCTGCGCGCGGTCTTCCTCCCGCGTGATCAGCCGGTCGCGCAGCACGTCGAACCCGATCTCGCTCACCGCGCCGTAGCAGACCTCGGCCGAGTACGCCTCGCGCCGCTCCTCCGCGGTGAGCGACGGCTCCACCCAGCCGACCCGCACGCCCAGCCGCTCGTACACCGGGCGCATCCACTCCGCGTCGCGGCGGGCGAGGTAGTCGTTCACCGAGATGACGTGCACGCGCTTGCCCTGCAGCGCGTACCCTGCCGCCGCCAGCGCGCCGGCGAGTGTCTTGCCCTCGCCTGTCGCCATCTGCACCACGTGGCCGGACAGCAGGCCCATCGTGCCGAGCAGCTGCACGTCGAACGCGCGCTCGCCGAGCCCGCGGCGGGCCGCCTCCCGGCCGAGCGCACACAGGGCGATCAGCTGCTCGTTGCCGAAGGAGTCCACCTTCCGCAGCGCGGCGGCGGCGTCGGTGAGCTGTTCGTCGGAGAGGCCCTCCAGCTCGGATTCCCGCTTCTCGATCGCGGGGAGCAGCGCCTCGTAGCGCGTGAGCTCCACGCTCCCCGGGCGCTGGATGATCCTGCGCAGCCGTTTGCCCACCCGGCTCATCAACGCCACCCGTGGTCTCCCATCTCGAGTCTCTGCCACGCCCAACGCAATGCTGGTGCCGTCGAGTTCCTGTGCCAATGGCACGATCGACATGTGCCCGCGCAGAAACGCTACCTGTCCCTGGCTGCCTGTCTACTCGCCTTGAGCGGGTTGGTGGCCTGCTCGTCGGCCTCGGACTCGGAGCCGAGGTCGGAGCCGACCGGGCCGACCGGCCCCGTGCCCGCCGGCCTCGACCGGTTCTACGGCCAGGCGCTGGACTGGGGCGACTGTGCGCCCTACGCGACATCGGACAGCGCCCGCTCCACGTTTCAGGGCGACGGCCTCGAATGCGCGCGGCTGACCGTGCCGCTCGACTACTCCGATCCCGAGGGCACCACGATCACCCTCGGCGTGCTGCGCCAGCGGGCCAGCGGCGACGACAAGATCGGATCCCTCGTGCTCAACCCCGGCGGTCCGGGTGCGTCCGGGATGACCGCCGCGGCCTCGCTCGCCCCCGGTGTCGCGAACCAGGAGCTGGGCGAGCGCTTCGACATCGTCGGCTTCGACCCGCGCGGGATCGGCGCGAGCGAGCCCGCCGTGCAGTGCCTCACCGGCGACGAGCGCGACGCGGATCGCGGTGACGACTCCGAGCTCGACGGCACCCCGCAGGGCGTCGCCGAGACGGAGCGGCAGGAGCGGGAGTTCGCGCAGCGGTGTGCCCAGCGCACCGAACACGGCAAGGACATGCTGGCCCACCTCGGCACGCGCGACGTCGTGAAGGACCTCGACGTGCTGCGCTCGGTGCTCGGCGACGAGAAGCTCAGCTACCTCGGCTACTCCTACGGCACGCGCATCGGCTACACCTACGCCGAGGCGTTCCCCAAGAACGTGCGCGCGCTCGTGCTCGACGGTGCGCTCGACCCGGAGCAGGACCTCGTGGAGTCGCTGGTCGCGCAGGGCGAGGGCTTCGGCAAGGCGTTCGGCGAGTTCGCCGGCTGGTGTGCGCAGCAGCAGGATTGTGCGCTGGGCAGCGACCCCGCCGGCGCGACCAAGGCCTACCAGGACCTCACCCGCCCGCTCATCGACAACCCCGTCCAGGTCGGCGACGGGCGTGGCCTCTCCTACGAGGACGCCACCACCGGCACCATCCAGGCGCTCTACACCGAGCAGCTGTGGGAGCACCTCAACAGCGCGCTCGGCGAGCTGAGGCAGGGCCGGGGCAGCGCGCTCATGGGGCTCGCCGACATGTACAACGAGCGGAGCGCGAGCGGCGAGTACTCGACCACGCAGGACGCGTTCGTCGCCGTCCGCTGTGTCGACGACCCGAGGGTCACGGACAAGAACAAGATCCGCGAGGCGCAGGAGCGCTACGCCAAGGTCGCGCCGTTCCTCGACCCGGGAACGCCCCCGTCGTCGGCCCGTGACGCGTGCACCTTCTGGCCTGTGCCCAACACCTCGGAGCCCCACCTGCCGAACGTCGAGGGCGTGCCGCCCGCCCTCGTCATCTCCACGACCAACGACCCGGCGACCCCGTACCAGGCCGGAGTCAACCTGGCGAAGGCGATGAAGGGAGCTTTGCTCACGTACGAGGGCAACCAGCACACGGTGTTCCTGCAGGGCGTCTCCTGCGTCGACGACATCGGCGTCGAGTACCTCGTCGAGGGCACACTCCCCGAAGAAGGGGCCCGCTGCTAGTCCTGCATGCTCTCGACGGGCCGGTTGTGGTCGGAGAGCGCGAGTTCGAGCATCACCGAGCCCTCGTTCTTCTGCCGCGGCGGCACCTGGATCCAGAGCCGGAGAAGGTTGCGGTTCTGCTGCTCGCTGACCCAGAACTTCACGTCGACGTCGGCCTGGATGCCCGGCACGAGCTGCGAGACGACCTTTCGCGACAGCTCGCCGTTGACCCGGTACGCGGTCACGTCGTCGAGCTCCTCGCGGGTCTCGGTCTGCAGCGCGGTCGCGTGGGTGAGCAGCTGGTAGAGGCCGTGCTCCGGGTCGAGGATCCGGGCGGGCACGAACTGCTCGGGCACGGCCTGCTCGAACTGGTCGCCGTCGCGGTCGGTCAGCCGTAGCCGGTCGCCGGAGAGCAGGAAGTCGTACTGCGCCCGGTCGGTGTGCCGCTGCACGTCGGCGTCACCGCGCGCGTAGCCGTACCGCCCGTCCGAGCGCCGTGCCACGCCGTCGACGGCGCGGATGGAAAGCCCGGGGATCGCACTACTCACGCGGAAGTCGAACCGCACGCTCTCGAGGTCGCGCAGGGCATCGGCCGAGGCGTCGACCAGCGTGGCTCCGTCGGGCAGGGGGCCGCTGGTGCCCGGCGCCGACGTGCAGCCGGTGAGCAACCCGAGCGCGAGGACGACGAGCAGGATCCGTCGGGACACCATGCGACCTACGTTAGCGGTGCGTTTCGACCCTTTCGCTCACGCCTCCCGCTCGCTGGGAGAACGTTTTCCGGTACGCCAGCGGGGACACCCCGATCGCCGCGTTGAGGTGCTGGCGCAGCGACGCCGCGCTGCCGAGACCCGACTCGGCGGCGACCCGGTCGACGGGCAGGTCCGTCGTCTCGAGCAGATGCCGCGCGTGGAGCACTCGCTGCCGCGTCAGCCACGTGTGCGGCGGCAGGCCGGTCTCCTCCCGGAAGCGCCTGCTGAACGTCCGCAGGCTCATGTTGGCGTGGGCCGCGAGCGTGGCCAGATCGAGCGGCTCGCCGAGCCGTTCCAGCGCCCACGCCCTCGTCGGCGCCGTGCTGCCGACCCCGGCCTCGACCAGCGGCCGGTCGATGAACTGCGACTGCCCGCCGTCCCGCCACGGCGGCACCACGCAGTAGCGGGCGGCGGAGTTGGCGACCTCGCTGCCGTGATCGGCGCGGATGACGTGCAGGCAAAGGTCGGCGCCCGCGGCCAGCCCGGCCGAGCTCAGCACGTCGCCGTCGTCGACGAACAGCACGTTCTCGTCGAGACGGACCTTCGGGTAGAGGGCGCGGAAGTCCTGGGCGAAGGCCCAGTGCGTGGTGGCGGGCCTGCCATCGAGCAGGCCGGCCGCACCGAGCACGAAGGCACCCGTGCAGATCGACATGATCCGCGCGTGCGCGGGCACGCGATCCAGCGCGGCCGCGATGTCGTCGGGCAGCGTGCCGTGGCGGCGGGGTCCTTCGACGTGCGTGCCGGGGATGATCACGGTGTCGGCGTCGTCGAGCGCCTCCGGTCCGTGTTCGAGCACGGCGCTGTAGCCGGCGCTGACGCGCACCGGTTGGTCGTCGACCCCGCAGATCCGCACGTCGTAGAGCGGTCGGCCGTTCCGCCGGGCGGCCTTGAAGATCGCGGGCGGAATCTGCATGTCGTAGCCGACGGCTTCGGAGATCGCGAGTACGACGACCCTGTGCATGGCAAGATTCTTGCACATATTGGCATTCTTGCCGCTCGTGTGGATCATCGTTGTTCTTCAGGCTGTTGCCCGTGACCGAAGTTCGCGCCGTACCGCTGCGTTCCCGCCGTGTCCACTGGGCCTGGCTCGTCGCCGTGGCCGCGTTCGTCGCCCTCGTCGGCGCTGCCGGCTTCCGGGCGGCCCCGAGCGTGCTGATCGACCCGCTGCATCACGAGTTCGGCTGGTCACGGGGCACGATCTCGGCGGCCGTGTCGATCAACCTCCTGCTCTACGGCTTCATCTCCCCGTTCGCCGCCGCGCTGATGGAGCGGCTGGGCATGCGGCGCGTCGTCGCCGGTGCGCTGCTGCTCGTGGCGGCGGGCAGCGGGCTCACGGTCTTCATGACGGCGAGCTGGCAGCTGCTGCTGTGCTGGGGTGTGCTGGTCGGCACTGGTACCGGTGCGATGGCGCTGGCGTTCGTCGCGACCGTCACGAGCAGGTGGTTCGTGCGGCACCGGGGACTCGTGAGCGGGGTGCTCACGGCGGCGGGCGCCGCCGGACAGCTCGTCTTCCTGCCGTTGATCGCGGCGCTGGCGACCGAGCACGGCTGGCGACCCGCGTCGTTGACGGTGGCCGGTGCCGCGCTCGCCGTCGTGCCGGTGGTGCTGCTCCTGCTGCGTGACCGGCCCAGTGACGTCGGCACGACCCCGTACGGGGGAGAGGCGGAGGAGGAGCCGCCCCCGGCGCCGAAGGGCAGCGCGGTCCGTGCGCTCACCGTGCTGCGCGACGCCGCCCGCACGCCGACGTTCTGGCTGCTCGCTGGCGGATTCGCGATCTGTGGTGCCTCGACGAACGGTCTCATCGGCACCCACTTCGTGCCCGCGGCACACGACCACGGGATGCCCCACACCACCGCGGCCGGACTGCTGGCGCTGGTGGGCCTCTTCGACATCGCGGGCACGATCGCGTCGGGCTGGCTGACCGACCGCGTCGACCCGCGCTGGCTGCTCGGCGCCTACTACACCCTCAGAGGCGCCTCGCTGATCGTGCTGCCGCAGCTCTTCGCGCCCACCACCGAACCGCCGATGTGGGCGTTCATCGTCTTCTACGGCCTGGACTGGGTGGCCACGGTCCCGCCGACGGTCGCGCTGTGCCGGGAACGTTTCGGAATGGCGGGCCCGATCGTGTTCGGCTGGGTGTTCGCCTCGCACCAGGTGGGAGCGGCCTTCGCGGCGTTCGGTGCCGGGGTGACCCGCGACCACCTCGGCTCCTACGACCTCGCGTGGTACGTCGCGGGTGGGCTGTGCGCGTTCGCGGCCCTGATGTCGCTGCGGATTCGCCCGAACGAGCGCGCAACCCCGAAACATTGAGTTAACAAGCCGCGTTTAGGGTCGCGGCATGGATCGCCAGCAGGAGTTCGTGCTGCGCACGCTGGAGGAACGCGACATCCGGTTCGTGCGGCTCTGGTTCACCGACGTGCTCGGTTTTCTGAAGTCGGTCGCCGTGGCGCCCGCCGAGCTGGAGGGGGCCTTCAGCGAGGGGATCGGGTTCGACGGCTCGGCCATCGAGGGCTTTGCGCGCGTCTACGAGTCGGACATGGTCGCCAAGCCCGACCCGTCGACGTTCCAGGTGCTGCCCTGGGAGACGCCGGAGGGCGGGCACTACTCGGCGCGGATGTTCTGCGACATCGCGATGCCCGACGGCTCGCCGTCGTGGGCCGATCCCCGGCACGTGCTGCGCAGGCAGCTCTCGAAGGCGGGGGAGGCCGGCTTCACCTGCTACGTGCACCCGGAGATCGAGTTCTTCCTGCTCGCCAGCCTCCCCGAGGACGGCAGCGAGCCGGAGCCCGCGGACAACGGCGGCTACTTCGACCAGGCCAGCCACGCCACGGCGACCCACTTCCGCAGGCACGCCATCGAGGCGCTCGAGGCGATGGGCATCTCGGTGGAGTTCAGCCATCACGAGGGCGCTCCCGGCCAGCAGGAGATCGACCTGCGCTATGCCGACGCGCTGACGATGGCCGACAACGTCATGACGTTCCGGTACGTCGTCAAGGAGGTCGCCCTCACGCAGGGCGTGCGCGCGACGTTCATGCCGAAGCCCTTCACCGGCCAGCCCGGCTCTGGAATGCACACGCACGTCTCGCTATTCGAAGGTGATCAGAACGCCTTCTACAGCCCGGAGGATCCGTACGAGCTGTCGGACACGGGCAAGGCGTTCGTCGCGGGGCTCCTGCACCACGCGAGGGAGATCTCGGCGGTCACCAACCAGTGGGTCAACTCCTACAAGCGCCTGATCAGGGGCGGAGAAGCCCCGACGACGGTGTCGTGGGGAAGGGCGAACCGCTCGGCGCTGGTGAGGGTGCCGATGTACTCGCCCGGCAAGGCGTCGTCGCGCCGGGTGGAGATCCGCACGCTGGACTCGGCGTGCAACCCCTACCTCGCGTACTCGGTGATCCTCGCCGCCGGACTGAAGGGCGTTGAGAAGGGCTACGAGCTACCGCCCGCCGCCGAGGACAACATCTGGACGCTGTCGGACTCCGAGCGCAAGGCCGCCGGCTACGCCGAGCTGCCCCAGAACCTGGGTGAGGCGCTCACGGAGATGGAGCAGTCGGAGCTGCTGCCGGATGCCCTCGGCGAGCACGTCTACGACTTCTTCCTCCGGAACAAGCGCGTCGAGTGGGACAACTACCGGAGCGCGGTCACTCCCTACGAACTCCGCACGCTGCTGCCCGTGCTGTGAGAAACAGGCCCTGACCTGCGGATACTCACGTTAGGTACCCCCCTCGTTCCGGCCTGTTCCAGGGCGTGTAATCTTCTCTTCGTCGCCAGGAGCGGCCGGGACGAGCGGGTTGACACCGCGAAACGTACCGGGTAGCGTTACTGGTCGGCCCTGAAGCGGGTACAACTTCCGAGCTAAGTCTTCCGACATAAGTCTTGAAGTTGCACGACGCTTCGGGTCAAAAAGCTGGAAATACAACATCGTGTTGTTTGAGAACTCAACAGTGTGTTTGTGAGCTTGTAGTCTTTGATAGTTTTGCCCCTTTTTTGTGGGTTTCTTTGAGGCTATTGTTGTTTGATAGCCAGGTTTCTTTGACAGCATTGTTGGAGAGTTTGATCCTGGCTCAGGACGAACGCTGGCGGCGTGCTTAACACATGCAAGTCGAACGCTGAAGCCCAGCTTGCTGGGTGGATGAGTGGCGAACGGGTGAGTAACACGTGGGTAATCTGCCCTGTACTCTGGGATAAGCCTGGGAAACTGGGTCTAATACCGGATAGGACCATTGCAGGCATCTGTGGTGGTGGAAAGCTTCGGCGGTACAGGTTGAGCCCGCGGCCTATCAGCTTGTTGGTGGGGTGATGGCCTACCAAGGCGGTGACGGGTAGCCGGCCTGAGAG
>NZ_SWMS01000021.1 GCF_005146945.1 Prauserella endophytica
AAGCCCACCAGCGCCGATGGTACTGCACCCGTGGGGGTGTGGGAGAGTAGGACACCGCCGAACTCAACTTCGAGAAAGCCCGCCAGGTGCTCACCTGGCGGGCTTTCTCGTTTTGTCGTCACAAAAAAAGCAGGCCGGTCATTCGAGAGGCTCGAATGACCGGCCTGCGTGCTATTCGGCGAGCAGTTCGGCGACCGTGGCCGGTGCGGAGTCCGCGGCGACCACCCGCTGGTCGCGGGTCGCTAGGCTGCGCACGGTCACGTTGCCGGCGTCCCAGTCCTCCTGGCCGACGATCACGACCACGCGGGCGCCGGCCTTGTCCGCACGTCCGAGTTCCTTGCCCAGCTTGCGGAACTCTAGCGGCACCGATGTGCGCACACCGGAGCGGCGCAGCGACGTCGCCACCGTGCGGGCGGCGTCGCCGAGGTTCTCCGTCACCGGGATCACGACCACGTCGACCTCGGCCTTCGGTTGCGGCAGCAGGCCGTGGGTGCCAAGGAAGTCCATCAGGGTTACGTCGCCCATGCCGAACCCGATTCCCGGGATCTGCTGTGCGGTGAACAGCGAAGCCAGGTCGCTGTAGGCGCCACCGCCGAACAGGGCGCGGTTGTTCTCCGGCGAGGTGTCGAAGACCTCGAACACCGTCGACGTGTAGTAGGCCAGTCCGCGCACGATCATCGGGTCGAAGCGGATCAGGCTCGCGGCGTTGCTGCCGAGCACCCTGACCAGGTTGGAGTTCTCCTTGACCTGCTCAGGCAGTTCGTCGAGCAGCGCGGTCCCAGCGGTGAGCACGTCGCCCAGCTTCTCGAACTGCTTGTCCGTGAGACCGATCTCCTCGGCGCTGGCGGCGAGCTTCTCCCGCTCGTACTTCTCCCAGCGGTCGACGAGCGCGAACACCTCGGGCAGCTGCTCCTCGCCGACGCCCACCACATCGGTGAGGGCCGAGGACAGCAGGTTCCGGTCGTTCGCCCTGACCACGAACATGTCCTCGCTCGCACCCAGCCCGGCCAGCATGTCGTGGATCAGCTCGAAGATCTCGATCTCGGTGTTCGCGCTGGTCGAGCCGAAGATGTCGACGTTGATCTGCCAATGCTCGCGCACCCGGCCCCGCTGGGGGCGTTCGTAGCGGTGGCAGTTCGGGTGGCTGTACCAGCGGACGGGGAACTGCAGGGCACCGGCGTTGCCGGCGATCATCCTGGCCACCGACGGCGTCATCTCAGGACGCAGCGCCAGGCGGCGGCCCCCGCGGTCGGTGAGGGTGTAGAGCTGCTGGTTGGCGATCTCCTCACCGGATTTCGCCTCGTAGATCTCAGCCGACTCCAGGATCGGACCGTCGTAGCGCTGGAACCCGTACCGCTCGATGACCTCGTACAGCTTCCCGAAGACCTGGGTACGGACGGACATCTCCGGCGGGAGGAAGTCCCGGGTACCCCGGTAGGGCGCGGTCGGCAGGAATTCAGGCACGTACCGAGTTTAGTGACCGCGCCGCGAGCCGATGAGCAGGGCAAGGGCCGCGCCCGCCGCGCACACGACCGACGTGATCAGGAAGATCTCCGTGTACTGCGTGAGCAGTGCGTTCTTCACGGCGCCCACGTAGTCGCCGAGCGCGGTCTCGTAGGCGGCGTCGGACGGATACAGCACGCGGATCGGCACGTCGAGCGACGCGGTCATGCTGTGGAAGCGGTGCAGGCCCCACGCCGAGAGGGCCGCGATGCCCACGAGCATGCCGGTCATCCGCGCCACCACGACGCCCGCCGAGGCGACGCCGTGCTGTTCCGGCGGTGCCGCACGCAGCACCGCCGAGGAGAGCGGCGCGATGACCAGGCCGAGCCCGAGTCCCACGATCACCAGGTCCGTGTCGAGCCTCGGCAGCGTCAACGGGCCCAGCTCGTGCGGTGTGGAGAGCACATCGGCGGTCCACCCCGACATCAGCAGGAAGCCCGCACCCGCCACGAGCATGCCGACGAACGCCACCGAGCGTTCCCCGGCCCGGGACGCCACGAACCCGCCCGCGATCGCTCCGACCGGCAGCGCCACGAGGAAGCGCAGGAGCAGCTCCACGCTGCCCTGGTCGTCACGGCCGAGGAGGGTCTGGGAGAACAGGTCGACGTCGACGAGCGTGACCATGAGCGCCGCACCTGCCGCGATGCTGGTGCCCAGCGCGGCGAGGAACGGGCGCATCCGCACGTGAGTGGGGTCCAGCAGCCGGGTCTTCGCCCTGGACTCCCACAGCAGGAACAGCACGAAGACCACGGCGGCGACGATCAGCAGCGGCAGGCCCCAGCTCGGGAGCACCTGCTCGCGCGGGTTCGGGTTGTAGAGGCCCACCACCAGCATGCCGAGCGCGATCGCGAGCAGCCCACCGCCAACGAGGTCCACCTTGGCGCGCTCGGCGGGCCGGTTGCCGGGCACGGAGAAGTAGACGGCGACCATCGCCAGCAGCGCGAGCGGCACGTTGACCCAGAACACGCTGCGCCAGCCCGCGAGCGCGGCGAGCGCGATGCCGTAAACGGGTCCCAGCACGCTGCCGAGCTCCTGCGCACCGCCGACCGCGCCGAGCACGGTCGCTCTCCTGCGCTCTGACCACAGGTCGGCGGCGAGTGCCATTGTCACCGGCAGGAGCGCGCCGCCCGCGATCCCGAGCACCACCCGGCCCACCACGAGCAGCGGCACCGAACCGGCGACCGCGGTGAGCACGGAGCCAACGAGGAACCCGGCCAGGCACGCCTGCAGCAGTGTCTTGCGGCCGAACCGGTCGGAGGCCTGGCCCAGCAGCGGCATCGCTGCCACGTAGCCGAGCAGGTAGCCCGTGACGATGGGCGTGACCTGCTCGAGGCGGTTCACCGGGATCTGCAGGTCCTCGATGATCTGCCGCAGCAGGCCGATGACGACGTACGTGTCGAGCGCCCCGAGCAGTACCGCGAGTCCACCGGCGCCGATCGCTACCGAGCGGGCGCGCCGGGTGGTGCCGACCTCGGTCACGCCGGCGGGGTGACCGTCACGGGCTTGTCCACATCGGACAGCGTGACGTCGACGGTGGCGTCGTCGGGGAACGCCGCGGAGGCCTTGACGGGCAGGTGCTCGCCGTCGGTGCGCAGCCAGAACGTCACGTCGGCGTCGGACTGGATCCCCGGCAGCAGGCCGGAGAGGACGTCCTTGCCGAGTTGACCCGTGACCTTGTAGGTCTGGGTGCCCTCCACCTCCTCCTGCGCCTCGGTGACCGGGTTGCGCAGGCCGGAGAGCAGTTTCGAGACGCCCCGCTCCGGGTCGAGCACGGCGGAGGGGTCGTACAAAGTGGAGCTGAGCGCGGCCGGGATCTCCTGGTACCCGCCGGTGGGTCCCTTGAGATAGAGGGTGTCGCCCGCGAGCACGAACTCGACCTCGACGAGCTGGCCCGCCTGCTTCAGCGTGCCGGTGCCCTTGGCGTCGCCCTGCTTCGTCAGGTCGCCGTCGAGGCTCTGCACGCTCAGACCCTTGACCGTGCCGTTCACCCGCAGGGTGAAATGGGTGCTCTGGATGTCTCCCGTGGCCGCCGCGGCGTCCTTGATCAGGGCGGGGCCGTCGGGCAGTGACTCACTCGGAGCGTCGTCGGACGTGCAGCCCGCGGTCACGGCGGCCGTGAGCGCGAGCATCCCCAACAGGATTCGGCGGATGACCATGCCGGAATCGTAGGGCCACCGGGGCGCCCGCGTACCGGCTATTCCGGCATGAGGCCGGCCGCCAGCGTCGCGCCCAGTTCCCAGCACGCGGCGAGGTCGTCCTTGTCGGGTTCGCCCATGACCACCACGGGCTGTGCCGCCTGCTCCCAGCCGAGGCCCTTGGTGACGCTCTCGATCGCCCGGTGCGCTCCCTCGATGCCCTGGTTGCCGTGCAGGTAGAGGCCGAAGGGGCGGTTGCGGGTGGCGTCGAGGCACGGGTAGTAGACGGTGTCGAAGAAGTGCTTGAGCGCGCCCGACATGTAGCCGAGATTGGCGGGGGTGCCGAGCAGGTAGGAGTCGGCGGCCAGCACGTCCGACGCCGTCGCGGACAGCGCGGGCCGCCGGACCACGTCGACACCGGTGATCTCCGGATCGGTCGCGCCGGAGACCACGGCCTCGAACATGGCCTGCAGATGGGGCGACGGCGTGTGGTGGACGATCAGCAACGTGGGCACAGTGATTCAGCGTGCCTTCGCTGAGCGGGTCCCGCAAGCGCCGTGAGGGAGCAAGGGAGCTTTGCTCCCGGAAAACGGTAGTAAAGCTCCCTTGCTCCCCTCTGGGCTACCGGTCGAGCAGCTGTGAGAGCTCCGTTCGCAGCGCGGTGAGGCGTTTGGCCGCCGTCCGGCGGGACTCCGGCAGGTCCTCCTCGGCCGGGACGTCGGCCGTCACCTCCAGGTAGACCTTCAGCTTCGGCTCCGTTCCCGACGGCCGCAGGACCACCCGCAGGCCCTCGCCCCGCAGGCGCAGCACGTCCGCCTCCGGCAGCCGGTCCTCGGCCGTCACTGCCACGTCCGCGAGCGTCGCCGGCGGGGCCGTGCGCACCCGGTCCATCAGCTCGGCCCGCGCCCGAAGGTCGGGGATCCGCACCGACACCTGGTCGGTCAGATGCACGCCGTGCCGCACGGCGAGGTCGTCGAGCACGTCGAACAGCGTGCGGCCCGCCGCCTTCGTCGTCGCCGCGAGGTCGCACGCGAGCACCGCCGCCGCGATGCCGTCCTTGTCCCGCACGAACCCGGGGTTCACGCACACCCCGAGTGCCTCCTCGTACGCGAACACCAGGCCTTCGCCCGCCCGCGCCAGCCATTTGAAGCCCGTGAGCGTTTCCGCGTACCGCGCCCCGTGCGCCTCGGCCATCCCGCCCAGCATCGACGACGACACGATCGTGGTCGCCACCAACGGGTCAGTGCTGTCCGTTGTGGACAGCACGTGCTCGCCGAGCAGCACGCCCGTCTCGTCGCCCCGCAGCATCCGCCACGTGCCGTCCCCGTCCCGCGCACCGAGTGCGCACCTGTCGGCGTCCGGGTCGAGCGCGATCGCAAGGTCGGCGTCGATCTCGGCCGCGAGCGCCAGCAACCGGTCGGTCGCGCCCGGCTCCTCCGGGTTCGGGAACGCCACGGTCGGGAAGTCCGGGTCCGGCTCCGCCTGCTCGGCCACCAGGCGCACGTCGGTGAAGCCCGCCGCCCGCAGCGCGCGCACCAGCACGTCCCCGCCGACGCCATGCATGGGCGTCGCCGCCACCCGCAGCGTCCGTGCCGTGCCCCTCGGCAACGTCGCGCAGCGGGAAAGGTACGTCTCCAGCACATCGGAACCCGCCGTCGTGGCATCGGGAGACCTCGGTACCGCCACCGCGGCGGGGGCGTCGGCGATCGCCGCCTCCACCTCGCGGTCGGCCGGCGGGACGATCTGCGCGGCCGTGTCGTCGTAGAGCTTGTAGCCGTTGTCGGCCGGCGGGTTGTGAGACGCGGTGACCTGAATGCCGGCGACCGCGCCGAGGTGTCCGACCGCGAACGCGAGCACTGGCGTCGGCAATGGACCCGGCAGCACCTTCACCGCGAAACCGGCCGCGCTGAGCACCTCGGCAGCCGCCACGGCGAACGCCGCCGAGCCGTGCCGCGCGTCCCGGCCGACCACGACGGTCCCGCCGGCCTTGCCGTGACTCGTCAGCCACGCCGCCACCCCCGCGGTGGTGCGCACGACGACGGCCGGGTTCATCCCGTTCGGACCCGCCCGCACCGGTCCGCGCAGTCCCGCGGTACCGAACGTCAGCGGGCCGGCCATGCGGTCGGCGAGCTCCGCGACCGCGTCGGCGTCGCCACCCATCGCCCGTGCGAGCACGGTCTGCAACTCTGTGCGCGTGTCCGGGTCGACGTCGTCGGCGATCCAGCGAAATGCCTGGTCACGAAGGCCGGTGGTGAGCCTGGGCGATGGTTGCGTCACCGCACAATGTTGTCAAGCCTCGGGATTCCCGCTACCGTCGCCCCCGCTGGCCAAGGGGGTTAGGCCGTCATGCGCAATGACACGGCGCCGATCGGAGCAGCCGCCCGCGCGGAGCTGGCCGTGCTGGCTCCCGCCATGCGGCGCCGATCGGCGGATGTTGCACAACTGATCTTGCAGCAGATCCAGTCGTCCATCCCCGCCTACGCCAGGCCACTGGAGGGCACGTTCGGCAAGGCGATCCTGCACGGTGTGCAGCAGGGCGTGCTGGAATTCCTCGACCGGCTGCTCGACCCGGCCGCGGCCGGCGACGGCACCGCCGCGCTCTTCCGTCAGCTCGGCAGATACGAGGTGAGCGAGGGCCGGAGTATCGACGTGCTGCAGTCGGCGTACCGCATCGGCGGGCGCGTCGGCTGGCAGGCGCTCAGCGACTTCGGTCTGCGCTCGAAGCTGCCGGTGGAAACGATGTGCGAGCTCGCCGCAGCCCTGTTCGCCTACATCGACGAGCTGTCGGCACTGTCGCACGAGGGCTACGTGGCCGCACAGGCCCGCGCCGCCGGGGCACTCGAACGCCGCCGCAAGCGCTTGCTGGAGTCGCTGCTCTCCGAGCAGCCGGTACCCACGGGCGTGCTCGTGGACCAGGCCGCCGCCGCGGCGTGGACGCCGCCGGAGGAGGTGACGGTCGTCGTGCTGGAACGCGACGGCGACACCGAACCGCCGGGTTACCCCGAGCTGGCCGACGACGTGCTCGTCGACCTCGAGAGCGACGCGCCGTGCCTGATCGTGCCCGCGCCCGGCGGCACCGTGCCCGACCTCGCCGCGGCGCTCGCCGGCTGGCGGTGCGTGATCGGCCCCGTCGTCCGCCTCGCCGACGCGCGTGACTCGCTGCGCTGGGCACGGCGGCTCGCCGGGTTGATCGGCGACGGTGTGGTGGAGCGTGCGCCGGTGGTCTCGTGTGCCGACCACCTACTGACGTTGTGGCTGCTCAGTGATCCGACGCTCGCCGAGCGGCTCGCGGAGCGGGCGATCGCGCCGCTCGGTGGGTTCAACGCCCGGCAGCGCGAGCGGCTCGCCGAGACCCTGGCCGCGTGGCTGGAGACGAGGGGCGGCGCGCCGGAGGTCGCGGGCCAGCTGAACGTGCATCCGCAGACCGTGCGCTACCGGATCCATCAGCTCGAGGAGTGCTACGGCGACCGGCTGCGGGACCCCGACGAACGGTTCGCGCTCGCGGTCGCGCTGCGGGCCCGCCGGCTCCGGCGCCCTCGTCCGGAGTAACTCCCCGCATTTCCGTGAGCATTGCATTTCCCGCTTTTGTCAGCCGCGTGACAAGGCGCGCGGAGTCAGTCCGGAAAGCGCCGTGGAGAACCCGATCGGGCTATTGTCGAGCCGTCAACGATGGGCCAAATTGGCTCTGCCACACCGATTTCGAGCTCGGCGACCTCGCCGGGGTACGTGGTGGCCACTCCATTCCACAGTGCGGTAAACGCGCGAAAGGGACTTCGATGACGCGTAGGGAAATGGCCGACGTGCCCATTACGACCACGCCGGTCTCCACCGGAAAGTGACGGCGGTCACGCGCGCAGCACGAGCTCCCGCAGCAGGCCACCCATCCGCTCGGCGGCCGCCTTGCCCGCCTCGATGACCTCCTCGTGGCTGAGTGGCTCGCCCGTCATCCCGGCGGCGAGGTTGGTCACGAGCGACAGCCCGAACACCTCCACGCCCGCGGCGCGCGCCGCGATGGCCTCCAGCACGGTCGACATGCCGACGAGGTCGGCGCCGAGCGTGCGCAGCATCCGGATCTCGGCGGGCGTCTCGAAATGCGGTCCCGGCAGCCCGGCGTAAACGCCCTCCGCCAGTGATGGGTCGATTCCCTTCGCGACGTCCCGCAGCCGGTTGGAGTAGAGATCGACGAGGTCGACGAAGTTCGCGCCGGTGATCGGCGACGTCGCGGTCATGTTCAGGTGGTCGGAGATGATCACCGGCTGGCCGACCTGGAAGCCTTCGCGCAGCCCGCCCGCGGCGTTGGTGAGCAGCACCGTGCGCACGCCGGCTTCCGCCGCGGTGCGCACCGCGTGCACGACGCGCGCGACGCCCTTGCCCTCGTACAGGTGCGTCCGGCCGAGCAGGACCAGCACGCGCTTGTCGCCGATCTTCACCGAACGCGCGGTGCTTCCGTGGCCGACGGCGCTGGGTGTCTCGAACCCGGGCAGCTCGTCGAGAGCGACCTCCGTCTCGGGCTTGCCGATCACGTCGGCGGCCGGGCGCCAGCCCGAGCCCAGCACCACGGCGATGTCGTGCCGGTCGGTTCCGGTGCGCTCGGCGAGCACCGAGGCGGCAGCGGCGGCGAGGTCACTGGGCTGGCTGATCTTCTCGTTCACGGTCGTGCAGCCTACGTGCTCCCGGCGTCACCGTCCGGGCGAGCAGGTAGGCCAGCAGCCCAATCGGCGACAGCAGGATCGTCAGCACCAGAATCGGCGCGAGGAGCAGGTGCGGAACCCCGCGCCGGCGCGCGTCGAGGTACATCCACCTGCCGATGAACAGGTCGAAGGCGATGAGGTGCGCCCAGATCATGGCGGCGCCCTCGGCGGAGGCGAGGAACTCGCGCAACACCCCGAGGTCCGGCCTGCTCACCACCGTCCACAGCTCGGCGAAGTCGCCGGGCGCGAGCGCGAGGTAGACGAGCAGCGGCGGGAGGGCGATCCACGGCGAGCCGATGACGCGAGTGGTCCACCGCCAGCGGGGCGCGACGATCATCAGCGCCCAGAACGGCGCGGCGAGGTAGAAGGTCAGGTCGAAGAGAGTCCCGGTCATCGAGGGGTCCTCTCCGGGTGAGCAAGGGAGCTTTGCTCTCGAGAAACGGGAGTAAAGCTCCCTTGCTCCCGCTTGGCGAGGGTCAGGACGGTCGCGAGAGTCACCGTCACGGCCAGTGCGGCGAGGGCCGCGAGCGTCCACGCGTCGGGGGAGAGCAGCGGCTGACCGCGCAGCGCCTGCCACGTGACGAGACCGGTCAGCCCCGCGTAGCCGGCCCCGGCCACGAACATCAGCCGCATCCGCACGCCGCCGTCGCGCAGCGCCGGCAACCTGGTCGCGAGCAGGCCGAGCAGCAGCGCCAGCAGCGGGAGCACCTGTAGCGCGTGCATGCCGACGAAGTGCGGGATGCGCAGGTCGCCGCCGGTGGTGCTCCAGCCGGTGATGGGCATGCTCGGCCCGCCGTCCGCGACGCCGACGCTGTGCGCGCCGATGAAACCGGTGGGCGTGCCGTTCCGCATCGACCCAAGCTGCTCGCTCGTCGGGCCGATCATTAGCGCCCCGAGCCCCGCTCCCACCAGTGAGATCAGCGCGCCGAGCCGGATCGCCCAGCGCGAGGCCGGGTCCGGGATGGGGGTCCGCAGCAGTAGGACGGTCAGCACGAGCGTGCCTGTCCACAGTGCCGCGATGGATCCGCCCATCACCGAGAACAGCGTCGAGTCCAATGGCGTCGAGGCATTGAAGTGACTGGCCCGCCCGCGCACGACCTGCGTCACGATGATCGCGTACTCCACGAACAGGATCACCACGATCGCGGTGGACACGCGGTTTGCCAGGCGCTGCCGCGACCTCAGCAGGGTCAGCAACCACGCCCAGGTGACGCAGTACAGGGCGATGGACACCGCGAACTTGAACGGCTTCAACCAGATCGGCGCGCCGAGCAACACGCGGTCGTCGAGCAGCAGTCCGCCGGCCGAGACGGCGGCCATCGCCGCCATCACGCCCGCACAGATCATCATCGGGCGGTGCCAGGTTCTCGCCTGGCCGATCAGGTCGGACATCCGTCCTCCTTATAGATAGTGTTACTACCTATAGCGGGAAGCTACACTATCCGTTCTGAGGAAGTCCACAGGAAAGGCGACGACGACGCATGCGGATGGCCGAGCTGAGCAGGGAGTCCGGGGTCCCGGTCGCGACGATCAAGTACTACCTGCGCGAGGGCCTGCTCCCGCCCGGCGAGCGCACCAGTCCCAACCAGGCCCGCTACGACGCGTCCCACGTGCGCAGGCTCAAGCTCATCCGCGCGCTGCTCGACATCGGCGGGCTGTCGATCGCGGCCGTCCGCGAGGTGATCGCCGGGCTCGCGGAGGGGACGTCCACCCACGACGTGCTCGGCATCGCGCAGCACGGCCTTCCGCTGCCCGCCGTGGAGGTCAGCGACGAGGCGCGGGCGTGGGCGATGGAGCGGCTGGAGACACTTGCCGAGAAGCGGGACTGGGTGATCGCGCCGGGCACGCCCATCGCCGAGGCGCTGGTCGGAGTGCTCTGCACCTATCGCGACCTCGGCCACCCCGAACTGGCCGAGCGGCTCGACGACTACGCCGAGGCGGCCGACCTCGTCGCGGGCAGTGACCTCGACACCGTCGCCGCGCTGGGGCAACGAGAGGCGATTGTGGAGGCGGCCGTGATCGGCACCGTGCTCGGCGACGCGCTGCACGCCGCGCTGCGCAGGCTCGCGCACGCCAAGGCCTCGCGCGACCGGTTCGGTGCAACCGCGGTGAAACCGCAGTGAAGGCCACCATGCCTGCGTTCAACGCAGTGAAGGTGGCCTTCACTGCGGTTTCACCGCCCGCTCAGTCGGTCATCTGGAACGTCGGCACGATGCGGTCGAACAACTCGCTGCGGCCGAGGCGTTCCTGTTCGACGGGCACCGTCACGCTCACCACCCACAGGCTCGACCCGCTGAGGAACACCTCCGCGACCGTCGTCCGGTTCATCGCCCGCTCACCGCTCGCGCCGCGCTCCGCCGTCCGGTACGTCACGAGCACGCCGTCGCGGTCGCCGAGCGGTTCCGAGCGCACCAGCGTGAAGTCACCGGGGGCCCAGAACTCGCCGAGCGTGGTGACGTAGTCGTCAACGGTGTAGGCGTCCGAGTACTGCGCGAACCGCTCCACGCCAAGCACCTGCGCGCCGTCGGCGGAGACGAACTGCACCCTGGTGCTGGTGGGCAGCTTCGTCTCCGACTGCTGGGTGACGAACTTCGTCCAGTCGGCGGGCACCTCGACCGAGAACAGGCCGCCCTTCGCGCCCTGCAGGTTGGTCGCGTCGCCCTCGCGCGTGACGAGCTCCTGCTGTGGTGCGGGAGCCGCGGCCGGCCTCGGCTCCTGTGTCCGGTCCGGTGCCGAGAGCGGCTGGCCCGCGAGCACGCGCGTCAGCACGAACCCGCCTGCCACGGCCAGCACGAACAGCAGCATCACCACCACGACCAGCGCCACCGTGCGCGCCGTCGACCGCCCGGCCCGCGCCGCGGCCGGACCGTCGGCGGGCGCGGCGCCTCCGCCGAAAGGCAGCGGCCCCGGATCGGCCGCGAGCGCCCCGCCGCCGTCGTCCGCGCTGGGTTCCGGCGCGGCGGCCGGCATCGCCGGGATCACCCGAGTGACGCTCGCCTCCGGCCCGACCGGGGTGCCCTCGCGGAACAGCTCCGGCGGGAACAGCAGGCGCCGGGGCTGGGCCAGGAACGGGTAAAGCCTGCGCCGCACCTCCGACAGTGACATCCGCTCCGACGGCTCCTTGGCCATCAGCCCCCGGACCAACGCCGCGAGCGGGCCGGGCGAAGGCTGCGGCACCTCGCCGTGCACCACCCTGCTCACCGTCTCCAGTGGATCACCGTCGACGTCGTAGGGAGGGCGGCCCTCGGTGGCGGCGAACAGCGTCGCGCCAAGCCCCCACAGATCGGCGGTGTAGGTCACCGCGCCGCCGGAGGCGACCTCGGGCGCGATGAACGCGGGCGAGCCGAGCATCGTCCCCGTGTGGGTCATGGTGACCTCGGAGACGTTGCGGGCGATGCCGAAGTCGGTGAGCTTGATGCGGCCGTCCTGCGCCACGAGCACGTTGCCGGGCTTGACGTCGCGGTGGGTGATGCCTGCCGCGTGCGCCGCCTCCAGCGCCGCGGCCACCGCGTCGGCCACCGCCGCCGCCTGCGCGACGGTGAGCCGCCTGCCAGCCCTGAGCAGCGCGGCGAGGCTGCGCGAGGGGAGCAGCTCCATCACGACGTACGGATCGCCGTGCTCCAGCACGACGTCGTGCAGGACGATCACGTTCGGGTGGGAGAGCACCGCGATGGCCCTCGCCTCGCGAAGGGTGCGCTCGCGGACCTCGCCGGCCTGATCCGGCGGCACGCCCGCGGGCATCCGGACCTCCTTGACCGCCACGGGGCGCTGGAGGAACTCGTCGTGCGCCGCCCAGACCGTGCCCATGGCCCCCGAGCCGAGCACCGAGCGCAGCCGGTAGCGACCGGCGACGAGGCGCGAATTCTCAGCGGGGGCGGACACGACCCCTATTGTGGCGAACCGCCGACGACGGCCACGCTCGCCCAGTGTTGTTAGCCGGGATTTGCATCACATTTGCGGGCCGGTCGGTGCCCCTACCATGAGTTGTTATGACAGAAGTGGCTGGGACATCGGCGTCCGCGCCCGCTGAGCTCACGCTCGCGGCCGAGTTCGGCGCCCCCGACCGGGCCGGTTGGGAGCGGCTCGTGACAGGCGTCCTGAAGAAGAGCGGCGCGCTGCCGGAGGACTTCACCGGGGCGCCACAGAGTCTGCTCACCAGCACGACCTACGACGGCATCGAGATCCAGCCGCTCTACACCGCCGACGACCAGGCGCCGCCGGCCGGTTTCCCCGGGCTGTCGCCGTTCGTGCGCGGTGGTCGCGCCGAGGGGCAGGTGAGCACGGGCTGGGACGTGCGGGCCCTGCACGCGGGCTCCGACGCCGCGGGCGTGAACGAGGACGTGCTGGCCGATCTGGAGAACGGCGTCAGCTCCGTGTGGCTGCGCGTCGGTGAGACGGCCCTGCCCGTGGCCGACCTCGGCCGCGCGCTGCGGGACGTCTACCTCGACCTGGCGCCGATCGTGCTCGACGCCGGCGAGGACTACGAGGCCGCCGCCGAGGCCCTGCTCGCTGTGCTCGCCGAGCGCGAGATCCCCTCCGGCGAGGCGTCCGGCAGCCTCGGCGCCGACCCGGTGGGCCTGCAGGCACGCACCGGCGCCGAACACGACCTCGCCCCCGCAGCGGCGCTCGCCGCCCGGGTCGCACAGCGGTACCCGGGCCTGCGCACGATCGTGGTCGACGCGCTGCCGTTCCACGAGGCGGGCGGCTCCGACGCGCAGGAGCTCGGCGCCTCGATCGCCTCCGGTGTCGCCTACCTCCGGGCGCTCACGGACGCGGGCCTGAGCGTCGAGGACGCGGCGGCCCAGCTGGAGTTCCGGTACGCGGCGACCGGCGACCAGTTCCTCACCATCGCCAAGTTCCGCGCCGCACGCAGGCTGTGGGCCCGCGTCACCGAGGTGTCCGGTGCGAAGGGCGTCGCCATGCGCCAGCATGCCGTCACCTCGCCCGCCATGCTGACCAGGCGCGATCCGTGGGTGAACATGCTGCGCACCACGGTCGCCTGCTTCGCGGCCGGGGTCGGCGGTGCGGACGCTGTCACCGTGCTGCCTTTCGACGCCGCCATCGGCAGGCCCGACGCCTTCTCCCGCCGGATCGCCCGCAACACGCAGTCGATCCTGCTGGAAGAGTCCAAACTGGCCGGTGTGATCGACCCGGCGGGCGGCTCCTGGTACGTCGAGAACCTCACCGACGAGCTCGCCCGTGCCGCGTGGCGCGAGTTCACCGCCATCGAGAAGGCGGGCGGCATCCGGGCCGAGCTGTCCTCCGGGGCACTCGCCCGGCGGCTCGCGGCGACATGGGACACGCGCGCGAAGCGGATCGCCACCCGCGAGGACCCGATCACCGGCGTCAGCGAGTTCCCGCACCTGGACGAGAAGCCCGTCGAGCGCGAGCCCGCACCGTCTGTTGTGGACGGTGGTGGCCTGCCCCGCGTTCGCTACGCGCAGGAGTACGAACAGCTGCGGGACCGCTCCGACGCCTACCTCGCCGCGCACGGCGAGCGTCCCTCGGTGTTCCTCGCGACCCTCGGCCCGCTCGCCGCCCACACGGCGCGCGCCACGTTCGCGGCCAACCTGTTCCAGGCGGGCGGCGTGCGGCCGGTCAACCCGGGCGTGACCGGCGACTTGGTGCGGGCGTTCCGGGAGAGTGGCACCCCGGTCGCGTGCCTGTGCGGCAGCGACAAGTCCTACGCCGAGGAGGCGACCGAGATCGCCGCGGCCCTGCGCGAGGCCGGAGCCACCGAGGTGCTGCTCGCGGGCAAACCCGCCGACTACGACGGCGTCACCGGATACATCCACGCCGGATGCGACGCGCTGGCGGTACTCAGGAGCACCCTCGACAAGCTGGGAGTCGACTGATGACCATTCCCGACTTCACCGACGTCGAGCTCGGCACCCCGGAGCCGGGTGCGCAGCGGGACTGGGCCGACGCGCTGCACGCGAGCACCGGCAAGGGCGCCGACGCGCTGGTGTGGGAGACGCCAGAGGGCATCGGCGTCAAGCCGCTCTACACGGCCGACGATCTGTCCGATGTGGATTTCCTGAACACCTACCCCGGGATGGCTCCGTTCCTGCGCGGGCCGTACCCGACGATGTACGTCAACCAGCCGTGGACCATCCGGCAGTACGCCGGCTTCTCCACGGCCGAGGAGTCCAACGCCTTCTACCGCCGCAACCTCGCGGCCGGGCAGAAGGGCCTCTCCGTCGCGTTCGACCTGGCAACGCACCGCGGCTACGACTCCGACCACCCGCGCGTGTCCGGCGACGTCGGTATGGCGGGCGTGGCCATCGACTCGATCTACGACATGCGGCAGCTCTTCGACGGTATCCCGCTCGACAAGATGAGCGTGTCGATGACCATGAACGGCGCGGTGCTGCCGGTGATGGCGCTCTACGTCGTCGCCGCGGAGGAGCAGGGCGTCAAGCCCGAGCAGCTCACGGGGACCATCCAGAACGACATCCTCAAGGAGTTCATGGTCCGCAACACCTACATCTACCCGCCGCAGCCCTCGATGCGGATCATCTCCGACATCTTCGGCTTCACCTCGCAGCACATGCCGAGGTTCAACTCCATCTCGATCTCCGGCTACCACATGCAGGAGGCCGGGGCGACCGCCGACCTGGAGCTCGCCTACACGCTCGCCGACGGCGTCGAGTACATCCGCGCCGGGCTCGACGCGGGCCTCGGCATCGACAAGTTCGCGCCCCGGCTGTCGTTCTTCTGGGCGATCGGCATGAACTTCTTCATGGAGGTCGCGAAGATGCGCGCGGCCCGCCTGTTGTGGGCCAAGCTCGTCAAGCAGTTCTCGCCGGAGTCGGAGAAGTCGCTGTCGCTGCGCACGCACTGCCAGACCTCGGGCTGGTCGCTGACCGCGCAGGACGTCTACAACAACGTGGTGCGCACCTGCGTCGAGGCGATGGCGGCGACCCAGGGCCACACGCAGTCCCTGCACACCAACGCCCTCGACGAGGCGCTCGCGCTGCCCACGGACTTCTCGGCGCGTATCGCGCGCAACACGCAGCTGCTGCTGCAGCAGGAGTCCGGCACCACGCGGGTGATCGACCCGTGGGGCGGCAGCGCGTTCGTCGAGCGGCTCACCTACGACCTCGCGCGCAAGGCGTGGGGCCACATCAGCGAGGTCGAGTCGGCGGGCGGCATGGCGCGGGCGATCGACGCCGGCATCCCCAAGCTGCGCATCGAGGAGGCCGCCGCGCGCACGCAGGCGCGGATCGACTCCGGCAGGCAGCCGGTGATCGGCGTCAACAAGTACCGCGTCGATGACGAAGAGCAGATCGACGTGCTCAAGGTCGACAACGCGGGCGTGCGGGCCCAGCAGCTGGAGAAGCTGCGCAGGCTGCGCGAGGAGCGCGATTCCGGCGCCGTCGAGGACGCGCTGCGCAGGCTCACCGCGGGCGCGGAAGCGGACGGCAACCTGCTGGCGCTGGCGATCGACGCGGCGAGGGCCAAGGCCACGGTCGGGGAGATCTCGGAGGCGCTGGAGAAGATCTGGGGCCGCCACTCCGGGCAGATTCGTACCATTTCCGGGGTGTACCGGGACGAGGTCGGGAAGTCGGAGAACGTGGAGACAGCACGCGAACGGGTCGCCGCGTTCGCCGAGGCCGAGGGCCGCCGCCCGCGCATCCTCGTCGCCAAGATGGGGCAGGACGGGCATGACCGCGGCCAGAAGGTGATCGCCACCGCGTTCGCCGACCTGGGCTTCGACGTCGACGTGGGTCCGCTGTTCTCCACCCCGGCCGAGGTCGCGCGGCAGGCGGTCGAGGCCGACGTGCACATCGTGGGTGTGTCGTCGCTCGCGGCCGGCCACCTCTCGCTGGTGCCCGCGCTGCGGGCTGAGCTCGCCGAGCTGGGCCGCGAGGACATCATGGTCGTGGTCGGTGGCGTGATCCCGCCGCAGGACTACGACGACCTGCGCAAGGCGGGCGCGGCGGCGATCTTCGGCCCCGGCACGGTGATCGCGGAGGCCGCCATGGGCCTGCTCGACCAGCTCGACGCGCGACACTCGTAGGCATGCCTCGCACGATCGACGTCACCGCATACGCCAAGGGTGTGCTCGCCGGTGACCGCGGGATCCTCTCGCGGGCCATCACCCTGGTCGAGTCCAGCAGGGCCGACCACCGGGGCCAGGCGCAGGACCTGCTGGTGGAGCTGCTGCCGCACGCGGGAGGCGCCCAGCGCGTCGGCATCACGGGCGTGCCAGGGGTCGGCAAGTCGACCTTCATCGACCAGCTCGGCACCAACCTGACCGAAGCGGGGCACAAGGTTGCCGTGCTCGCAGTCGACCCGTCGTCCACGCGCACCGGCGGCAGCATCCTCGGCGACAAGACCCGCATGGCGCGGCTGGCCGTCGATCCCTCGGCGTTCATCAGGCCCTCGCCGACCTCGGGCACGCTCGGCGGCGTCGCGAGGGCGACGCGAGAGACGATCGTGCTGATGGAGGCCGCCGGCTACGACGTCGTGCTGGTGGAGACGGTCGGCGTCGGCCAGTCCGAGGTCGCCGTGGCGAACATGGTCGACTGCTTCCTGTTCCTCACCCTGGCGCGAACGGGCGACCAGCTGCAGGGCATCAAGAAGGGCGTGCTCGAGCTCGCCGACGTCATCGCCGTCAACAAGGCCGACGGCGAGCACGAGCCCGAGGCCCGCAAAGCCGCGCGGGAGCTGTCCGGCGCACTGCGGATGATCTACGGCCCGGACGCGGCGTGGACGCCGCCGGTGCTGACCTGCAGCGCGCTCACCGGCAACGGGCTCGACACCGTGTGGCAGCAGATCGGCAGGCACCGGCAGACGCTGGAGGACTCCGGAGAGCTGGCGCGCAAGCGCAGCACGCAGCAGGTGGACTGGACCTGGTCGATGGTGCGCGAACAGCTGCTCGACCGCCTCGCGACCCATCCGAGCGTGCGCGAGCTGGTACCCGAGGTCGAACGGGACGTGCGCGAGGGCAGGCTCACGGCGACACTGGCCGCCGAGCGGATCCTCGAGGCTTTCGGCGGAGAGTCACCGCGTGGCGGCTGACGGCGATCAGCCCGACAGGGCACACTTGGGCCCGTGCGCGTGTTTGCCGTCCTGGGTGTGTTGACCGTCCTCGCCGGTGTGCTGGTTCTCAGTGTGCCCTCGGCCACCGCTTCGGCGGCTCCCACGACCGCTCAGCCGGTCGTCGCGGCGGGCCCCGCGCTCACGCAGGCGGAACCGGGCCCCGTGCTCGACCCCGAGCAGCAGGACGAGGCGGACGCGAGGAACTCTCGCAGCAAGCTGATCGTTGGCGTCGCCGCCGCGGTGCTGCTCGGCATCGTCGTCTGGGGCAGGCACATCCGCAACAAGAAGAAGCCCAAGAAGAAGAAGTAGTTTCGGCTTCGCGGCCGCGGCGCGTTTCGCCGCCCGTCGAGCTGTGGCACGTCGAACAGTGAAGCCGAACTCTCTGTAGCCGCTCAGCGCAAACCGGCTACCGTCTGTCTTGTCACTAGGACATCTGGGTCTACCGATCACCTATTTGGTGCAAGACTAGGTGCAAATGCGTACGACAATGATTTCCCAGCGAGAGACAGTTGTGTCGACGCGCGCTGCGCTGGGCTCGTGCGGAGGTGCGGCGTGACTGTGCTCGACTCGCGACCCGAATCGGCGGGCGAGCCTGGTGGCTCCCCTTCAGCCGACTTGGCCGACGCCCTGCTCACCGAGAGCGGTGTGAGCATGGCGCCGTTGGACGATCTGGGTGAGGGCAGAGGCCCCTTCTGGCTCGACGAGTGGCTCGTGGCGCACGCGGCCGACGTGCTGGCGTGGCGCAGGCACATCCACGCGAACCCGGAGCTCGCCCGCCGGGAGTACGGCACCACCGAGCTGGTGATGAGCCTGCTGCGGTCGGCGGGGCTGGCCCCCAAGGTGCTGCCCGGGGGCACCGGTGTGGTGTGTGACATCGGCAGCGGCACGACCTGCGTCGCGCTGCGTGCCGACATGGACGCCCTGCCGCTCACCGAGGCGACCGGGCTGCCGTACGCGTCGACCGTCGACGGCGTGGCGCACGCATGTGGGCACGACCTGCACACGACGGTGCTGCTCGCCGCCGGCATGGCGCTGGCGACCGCCCCCGAGCTGCCCGGCCGCGTGCGGCTGGTGTTCCAGCCCGCCGAGGAGGTCATGCCCGGTGGCGCGCTCGACGCGATCGACGCGGGCGTGCTCGACGGCGTCGACCGGATCTTCGGCCTGCACTGCGACCCCCGGCTCCCGGTGGGCCAGGTCGGCATGCGTGTGGGTCCGCTCACCTCGGCGGCGGACCTCATCGAGTTGCGGCTGACCTCGCCGGGCGGGCACACCTCCCGCCCGCATCTGACCGCCGACCTCGTGCACGCGCTGGGCACCGTGATCACCTCGCTGCCCGCGCTGCTGTCGCGGCGCGTGGACCCGAGGTCGGGCACGGTGCTCGTGTGGGGCGCCGTGCACGCGGGCGAGGCGGCGAACGCGGTGCCGCAGCAGGGCGTGCTGAGGGGCACACTGCGCACGGCCGACCACGAGACGTGGAAGTCGCTGGAGCCGTTGGTGGCGTCGTCCATCCAGTCCCTGCTCGCGCCGACCGGCGTCGGCTACGACCTCAACTACCGGCGGGGCGTGCCCCCGGTGGTCAGCGAGGAGGAGAGCACCGCGCTCATGAGGGCCGGCGTCGAGGCGGCACTGGGCGACGAGGCGACGACGGGCACCGAGCAGTCGTCGGGCGGCGAGGACTTCGGGTGGTACCTGGAGCACGTGCCGGGTGCGTTCGCGCGGCTCGGAGTCTGGTCCGGTGAGGGCTCCATGCGAGACCTTCACCAGCCGACCTTCGAACTCGACGAGCGAGCCCTGTTGACCGGCATCCGAGTGATGGTCCACACCGCACTGGCAGCCCTGGCCTAACCCGCGAGTCCCCCGCTCGGGCCCGCGAGTCCCCCACTCCGGACGCCGAGTTCTGCGGTCCGGACGCCGAGTTCTGCGGTCCGGACGCCGAGTTGCACGCTCCGCTGTGTCGGGGAGTTATCCACAGTCAGGTGGGTTATCCACAGATTGTGGGCTGCGGCTCCACAACGCCTCGAAACGGCGCACCGTGGGGCCATGGCATCACTACCTGACGGCTCGTACGGGGCCTACTCGCGTACGGAACTTGCTCGGGCGATCGGGTTGCCTGGCGTGCGGGACGCGCTGCGAAAAGGGCGTCTGACCAGGTTTTCTCGCTCGGTCCTCGTGGATTCGCGCCGGGCGACCGACTTTGCGACCCGCGCTGCGGCCTGTCTGCTGACGGCAGGCCCGCGGGCCGTGCTGTCCGGCCACACCGCGCTCGCCGTCTTCGGCTGCACGGCGGCCGATGGTGCACCTATCCACATGTTGGTGCCGTATGGATGCAAGCCGAGACGGCGCCCTGGGATGGTCGTTCACCACGGCAGGTTCGAGGAGCAGGACGTCGAGATGATCGGTGGACTGCGGGTGCTGGCGATGGACCAGGCCCTGGCGGAGGTACTCAGCCGTGGTAGCCGTCGCACGGCGCTCGCGTGCGCGGACCAGGCACTGCGACTAGTGCCCGAACACGCCCGCGCCGAATTCCATGCGTGCGTTGAGGAGCGAGTGCGGTCTCGCACCGATCCGAGAGGTCGCCGCCAGGCGCAGGCGTTGCTCGACCTGGCGACCGGCCTGGCCGAGTCGCCGGCGGAAAGCTGGACGCTGCTCGCGCTCATCGACGCGGGCCTGCCGGTTCCCGTGCAGCAGTACCGCATCACCGATCTGGCCGGCAACGACATCTACCGCCTCGATTTCGCCTGGCCGGAGCTGCGGATCGCGGTGGAGTACGACGGGTACGAGGCACACGAGAAGCGTCGTGAGTCGGATGCCGAGCGGGACGCGGACTTGGAGCGTCGTGGCTGGATCGTCGTTCGCGCGGACGCCGTCGATCTCAGGGACCCGCAGCGAATGATCAAAGCGGTGGAGGCCGCGTTTCGCCGCCGGGGGCTCGCCGCTTAGCGGATCACTCGTGCTGGAGCGGGGGACTCGCCGACCGGAGCGGGGGACTCGCGGGCTGGAGCGGGGGACTCGCCGACCGGAGCGGGGGACTCGCGGGCTGGAGCGGGGGACTCGCCGACCGGAGCGGGGGACTCGCGGGCGGTTAGGGGCCTATGCCTTTGCAGGGGCGGGTGCGGAGCGCCTCGACGTAGTCGGCGGGGGCGCCGGCGTCCTCAGCCGCATCGGCGAGCACGCCGAGGTACCGCGCGGAAGGTAGACCGCCCTCGTATGCGTCCAGCACGTAGAGCCAGGCCAGCACCGAGCCGTCCATGGTCTGCACCCGGAGCCGGATCTTGTTGTGCATCCCGAGCTCGCCGCCCTCCCACTGGTCGAGGGCGGACTCGTCGAGATGGGTCACGTCGTAGAGCACCACGAACACCCGCGACGACGGATCCTCCACGATCGTCGCGAGCGCGCCCTCCCAGCCGAGATCCTCGCCACCGAAGGTCAGGCGCCAGCCTTCGAGCCAACCGGTACCCGCCATCGGCGAGTGCGGAGCTCGCTCCATCATCTGCGAGGGCGCCATGTTGGACCCGTAAGCGGCATACAAGGGCACGGCCACAGCCTAACGGCCGTGCGCTCACCCGAAAGGACGCACTCCGCGTGTCCCGGCCTAGAGTGGGCTCGACGGCGCTCTGACGAGGAGGGAACCAGCGTGACCAGGATCGTGATCATGGGCGGCGGACCAGCCGGCTACGAGGCGGCCTTGGTCGCGGCACAACACGGGGCCGACGTGACCGTTGTGGAGCGCGACGGCCTCGGCGGCGCCTGCGTGCTCTACGACTGCGTGCCATCCAAGACGTTCATCGCGTCGTCCGGCGCCCGCGCGAGCCTCCACGGCTTCGGCGAGCTGGGCATCACCACCGATCTCGCCGACACCGGTATCGACCTGCCCACCGTCCACGGTCGCGTGCGCGGGCTCGCGCTCGCGCAGTCGGCGGACATCCGCGCTCGCGTGCAGCGCGAGGGCGTGCGCGTGATCACGGGCACTGCCCGCTTCTGCGACGAGGAGACCGGCCTCGCCACCCACAAGGTCGCCGTCACCGGCGCCGGGATCGACGAGGTACTCGAAGCCGACGTGGTGCTCATCGCCACCGGCGCCACCCCGCGAGTGCTGCCCGGCGCGGTGCCCGACGGCGAGCGCATCCTCGACTGGCGCCAGCTGTACGACCTGCCCGAGCTGCCCGAGCACCTCGCCGTGATCGGTTCGGGTGTCACGGGCGCCGAGTTCGCCTCCGCCTACACCGAGATGGGGGTCAAGGTCACCGTCGTCTCCAGCCGCGACCGCGTGCTGCCGCACGAGGATGCCGACGCCGCCGCCGTTCTGGAGGAGGTCTTCTCCCAGCGCGGCACCACCGTCGTCAAGCACGCCCGTGCCGACCGCGTCGAGCGCACCGAGAAGGGCGTGCTGATCCATCTCACCGACGGCAGGCAGATCGAGGCGAGCCACGCGCTGATGACCGTCGGCTCTGTGCCGAACACCACCGACATCGGGCTCGAGCGCGTCGGCATCGAGCCCGGTCCCGGCGGGTTCATCACCGTCGATCGCGTGTCGCGCACCAGCGCACCTGGCGTGTACGCGGCGGGCGACTGCACAGGCGTGCTGATGCTGGCCTCGGTCGCGAGCATGCAGGGGCGCATCGCGATGTGGCACGCGCTGGGGGAGGGCGTGGCGCCGATCCGCCTGCGCACGGTCGCCGCGAACGTGTTCACCCACCCCGAGATCGCGACGGTCGGCATCAGCCAGCAGGCCATCGACACCGGCGAGGTGCCCGCGCGCACGATCATGCTCCCGCTGGCCACCAACGCGCGGGCCAAGATGGAGGGCCTCCGCCAGGGCTTCGTGAAGCTGTTCTGCCGCCCGGCCACCGGCGTGGTGGTCGGCGGCGTCGTGGTGGCGCCCACCGCGAGTGAGCTGATCCTCCCGATCGCCCTGGCGGTGCAGAACCAACTGACGGTGGAGCACCTGGCGCTGACGTTCTCGGTCTACCCCTCGCTGTCCGGCTCGATCACCGAGGCGGGCAGGCAGCTCATGCGGCACGACGACCTGGACTGACGCTCCCCACGTCGGCGACGCGGGGTGACACTGGTCACGCCACATCGTTGACGAGGAGGGGAGTGCGGCAATGGTCACTCGTGACACACCGTGGCCCGACGGGACTCCGTGCTGGGTCGACCTCATGGTTCCGGACCCCCGGATGGCCATCGATTTCTACGGCGCCCTGTTCGCGTGGGCCTTCGCCGACCAGGGCGACGAGACCGGCAACTACCTGCTGGCCTCGCTCGGCGGGCGGCAGGTCGCCGGGGTGATGGGCGGGGTGCCTCCGGACCAGGAGGCCCCGCCCGCGGCCTGGACTACCTACCTGGCGACGTCCGACATCGACAAGACGGTGGCCGCGACCAGCCAGAACGGCGGGCAGGTGATGACGCCGCCGATGGAGGTCGGCCAAGCGGGCAAGCTGGCCATCGCGGCGGATCCGACGGGCGCGGTCTTCGGGCTGTGGCAGGCCGGGGAGCGCAACGGCGTCGGGCTCACGAACGTGGCGGGTGCGCTCACCTGGAGCGAGTGCATGACGCGGGACCACGACCGGGCGAAGGACTTCTACGCGCAGGTGTTCGGTCACGCATTCGACGACATGTCGGCCGAGGGCTTTCGGTACGCGACACTGAAGGTCGGCGGAAAGGTGGTCGGCGGCATCGGGCAGCTGCCGGACGAGGTGCCTGCCGACGTCCCACCGCACTGGTCGGTCTACTTCGCGGTGACGGACACCGACGCGACGGTCGTGCGGGTGACCGAGCTGGGCGGCGGGCTCGTGCGGGAGCCGTGGGACTCGCCCTACGGCAGGCTGGCACAGGTCGTCGACAACCAGGGCGCCCATTTCCAGGTCATCACCGCAATCCCCGCCGACGCGCCGTGACCGGAACGTGACGAGCCGAGAGGGAGCAAGGGAGCTTTACTCCCGAAAAACGGTAGTAAAGCTCCCTTGCTCCCCTCAGACGTGCCCTGGGAGGCGGCACGAACGGGTCATTCGCTTTCGACCCAGTCGAAGGTCTTCGTCACCGCCTTCTTCCAGTTGCGGTACTCGCGTTCCCGGCGGATGTCGTCCATCCCCGGGTCCCACTGCTTGTCCTTCGCCCAGTTGGTGCGGATGTCCTCCTCGCTCTCCCAGAAGCCCACGGCGAGGCCCGCGGCGTAGGCGGCGCCGAGCGCGGTGGTCTCGGCCACCACCGGGCGGATCACCGAGACGCCCAGGATGTCGGCCTGGAACTGCATCAGCAGGTCGTTGACGACCATGCCGCCGTCCACCTTCAGCGTCTTGAGCGGCACGCCGGAGTCGGCGTTCATCGCGTCGATCACCTCGCGTGTCTGGAACGCCGTCGCCTCCAGCACCGCCCTAGCGAGGTGGCCCTTGTTGACGTAGCGCGTCAGGCCCACGATCACGCCGCGTGCGTCCGAGCGCCAGTACGGCGCGAACAGGCCCGAGAACGCCGGCACGAAGTACGCCCCGCCGTTGTCCTCCACTGTGCGTGCGTGCTCCTCGATCTCCGCGGCCGAGGAGATCATGCCGAGGTTGTCGCGCAGCCACTGCACCAGCGAGCCGGTGACCGCGATCGAGCCCTCCAACGCGTATACCGTGTCGTTCGAGCCGATCTTGTAGCAGACGGTCGTGAGCAGACCGTTCTGCGAGAGCACCTTCTCGGTGCCGGTGTTCAGCAGCACGAAGTTGCCGGTGCCGTAGGTGTTCTTCGCCTCCCCTGGGGAGAGGCACGCCTGGCCGAACGTCGCCGCCTGCTGGTCGCCGAGGATGCCGGCGATGGGCACGCCGCCGAGCGCACCGCGCTCGCGCACCTTGCCGTACTCCTCCGACGACGACCGGATCTGCGGGAGCATCGACATCGGGATGCCCATGTCGGACGCGATGCCCTCGTCCCACTGCAACGTCTCGAGATCCATCAGCATCGTGCGCGAGGCGTTGGTCGGGTCGGTGATGTGGAGGCCGCCCTCGGGCCCGCCGGTCATGTTCCACAGCACCCAGGTGTCCATGTTGCCGAACAGCAAATCACCGGCTTCGGCGCGTTGCCGTGCACCGTCCACATTGTCCAGGATCCACTTGACTTTCGGTCCGGAGAAGTACGTCGCGAGCGGCAGGCCCGTCTTCTCCCGGTACCGTTCCTGCCCGCCGCCGAGCGCGCCGAGCTCGTTGACGATGCGGTCGGTCCTTGTGTCCTGCCACACGATCGCGTTGTACACCGGCTTGCCGGTCCTGCGATCCCACACCAGCGTGGTCTCGCGCTGGTTGGTGATGCCGACGGCGGCCACCTCGGCGGTCGTCGCGTCGGCCTTCGCCAGCGCGCCCGCCGCGGTGGCCCGTGCGTTGGACCAGATCTCCTCGGCGTCGTGCTCGACCCAGCCCGCCTGCGGGAAGATCTGCTCGTGCTCGCGCTGGTCGACGGCGACGACGCTGCCGGAGTGGTCGAAAAGCATCGTTCTGGTCGACGTCGTACCTTGGTCGACCGCGGCCACATATGAAGCCATTCTGCTTCCTTCCTGAAGCTGCTACTCCGATGTGCTCGTCTGTGGCGGCCGCGACTCCGAAATGGGCTCCTCCGAGGAGGTCTTGGTCCCGGCTTCGCCGGTCGGCTCGGGCACGCGCCCAGGAGGCGGAGCCTCGACACCGAACGGCGTCTCGCGCGCGATGAGAACCTGCCCGATGAAGAAGTCGTAGATGAGAATGCCGAGCACGCCGCCGACCAGCGGTCCCGCGATCGGGATCCACCAGTAGTTGCTGAACCAGTCGCCGTTGCCTGGCATCGCGGCCTCACCCCAACCGGCGACCCAGGCGAGCATGCGCGGCCCGAAGTCACGAGCCGGGTTGATCGCGTAGCCGGCGTTGGTGCCGAAGCTGAGGCCGATCGCCGTCACGACGAAACCGATGGCCCACGGTCCGAAGTTGCTCTGTGGTGCTTGGTTACGGTTGTCGATCAGCGCGGCCACCAGCATGACGAGAATGGCCGTGCCGACGATCTGGTCGACCAGTGGTCCCCATATTCCGTTGCCGAAGTATTCCGCTGGGAACGTCGCGAATATGGAGAATGACGCCACGTCACCGGATTTCTGCGTCCCCGCTTCCTGCAGGAAGGCGTTGATCGCCTCGTAGTACACGGCGTATACGACTGCCGCGCCCGCGAACGCGCCGAGGACCTGCGCGATCCAGTAGGGAACCACTTTCACCCATGGGAACGCCCGCCGCACCGCCATGGCCAGCGTCACCGCCGGGTTGATGTGCGCGCCGCTCACGCCGCCCGCGGCGTAAACGGCGAAGACCACGGCCAGCCCCCAGCCGAAGGCGATGATGAGCCAGTTGGCGGGACCGAAATCCGCGGTCTGCCTGCCGGATCCAGGCAAGCCTGCCAAGGCCACGGCCACCGAGCCGCAGCCGAGGAGAATAAGTATCGCCGTACCCAGGAACTCGGCCAGTAACTCGCCACCGGTGGTTTGACGTAGTCTGGCCAAGCCGTTGGTCTGGTGTCTGGTGTTTGTCGCACTCATGCCACACCTCCGGGATCGGGACTGCGTTGTCCCTCGGTTTCATCGTGCTCCGCGCCTCGAGTTGGGACAAGATCTGAAGCGGGGGGTGTCGTTCAGGGCTGATTCGATCCGGCCTGACGTGGGAAGCTCCCAGAGGGCCGTCGTGTAGTGCGACGGCGTCTGCCGTGGTGAGGAGGCGAGTAGTGACTGCGTCGTTGGGTCCCGCCGCCCGCGAGGAATCGTGGCGGCGGCTGAGCAGTGAGAACTTCGACCTCGTCGTGATCGGCGGGGGCGTGGTGGGAGCCGGCACCGCGCTGGACGCGGCCACGCGGGGCCTGCGGGTCGCGCTGGTCGAGGCGCGCGACCTCGCCTCCGGCACGTCGAGCAGGTCGAGCAAGCTCTTCCACGGCGGCCTGCGCTACCTCGAACAGCTGGAGTTCGGGCTGGTGCGCGAGGCGCTGCGCGAGCGCGAGCTGATGCTCACGAGACTTGCACCGCATCTGGTGAAACCGGTGAGCTTCCTGTACCCGCTGACGCACCGGGTCTGGGAGCGGCCCTACACCGCGGCGGGCCTGTTCCTGTACGACACGATGGGCGGCGCGCGGTCGGTGCCCGGTCAGAAGCACCTCACCAAGGCCGGTGCGCTGCGGATGGTGCCCGCGCTCAAGCGGGACGCGCTCGTCGGCGGCATCCGGTACTTCGACGCGCAGGCCGACGACGCCAGGCACACGATGACCGTCGCCCGCACGGCCGCCCACTATGGCGCGGTGGTACGGACCTCGACCCAGGTCGTCGAGTTCCTGCGCGAGGCCGACCGCGTGTCCGGCGTGCGCGTGCGCGACGTCGAGGACGGTCGCGAGACAGAGGTCCAGGCCAGTGCCGTGATCAACTGCACGGGAGTTTGGACCGACGAGCTGCAGCGCCTCTCCGGCAGCAGGGGCAGATTCCGCGTGCGGTCCAGCAAGGGTGTGCACATCGTGGTCCCGCGTGACCGGATCGTGTCGGAAAGCGGGCTCATCCTGCGCACGGAGAAGTCGGTGTTGTTCGTGATCCCGTGGCGCAACCACTGGATCGTGGGCACCACCGACACCGACTGGCACCTCGACCTCGCCCACCCGGCGGCGACGAAGCACGACATCGACTACATCCTCGAACACGTCAACTCGGTGCTCGCGACACAGCTGACACACGACGACATCGAGGGCGTCTACGCGGGGCTGCGGCCGCTGCTCGCCGGCGAGAGCGAGGAGACGTCGAAGCTGTCCCGCGAGCACGCCGTCGCGCGCGTGTCGCCGGGGCTCGTCGCGATCGCGGGCGGCAAGTACACGACGTACCGGGTGATGGCCGCCGATGCCGTGGACGCCGCCTCAGTCGACCTGCCCACCCGCGTGCAGTCGTCGATCACCGACAAGGTGCCGCTCATCGGCGCCGACGGGTATCACGCGCTGGTGAACCAGGCCGACCATCTGGCCGCGGCGCACGGACTCCACCCGTACCGCGTGCGGCACCTGCTGGATCGCTACGGCTCTCTCGTCGGCGGGGTGCTCGCGCTGGCCGACGGCCGCCCCGAGCTGCTCAAGCCGATCGAGCACGCACCGGACTACCTGCGCGTCGAGGCCGTGTACGCGGCCAGCCACGAGGGCGCGCTGCACCTGGAGGACGTGCTCGCCAGGCGCACCCGCATCTCGATCGAGTACCCGCATCGTGGGGTCGACTGCGCCGAGCAGGTGGCCGAGCTGATGGGCGAGGTGCTGGGCTGGTCGGCCGAGACCACCGCGCACGAGGTGTCGGTCTACCGGGCCAGGGTCGAGGCCGAGCGGGACTCGCAGACGCAACCCAACGACGAGGCCGCCGACGCCCGCCGCTCCGCGGCCCCGGAGGCGAGGGGCAAGCTCATCGAGCCCGTCGGCTGAGCCGACCCGGCTACCTTGGAGCGTCAGCCGGGCATCAGGGCGGCTTTGTCGATCTTGCCGATGGGGGTCAGGGGCAGGGTAGGCGCGAAATCGACGCTCGCGGGCACGAAGTGCTCCCCGCCGAGCACCCGCCGCACGTGATCCCGCACCTCGTCGGCGGTGAGACCCGGCTCGGCGACCACGACGGCGTGCACGAGCCTGCCGTCAGGGCCGTCCACGCCGAGCACGGCGGCCTGCCGCACCCGCGGATGGGCAACGAGCGCGTCCTCCACCACCGTCGAGTAGACCTTGGTGCCGTGCTCGCCGGTGACGATCACGTCGTCGGCGCGGTCGAGCAGGTACAGGTAGCCATCGGCGTCGAACCGGCCGAGGTCGCCGGTACGCAGCCAGCCGTCGGTGAAGGCCTTCCCGGTGAGCTCGGGGCTGCCGTGGTAGCCCTCCATGAGGGCCAGTCCGCGCACGAGCACCTCGCCGTCGTCGATGCGCGCCTCCATGCCGGGCACGATCCGGCCCACCGAGCGCAGCCGCTCAGGGTGACCGTCGTACTCCTCCGGGGCGATGCTCGCGATCATCGGCGCCTCGGTGAGCCCGTAGCCCTGCCCGACGACCGGGCCGAACGCCGCGAGCGCCTGGCTGAGCCTCCGGGCGGGCAGCGGGCTCGCGCCGAGGGAGAGCCTGCGCACGCTGGAGACGTCCGTGCCGGACAGCGCCGGGTGGTCGAGCACCCTCGCCAGGCGGGGCGGGGTGAGCGTCAGGTGCGTTATGCGGTGCCGGGCGATCGCGTCCAGCACGTCGCCCGCGTCGAACCCCGCGTGCAGCACCACGGTGTCTCCGCACAGCAGGGCACCCAGCACCGCGCAGTTGCCGGTGAGGTGCGAAAGCGGCGCGACCAGCAGTACGCGGTTGGGGCCGAGCGGGTCGGGCCGGAAGATGTGGGCCATGCCGTCGTAGATGCCACGGTGGGCGATGAGCTTGGGACTGCCGGTGGTGCCGCCGGAGGCGAACACCGTGTGCACCGACGGAGGTAGCTCGCCCGGCTCGTCCACCGTGTCCATTTCGGAGGGGCGAAGTGGAATCACCCGCACCCCGTCCGGTTTCGGGCCGGGTTCGGCGAGGCAGGCGGTGACCTTGCCGAGCACCTCCGCGCGTGCGGGCGTGCTCGCCGACTCGGGCACCAGCAGCACGCTCGCGCCCCGCAGTTGCACGGCGAGCTGGCCGAGGATCGTCTCGGGCCGGTTGCCGCCGAGCACGGCCACCAGATCGCCCTCGCCGACGCCCTCGGCGAGGAGGGTGCCGTGCAGCCGCAGCAGCAGCTCGTGGGCCTCGGCGTAGGTGGTGGTGCGGCCGTCACGGACGAATGCGGGCGCGTCGCCGCCACTGCCCAGCGCGTCCAGGATCCGGCCGAGGAAGAAGCTCATGACGCCACGCGGGTCCAGCGCACGTCGGGCCCGCCTGCGTCGGGGCCGACGAACGTGAAGCCGCAGCGCCGGGCGACCCGTCCGGAGGCGTGGTTGGCCGGGTCGTGCCGGTAGTCCACGCTGCGCAGGCCGAGCGCGCCGAACCCGAACCGAAGGGCCGCCCCCACGGCGGCGACTGCGACACCCCGGCCCCGCGCCGCCGGGTGAACCCACACAGCGGTCTCGGCGGTGCCGGCGTCGAGGTCGAGCATCTTGAGGCCGACCTCGCCGAGCAGGTCGCCGGTCGTCGGCTCGGCGACGGCCCACGAGCAGCGCTTGCCGCTCGCCCACTCGCTCGCCCGGAGCTCGACGTAGGCGCTCGCGGAGTGCAGGTCGTCGACGACGTAGCCGGGCACGAACCGCTGCTGCACGGGGTCGGTGAACGCCTCGACGAGCGCGGGCCGGTCGTCCAGCCGGTGATCCGCCCTCAACTGCCGCAGGTAGTAGCCGCCCGCGTTGATCTCGACCGGTTCCACCCGCGCGATCCTACGGGCGACGGTGCCTGTGGGAAGCGCACGAGCCGGCGACCATCGCCACGATCGCGGGCAGCAGGAAAACGAAGATCATGCCGCGGGCGACCGTGAAGAAGAGGACCACCGCGAGCAGGGCCGCGATCGGCACCGCGCTCGCCGCGAGCCGTTGCTGCCACGGCCGCGCCACCGGCTGTCTCGGGACGAGCGCCCGGCCGGGCACCAGCACAGCCGGCTTCGGCTCCGGCAGGTCGGAGAACAGCGGGGCGAGGTCACGCCGGAACTTCGCCGCACTGACCTGCTGCGAACGCTCATCGAACTCGGTGAGGTCGAGCCTGCCGGTGCGGACGTGTTCGGAGAGCGCGTCCAGCGCGTCCTGCCGCTCAGCGTCGCTGAGCCGGTACTCCGGTCGTTCCACGGCCACGTATCGATGGTAGGTCCGTTTCCCAGGCCGGGGCCACGAAACTGAGGGTGTTCTCAAGCCGGGCGAAACCCGTCAGTCCTTGATCTCCAGCAGCACCGAGCCCTGCGTGACGGCGCTGCCGACCTCCACCGAAAGGCCGGTGATGGTTCCCGACTTGTGTGCGGTGACCGGGTTCTCCATCTTCATCGCCTCGAGCACCACGACCAGTTCGCCTGCCTCGACCTGCTGGCCGTCGGACACGGCGACCTTGACGATCGTGCCCTGCATCGGCGCGGTCACGGCGTCACCGCTCAGGGCGGCCTTGGCGCCGCCGCCCCGCTTGCGAGGCTTGGCCTTCGCCGCGCCACCACCGGATCCGCCGCCGAGCGCGAGCCCGCCGGGGAGCGAAACCTCCAGGCGCCGCCCGCCGACCTCGACGACGACGTTCTGCCGCTCCTCGGGCTCCTCGTCGGCCTCGGTCGGCGCGGTGAACGGCTCGATCTGGTTGTCGAACTCGGTCTCGATCCAGCGGGTGTGCACGGAGAATCCGGTGCCGTCGCCGACGAACGCGGGGTCGTTGAGGATCGTGCGGTGGAACGGCAGCACGGTCGCGAGCCCGTCGGCCACCATCTCGCCGAGCGCGCGACGGCTGCGCTCGATGGCCTGCTGCCGGTCGGCGCCGGTGACGATCACCTTCGCGAGCATCGAGTCGAACTGCCCGCCGATCACGCTGCCCGTCTCGACACCGGAGTCGACGCGCACGCCGGGGCCCTCGGGAAAGACGAGCCTGGTGACGGTGCCCGGCGCGGGCAGGAAGTTGCGGCCGGCGTCCTCGCCGTTGATGCGGAACTCGATGGAGTGCCCGCGCGGGGCCGGGTCCTCGGTGAACGGGAGCTTGCCGCCCTCTGCGATGCGGAACTGCTCGCGCACGAGGTCGATGCCCGTGGTCTCCTCCGACACCGGGTGCTCGACCTGCAGGCGGGTGTTGACCTCGAGGAACGAGATGGTGCCGTCGAGGCCCACGAGGTACTCGACCGTGCCCGCGCCGGAGTAGCCGGCCTCCTTGCAGATGGCCTTGGCGGAGGAGTGGATCGTGGCCCGCTGCTCGTCGGTGAGGAACGGGGCGGGCGCCTCTTCCACGAGCTTCTGGTGACGGCGCTGCAACGAGCAGTCGCGGGTGCCGACCACCACGACGTTGCCGTGCTTGTCCGCGAGCACCTGTGCCTCGACGTGCCTCGGCTTGTCGAGGTAGCGCTCGACGAAGCACTCGCCGCGGCCGAACGCGGCCACCGCCTCGCGGGTGGCCGACTCGAACAGCTCGGGGATCTCCTCCTTGGTGCGGGCGACCTTCAGCCCGCGGCCGCCGCCGCCGAACGCGGCCTTGATGGCGACGGGGAGGCCGTGCTCATCGGCGAAGGCGACGATCTCGTCGGCCGTCTCGACCGGGTCCTTCGTGCCGGGCACCAGCGGGGCGCCTGCCTTCAGCGCGATGTGCCGTGCGGTGACCTTGTCGCCGAGGTCGCGGATGGCCTGCGGGCTCGGGCCGATCCAGGTGAGCCCCGCGTCGATCACGGCCTGGGCGAAGTCGGCGTTCTCGGAGAGGAAGCCGTAGCCGGGATGTACCGCGTCGGCGCCGGAGCGCTTCGCGGCGTCGAGCAGCTTGTCGAACACGAGGTAGCTCTCCGCGGCCGTGGTGCCGCCGAGCGCGAAGGCCTCGTCGGCAAGGCGCACGTGCGGGGCGTCCCGGTCGGGGTCGGCGTAAACGGCCACGCTCGCCAGCCCTGCGTCCTTGGCAGCTCTGATCACGCGGACGGCGATCTCGCCGCGGTTGGCGATGAGCACCTTGGTCACGCTGGCTGGCTCAGGCACGCTTACCTCCCTGTTAGCTGCTCAGGGTGGAGTTTACGGACGCGCAAGGTGGCGCAGGTGAGAGGAGCCTCACGCCCGTGTGGCGGCCGTGCGCCGGAGCTCCTCGGGGATCTCGCCGTCGAGCAGGATGACGTCGTAGGGCTGGCGTTCGTGCAGCTTCGGCAGGTGCTCGGTGTGCACCATGAGCCATGGCTGGTGCTCGCCGCAGCACTCGACGAGGCGGTCGAGCGCCGTGTAGGCGAGCAGCGCGATGCGGCCGTCGCCGGTCCGGCGCAGCTCGACGGTGGTCTCGCCGGTGCCGTCGGCGGCGATCGGGGCCGTGGGCAGGTACAGCACGGGCGGCAGGTGTGGGTTCGTCACGCCGTCAACATAGACGTGCGCGCAGCGTCACCTGGCCTACGCTCGTCCGGGTAACCGAGGGGGAGGAGTTCCGTTGTGCCCGAGCCGGCGCCACCACGGCCCGTGGTGCTCACCGCCGTGCTCGCCGGCGTCGTCATCGTCGGCGCGCTCGTGACCGCCGTGCTGCTGCGCCCCGACGTGGACTTGCCCGTCGGTGAGGAGCCCGCGCAGCAGCCCACTTCGGTGTCGAGCACGAGCTGCGGCGACGACGCGTGCCGGGTGCTCGCCTCGGCCTCGGTCAACGGCATGACGGTGGAGCTGCTCGCCGACAGCGACGGAGGCACCGGGCGGCTGCGGGCGGGCGGTCCCGCGTCCGGGAGCGTCTCGGAGGTCTCGATCACGGCGATGGGCGTGCGGCTAAACCACGGCTCGTTGCGCTGCGCGCAGACGGAGACGCCGGTGTGCCTCGTGCGGGGGCCGCACGACGGCGGCATGGCGGGAGAGGTGCACGTGTGGCGCGGGGACAGCTGGCGGCCCGCGCAGCGGCCGTACTTCTCCGACGCGGGCAACATCGTGCTCGACGACGTCGTCGGCGACGCCGCGCCCGAGGTGGTCGTCGTCCGGCACGAGTGCAGCGAAACCGAGGACGCGGCCGAATGCCAGCTGGCTCCGGTGCTGGCCGAGGTGTTCGACCTGGGCGGCGAGGTGGCCGGGTGCACCGGCACGTACGGTTCACCCGGCTCCCTGCGCGGCTGGCCCGACGTCGACGTGGAGTCCTACGAACTGGCCGAGTGCCCCTAGGGTCCAGGCGACCGCAGTGAAGGCCACCTTCACTGCGTTGATCGAACACAGCGGCGCGCAGCGCCTCCGTTTGGGTGGTGGCGGGAGACGGGTGGGCGCAGGCATGGTGGCCTTCACTGCAGCCGGGGAGACGGGGTCAGGCTCCGGCGTGGGCGGGGGCTTTGGCGGCCTCGCCGGTGTCGCTCAGCAGCGGCGGGGTGCTCGGCGTGTTGAGCACGTCGTCGTCGAGCAGGCCCTCGCTGCGGGCGACCACCGTCGGCACCACGATCTGACCGGCGACGTTGGTGGCGGTGCGCATCATGTCCATGATCGGGTTGACCGAGTAGATCAGCGCGATGCCCAGCGCCACCTGCTCTGCGTCGAGGCCGATGACCGTGGTGGTGAGGGTCAGCGCCGTGAGCCAGCCGGTGGTGCCCGCCGTGGCGAACGCGCCGAGCACGGCAACCACGACGATGCCGACGTACTGCCCGAAGCTCAGCGACACCCCGGAGATGTTGGCGATGAAGATCGCGCCGATCGCGGGGAACACCGCCGCGCAGCCGTCCATCTTCGTGGCGCTGGCGAGCGGCGTCGCGAACGCGGCGTAGCCGGGGTCGACGCCGAGGTTGACCGCGGTCTGCCGGGTCAGCGGCAGCGTCGCGCCGGAGGACTGCGACACGAACGCGAACTGGATCGCCGTCCACGCCTTGCCGAAGAACCGGCCCGGGCTCACCTTGGCGAAGACCCGCAGCAGGATGGGGTAGACGGCGAACAGCACGAGCAGCGAGCCGACGTAGACGGCGACCGTGGCCGACAGCAGGGGCCGGAACAGCGAGTCGCCGTAGTTCGCCACGGCCGCGCCGATCAGGCCGAGGATGCCGATCGGGGCCAGGCGGACGATCCAGCCGAGGTAGCGCTGGATGATCTCGAAGACGCTGGTGGTGAAGTCGACGAACGGCTTGGCGCGGTCACCGAGGCTGTAGGCGGCGGCGCCGATGACCAGCGCGAGGAACAGCACCTGCAGCGTCTCGCCCTCGGCGAAGGCCGCGATGAAGTTGCTGGGCACGATGCCCTCGATGAACGCCGTCCACGAGCCCCAGCTCTCGACGCTGCCCGCGGCCTTCTCGGTGTTCTCCGCGGTGGCCTGCGCGTCGCCGAGCCCGCCGCTGCCGGGGTTGAAGATCAGCCCCACGACGATGCCGATCAGCACGGCGATGAACGACGTGATCGCGAACCACAGCACGGTCTTGCCGCCGAGCCTGGCCGCGGTGCGCCCGCCACCGAGCCTGCGGAGGCTGTTGATGCCGACGATGATCGCGGTGAAGACGAGGGGGATCACGGCGATCTGCAGGAGGGTGGTGAAGACCGAGCCGAGCTGGTCGAGCACCTCGGTGAGCCACGCGGTTTCGGTGGCTCTCGCGAGTGCGCCCAGTAGCGCACCCGCGACCAGCGAGCCGATGACCGCGGCCGCGAAGACCGAGGGTTTGGTGTAGGTGCGCAGGAAAGACACGCGTCCGCTCCGATAGCTGAAAGTAATTCCTGTATCTGCCGGAGTGCACAACGCGTGAGCGGGTGAGGAGCTTCCGCCCGCAGTTCTATCTCACATCATGGGAAGCCGGTCGCTCCGCAGCCTCTGTGCGGCCGCTCCGGTGGCCAGTTCTGGGCGGGCCGAAGGGGTCTCGGCGTAGAAGCGGACGAGCCGGTAGAGCAATACCGGATCGACCGCGAACCAGCGGACGGGCAGCACGATGTCGCGCCCGTCGTCGAACTCGGGGGCGGGGAGCGCGCGTGAGGTTCGACGCCGAATCCGGGCGTGGCCCGGCACCTGCTCACGGCGGGAGAGCGCGTGCAATGCCGGGTCGACGGGGCCAGCCGACCGCAGGTCCGCGATCGCGCCACGCAGCTCTGCCGACGACCACAGTGCACGTCCGGCGTCGGTGGACAGCCGGACGCTTGGCCCGGCGGTGTTGTCGGCGCGCACCGCGCGGATGTCCTCCCAGGTGCTGAACGAGTCGAACGTCCAGCCCTCATGGCGGACGCCCTTGGGGCTCAGCGTCAGCGCGCCCCGCCGGAAAGCGCCGCGAACCAGTTCGACGGTCCACCAGAGCGCCAGCGCCACCATCGCGGTCGAGACCAACCCGACCACGACGCCCGTGCCGTCGAGGTCCCCGTCGGTGAGCGCCGCCACGAAGCCGATGAACAGCAGGCCGAACGGAACCAGTCCTACGAAGGGGAGCAACAGGTAGCCGGCGAAGGCCTGCGATCGGTACGGCACCCGTAGCGCGCCGTCGGTTTGCGTCACCTGGCTCTGCTCGGCGGCCCTGCGCCAGCGGTGCAGGCTCACGAGGCCGGAGGAGAGCGCGATGCCGCCCATGAACAGGCCGCCCACCAGGAAATATGTTCCCCGGCCACCGTCGTCGCCTCTCGCGCGCAGTCCGATGCCCAGGAGAATCAGCAGGATCGCGAGCACGGCGAGAAAGGCAGTGTTCAGTGCGAGCGGCCACGTACGTCGTTGCTGCCAGCCACCGGGCAGCGGCACAGGCTCAGAAGATTGCATCCCACGCGTCCTTGATCCCGCCCCCGATGGCGCTGGCAGTGTCCCCGACGAAGTCACCTACGGCTTCCGCTCCGTCTCCGATCGCCGCAGCGATCTCGGGAGCGTTGTCCCAGACGGCGTCGATGGCACCTGATGTGATCAGGCCGGCTGCCGTGCCGACGACCACGCCCGCCACCGTTCCGACTGGGCCGCCGATGACAGTACCGACGGCGGCGCCGGTCGCCATGGACGCGGCCATGCCTCCTACACCGGACACGATCGCTTTCGCGGGCGGCTTGCCCGTCGCGATGTCGTATCCGATACCGCCCGCTCCAAAGACGACGCCGACCAGCGGCATCCGTGCAGCGATCTTGCTGGACAGAGAGGCGGACTGCCTTGCGAGGTCGTCGGAAGCCCGGAGCAGGTCATCGGCGGCGCCGGCGGCAGCAGCCCGCGTCGCGTCGTCACCCGCCGCGAGATAGTGACCGACCATATTGGCCGCATCGTCCGCGAGGCGTTGAGAGTTCTTCAGCAGATCGGAAGCGCGGACCTTCATGGCGGTCTCGATGCCGCCGCTCACGAGCTCACCGGCGGTGAAGAACCATTTCTGCTTGAGATCGTTGCCGACGTTTGCCCACATGTCGTTCCAGGATTTCTGGAGCGTTCGCGCGTGGTCGACCTCGGTCTTCGCTTGGTTGAAGGCTGCGACCTTGCGTTCGTGGGCTTCCCGCGCCGCGACGCCGTCTGCGTGCGCTTGGGCCATGGCCGGTGTGGCCGAACCGTCGGTCGGCAGCGCCGCGGGCGCGGCTGGTGCAGGGCCCGGATCGGCGATCATGTCGCCGTCGACAGCGAGTCCGCCCTCTCTCGCGATCTGGCGCGCACGTTCCATCGTGTCCAGCGCACGTTGCAGTTCGGCGGCGTGGTCGTCGAACTTCTGTGCCATGTCACCGGCAGCTGTGGCCAGTTCGTCCGCCTTGCCCGCGCCTTGCGTCATCTTGTCCCGGAAGGCTTGCGATGCGTCGCCGGTCCAGCCGGAGTCGGCCGCGTTGCGTGCGTTGTAGATCTGAGAGGCAGCTTCCCGGACGCGGTTCTGCAGCGAGTTGCGGAGCCAATCGGCAGCTCCCCGGATGCTCTCCGGGTTGCCCTCGAGCTTGGTGTCCAGTGGCATGGATCAGCCCTGGCCTTCAGTCGGCAGACTGTCCTTCGCCGTGGCTTCCTGCTCGGCGTACGCGGCGCCGCCGTTGGCGACCGCGTCCCCGGCGGCCGTCGCGCCGACAACGAGTTCGCCAGCACCATGAGTGAGTTTCGACAAGGCGGCTGCCATCATGCCGCTGACCTCACCGGCGTCCGGCGCGGCGGGCACGCTGCCGCCTATGGCATCGAGATCGTCGGCGGCTGCGCGCAATGTCTGTGAGATCTGTTCGATGACTCCGGGGTCGGCTGTGTATCCATTCATGCCGAGACCTGATGCCGATGTTCTTCGGGTATCCGGATATCAAGCAAGATCAGGTCGAACGGTGTCGCTTCGTCGACCTTCTTGAGATTGACGGTCGGCATCACGACCCACGGCTGCTGCTCCCCGCAGCATTCCACCAGCCGATCGAGTGCCGAATACACGAGCAGGGCCGTTCGACCATCACGTGTCTGTCGCAGTTCCGCGGTGAGGTCGTCATTCCCATTTCGGACATGCTGAGTACACGGTACGTACACAATCGGCGGAAATTTCGCCAGGGCGCTGGCCAAATGCGGCTTCGTGGCCGGGTCTGTATCGGACATTCGCGATGCTGCCCCCATCAAATGCGCGAAGGTGATTCGATCGCAGATGGTAAGGGCCGATACCGGAATCCGCACCCGGTTCGGGAACTTCTACCGTGCGGGGCGCCAGAGGTCGGTCACGCTGACGCCGACCTCGGCCAGCAGGCGGCGCGTCAGTGGCAGGCTGATCCCGATCACGCTCGACGGGTCGCCCTCGATGCCTTCGACGAACCAGCCGCCGAGCCCGTCGAGGGTGAACGCGCCGGCCACGTTGAGCGGCTCGCCCGTCGCGACGTATGCGTCCAGCTCGTCCTGGCTCGGCGTCGCGAAGTGGACCGTCGTGGTCTGGCTGCCCGACGCTTCGCGCGTCACGGTGCCGTTCTCCAGTCGCAGGACGACGTGGCCGGTCAGCAGCTCGCCCGTGCCGCCCGCCATGCCCGCCCAGCGCTTGCGGGCGATCTCCGCCGTACCCGGCTTGCCGACGACCTCGCCGCCGATCGCCAGCATCGAGTCGCAGCCGACCACCACGGCGTCGGCGCCCGCGATGCCGGCCGTGTCGGCGACCGCCACGGCCTTCGCCCTGGCCAGCGCGGTGACCAGCTCGGCGGGGGTGGGGTCGGTCAGCGTCGCGGCGACCGCGTCCTCGTCCACACCGGACACGATCACGCTCGGATCGATGCCCGCCGCCCGCAGGACGGCGAGCCGGGCAGGAGAGGCGGAGGCCAGCACGAAACGCACGCGCCGAGATTAGAGGACGCGCCGCGACCAGTTGCAGTGAAGGCCACCTTGCCTGCATGGAATCAAATACAGCGGCGCGCAGTGCCTCCGTTTGGGCGGTGGGGGGAGACGGGTGGGCGCAGTCAAGGTGGCCTTCACTGCATTCGTTGGGGGGACAGCCGGGGTCAGCTGTCGAGCAGGGCTCCGTGGGTGCCGCCGATGTGGGCGGCCAGCTGCTCGCGGAAGCCGTCCGCGTCGCTGTCGCGCAGGAGTGTGCACAGCCGCGCGTGCTCGTCGAGTATGGCGCCGTAGCGGCTCGGCGCCCGGTGCAGTGCGGAGTTGGCCATCCGCACCTGCCGGTCGTGCAGACCCGAGTAGAACTGCGTGAGCAGGCCGTTGCCCGCCGCCTCCACGAGGGTCGCGTGGAACTGCCGGTCGAGCCGGGAGAACGCCGCCGTCTCCTTCGGGACGTCCAGGCGCCGCTGGTCGCCGAGCACCGCGTTCATGGAGTCGGCGACGTCGGCCTGGATGCCGCGCGCGATCACCGTCGCCGCCGCGTGGGACTCCAGCAGGATCCGCGCCTCGGTGACCTCCGCGACCTCGCCCGCCGACACCGGCACCACCAGCGCGCCGCGCTTGGGATAGAGCCGCAGCAGCCCCTCGACCTCCAGCCGGAGGAACGCCTCCCGCACCGGAGTGCGCGAGATCTCCAGCGCCGACGCGGCCTCGCCCTCGCTCAGCAGCTGACCGCCTTCGAGCCTCCCGTCGAGGATCCGGTCCTTCACCCATTCGTAGGCGCGCTCGCCGGCAGCCCTGCGCTGTGACCGGTCGCTCGTTGACACACGGGCATCCTAGCGGCCAACTTAGATGCAACATAGATACAAGTTGTGGAGGACCTGGAGTGCGCGCGAGAACGTGGCTGCCGTGGGCGATGTGGGGCCTCGGTGCCCTCTGCTACCTCACGGCGCTGTTCCACCGCATGAGCCTCTCCGTCGCCGGGCTCACCGCGCAGGAACGCTTCGGCATCGACGCCACCGGGCTGGCCGCGTTCTCCGTCGTGCAGCTCGCCCTCTACGCCGCGTTGCAGGTGCCCGTCGGCGTCGGCTCCGACCGCCTCGGCCCGCGCAAGCTCCTGCTCGCAGGCATGACGCTCATGGCAGCGGGCACCGTCGTGTTCGCCATCGCCACGGGTTACGCCGCCGCGATGGCGGGCCGCGCGCTCATCGGCGCGGGCGACGCCTGCATGTTCGTCAGCGTTCTGCGCATCGCGCACAACTGGTTCCCCGGCAGGCGGTACGCGCTCGTCGCCGCGCTCACCGGCATGATCGGCGGACTCGGCCAGCTGATCGCGACCGCGCCGCTCGCGGCGCTGCTCGCCGCCCGCGGCTGGACCGGCACCTTCCTCATCGCGGGCACGGTCACCATCGTGCTGCTGGTCGCCACCGGCGTCGGCCTGCGCGAGAGCCCGCGTCCCGCGCGGCACACCGACGAGCCCGGCGAACCGTTGCGGGAGAGCCTGCGCCACGCGTGGCGAAACCCGGGAACCCGGCACGCGATGTGGACCCACTTCACGCTCATGGGCACGTTCGTCTCGTTCAGCGCCGTGCTCGGCCAGCCCTACCTCGTCGGCGCGCACGCGCTGTCCGAGGGCACGGCCGGCACGCTGCTCGGCGTGGTCGTGCTCGGCTTCGTGCTGGCCAGCACGGCCGCCGGTCAGCTCGCCTCCCGCAGGCCCGGTGTGCGGGGTGCCTTGGTCCTCGGCGCAGCGGTCGCCGCGGTCACGTGCTCGGCACTGCTCGTGGCACTGCCTGCCTCGACGCCCGCGACCGTGCTGGCGCTCGTGCTGTTCGTCGTCGGCGCGGGCGGCGGCGTGAGCATGCTCGCCTTCGACCTCGCCCGCTCGGCCAACCGAGGCCACCGCGCCGGCATCGCGAGCGGCGTTGCCAACATGGGCGGCTTCACGTTCGCCGTGGTCGCCCAGTTCGGTGCCGGGATCGCCCTCGACGCGCTCACCGACGCGGGACTTCCGCAGTCCTCGGCGCACCGGGTCGCGTTCGGCGTGCCGCTCGTGCTCGCACTCGCCGGGATCACGCGCGTGGTCGCGTTGCACCGGCACGCCGGCGCGCTGCCCTCCCTGAACGGGTCAGCGCGGGAGCGCGGACGCGCGCCACGCGCCCTGGCCGGGACGTAGCGGGGCGCGGACCAGCGCCGCCGGGTCGGCCCAGCGCGAACGCGCTGGCGGCTCTGACGGCTCCGTGCTCGCCGAGGCGAGCCCGGCCAGCACGGCGGTGAGTGCGGCGAGCTCGGCGTCGTCCGGGTTGCCCCGCACGACGCGCAGCAGCGGACGGCGAGGCTCCTCGGTCGTTTCCTCGGCGCTCACAGCGGAATGTTCCCGTGCTTCTTCGGCGGAAGGGTCTCGCGCTTGTCCCGCAGCATTCGCAGCGCACGGGCCACGTAGCCACGCGTGTGCGCGGGCGGGATGACACCGTCGACGTAGCCGCGCTCGGCGGCGACGTATGGGTTGCACAGCGCGTCCTCGTACTCCTGGATCAGCTGCGCGCGCAGTGCCTCGACGTCTTCACCGCCGTCGGCGGCGGTGGCGAGCCGCTTGCGGTGCACGATGTTCGCCGCGCCCTGAGCGCCCATCACGGCGATCTGCGCGGTCGGCCAGGCGACGTTGACGTCGGCGCCGAGGTGCTTGGAGCCCATCACGTCGTACGCGCCGCCGTATGCCTTGCGCGTGATCACGGTGACCAGCGGAACGGTGGCCTCGGCGTAGGCGTAGATCAGCTTCGCGCCGCGCCGGATGATGCCGTTCCACTCCTGGTCGGTGCCGGGCAGGAAGCCGGGCACGTCCACGAACGTCAGCACCGGGACGTTGAACGCGTCGCACGTGCGCACGAACCGGGCCGCCTTCTCGGAGGCGTCGATGTCGAGGCAGCCCGCGAACTGAGTGGGCTGGTTGGCCACGATGCCGACGCTGTGCCCGTCGACGCGACCGAAGCCGACGATGACGTTGGGCGCGAACAGCTCGTGCACCTCGAGGAACTCGCCGTCGTCCACGACGCGCGTGATGACCTCGTGCATGTCGTAGGGCTGGTTCGGCGAGTCGGGCACCAGCGTGTCGAGCTCGCGGTCGGTGTCGGTGACGCCGTCGGCGATCGAGTCGCCAGACGGCTCCGGCGCCTCGAACACGGGCGGCTCGGAGAGGTTGTTGGACGGCAGGAAGCTGAGCAGCTCCTTGACGTAGGCGATCGCGTCGTCCTCGTCGGAGCCGAGGTAGTGCGCGTTGCCGGACTTGGTGTTGTGCGTGCGGCCACCGCCGAGGTCCTCGAACGTGACCTCCTCGCCCGTCACCGTCTTGATCACGTCGGGGCCGGTGATGAACATGTGGGAGGTCTGGTCGACCATCACCACGAAGTCGGTGAGCGCGGGCGAGTAGACGTGCCCGCCCGCGTTGGCGCCCATGATCAGTGAGATCTGCGGGATCACGCCAGAGGCCTGCGTGTTGCGGCGGAAGATCTCGCCGTAGAGCCCGAGCGAGACCACGCCCTCCTGGATGCGCGCGCCGCCGCCCTCGTTGATGCCGATGATCGGGCGGCCGGTCTTGATGGCGAGGTCCATGACCTTGACGATCTTCTCGCCGTACACCTCGCCGAGCGAGCCGCCGAAGACCGTAACGTCCTGGCTGAACACGCATACCGGACGGCCGTCGATGGTGCCGTAGCCGGTCACCACGCCGTCGCCGTACGGGCGGTTCTTCTCCTGCCCGAAGTTGGTGGACCGGTGCCGGGCGAACTCGTCGAGCTCGACGAACGAACCGGGATCGAGCAGCAGGTCGATGCGCTCGCGCGCCGTCTTCTTGCCCTTGGCGTGCTGGCGTTCGACCGCTCTCGCGGAGCCGGCGTGCACGGCCTCTTCGTAGCGCAGGTAGAGGTCTGCGAGCTTGCCGGCCGTGGTGTGGATGTCCGGCTCTTCGTCGGGAGGTGTCCCGATCGGCTCCGTTGCGCTGCTCATGGAACCGCAGCTTAGCTCCGTGCCCTTGGCCGCAGATGTGGCGTAGCCAACGTCCTCGAACGTCCTACGCTAACGCGCATGAAGCGTATCGACGCGGCGCGACTGCGGGCCGAACTCGTCCGCCCGGTCGGGCCGTACGCCCGGCTCGACGTCGTGACCAGCACCGGTTCCACCAACGCCGACCTGCGGGAAGCCCTGGTCGAGGGAGCGGAGGACCGGACCGTGCTGATCGCCGAGGAGCAGACCGCGGGGCTCGGGCGGCGGGGCCGGACGTGGGTGTCGCCGTCGGGGGCCGGGGTGTACTGCAGCGTCCTGTTCCGGCCGGCCGGGGTGTCGCTCGCGGTGCTCGGTTCACTCGCCTCGGTGGCCGGGCTCGCGCTGATGGACCTGGCGCGGGAGCTCGGAGTTCGGGCGGTGCTCAAATGGCCGAACGACGTCCTCGCCTCGGACGGCCGCGGCAAGGTCGCCGGCATCCTCGCCGAGGCGGCGGCCTCGGAGGAGCAGGGCGTGATCCTCGGTGTCGGCCTCAACGTCACGCCCTCGCGCGAGCCCGTCGAGCCCGGTCCCGGCGGGTTGCCCCCGGCCGCGCTGTCCGACCTCGGCGCGCGCACGACGGACCGGACGGAGATCTCGCGTCTGCTGCTGACGTCCCTGCACGAACGCGAGAGTGCCTGGCTCGCGGGGGCGGGCGACCTCGCCACCGCGGGCCTGCTCGAGGACTACCGCGCGCATTGCGCGACCCTCGGACAGGAGGTCAAGATCATGATCGCGGGCGGGGAGAAGCTGCTCGGCAACGCCGTCGACCTCGACCGCACCGGCGCGCTCGTCGTGGAGACGAACACGGGAGCGCGGCGAACGATCTTCGCGGGCGATGTCGTGCACCTGCGCCCTGTTTCGGGGTGAATCGCGCTGCTTGGCGGTACGGTGAGCGCACGGCGCGCAAGAACGAGTTCGGGGAGTTGTTCGAGGTGGCCTATCCAGACGATCTGCTCAGCGACGGTGAGCAAGTCGTAACCCACAAGCATCCGCACTTCAAGATGCTGTTGTTCCCGATCTTCGTGCTGCTCGCCACCGTCGGCGTCGGCAGCTGGCTCGCCCTGCTCGTGCGGGACGCCGAGTCGCCGTGGAACTCCGTGGGCCTCATCGCGATCGGGGTCGTAGCGCTGGTGCTGATCGTGTGGCTGGTGCTCGTGCCGTTCGTGCGCTGGCGCACCACGCACTTCATCGTCACCACCGACCGCGTCATCGCGCGCGAGGGCGTGATCAAGCGCACCGGCATCGACATCCCGATGGCGCGCATCAACAGCGTACGGTTCGAGCACGGCCTGATCGACCGGGTCTTCGGCTGCGGCACGCTCGTCATCGAGTCGGCGTCGGACGAGCCGCTGACCTTCGACGACATCCCGAAGGTGGAGCGCGTGCACACCGTGATCTACCGCCAGGTCAACGACAACCCGTACGACGACTACGGCGTGGCGCAGACGGAGCAGCTTCCGTACGGGCAGCAGGAGCCGCCGCCCCGTCAGCCGCCGCGTGGAAGGGGACGCTGAGGTAGTGGGTACGCGCGAACTGGGTCTGCCGGAACGGGTTTCCTCGGCGGACGGGCTTCCGGAGCGGGTGACGATCTGGGAGGTCGGCCCCCGCGACGGTCTGCAGAACGAGAAGTCGACCGTGCCGGTGGCGGTCAAGCTGGAGTTCCTGGACCGGCTCGCGGCCGCGGGGCTGACCACGCTGGAGGCGACGAGCTTCGTGCACCCGAAGTGGGTGCCGCAGCTCGCCGACGCCGAGGAGCTGCTCGCAGGGCTGAACCGCCGCGACGGCGTGCGCTACCCGGTGCTCGTGCCCAACGAGCGCGGCCTCGACCGGGCGCTGGCGGCCGGGGTGAGCCACATCGCCGTGTTCGGCAGCGCGACGGAGACCTTCGCCAAGCGGAACCTCAACTCGACTCTCGACGACCAGTTCGCGATGTTCGAGCCGGTGGTCACGCGGGCGCGGGCCGCGGGGCTGGCTGTGCGCGGGTATCTCTCGATGTGCTTCGGCGACCCGTGGGAGGGCGCCGTGCCGCCCGAGCAGGTCGTGCGCGTCGGCAAGCGCCTGCTGGAGCTCGGCTGCTCGGAGCTCTCGCTCGGCGACACCATCGGCGTGGCCACGGCTGGACAGGTCGAACGGCTGCTCGACACGTTCACCGCGCAGGGCGTGGGCGTGGACGCGCTCGCCGTGCACTTCCACGACACCTACGGTCAGGCGCTGACCAACACGCTCGCCGCACTGCGCCGCGGGGTGTCCACTGTGGATTCCTCGGCGGGTGGCCTCGGCGGTTGCCCCTACGCCGAGTCGGCCACGGGCAACCTCGCCACCGAGGACCTGGTGTGGTTCCTCGACGGGCTCGGCATCGAGCACGGCGCCGACCTCGACGCGCTGGTCGCCGCGAGCGCGTGGATGGCGGAGCAGCTCGGCAGGCCCAGCCCCTCGCGCGTGGTGCGGGCACTGGCCGGATAGGTCAAGGAGAGCCGTCCTCGTGCCGATCTGTATCTCGGGACGCTGATCGCACAACGCTTCGGTTGCGAATGGAACCGCGGGCCAGCAGGCTGCGTCTGATGCGTTGCCGACCGCTGTGACAGCAGACCAACGGACGTCGGGGAGAGTGCCGTGACCGACCATCGTGCGCAGGTGGACCAGCTCCTCGCCGATTACCGCCGCAGTCGCGAGCAGCTGGCCTCCGTGCACCGCGAGCTCGCGTCGATCAGTGAGTCGGCCACCAGCGACGACGGCCTCATCACGGCCACGGTCGGCGCGCGCGGGGTGCTCACCGGCCTCGTGATCGCCGACGAGGCGTACGAGAAGTACCGGCCGGCCGAGCTGGCGGCGCAGATCGTGAAGCTGACCGGGGGCGCGACCGTCAAGGCACTGACCGGTGCGGGCGAGGTGCTCGCCCCGGCGCTGCCGTCCGGCACCGACCCGCAGGCGCTCCTGCTCGGGACCGCCGACCTCGGTGCGCAGGAGATCGCCGCGGCGGACGTGCCCGACGACGAGGACGAGAGCTTCGACGACCGGAGCTGGCTCGACGAGGCCGACTGGCCGAGGGCGCGATGAACGGCGGGGGGCCGGGTTTCGAGGTCGACGCCGATCGGCTCGGCGCACACGCCGCCGAGTTCGAGGGGCTTGCCGAGCGGGCCACCCGCATCGCCGCCGACCTGAGGGCCGGCTTGGAGGCAGGCCCCACTCCTTGGGGGACCGACGCGGTGGGGCAGAGCTTCGCCGGCGCACACGAGGGCCCGTCGAGCGAGGTGCTGCGCACACTCGGCGAGCTCGCGGGCGGGCTGGGCGACATGGGGACGAGGCTCTCGTCGGCGGCGGGCGCGTACCGCTCGGCCGACACGGATGCGGCAGGAGACCTGAGCGACGCCGGTTCGGCCGGGTAGGGGCGTGCGGATGGGAATCGAGCTGCCCGCCGAGCTGGCCGCCATCGCGGAGCGAACAGGCGTGAGCTGGCCGGAGGCCGACGAGGACGCCATGCGTGAGCAGGCGGGGGCGTGGCGGCAGGCCGCGCGCGAGCTGACCACGCTCGCCGCCGACGCGGACACCGTCGCAGGCAAGGCGCTCGGCGCGATGAGCGGGCCCGCCGCCGAGGCCGCCGGCGAGCGGTGGTCGGGTTTCGTCGAGCCGGACCACGGGCGGCTGACCGTCGCCGCGCGGGGCGCGGACGAGGCGGCGCACCGGCTCGAGTCCGCCGCCGAGCAGGTCGGCGCCGCGAAGGTCGAGATCGTGCGCCAGCTCGTTGACGCCGCGAGGAACCACGACGCCGCCGTCGCCGCGGCCGACTCGGGGCATCCCACGGCGCTGGCCGGGCTGGACACAGCGCTGCGTGGCACCGCGACCAACGTCGGCGCGATCTCGGGCGGGCTCGTGGACGCGGTCGGATCCGGCGCGAACGGCACCGTGCACGCCGCCGGGGAGGTCGTGAACCCCAATCCCGGCACGCACACGCCCGACGGGCAGGCCGGGCTGCTCAGCGCCGCGACCGGACTTCCGGCCACCGTGGTGGACGGTGTGCTGTCGCCGGTGGAGGAACCGTCCGGGCCGCCCGTGGAAAGCGGTCTGCCCGGCGACATCGTGCCGCTCCCCGAGGAGCCGTTGCCCGGTGACCGGAGGCCGGAGGTCGGCCTGCCTGGTGACCGGGGGCCGGAGGTCGGCTTGCCCGGTGACCGGGGGCCCGAGGTCGGCTTGCCCGGTGACCGGGGGCCGGAGCTACCGGAAGTGCGGCCTGAGCCTGCGTCGCCGCCGGTGTCCGTTCCCGACGACGTGGGCACCGGCCCCATCGCGTTGCCCGGCGCCGACGCGCCGACCCCGCCGAGGGGCGCCTACGGAGGCTTCCTGTCCCAGGGCGGCTTCGACGACGTGCCCACTCCACCCAGCGGCATCGCCGCGCCCGCGCCGGGGGCGCAGGGCATCCCGACGCCACCGGCGCAGACGCACCTGGCCGGGTTCTCCGGCGGTCCCGCCGCACCTGTTCCCCCGCCGCAGGCGCCGGTCATGCCGCCCGGCCAGCAGTTCGCTGGTCAGCCGTACCCAGCGCAACCGTTTGCCGGGCAGCACTTCGGTCCCTCGCCGTACGCTGCCGCCGCGCCCGCTCCACCTGCCGCGCCGATGCAGCCGCCGCCGGGGCAGGCGGCGGGCGTCGCACCGATGCCGCCGCGCCTCGCACCCGGCGCCCCGGCCCCGCCCGCTCGCTGGGCGCCGATGCCCGACCCACCACAGGCGCCGCCGGTACCACAGGCACCGCAAGCACAGCCGCACCCGCCGCAGGGCCGCCCGCCGGAGCCGGTCCGCCCGCAGCCGCCCGCGGCACCGGTTCCGCTCGGGGCGCCAAGGCAGGAGCGGGAGAGCATCGTCGCGCTGTTCCGCGTGCACATGTTCCCCATCGGGCACCTCCCGGTCGCCGCTGACCGGCCCGCGCGGCAGCTGCCCGTGCCCGACCCCGACTCCGACTCCGCGGTGTGGCTTCGGTTCCCTCCGCACGACCACCCCCGTTCGGACCTCGTCGACCCGGGGCACGCGCTGGCGTGGCTGCGCAACGGCTGGCGTCAGCCCGCGCCGCCGCCCGCTGAAGTGCTGCCGTGCCCGCCGGAGGCGCTGACCGAGGGCTACGACCCGCTCGGCGACCTGCCCGAGCGCGAGTGGGACAGCCGCTACCTCGTTCCCGGTGAGCGGGCCGAGTACGTCTGGCCGCCGGGTGAGCGCTACCCGGAGGGTGGGTGCGAGGACGGAGAGCCGGTGCTGCTCGGCGAGGGCACGTTGCTCGACCGCTTCGGCACCGCGCACGGACGGGTCTTCGCCGCCGACGGCACGCCGTTCGCGGAGCGCTCGCTGCCGCCCGCCCACCGCGAGGCGGGTTACCGGCGTTACCGCGTGGTGCGCGAGGTGCCCATGTGGAAGGCGATCTCCGCGGGCTGGTTCGCGCAGGCGGGCGGGGGTGAGCGGTACCGCTCGGTCTACTCGGCCGCCGAGTTGGTGACGCTGGGCTACCTTGCCGACATCACGTTCGAGGAGAGGGCATGAACACCGAGTCGATCATGCGCTGGCTGGAGGCCGTGGGCGTGCCGCCCGAGGTCGTGTCGGTCGGCAGCGAGGCCGACAACGCGTGGTGCCTGCTCCGCACCGAGGACGCGGGCGAGGACGGAGACGTCGCGTTCGAGGTGTTCTGGCGTGAGCAGGGCAACCGCTACGACTGGGCCCGCTTCACCAACGAGCAGGTCGCCTGCCACTACCTCTTCGGACGGCTCGCCTGGGCACAGGTCGCGAGGGGCGCGGTCGGCGTCCTGCCCTGACCCGCTCCCGCCAGCTGCAGTGAAGGCCACCCTGCCTGCGTTCAACGCAGTGAAGGTGGCCTTCACTGCGGTCGGGTTTCAGGGCTTGCGCAGCAGGTCGAGTGCGGCGTCGTGGACGAGGCCGTTGGTCGAAAGGGCCGTGCCGGCGTCGAAGCGTTCCGCCCCGGTCAGATCGGTGAAGCGGCCCCCGGCCTCGGTCACCAGCACCTGAGCGGCCGCCACGTCCCACGGGTTGACGATCGGCTCCGCCGCCACCTCCAGCGAGCCCTCCGCGACCAGGCAGTGGTGCCAGAAGTCGCCGAACGCCCTGCTCTCCCAGCACGCGTCCAGGAAAGCGAGGTAGGCAGCGCGCGAGTGGTACTCGGTCCACGCGCCGAGGTCGGTGGTGGAGACGTAGGCGTCGGACAGCTCGGACACCCGCGAGACCGAGAGCCGGTGCTCGCCCGCGTCGTCGCGCAGCCACGCACCGCCGCCCGCGCTCGCCCACCAGCGCCTGCCGAGCAGCGGCGCGCTGACCATGCCCACCACCGGCCTGCCGTCCTCGACCAGCGCGATCAGGGTGGCCCACACGGGGTTGCCGCGGAGGAAGTTCTTCGTGCCGTCGATCGGGTCCAGCACCCACACCCGGCCAGCCGCGCTCGCCGAGCCGCCGCGCTCCTCGCCCGCGACCGTGTCGGCGGGCCGCTCGGCCGTGATCAGCTCCCTGATCGCGTCCTCGACGGCGGTGTCGGCGTCGGTCACCGGCGTGCGGTCTGGCTTGCTCGACACCCGCAGATCCTGCGCCCGGAACCGGGCCGAGGTGATCTTGTCGGCGGCGTCGGCCAGCCTGCCTGCGAGGGTCAGATCGGGGGAGTAGCTGGACACGGCAACGATGGTTTCATGGGCGTCGGCCGTAAGGTTGGCCAGGTGAGCATGGTCCTACTTGCCGAAGACGATCCGGCGATCGCGGAGCCGCTGTCGAGGGCGCTGGAGCGGGAAGGTTACGACGTCGTGGTGGTCGGGGACGGACCGTCAGCGCTCGACCTGATCTCCCGGGACCGGGTGGACCTGCTGGTGCTCGATCTCGGCCTGCCGGGCATGGACGGCCTGGAGGTGTGCCGCGGGATGCGCGCGAACGGTAGCGAGCTGCCCGTGCTGATGCTGACCGCGAGGACCGACGAGGTCGACTTCGTGGTCGGCCTCGACGCGGGTGCCGACGACTACGTCGCCAAGCCGTTCCGTCTCGCCGAGCTGCTCGCCCGCATCCGCGCGCTGCTGCGCAGGCGTGCCCCCGAGGTGATCGAGGCCGGCGGTGTGCGCATGGACGTCGGCGCCCGGATGGTGACCGTCGACGGCAAGGAGGTGCAGCTCGCCAACAAGGAGTTCGAGCTGCTCAGGGTGCTGATGAGCAGGGCGGGCCAGGTGGTGAGCCGCGAGGACATCCTCTCCGAGGTGTGGAACGACCTGGAGTCGAAGACCTCGAAGACGCTCGACATGCACATGTCCTGGCTCCGCCGCAAGCTCGCGATCGCGGGCGAGAACGGCGCGGGCCGCAAGCCGGGCGAGGAGCACATCGCCACCGTGCGTGGCGTCGGCTTCCGGTTCAACACCGAGTAAGTCATGCGACGGCGGATCCTACTGGCCATCCTGCTGGCGGTGACCGTCACCGCGGCCGCGCTGGGCAGCCCGCTCGGCGTCACCGGCTGGTTGCTGGTGGACAACTTCGCCAGGGAGGACCTCGCCTCCAGCGCGCAGCGGATCGCCGCGATCCTCGACGACCAGCTCGCCGACAACCGCCCGCTCGATCTCGGCCAGGTGCGGGCGGCCGTGCCGCAGTCGGGGCAGCTCACCGTTCGCCAGCCGGCCGCCCGGGACCTCACCTACGGCGTCGATCCCGGGCCCGAGGTGGTGGTGGAGAGCGTGCCGATCGCGCGGGGCGGCACCGTGGAGCTGGCGATCCCGTCCGGCCCGTTGCGTACCAGGCAGATGCAGGTGGCGCTGGCGGTGATCCTGCTGGTGGTGCTGTCGGTGGGCACCGGAACGGTGGTCGCGACGGTCACCGCGCGCAGGCTCGCCAAACCGCTGCGGCACGTCGCCGACCGCGCCGCGCGGCTCGGCGGCGGGGACTTCCGCCCGGACGGGCGGCGCTACGAGGTCGCCGAGCTGGACATGGTCGCCGACGCGCTCGACGCCTCCGCCACCGCGCTCGCCCAGCTGGTGCAGCGGGAGCGGCAGCTCGTCGGTGACGTCTCCCACCAGCTGCGGAGCAGGCTGACAGCGTTGCAACTGCGGCTGGAGAGCCTCACCAGCCACCCCGACTCGGACGTCGCCGAGGAGGCGCAGGCCGCGCAGGAGCAGGCCGACCGGCTCGCCGAGGCGCTCGACGAGCTGCTCGCGGCCGCGCGGGCGGCGAGCGAGGTCGGGGCCGAGCCGGTGGAGTTGACCACCGTGCTGCCCGAGGTCAGCGAGGAGTGGCGGCAGCTGCTCAAGGCCGAGAGCCGGACGTTGCGGCTGCGGGTGGCCGACGGGCTCATGGCGCGGGCCACGCCCGCGCGGCTGCGCGAGGTCATCGGAGTGCTGCTGGACAACGCGTTGCGGCACGGCTCGGGCAACGTGACGCTCACGGCCCGGCGCGGCGAGGCCGACGGCACCGTGGTGATCGAGGTGACCGACTCCGGCGACGGCGTGCCCGACGAGCTGGCCCCGTACATCTTCGAACGCGGTTTCTCCGGCGCGGGCTCGTTCGGCGTCGGGCTCGCGCTGGCGAGGGCGCTCGCCGAGGCCGACGGCGGCAGACTGGAGCTGTCCGGCAAGCGGCCCGCGACGTTCAGTCTGTTCCTGCGGGTGCCGAGCCCCACCGACGTGGCGGGCGTCAGCTGGCCAGCCGAACGCGTGCCGCGATGATGGTCAGGAGCGCGGCACCGCGAACTCGCTCTCGCGGTGCCCGCGGCCGAGTTCGTCGGGGAACACCCACTTCCGCAGGCCCCAGAAGCGGAACACCATGGCCAGCAGCATGCCGACCACGGACCCCGCGATGAAGTCGGCCGTCTCCTGCACGAACAGGGAAACGTGTGGCCGTTCCAGGTCGAAGACGTAGCGCGACACCAGCAGCGGGATCAGGTTCACGACCACCGCGACGCCGCTGATCAGGAAGAACAACGCCGCCTCGTGATGGCGTTCCCGGCCGCCGCGCGTCCGGAACGACCACTCGCGATTGAGGACGTAGGACACGATCGTCGCGATGATGATCGCGATGGCCTTCGCGGTGGTCGGCTTCGTGCTCAGCACCGTCAGCTTCAGCAGGTACCAGACGCCGTTGTCGACGAGGAACGTCGTGCCGCCCACGATCGCGAACTTCAGCAGCTCCCGGTGCCTGATCAGCACCGACCGCAGAGGCTCGGGCACTCGGGCGAGCACGGATTCGACGACGGCCACTCCCGCAGTCTACGCAGCGTCGCCTTGGCCGATCAGTCGAACCAGCCGGACCAGCCGAACAGCGGTGGCTGCGAGGACTTCGATGGCCGAGGGTGTTCGGGCGCCGGTTTCCCTGGTGCCTGGGGCTTCTCTGGCTTCTGGGGTTTCGGGCGTTCCGGCCGCGGCGGCTCCGGTGCCGTCGGCCGTCCCGGCGACGTGGGCAGGCCGGGCCAATGCGATCGCGTGGGCGGTGTGGTGGTGGTCGTGCTGGTCGTCGTGCTCGGCGCGGCCGGCATGGACGGCGCTGACGGCGCTGACGGCGCTGACGGTGCTGACGGCGCTGACGGCGCCGGTTCCGGCGTGGTGGTCGGTGCCGGGCGGTTCTTACCCGGTTTGTCCGGCCAGTGGCACCAGTGGCCGAGGCACTTGACCTCCACGGTCTCCGACGTGTGCGCGCTGCCGACCGTCGCGGACACGGTGACGTTCTTCTTCTCGAACGCGTCGAAGAAGTGCGAGCGCACCACGACCCAGAAGCGGATGGTCTCGCCCGGTTCGAGCGGATGCGTGGTCCGGCACGTCACGGAGTCGCCGCGGCGGTCGCAGGCGGCGGGGCGGTTGAGCGGCGAGGCGTGTGCGGCCTCGTCGACGGTCATCGTCGCCTCGCGCGCGACCGGGCCGTCGTTGCGGACCTGCACCGACAGTGCCCGGCCCCACGGGTGGAAGGCCGGGTGGACCCGCAGGTACACCGCGTCTTCCTGGACGGGCGCCACCCGCACCGGGACCCGGATCGAGACCTCGACGGGGCTGCCCGAGTTGACGGTGCCGGTGATCTGCCCCGACACCGCGTCGGCGGCCGCCCGCACCCGGAACACCAGCACCGCCGACTCGCCGGGTTCGAGGCCCTCCTGCGTCCGGCAGGTGACGGTGCCCGTACCGCCGGGGCACGTGACGCGCTCGGTCTGCTGCGCCTGGCGGGCCACCGGTCCGCCAGGCGGTGCCCCGCCGCCTCCCGTCGCGGGGCCGATGGCGGAGACGCCCTCTGGCAGGTTGAGCGTGACCGACACGGGTTCGGAGACCGTGCCGCCGTCGTTGCGGACGGTGATCGGCAGGTCGACGGCCGAGCCACCGGGGTCGAGCGCGATGCCGTCTGGCGGGGAGTCAGCGGTGACCTGCGGCGGCGCCGGAGCGGGCGGCGGCGGTGGGGCCGGTTCCTGCGGGACCGGCTGCTGCGCGGGCGGCGGAACGACCGGTGGTGGCGCGGGCTCGGCGGGCTCCGGCGCCGGTGGAGCGGGCGGAGCGGGCGGAGCGGGTGGAGCGGCAGGCGGGTTGGCCGGCGCCTGCACCGCAGGTGGGGGCGGAGGTGCGGCGGCGGCCGGGATCTCCCGCTGACCGCCCGCGGTGAGCGCCACGGCGATCGCGGCCGCCATCGCGACCCCGGAGGCGGCGACGCCGACGAACTGGCGGGGACCGGAGGCGGCGGCGCTCGCGGCACCACCGGCCGACCCGGCCGCAGCGCCCGCACCGATCGCGGTCGCGGCGCTCGCCTTGCCCGCGCCGGCCAGCGCGAGGTAGCCGAGCACCCCGCCGCCGAGCACGAGCGGAGCGACGATCGCGCGCAGCGCGCCGTTGACGTCGGCGAGCTCGGCGGCCAGCGCGCGGCAGTCGGCGCACTCGTCGAGGTGCTGCTCCACCTGGGCCCGCTCGCGCTTGGACAGCCCCGAGCGCGTCCACGCGCCGAGCTTGTCGGCCGTGGCCCGGCAGCGGTCGGCGGACACCTCTGCGAGGTGCACCTGCAGGTATGCCTGGCGCAGCCCCTCGCGGGCACGGTAGGCGAGCGCTGAGACGCCGTTGGGGGTGAGCCCGAGCAGCGGCGCCACCTCGGCGGGCGACTGCTGCTCGATCTCGGTGTGCCACAGCACGGCCTGCCAGCGCTCGGGCAGCCGCGCGAACGCCTTGGCCGCGAGCGTGCGCTCGAGCCCGGCCATGGCCGTGTCGGAGAACGGCACCGTCAGCGCTTCGGCGCCCGCGCCGCCGACCGTGGTCATGTCGTCGGAGAGGTCGACGCGCTTGTCCTTGCGCGTCTTGTCGTAGGCAGTGTGCCGCAGCGCCGTCAGCAGGTAGGCGCGGAACGCGCTGTCGGGGCCCTTGCCCGCGCGCAGCGCGTCGAGCACCTTGGAGAACGCCTCCGAGACCAGGTCGTCGGCCTCCGTGGACGACCGCGCGAGCTGCCGGGCGAGGTTGTAGGCCGCCGAGACGTGCCGCTCGTACAAGGGCCCATAGGACTCGAGCCTGCCCTCTCTCACCGCCGCGATGAGCTCGGCATCGCTGGGACCACTGGGGTCGGCGGGGGCGGTGGTCACGGCTCTCCTTTCCCGGGCGGACACCTGTTTAGATGCCGCGCAGCGCCAAGTGTGACGGATCGGGTTTGTCGCGTCACGCCATGGGTGAAGCCATGCCCCGGGAGTCGCAACCGGTTCACCCGTTGTTTCGTCTGATTCTCGTCACGGGGACCGGGTACGCGCGTCCCGTGATCAGGCAAGGTTCTCAGTTGGAAGGGGGTGTGTGTGGACGCGCCTGCGACGGGTTCGCTGTCCGATCCGGACGGCGAGCGCCCCGAAGCCGCGTGGCGGACCGCGCCGGACCGTTTCCTGCGCACACTGCGTGCCCGCTGGCGGACGGCGAGCCTCGCCTCGGGGTGGCGGTTTCCGAGTGACTGGGGGATTCCCGAGGTCGACGCCGTGTGCGCCGCGATCGTGAAGCACGGCGGTGCCGACGGTGCGCTGCCCGCGCTCGCGGGGCTCGGCAGGGCGAGGGCGACTTCCGGGGCGGGGCTGGAGGAGACGCTCACGGACCTCGCGGCCCTGCACGCCGTGCTCGCCGACCCGGCGGCCACGGACGGGTTCGTCGCCCCCGACGTCGACGCGACCCCTGCCCGATTACTCCGCGTGACCGCTGTCGCCTGGGCGGATGTCGCCCTGGACCAGCTGACGCGCGCCGAGGTGAGCGATCCGCTCACCGGGTTGCCCACGAGCGCGTACCTGCGCACCCGGCTCGCCGAGCTGTACCGCCAGGCCGAGCGCGACGACGAGCGCGTGGCCGACGACCACGCGCTCGTGGTGGTGACCATGGACTTCTCGAAGGCCGCTGGCTGGACCCGGCTGACCGGAATGATCCTGGCGGCCGACGCGCTGCGGGTCGCCTTCGACGGCGGGGAGAGCCTCGCGGTGCTCGGTCCGTCGACCGTCGCCGCCGTGGCGACGCGCGACGCCGGTGTGGCGGCCCGTGCCGTGCGCCTGCGCAGGGAGCTGACGGAGCGGCTTGAGGTCGATGCGCAGCTGCACGAGGTGGGTACCCCGAGGATCAATGTGGTCCGGCTGCCCGGCGACCACAGGGCAGCGTGCGAGCTGCTCGACACGCTGAGCCGGAACTGACCGGGCCTTGTGCGCGGTTCGATTCCGATTCGTGATTTCCTTGATAGGTGAGGCAGCCAGGGAACGGCGCGGCGGCACTCCAGGAAACAAGACTTTGACCAGCGGGGATGGAAAACCGTGAAGCAGGTCCTGCCCACCACCACCGATCCCGGAGTCCGCTCCGAGCGGGGATCCCGACGGCTCGCGCTGCGCACCTCCCTGCTCCGGTTGTTCGTCCGTCCCCGTTCGATGGCGCTGCTGGTGGCGCTGCCCGTGCTCGCCGTGGTCGCCGGCATCGTCGGCTGGCTGCTCGACTGGCGGCTCGGCGTCGACAGCGCGGTGTACCGCGCCGGCGCGGTGACGCTGCTGAACGGCGATCCGCTTTACGAGGGCAACACCCTCGGGCCCGAACCGTGGTGGGCTCTGCTCCCGTTCACCTACCCGCCGACGGCCGCGCTGCTGTTCGTCCCGCTGGCCGTGCTGCCCGTGCAGGTGGCGTGGGGCGTGGTGGCCGCGGTGTCGTTCCTCGCGATGGCGCTGGTGATCCGCGTGGCGATCGGGGCACTGCCCCGGCCCTCCGGTGAGCTGCCGCGCTGGGCCTCGCCCGCCCGCACCACGCTGATCTTCGCGATCGTGTTCTTCGCGCTCGAACCGGTGTGGCGCACGATCTTCCTTGGCCAGATCAACCTGATTCTCATGGCGCTGGTCGTGCTCGACGTGCTGGTGATCAGCGCACGTGGCAGCCGCTGGGGCGGGGTGCTCGTCGGCGTCGCCGCGGCCGTCAAGCTCACGCCGTTGATCTTCATCCCGCACCTGCTGTTCACGGGCCGCAAGATGGACGCCCTGCGCGCCCTGTTGACGTTCTTCGGCCTGCAGGCGCTGATGTTCGCACTGATCCCGAACGACGCGTGGCGGTTCTGGACCCACACCGTGTCCGACCAGGGCCGCATCGGTCCCATGCACTGGGCCGGCAACCAGTCGCTGAACGGTCTGGTCAACCGGCTCTCGGACCTCGCGCCGTGGTCGTCGACGGTGGCGCTGGCCATCGGCGCGGCGCTCGCGCCGGCCGCGATCTGGCTGATGCTGCGCTTCCACCGGCGAGGCCGGCCGCTCGAGGCGCTGCTGGTGACCGCGTTCTACGCGCTGCTCGTCTCGCCGGTGTCCTGGTCGCATCACTGGGTGTGGGCGGTGCCGCTGATCGTGCTGCTGGTGTCGCGGCTGCCGCAGACCACCCCGGCGACGGCGGGCAAGCGCTGGCTCGCGGCCGGTGCGGTGATCGTGGTGTTCGTGAGCTGCGTGCTGCTGGTGCTGCCCAACGGGCGGAACCTCGAGCTGCACTGGGCGTTCTGGCAGTACGTGCTCGGCAGCGCCTACATCCTCATGCCGATCGTGCTGACCGCGGTGCTGGCCGGTCGCTGGCTGTGGCAGCGGCGGCGGGCGGCTGAGGAACGTGCCCCGGATCTCACCGCGGCCCATTGACCGGCGAAGCGCTTCTGACCTGCCCGTAAGCTGAACCCGCTATGGATACTCGCACCGGACTTCCCGTGGTCGGCATGGTTGGCGGCGGCCAGCTCGCCAGGATGACGCACCAGGCGGCCATCTCGCTCGGCCAGTCGCTGCGCGTGCTCGCGGCGGGAGAGAACGAATCGGCCGGGCTCGTCGCAGGCGAGGTCGTGTACGGCCACCACACCGACCTGGAGGCGCTGCGGTCGTTCGCGCGCGGGGTCGACGTGCTGACGTTCGACCACGAGCACGTGCCGGGCGAGCACCTGCTGACGCTGGCTATGGAGGGCGTCGTGGTCCGCCCCGGGCCCGGCGCGCTGGCGTTCGCGCAGAACAAGCTGCTGATGCGCGAGCGCATGGCGGCACACGACTTCCCCGGCCCGGCGTTCGCCGAGGTGTCCGATGTGGACGACGTCCTCAAGTTCGGCGAGGCCCACTCCTGGCCGGTGGTCCTCAAGGCCGCGACCGGCGGGTACGACGGCAGGGGCGTGTGGATGGTCGACTCGCCCGCGGACGCGCGCGGCCTCGTGCCCGAGCTGCTGGACGCGGGCACGTCGCTGCTCGTCGAGGAGAAGGTCGCCATGCGCAGGGAGCTCTCGGCGCTGGTGGCCCGCTCGCCGTTCGGACAGGGCGCGGCCTGGCCCGTGGTGGAGACCGTGCAGTCGAACGGCATCAACACCGAGGTGCTGGCGCCCGCGCCCGGGCTGACCGCACGGCGGACGCAGGAGGCGCAGGACCTCGCGCTGCGGATCGCGACGGAGCTCGACGTCGTGGGCGTGCTGGCGGTGGAGCTGTTCGAGACCGACGGCGGACTGCTGGTCAACGAGCTCGCGATGCGCCCGCACAACTCCGGGCACTGGACGATGGACGGCAGCCGGACGTCGCAGTTCGAGCAACACCTGCGCGCCGTGCTGGACTACCCGCTCGGCGTGACGGAGCTGCTCTCGCCGACCGTGATGGCCAATGTCCTCGGGGCGCCGGAGACCCCGGCGATGCGCCCCGACGAGCGGCTGCACCACCTGTTCGCGCGGTTCCCGGACGCGCGCGTGCACCTGTACGGCAAGGGTGAACGGCCGGGCCGCAAGCTCGGCCACGTGAACATGCTCGGCCCGCTGACCGACGAGCTGCGGCAGCGCGCCCGGCTCGCCTCCCACTGGCTGTCCCACGCCGAATGGCTCGACGGCTACCAGATCCACTGAGAGGTACGAAGATCGTGAGTAACCCCGTCGTCGGCGTCATCATGGGCAGCGACTCGGATTGGCCGGTGCTGGAAGCCGCCGGACAGGCCCTCGACGAGTTCGAGGTGTCCTACGAGGTCGGCGTCTACTCGGCGCACCGGACCCCGCAGCGCATGCTCGACTACGCGCGCAGCGCGGCGGACCGCGGGATCAAGGTGATCATCGCGGGTGCGGGGGGTGCCGCTCACCTGCCGGGGATGGTGGCCTCGGCGACGCCGTTGCCCGTGATCGGGGTCCCGGTGCCGCTGAAGTACCTCGACGGCCTGGACTCCCTCCTCTCGATCGTGCAGATGCCCGCCGGGGTACCGGTCGCGACGGTGTCGGTCGGCGGTGCCCGCAACGCGGGCCTGCTGGCGGTACGGATCCTCGCGGCAGGCGACGAGGCGCTGTGCGCCCGCATGTCGGCCTTCCAGGCCGACCTGGAGCAGCTCGTCCTCGACAAGGACGCCGCCCTCCGCGAGAAGCTGACCCACTGACGCCGCCGCGAGTCCTCCGCTCCAGCGCGCGAGTCGCGCACTCACGACGCCGAGTTGTGCGTTCGGGACGCCGAGTTCTGCGTTCGGGACTGCAGGCACGGCGCCGGATGTGCGGGAGTGCGCAACTCGCGGTCGGGAGTGCGGAACTCGCGGTCGGGAGTGCGGAACTCGCGGTCGGGAGTGCGCAACTCGCGGTCGGGAGTGCGGAACTCGCGGACCGGGTGTCAGGTGAGTTGCTTTCGGAGCTCGCGTTTGAGCACCTTGCCGGCCGCCGACACCGGAATCGCCTCGACGAAGTGCAGCTCCCGCAGCCGCTTGTACGGCACGACCCGCCTGTTCACGGCCTCCAGCAGCGCCTCCGCTTCCGCCTGCTCGTGCCCCGGGGCGCGCACGACGAACGCGACCGGCAGCTCGCCCGCCTCTTGGCTCCGCTTGCCGACCACCGCCGCCGCGGCGACCTGCGGCAACGAGATGAGCAGCTCCTCGAGCTCCCTCGGGTAGACGTTGTAGCCCTTGTAAAGCAGCATGTCCTTCTTGCGGTCCACAATGGATAGATAGCCGTCGTCGTCGAGCACTCCGATGTCGCCGGTGTGCAGCCAGCCGTCGACGAGCACGGCGGCCGTCTCCTCGGGCCGGTTGTGGTAGCCCTGCATGACCTGTGGTCCCCGGATGCACACCTCGCCGGGCAGGTTCGGCCCGACGGCCTCCTCGCCGCCCTCGGCAGCGACGATCTTGACCTCCGTGTCGAACGTCGGCACCCCGACCGCGCCGACCTTGCGGACGCCGGAACGCCACGTCGGCGAGAGCGTCGCGCCCATCGTCACCTCCGTGAGCCCGTAGCCCTCGGCGATCACCGCGTCGGGGAACCGCTCGCGCAACGCGTTGATCATCTCGTGGGGCATCGGTGCGGCGCCCGAGGTGATGGTGCGCACCGACGACAGGTCGCTCGCGTGGAACTCCGGGCACGCGAGCAGGGCGGCGAACAGCGCGGGCGCGCCACCCATCGTGGTGACGCGCAGCCGCTCGGCATCGACCACATAGGACGGTGGGTCGAACCGCTGATGCACTACCGCCGTGCCGCCGTTCAGCACGCTGACGTTCAGCGCGCCGATGGTGCCCATGGCGTGGAACCACGGCGTGAGGTTGATGCCGATGCCGGTGCCGAGCCGGATCGGCCACTCCTCCTCGGAGCCGATCTGGTCGAGGCCGGGGTTGCCCTCGTCGTCCACTGTCGGCACGCAACCGGAGCCCCAGCACGCGTACTGCAGCGTGTTGACGACGACGTTGCGGTGCGTGAGCCGAACCCCCTTCGACCGGCCCGTGGTGCCGCCCGTGTACGCGAGATGTGCGAGGTCGCTCGCCGGGTCGATGCGGACGTCGGGTGGGGTGGCGTCGGCGTGGGCGTGGAAGGCGTCGAAGTCGGCCTGCCCCTGCTCCACTGGCTGGTACACGAGGACGGTGCCGATGCCTGTGCCGTCCAGCGCCTTGGCAACTGGGCCGTAGGTCACCACCGCGACGGCGCCGCAGTCGGCGAGTTGCGCGGCGAGGTCCTGCGGCGGGAGCAACGGGTTGGCGGGGCTGAACGTTGCACCCAGAGCAGCGTGCCGTAGTAGGCGACCGGGAAGGCGAGGCAGTTCGGCAGGTGCAGGGCCACGGTGTCGCCTGGCCCGATGCCGCGGTCCCGCAGTGCGTTGGCGAACCGGCACGCCTGGTCCCAGAGACCGGTGAACGTGAGGTGCTGCTCGCCGTGCTGGAAGGCGGTCCGGTCGCCGTATCGAGCCGCCGCGCCCGCGAGCAGGGCGCCGACCGGGGCATCGGGGTAGGTGAGAGAGGAGGGGAGCCCAGGAGGTCGCAACGTCGTTGTGATCGACATCACTCGACAGTAGGGAGGGTGCGGCCAAGAACACAAGGATGACCTAGTAAACCGTCACTAACATCGACTGGTGGTAGCCGACTTGTCCCGATCGAAAGGTGGCGCAGGTGACCGAAGGCCCTGGGCTTTACCAGCTCGCTGAGGAGCACGAAGAACTGCGCGCGGCTGTGCGTGCGCTCGCCGAAAAGGAGATCGCGCCCTACGCCGCCGAGGTGGACGAACAGGAGCGCTACCCCGTCGAGGCGAGCGAGGCGCTGGTCAAGGCCGGGTTCAACGCGGTGCACATCCCCGAGGAGTACGAGGGGCAGGGCGCCGACGCCATCGCGGCGTGCATCGTGATCGAGGAGGTGGCGCGGGTCGACGCGTCGGCCTCGCTGATCCCCGCCGTGAACAAGCTGGGCACGCAACCCATCCTGCTCTCGGCCTCCAGCGAGCTGAAGAAGCTCGTGCTGCCCTCGATCGCCTCCGGTGAGGCGTCCGCGTCCTACGCGCTCTCGGAGCGCGAGGCCGGGTCGGACACCGCGTCGATGCGCACCCGTGCCCGGCTGGACGGCGACCACTGGGTGCTCAACGGCACCAAGTGCTGGATCACCAACGCGGGCGAGTCGTCCTGGTACACGGTGATGGCCGTCAGCGACCCCGACGCGGAGAGGAAGTCCAACGGCATCTCGGCGTTCGTGGTGCACAAGGACGACCCCGGCTTCTCGGTGGGGCCCAAGGAGAAGAAGCTGGGCATCAAGGGCTCGCCGACGCGGGAGATCTACTTCGAGAACTGCACCATCCCCGCCGACCGGATCATCGGCGAGCCGGGTACCGGGCTGAAGACCGCGCTGCGCACGCTCGACCACACGCGGCCGACCATCGGGGCGCAGGCGCTGGGTATCGCACAGGGCGCGCTGGACGCGGCGGTAGCCTATGTCAAGGAGCGCAAGCAGTTCGGCAAGGCGATCGGCGAGTTCCAGGGCGTGCAATTCATGCTCGCCGACATGGGCACGAAGATCGAGGCGGCCAGGCACCTCGTGTACGCCAGCGCGGCGGCGAGCGAACGCGGCGACGCACGTGCGGGGTTCATGGCCAGCGCGGCGAAGTCCTACGCGTCCGACATCGCCATGGAGGTCACCACCGACGCGGTGCAGCTCTTCGGCGGCGCAGGCTACACCCGTGACTTCCCGGTGGAGCGCATGATGCGCGACGCGAAGATCACCCAGATCTATGAGGGCACCAACCAGATCCAGCGCATGGTGATGGCGAGGAGCCTGCTCAAGGGCTGAGTGGTCTCGACCTGATGGTTCTTCGGGCTGCCGCGGTTGTCTCGCGGCCGCCCGAACGCCATGAGCGTCACTGCGCGCTGCTCCGACAGGCCTTACCGCGGATCCGGCGCGCTAGCCGGATTGGCCGGACCGGCCCGGGTCGGCGCCAAGGCGGGCGAGTACCTGCTCGCTGAGCACCACGTCGTGCGGCAACCGCTTGAGCCCGGCCCCCGTGACGTCGACGCCTTGTCGCTTGGCGGCGTGGGCCAGTGCGTTCCAGTGGTCGGATTCCATGTCTTCCCGCGTGCGGTCGTCGAACGGCTCGTCGGGGCCGACGACGACGCGTGCGGTCGCGCGCAGGTCCTGGGCCGACGCCTCTGCCCAGCTCTGGGTGGTGCCCCAGCCGCGGTCGGCCAGCAGCACCACGCGGCGTCCGTCGGCGAGCTCGACCTCGTGCAGCGCCGACACCGAGACGGTGCCATCGCCTTGGTCGTCGGCGTCGACGGACGTCACGAGACGGGTCACCGCGGTCATGTGAGCCCGCCGAACCGGTCAGCGAGGTTGCGGTGGCGAGCCGTGGCGAACCGCAGCCGCTGCGCGCGGGTGTAGTCCCGGCAGGGCAGGCAGGTGACGGTCTCCGGGCGAGGGGACGTCATCACATACGGCACCGTGCTACCGCAGCCCGTGGTGAGCGTGCTCGGCAGCTCACCGACCAGTCCGAACGTGGACGCGACCAGGTTCCGGGCCGCGGCATCGCCGTGGACCACGTCTCGGCCGACGTGCACGTGGGGGTCGCTCATGTCCTGCCAGCCTAGGGCGGAACTACACAGTGTGGCGCTTGCGGGCCAGCAGGAAGGCCTGCGGTGTGGTCTCCGCGTACTTGCCCTCCTCGTCCGGTTCCCTCACCAGCCGGGCGCGTTCCTCGAAGCCGGCCTCACGCAGCAGGCCGGCCACCTCGTCCGGGTGCCGCTGGTGGAAGTCGAGCGACACCTCGTGGCCGCCCGCGTCGGTCCGGTGCAGCAGGCCCTCACCTGCCGGGAACGCGAGCTGCAGGTGACCGCCCTCGGCCAGGACGCGGTGGAACTCGGCGAAGACGGCCGGTAGCCGATCCGGTGGGACGTGCATGATCGAGTACCAGGCCACGATCGCACCGAGCGAGCCGTCCCCGGCCTCCAGCTCGGTCATCGAGCCCACCTCGAACCGCAGATCCGGATGCCTGCCGCGGGCCTGTGCGACCATGCCCGGCGAGAGGTCGATGCCGAACACCCGTAGCCCCAGCCCGTGCAGGTGTGCGGTCACGCGGCCGGTGCCGCAGCCGACGTCGGCGACCAGGCCGGAGCCGGCGAGCTCCGCGAACCCGCTGAGCACGGCGCGGTCCAGCGGCTTCGCCGCCAGCTCGTCCTCGATCCACCCGGCGAAGTCGGCGGCGATCGTGTCGTAGGACGCGCGGGTACGGGCGAGGAAGTCCGGTTCGCTCACGAATCGCACCGTAGTCGCCGTGAACCACCTGCGACCAACGGATTCCGTTTGCGGCGCGTGACAGGATCTCCTCGTGACGACTTGGTCCGGACCTCTTGAGGTCACCCCGGTCTCCGTCCACGACGCGGAGGCCGAAACGCTGCTGCGCACGTACTTCGCCGACGTGGCGAGCCGCTACTACGGCCGCCCCGCGACGGAGGCCGAGCTCGACGAGGCGATGGCGGAGGATCCCAGCGACGAGCTGGCGCCACCACACGGCACGCTGCTGCTTGCGCGGCTCGATGGCGCCGCCGTCGCGTGCGCGGGCCTGCGACGGCACCGGGACGGCTTCGCCGAGCTCAAGCGCATGTTCGTGTTGCCGGGGTTCCGGGGTCGTGGCATCGCCGCGCTGCTGCTGGCCGCGATCGAGCGCGCCGCGCGTGAGCTGGGCGTTTCCGTCATCCGCCTGGACACGCGCGCCGATCTGGTCGAGGCCCGCAGACTCTACGCGAAACACGGCTACCGGGAGATTCCGGCCTACAACGCCGAGCCGTACGCCGAGCACTGGTTCGAGAAGAAGCTTTCCTGACGCGTCACCGTCGCGGTGAGGTTCTTTCCATCCGCTTTACCTGCCCTGGCTACCCTGGAGACCGTTAGTTGAAAGTTCAGCTAAGACGGTATAGGGGTTGGTTCGGACAATGTTCACCAGGGTTCAGGACGTCGCGGCGCTCATCGGGCGCATCGGCGTCGCGGTGGTGTTCCTCGCGCACGGGCTCGACAAGTGGGAGATGGGCGTCGGCGGCACCACCGACATGATGTCCGCGACCGGTATCCCGCTGCCGGCGCTGAGCGCGCTGTTCGTCATCGCCGTCGAGGTGATCGGCTCGATCCTGTTCATCGTCGGCTTCGCGCTGCCGCTCGTGGGTCTGGGCTACGCCATCACGGGACTCGGCGCTGTGTTCTTCGTCCACCTCGACGCCGGGCTCACCGGTCAGGGCGGCTACGAGCTGGTGCTGGTGCTCGCGCTGGCGGGTCTGGCGCTGGGATTCAACGGCGGACGGCTCTCGCTCGACCACCTGATCGTCGGCCGCAGGAAAGCGGCCAAAACTCAGGACGCCGAGCTGCAGGCCGCGTAGCGGCGGCCGAACCCCGGTCTCCCTCAGCGCCGAGGGGGACCGCTCAGGTCAGGTCCACCGTCGTGCGCTCGGCTTCGCGGTGCGCGACGAGCCTTTCGGGCGTGGAGCCGGTGACCTGAACCAGATGCGCTCCCACCACGAGCGGTGCCAGCAGGGCTTCGAGCACCCCGTCCGGCAACGTCCAGTCCCTCGTCGAGAGCACCCGGGCGCCCTCACCGATTCCCAGCTCACCCGCCCTCGCGCGCGCCCGCGCGAGCACGTCGTCCACGGTCGAGCCCAGCAGCGCGGGCGTGTCGCCGGCGATGGGCACGAGCGGCGAGAAGTCGTCGCCGGCGAGGCGCGCCTCCGAGAGGTAGTCCAGCGCCCCGGAGGGCACGGACCCGCCGAGACCTCGGCCGAGCGGGTCGAGCGCGACCACCGCGGTGGCCTCCGCCTTGCCCGCGATCCCCTCGGGGCCGACGAAGGCGATTCGTGCTCCCGCCGCGTCCGCGACCACGTGCGCCCCGCACCACCACGCGCCGAGCAGCACGCCTGCCGTCTGCCAGTGGGCGGGCAGCTCCACGGCCACCTCGTCACCCTCCTCCACGTCGAACTCCTCGACCAGCCAGTTCGCCGTCTTGGCTGCCCAGTTGGCGACCGTCGCGACCGACAACTCGATCCGGCTGCCCAGCGCGTCGTCGTAGTGCGTCACCAGCGGCCGGGCCGAGGACTTCAGCAGGGGACGGAGGAGATTCTCGGTGAGGCTCACGACATGAATGTAACTGCCTTCCCGTTGGGTGGTGGGTGCGCGGGGCCAGGGTGGCGCTCGGTCCGTGCGGGACACCCGCCGCCGGGTTCCTGCGGGACACCGAGCCCGAGGCATGCGTTGGCGAAGACCCGAGTACGGCCCAGTACGAGGGCGAACCGGCGCCTTACCAGCGGAAACCTGGATCCACCGACTCAAGCAACAGACTTCCGGCGGAGGACACTAGTTCACGCACGGCACGGCCGCGCGCACCGGCGAACCCACGGGCGCCGAGCCTCCGCCCGACGGCTGCTGCTGCCCGCCACTGACCAGGTTCTTGACGAACCGGCGCACCTCGCCCACGTCGACGGTGATGATGCTCTGCCCGTCCTTGCTGCGGGCGCCGACCTGCTTCACGGGGATGGTCACGAACTCCATGTCGCCCGTGGCGATGCCCTTGGCCTGCTCGGCGAACTGCAGCAGGTCGAGCCCGGGGTCGAGCACGAGCGAACGGCGCACGGTTTCGGTGAGCTGGTTCAGCCGCTCGGCGTTGGTCAGCGTGCCCGCCGAGAGCACCTGGTTCAGCGCGGACGAGAGGAACACCTGCTGGCGGACGATGCGGTCGAGGTCGCCCCTCGGCAGGTTCTTGCGCTGGCGGACGAACGACAGCGCCTCGCCGCCGGACACCACCTGCGGGCCCGCCGCGAAGTCGGCGCCGGAGTCCTTGTCGGCGGTGGCGCTGTTGAGGCAGACCTCGATCCCGCCGAGGGCGTCGGTGAGCAGGTAGAACCCGAGCAGGCTGATCTCGGCGTAGTGGTCGATGCGGATCTGGGTGAAGTCCTGGACGGTCCGCACGAGCGCCCTGCGCCCGGCCTGGTTCGAGTCGCGTTCGATCCGCGCCCCGTCGGTCATGCCGTCGGCACGCAGCCGGTCGGCCTCCTCGACCTTCGCGGCGCCGTACGCCGAGTTGATCTTGGCCTTGCCGCCCTGTGGGACGTCTACCCACGTGTCCCTCGGGATCGAGACGCCGGTCGGTTTCCCCCCGTCCTTCGGGATGCGCAGGATGATCAGGGTGTCGGTGTTGACGCCCGCCTTGTCCTCCGTGCGCAGTTCCCTGAGCATGCCGAGCGGCAGCGGGTTGCCCTGCATGTCGGTGCGGGAGTCGGCGCCGACGAGCAGGATGTCGGTGGCGCCGTCGTCCTGCGGGGGTGGCGGGGGCGCCCCCGGGTCGTCGCCGAGGTTCTGCTGCAGCGCGTCCGTGGTCTGCACGTTGTCCTGCAGGTCGTCCAGGGCCAGGTAGGCATAGCCGGTGGCGACCAGCGCGATCACCGACAGCAGCGTCACCACCGTGCGGTTGGTGCCCCGCAGCACCGAACGAACCCTGCCGCGCGGAGGCGACGGCTCCGGCGCGGGACGGGGTCGCGGGTACGGCGTCGGAACCGGGCGCGCGGGAACCTCGGCAGGCTCCGCTTCACCCCGTTCTCCGGCCTCGCGCTCGTCCACGCTGGCTCCTCCCCACCCCGCGTGCGATCCGGACGGTCAGCTTAGTTGACGCAGGGCACGTCACCGGCGGTTATCGGCTCGTCGGGCGGGTCATCCTTGCCCTCGTCCTGCGGCGTCTGCGTGCGGTGCGGGGGCGCGAAGAACTGCGGCTCCTGGCCCGCGTGGTTCGCGGGCGTGGTCCCGGTGGTGGCCGGCTCGAAGTCGGTGCCGAACAGCACCTGGAGCTGGCCGGCGGGCACGGTCGCGTCGGGCTCGGCGGCCAGTTCGGTGCCGAGCGCCTGCCGCAGTAGCTCCACCCCCGCCTCGTCGCCGGGCGCGTACCGCACCACGGTGCTCGCCTGTGGGTCCATTGTGGCCGAACTCTCGCCGAGGAAACCGTGCTGCCGCAACTGTTCCCGCATCTGCTGGCCGAGCTCGTCGGCTCCCGAGGCGTTGTAGATCTCCACCGTGTAGGCCTCGGCGCCGGGGATGGTCGCGGGGGCGGCAGACCCGTCCGACGGTGTTTCCGTCTCCGTCTCCGTCTCCGTCTCGTGGGAGATGAGCCCGTCGACGAACCGCCGCACCTCCTGGACGTCGATTTCGAGCACCGAGGCGCCGCCGATCCAGGTGTTGCCGACGACGGGGATGGTGCGGAACTCGACGTTGTCGCCGCTGAGGTTGCGCATCTGGGCGGCGAACTGCAGCAGGTCCCAGTCCTCGGAGAGCACCACGGACTTCTGCACGGCGCCGACGACCTCGCCGATCTTGCCCGGGTCGAACAATACGTCGGTGGAGAGCATCTTGCGGACCAGGCCGGAGAGGAACGCCTGCTGCCGCGCGATGCGGTCGAGGTCGCCGTTGGGCAGTTCGTAACGCTGCCGGACGAACGCGAGCGCCTGCACACCCTGGATGGTCTGCCTGCCCGCGGGGAGGTTGATGCCGGAGTTGCGCTCGCGGACCGCTTCGCGCAGGCACACCTCGACGCCGCCGAGCGCCCTGGTCACCTCGTAGAAGCTCGCCAGGTTCACCTCGGCGTAACGGTCGATGAGGCCCGGCTTGCCCAGCAGTTGCTCGATGGTGGCGATCAGGTTCCTGCGCCCCGCGACCTTGGCCTCCTCGTCGATCTGCTCCAGATCGGTGCGGCCCTGTTCCTGCAGGGTCTGGAAGGTGTCGTTGTAGGCGTAGACGAACGCGCTGTTGAGCTTGTGCGTGCCGTAGCCGCCCGCCAGCTCCACCCAGGAGTCGCGGGGGAACGAGATCGCCGAGGCGCGCGTGCCGTCCTGGGGGATGTGCACGAGGATCATCGTGTCGGTCTGGCGCTCGCCGTTCGCCTCGCCCGCGTGCAGCCGGTCGAGCACCTCCTGCGGCAGCGGGTTGCCCTGTGCGTCGGTGCGGCTGTCCTGACCGACGAGGAGGATGTCGATCGCCCCGTCGAGCGGCTCGGCCCGGAGGTTCTCGTCGCCGTCGAACACGTCCGTGGTGGTGACGCCGTCGTTGACGTTGCCGATGAACTGCCAGACGTACCAGGTCAGGGCCAGTACGGTGACGGAGAGCAGCGAGATGACGACCTTGCCTCCGCGCAGGGCGAACGTGCCCACACGTCCCCTGCGGGCCACCGTGGGCGCCTCGACCGGTCCCCGACGCCAGCCGGTCACGTGCGCTCCTCCCAGTCGGTCCCAGGATTCACATTACTGATGTACTTGTGAGACGGCCGTTCGATCGCGAAACGTTGCCTGATCGCGAAACGTTGCCTGGATGTTGCGTATGCCGGACGGAGCGTCGTGGCAGACTGCGCGGACGACCACGGGAGGAAACAGACATGCGGGTCCTGGTGACCGGAGGTGCCGGGTTCATCGGTTCGCACTACGTGCGGCAGGCGCTCTGCGGGGAGTATCCGGCACTGCGGGACGCCGAGATCGTCGTGCTGGACAAGCTGACCTACGCGGGCAGCGAGACCAATCTCACGCCCGTCGCCGACAGCCCCCGGCTGCGTTTCGTCCGCGGCGACATCTGCGACCCGACCGTGGTCACCGAGGTGATGCGCGACGTCGACCTGGTCGTGCACTTCGCCGCGGAGTCCCATGTGGACCGTTCGATCCTCGGTGCAGCGGACTTCGTGCTCACCAACGTCCTCGGCACGCAGACCCTGTTGCAGGCGGCGTACGACGCGGGCGTCGGCAAGTTCGTGCACGTCTCGACCGACGAGGTGTACGGCTCGATCGACGAGGGCTCCTGGGCCGAGGACCACATCCTCGAGCCGAACTCCCCGTACTCGGCGTCGAAGGCGTCGTCGGACCTGCTCGCCCGGTCCTTCCACCGCACCTACGGCCTGCCGGTGTGCGTCACGCGGTGCTCGAACAACTACGGCCCGTACCAGTTCCCCGAGAAGGTCATCCCCCTCTTCGTGACGAACCTGCTCGACGGGCAGCCCGTGCCGCTCTACGGTGACGGCCTCAACGTTCGCGACTGGCTGCACGTGGACGACCACTGCCACGGCATCCAGCTGGTCGCCGAGAAGGGAAGGGCCGGCGAGATCTACAACATCGGCGGTGGCACGGAACTCACCAACCGCGAGCTGACCGAGCGGCTGCTCGCCGCTGTCGGCGTCGGCTGGGAGATGGTGCGGCCGGTGGAGGACCGCAAGGGTCACGACCGCCGCTATTCCGTCGACATCACGAAGATCAGTACCGAACTGGGCTACGAGCCCAGGGTCGACTTCACCAGCGGTCTGGCCGACACCGTGCGCTGGTACACGGAGAACCGGGCGTGGTGGGAGCCCCTCAAGGGGCGGGCCGCGCTCACGGAAGGGTGATCAGTCTTGGCGAAACTGGCCTTGTTCGTACCCGGGGGCAGCGGGCAGCTCGGCCGTGACCTCGCCGCGCTCGCGAACGACGACGTCGACGTGCGCGCCCCCGGCTCGGCCGAGCTGGACGTGACGCAACCGGGCGCGGTGGTGGAGGCCGTCACGGAGCTGGCGGCCTCGGCCCGCGAGTCGGGCCGGTTCCCCGTCGTGGTCAACGCCGCCGCCTACACCGCGGTGGACAGGGCCGAGGAGGACGAGGCGAGGGCGTTCGCGGTGAACGCCGACGGGCCGAGGGTGCTCGCGGCCGTGTGCTCGTCTCGCCGCGTGCCGCTGGTGCACGTCTCCACAGACTACGTCTTCGCAGGCGACGCCGATGCTCCGTACGAACCGGACGCGCCGCTCGGGCCCCGCACCGCCTACGGCCGTACCAAGGCAGCAGGCGAGGACGCCGTGCTCGGCTCCGGCGCGCAGGCGTGGATCGTGCGCACGGCGTGGGTGTACGGCGCGAACGGTGCCAACTTCGTGAAGACCATGGCGCGCCTGGAAAAAGAGCGCGACACGCTGTCCGTTGTGGACGACCAGCGTGGGTCGCCGACGTGGTCGGCCGACCTCGCCGCCGGCCTGCTCGAGCTGGCGGGCCGGATCGCCGAGGGCGACGGCCCCTCGCGGAAGGTGCTGCACTGTACCGGTGCCGGTGACACGACGTGGTGCGGGTTCGCGCGGGCGATCTTCGAGGAGCTCGGCGCCGACCCGGAGCGCGTGAAGCCGTGCACCACGGAAGAGTTCCCGCGCCCGGCGCCGCGGCCCGCCTACTCGGTGCTGTCCAACGCCGCGTGGAGCGACGCGGGTCTCACGCCGCTGCGCCCGTGGCGCGACGCCCTGCGCGCCTTCTTCGCCGATCACGCGGCGTCACTGAAGTAGCGCGCCCCCACTGCCCCCAAGGCCACCTTTGTTGCGCCCACCCGTCTCCCGCCACCACCCGAACGGAGACGCTGCGCGTCGCAGTGTTCGATCAATGCGACAAAGGTGGCCTTGGGGAGCGTTAGGGGGCGATCAGGTGGGTGATGGCGGTGCCTGCGGTGAGTAGCGAAACGGTGCGTTGGGCGATGGTCGTCAGCCGGTCGTGCAGAGTTTCGGCTAGGTCGTCGAGATCGGCATGCCTGCGTACCGCCTCGATCGTCCGGCGCACGTCCGGGATCCGGTAGCCTGCGGCCCGCAGCGCCGCGGCGATCCGTGCCTCTCGGATGGCGGCGGGCGGATAGCGCCGCGCTGCCTGCGAGGTGACCCGCTCGGGCACGACGAGCCCCTCCTGCTCCCAGAAGCGCAGCGTGGAGGAGCGGACTCCGAGCGCGTCGGAGAGCTGGGTGATGGACATGGGCTCCTCGTCCGCCTCCACCGGAGCCTCGGCCTGGATCGCGCGCACCGCTGAGAGGGCCGCCAGCACGTCCCGGCGTTCCTTCGCGAGGAGGACGTGCAGCTCGGACACGCGCGCGGCCGCCTCCGCGAGCGGTAACGCCCGCACGTCGCGCAGGGTCTGGCGGGCGACGACCGGGCCGACGGCCGTCGCCAGGGAACGGTAGGCACGCAGCGCCAGCAGGTGCTCGTCGGTGAACTGCCGGTAGCCGTTCGCTCCTCGGCCGGCTGGAGTGATGACGCCGAGGCGTTCCAGGTCGCGCACCTGCTGGACGGAGTATCCCGAGGCCGTCGCGAGCTGCGCCGTCCGGTAGTGGCTCACGAAACCCTCCATAAGCACTTCAACCTCACACTTGAACCATGATGATCCAGCAGATCCTCGACACGGTCACTTCGTTCGACGGCGTACTGGTGCTCGCGCCGGACGCGTCCAGCGGCGCTCCCGAGATCGCGTGGGGTGACTACTTCTTCTACTACGCCCCGGACGGCCGGGTCCCGGCGAACGTGCAACCCTACGGAACGATCGTGACGAAGAACTACCCCGGTGACACCGAGTCCGACCTCGAGGCGGAGGACCGGTGGAGGGTGAACATCCACGTCGGCCGAACCGCGCTAGAGCGGCTCACTGGGCAGGGCGTCACGGACCCCGCGGAGCCCGACGTGGTGCTGCCGCATCCCGTCTACGGCAGGCAGGGATGGATCGCGGTGGTCAACCCCGGTGAGCGGACGTCGGCGCAGGTGCTCGACCTCCTGCGCGACGCGCACGAGCGGGCCAAGGACCGGGTAGTGCGAAAGCTCGGTTAACCCTCGACGGCACGGCGGTACGCGGCGACCGTGGTCTCGGCGCAACGCCGCCACGTGAAGCTCGCCGCGTGCGCCCTGCGCGTGGCCGCCGTCGACGCGGCGTTGGGCTCCGACACCGCGGCCCGCAGCTCGGTGGTGAGCCCGTCGACGTCGCCGTACTCGACGAGGTGGGCGAACCCGCCCGACACCTCGCGCAGCGCGGGCACGTCGGTGCACACCACGGGCACGTCGCACGCCATGGCCTCCAGCACGGGCAGCCCGAAGCCCTCGTCGCGCGAGGGCAGCACGAGCGCCGACGCACCGGCGACCACGCGCTGCAGGTCCAGATCGGACAGATAGCCGACGTGTTGGGTGCGTTCGGTCGCCGGGAAGGTGCCGGGGCCCGCGAACACGAGCGGCGGCAGGTCAGCGTCAGCCGTGTGCGCCTTGAGCAGCCAGTCGAGACCCTTGCGAGGGCCCGCCGCCCCGGCGAACAGCAGGTAATCGCGCGGCAGGCCGAGCCGGTCGCGGATCTGCTGGCCCGGTGGCCTGCCCGTGAACCAGCCCGCGTCGACACCGAGCGGGGTCACGTCGATCTTCGCGCGGTCGACGTCGAGTCGCTCTGCCACGGCGTCGGCGACGGCGGCGGTCGGCGTGCAGATCACGTCGGCGCGCGCCGCTCCGCGCCGCACCAGCTCCGGCAGCTCGGCGTCACCGGGTGCCAGCTCGCCGGGTGCGTCGAAGAACGCGAGGTCGTGGATGGTGAGCACACCGGCGGCGCGGAACGTGCCGGGCAGCACGAAGTTGGTGCCGTGCACCACGTCGGTGGCGCCTGCGAACAGCTCCACCGGAGGGAACGTCGAGCGCAGCCACGTCTTGCGCAGCAGCCGCGCCGCCACCGGCATGCCACGCGCCCGCACGCCGTGCGGCAGCACCGAACGGAGCTTGCGCCAGCCCCGCAACGTGAACGCCACGGCGCGGGTGTCCACACCGGACAGTGAGGCCAGCTCCTCGGACAGCGAGGCGGTGTAGCGGCCGATGCCGGTCCGGTCGCCGAGCAGGGGAGTGCCGTCGAGCAGCACCCGCAGTTCCCGCCTAGCCACGGCGCAGCCCACGCCTGGCGAGCTTCTTGACCCGGCCGCCCGCACGCCGCGCGAGCTCGACCGGCCCTCCCTCGGCGAGGTACTCCTTCACCAGCGCGAGGTCGCGGCGGACGAGTTCCTTGCCTCGCACCGGTTCCCCCGGTGCGAGGTCGGCCGCGCCGGGCAGCCGGTCGGCGGCGGGCCGGGGGTCCCGGCAGAACTCCACGAGCGGCTCCAGCACCACCGGCCACGTGTAGCGCTGAGCGACCCGTTCGATGCGCTCGCGGCACGCCTTCGCGAACTCGGTGTCGTAGAGGCAGCGTTCCAGCGCGTCGGCCAGCGCCTCGGTGTCCTCGGCCGGGACGACGACGCCCAGCCGTTCCTCGCGCACGAGGTCGGCGAAGGCGTCGCCGTCGGTGGTGACGATCGGCAGCCCCGACCACAGGTAGTCGAGCACCCGCGTGCGGAAGGCGAACGTGGTCTCGACGTGCTCGAAGTGCGTGGTGACGCCGCAGTCGGCGTCGAGCAGCCAGTTCTGCCGCTCGTCGTAGGGCACCCACTGCTCGTTGAAGAAGACGTGCTTGCCGGTGAGCCCGAGCGAGTCCGAGAGGCGGACGGTCCGCGCGCCGATGTCCATCTCTGCGACCTCGGGGTTCGGGTGCCGCATGCCAAGGAAGACCAGGCGCACGTCGGCGCGGCGGGTGCTCAGCCGCTCGATCGCGCGCACGAGTGTCAGCGGGTCGAACCAGCTGTAGACGCCGCCCGCCCACAGCACGACGTGGTCGGTCTCGACGATCCCGTCGAGGTTCGCGCGCAGGCCGGGGCCGGTGCGGCGCGGCGCCCTCGGCGAGAGGCCGAACGGCACCACCGACAGCAGCGACTGTGTGGTGGGGTCGGCGTCGTAGAGCCGGGGCGTCAGCCTGCCCAGCGCGGCGAGGTGCCCGAGCCAGAAGTGCCGCTGACGCTGCGAGGCGCACAGGAAGAAGTCACCGCGCTCCAGCTGCGCGTCGAGCACCTTCGTGACGCCGGCCAGGTCGGCGGCCCGCTTGTCGTCGGGCGCGTCCTTGCCCTGTTCGAGCAGCTCGAGGTGCATCGGGTCGTAGAGGTCGCACACCACGATCTTGTGCGCGTACTCCTTCTTCAGCGCCGGGGCCAGTTCCAGCACGTGCCCCTGCAGGATCACGATGTCCGCCCACGCGAGCGGCTCGCTCAGGTCACGCCTGCGGGCCGCGCTGACCTGGAACGGCGCGGGCGGCGGATCGGCGAGTGGGTTCACGGTCACCAGCCGGACCTCGTGCTCGCCCGAGAGCACCTCGGCGATGTTCCATGCCCTGATGGCGGGGCCTGCCATGCGCTCGGTGATCGCGTCGCCGGTGATCACGAGGACTCTGCGGCGCTTGCCGAACGCCTGCTCGATGCCGAACGCCGACACGAGGATGTCGTGCGCGGCGAGGTAGCGCGGCAGCGGATAGGCGGGCTCCAATGCGTTGCGCAGCAACGGAAGCAGGTCGGCATCGGTGCGCACGCGCGCGGCCTGCTCTGCCTCGCGGGCCTCGGCGAGCGAGGGCAGCAGCTCCACGAACTGGTCGACGGCGAGCACCCCGGCGAGCGTGCTCCTCGGCACAGGCACCGGGCCGGTCTCGGCGGGGCCGACGCCGCGTTCGAGGTCCAGCTGCGTGGGGTCGAGCTCGCCCCTTGCCGTGGCGCGGCGCACGCTCAGGGCGAGCGCGGCCGGCAGCGCCTTCGCCAGAGTCTCGTCGGAGAGGTTCTTGTAGAGCGTGCACAACGCGTTGCGCTCCAGCAGGAACGTCTCCCGACCGCTGTCTGGTGTGTCCACTTCGGACATCGTGGCGTGGTGGCGGTGGTAGGCGAGCGACTCGGGGACGTAGCGCACCCGCCAGCCGCGCAGGTTCAGCCGCCAGCCGAGATCGACGTCCTCGTAGAACATGAAGAACCGCTCGTCGAACCCGTCCAGCTCGGCGAAGACGCTCGCCCGGACGAACATGGCGGACCCGGTGGCGAAGAGCACGTCCTTGGCGGAGTCGTGCTCGCCGGCCGGTACGTCGGCGATGGGTGTGCCCGCGTGCCGCTTGTAGCCCATGCCGAACCACGTGAGCCCGCCGTCGACGAAGTCGGTGCCGGTGCCGTCCCAGTCGAGGACCTTGCTCGCGACGGCGCCGACGGCCGGGTCGTCGCGCAGCGTGGCGACGGCGGCCTCGACCCAGTGCGGGCCGGGGCGGGCGTCGTTGTTGAGGAACGCGAGCACGGTGCCCCCGGCGTGCTTCGCGCCGAGGTTGCAGCCCCCTGCGAAGCCGAGGTTGCGGTCCGACTCGATCACCCGCACGCCCGGTGCGGCGGCCCGGATGCGGGCGGCGTCGCCGCCGGGGGAGGCGTTGTCGACGCAGATGACCTCGAGCCGGGGGTAGTCGTGCTCGGCGAGCGCGCGCAGGCACGTGATGGTGTCGTCGGCGCCGCGGTAGTTGACCACGATCACCGAGACCAGCGGTTGTACCAAGGTCGCGCTCCCCTTTGTCTGCTTGGTCAGAGCTTATCGGCCCGCCCACCGCCGCCAGAGGACGCCTCGGCGGACGCTCGCGCGTCCGCCGATCCCGGCGCGGGCCCACAGCGTCGCGGGCAGTCGCGCCGCGACCTCGGCGAGTACCCGGCAGCGGAGCCTCGTCCGGAAGTTGGCCGCGGAGGGCACGTCGTGGCGCAGGGGCAGCAGCGCCGTGATGGCGGCGAACCGCGCCAGCTCCCGCGCCGCCACGATCGCCGGGGCGCAGCGCACGAGCATGAGCAGCCGGTTGCGTTCGTTCCACCGGTGAAACAGGGGCGAGCCCGGCCGGGTGCTCGCGCCGTGCCGGTGCCGCGCGACGGCGTCCGGCGCCACGGCGACGTCCCACCCGGCGAGCCGCAGCCGCCACGCCGTGTCGGTGTCCTCGTAGTAGCAGAAGAAGGCGGCCGGGACCGAGCCCTCGGCCCGGAGCGCGTCGGTGCGCAGCAGCGCGGCGCCGCCGCAGAAGCCGAAGGGCTCACCCGGCGTGACCAGGTCGGCGCCGTGCCCGTCGGCGGTGAGGCGCACACCGAGCGACTGCGGGGTCCCGTCGGGGTACTCCAGCCGGGAGGCGACGGCGGCGACGCCCGGCCGCATTGCGTCCTCCAGCGCGGCCAGCCAGCCCGGTTCCGGCGCGGCGTCGTCGTTCAGCCACGCCACGTACTCGGTGTCCACAGCGGACAGCGCGGCCGCGAGCCCGCCCGCGTAACCGGCGTTGCGGGGCAGGCGCAGCACCTCCGGACGGGAGGGATGTTCCGCGAGCAGCCGGGCCGAACCGTCGTCGGAGGCGTTGTCCACGACCAGCGTCCGGTGTGGACGATCCTGTGCCGCGAGCGCGTCGAGGCAGTCGGTCAGGTGCGCGGCGCCACGCCAGGTGACGACGACGACGGTGGTTGCGGGCACGCGGGCAGAATAGCGGCGTGGGTGAACTCGTCGTGCTCGCAGAGCAGCTGCTGGCGCCCGTTCCAGGAGGTACGGGCCGCTACACCGCCGAGCTGCTGCGCGCGCTGGCGGAGACGGTGCCCGAGGGCTGGACGCTTTCCAGCGCCGTGGCGAGGCACGGCGACGTCGAGCCCGCCCGCGTCGAGGGCGTGCGGGGCCCCCTGCGGCTGCCGTTGCCGAGGAAGGCGCTGGTGGCGGCGTGGCAGTACGGCCTGCCGCTGTGGCCCGGCGGCACGGCGATGCACGCGCCGACCCCGTTGGCGCCGCCGCGGGCGGGCCGGGGCCGGACGCTGTCGGTGACCGTGCACGACACGGTGCCCTGGACCCATCCCGAGACGCTCACCCCGAGGGGAGTGGCGTGGCACCGGTCGATGATCACCAGGGCGGCGGCGAGGGCCGACGCGCTCGTGGTGCCCACGCACGCGGTCGCCCGTGAGCTGGCCGCGTATGTGCCGGGGGCCGAGGGCGCGCACGTGATCGGGCACGGGGTCACCGCGCTGCCCGATCGGGTGCCGATGGAGCTGCCGCCCCGGTACGTGCTCGCGATCGGCACCCTCGAACCGCGCAAGGGGATCGACGTGCTCGTGCGCGCCATGACCGGGCTCGACGAGCCGCTGCTGCTCGCGGGCCAGCCCGGCTGGGGCGGGCTCGACCCGCTGCGGCTCGCGGCGGAGGCAGGCCTGCGCGACGGTCAGGTCCGCGTGCTCGGCAGGCTCACCGACGCCGAGCTGGCGACCGTGCTGAGTTGCGCGACGGTGCTGGCCGCGCCCAGCCTCGCGGAGGGGTTCGGGCTGCCCGTGCTCGAGGCCATGGCGGCCGGGGTGCCGGTGGTCCACTCCGACGCTCCCGCGCTGGCCGAGGTGGCCGGGGGAGCGGGCCGCGTGGTGCCGCGTGGTGACGCTGTGGCGCTCGGCTCGGCGTTGCGCGAGGTCCTCGGCTCCGCCCGGACGGCGAAGGAGCTGGCCGAGGCCGGGCGGGCCAGAGCGGCCGCGTTCTCGTGGCGGGCCGCCGCCGAGGCGGTCTGGACGATCCACACCACGAGTTCGTTGGATCCTGTCCGGCCGGAGTCGCCGGGGCCGTAGTCTGCACGGGTGGCAGAACCACGCGTGTTGATCGACGCCACGGCCGTGCCGGCCGATCGTGGCGGCGTGGGTCGGTACGTCGACTCCCTCGTGGCCGCGCTCGACGTGGCCGGTGCCGACATCACCGTCGTGTGCCAGCCGAGGGACGTCCAGCTGTACGCCGAGCTGGCTCCGCGCTCGCGGGTGGTGGGCGCCGCCGAGTCGACCGCGACCAGGACGGCCCGCCTGACCTGGGAACAGACCACGCTGCCGAGGCTCGTCCGGAGACTCGGCGTGGACGTGGTCCACTCCCCGCACTACACGATGCCGCTCGCCAGCCGGGCGGCATCGGTCGTGACACTGCACGACGCGACCTTCTTCACGGACGCCGTGCTGCACTCCTCGGTGAAGGCCCGCTTCTTCCGTGCGTGGACCGCCACGGCCCTGAGCAGGGCATCGGTGTGCGTGGTGCCGAGCGCGGCGACCGCGGAGGAGCTGGCCAGGGTCACGCGCGTGCGGGGCGCGCAGGTGGAGATCATCCAACACGGGGTCGACGAGGAGCGGTTCCACCCTCCGTCACCGGAGGAGATCCGCGCGGCCCGCGACGCCGTGGGCCTCGGCGACACCCCGTACGTCGCGTTCCTCGGCGCGCTCGAACCCCGTAAGAACGTTCCCGCGCTGATCAGGGGCTTCGCGCTCGCGGTGGCCGACCGGCCGGAACCGCCCGCGCTAGTGCTCGCCGGGCAGCCCGGCTGGGACCGGCAGGTGGAGAACGCGCTCGACGCCGTGCCGCACCGGCTGCGCGTCATCCGCGCCGGGTACCTGCCGTTCGGCACGCTCGCCGGGTTCCTCGGCGGCGCCGACCTGGTCGCCTACCCGAGCCTCGGCGAGGGCTTCGGGCTGCCGGTGCTGGAGGCCATGGCATCGGGTGCGTGCGTGCTCACCACGCGCAGGCTCGCGCTGCCGGAGGTGGGCGGTGACGCGGTGGCCTACTGCGGCGTGGGCGCGGGCGATGTCGCGGCGGCCCTGAGCGAGCTGCTCGATGACCCGATGCGCAGGGCCTCGCTCGCCGAGGCCGCGCAGCGCAGGGCGAAGGACTTCTCGTGGGCCACGAGCGCCGAGCGTCATCGGGAGGCCTACGACCGCGCGTTCCACCGGCACCGCACCCGTGAGATGTGAGGTGACAGGGGGAAGAAGGAAGGGGTATGGTTGTCGGTGCGAAGCTCCTGTGGAGCCGAGTATGAGGGCCCGCGACGCGTCCGGACGGTCGTCTCGCGGGCCTTTCGCCTGTCCGGGCCTCATAGGCGCACGACCTCGGCGATGATGCCCGCGACGCGCCTGCGGTACTCGCCGCCCGCTCCGTGACACCAGGTCACCGCGTCAGCGATCCAGAGCAACGGCTCGGCCGTCGACTCGAAGTGTTCATAGGTCAGGTCGGTCTTCGACGGCCGGAACCCTAGTACCCGCTGCAGCGTTCGCTTGTCGTCGACATCGCGGTGCCCGCGCGAGTCGAGCACCAGCCGTCGCGCACCGACGTCGAGCAGGTCGCCCGCCAGCTCCTCCAGGCATCGCTGGCGAGCGTCTTCCTGGGCTTTCGGCGAGCAGCAGGCCGAGTAGATCCTCGTGGGCACACCGAGCCTGGCGATCCGGTCGGCGAGTTCACGTCTTCGCGGTGGTTTCTCCTTCTTGAAGTGCAGCTCCCGTGCTCCGGGCAGCAGCAGTCTGCTCAGCTCCCGGCGAGCGGGTCTGAGCTGAGCGGGTTCCACGATCGTCACTCCGAGCAGGTAAAGCCCGGTTCGCGTGGATTCGTCGACGAAGGCGTGCACCGTCATCCGGCCCATCTTGCCGTCGACCCCCGACAGGAGTGCGCACAAGGACCGGTCGGGAACTACCCACCGTGCCGGGTGCACAATGGCCGCGTGACCGAGCCGAAGACCTACGGCGACGGCGTCGCCGTGGTGACCGTGACGTACTCGCCAGGGGAAACGCTGGAGCGGTTCCTCGACACGCTCGCCAAGGCGACCGACCGCGACGTGCGGGTCGTCCTTGCCGACAACGGCTCCGTCGACGGCGCTCCCGAGAAGGCCGCCGAGCGCGAGAACGTGCACCTGCTTCGCACCGGCGAGAACCTCGGCTACGGCACCGCCGCCAACCGGGGCGTCGCCGAGCTCGACGACAGCGTCGGCTGGGTCGTCATCGCCAACCCCGATCTCGAATGGGACCCCGGCTCGCTCGACGCGCTTCTCGAGGTCGCCAAGCGCTGGCCGCGCGGAGGGGCGTTCGGTCCGCTCATCCGCGAGCCGGACGGCACCGTGTACCCGTCGGCGCGGCTGCTGCCCTCGCTCGGGCGCGGTGTCGGGCACGCGATCTTCGGCAAGATCTGGCGCGGCAACCCGTGGACCCGCGCCTATCGGCAGGAGACCGGGGAGCCGACGGAGCGCACCGCGGGCTGGCTGTCGGGTTCGTGTCAGCTCGTCCGGCGTGAGGCGTTCGACTCCGTCGACGGGTTCGATCCGCGCTACTTCATGTACTTCGAGGACGTCGACCTTGGCGACCGGCTCACGCGTGCGGGCTGGCTCAACGTGTACGCGCCGTCGGCCTCGGTGATGCACATCGGCGGGCAGGCCACGTCGAAGGCGTCGGCGAAGATGCTCGCCGCCCACCACGACAGCGCCTACCGTTACCTCGCCGACCGGCACCGCGGGCTGCTGTGGAAGCCGCTGCTGCTGGCGATCCGCGCGGGGCTGGCCGTCCGCCTGCGGCTGGAGACCCGCCGCGGCTGAGGCCACGCTCGACGGCAGCCGCAGTGAAGGCCACCATGCCTGCGTTGAACGCAGTGATGGTGGCCTTCACTGCAGTCGGGTGCCGTAGTCGGGGCTGCGGTCGGGTGCTGCGGGTCAGAGTCCTTCTAGGCGGCGGGCGACGTTCGAGCGGGTGGGCATGGTGCGAGTGGTCGGGACCAATCCGCTGATCTCCGTCTGCTCGACCTCCGGCTCGGCATTCGCCGCCTGAGCGGCGTCGAGCCGCGTGGTCGGCTGCGACTCGGCCAGGTGGCTGTCGCTGCTCTCGATGAACGACGCCGACAGTTTCGTCGTGGTGTCCGGGTCCTGCTCGGTGTCGAGCCGCCGGACGACCGATCCCGGGATCTGCTGCGTGTTCGCGGCATCCATCGGCGACGTCATGTTGTCCGGCGTCACCACACCGTCGCGCGTCTGCGCGCGGGACAGCACGGCGTTCGCCCGATCGCGGGGATCCATTCCCTCGCCTCCCCGATACTTCAACCGAGGCCCTCTCTCGCCGGGGCCGCCGCGTTGCTGTCTAGGGTAGGCCCTCCGGCCGCTCACCGTCAGCGTTTCCCCCGGTTTGTCGCCGGATGATCGCAGCCGAGGAAGGGAAAGGTGCTCGTGATGACGTCCGTGACCGGAGCCGACGCCGTCGTGCTCGTCGGTGGCAAGGGCACTCGCCTGCGCCCGCTCACGCTCTCCGCGCCGAAACCCATGCTCCCCACCGCGGGCGCGCCGTTCCTCTCGCACCTGCTGTCGCGGATCCGGGAGGCGGGGATCACGCACGTGGTGCTCGGCACGTCGTACCGCGCCGAGGTGTTCGAGGACTACTTCGGCGACGGTTCCTCGCTCGGGCTGGAGATCGAGTACGTCGTGGAGGAGGAGCCGCTCGACACCGGCGGCGCCATCCGCAACGTCGCCGGCCACCTCCGCGCCGACGACGTCGTGATCTTCAACGGCGACATCCTGTCCGGCGCGGACCTCGGCGCGCTCGTCGCGACCCACCGCGACGCGTCGGCCGACGTCACGCTGCACCTTCAGCGCGTAGCCGACCCGAGCCGGTTCGGCTCCGTGCCGACCGACGCGAACGGGCGCGTGACGGCGTTCCTGGAGAAGACGCCGAACCCGCCGACCGACCAGATCAACGCCGGGTGCTACGTGTTCCGGCGCGAGGTGGTCGAGGCCATTCCCGCCGGGCGGCGGGTGTCGGTCGAGCGCGAGACTTTCCCCGGCCTGCTCGCCGAGGGCGCGCACGTGCACGGTTTCGTCGACAGCTCCTACTGGCTCGACGTCGGCACGCCCGAGGCGTTCGTGCGCGGATCGGCGGATCTCGTGCGCGGGCTGGCCCCCACGTCGGCGCTGCCAGGACCGGTCGGCGAGGTGCTGCGGCTCGACGGCGCCACGGTGGCCGACGACGCGGAGGTCACCGGCGGCACCACGCTCGGCGCCGGGTCCGTCGTGGGCGCGGGCGCGCGCGTGAAGGGATCCGTGCTCTTCGACGGCGCGCGGGTGGAAGATGGTGCCGTGGTGGAGAACTCGGTCCTCGGCACGGGTGCCCGCGTCGGCGCCGGTGCCGTGCTGCGGGGTGTGGTGCTCGGCGACGGAGCCTCGGTCGGCGCCGGATGCGAACTGCTCGACGGGGCGCGGGTGTGGCCGGACGCGGTGCTGCCACCCGGCTCGATTCGGTTCTCCAGCGATGCCTGAGCTGTTCCGCCGCTGGGAACCGGACTTCCCGGTGGACGTCTCCTCGGCGATCGCGCCGCTGCGGCGCGGCCGGGGCGACCCGTGCCTGCGCCAGGACGGTGCGGGCCGGTTGTGGCTCACCGCGAACACCGAGGGCGGCCCCGGCACGCTCGTGCTGGTGTGCCGCACGGACGGCGCGGTGGAGGCCAAGGCGTGGGGCGGCGGGGCCGAGCTCCTGCTCGACGGGTTGCCCGCGCTGCTCGGCGCGGACGATGACGACTCCGGCTTCGTCGCCCACCACGACGCCGTCGCCTGGGCGCGGCGGCAGCGGCCGCTGCTGCGACTCGGTGCGACGGGCCGCGTGTGGGACGTGCTGATCCCCTCGGTGCTGGAGCAGAAGGTCACCGGGCACGAGGCGCGCCGCTCGTGGCGGGAGCTGTGCCGCCGCTTCGGCGAGCCCGCGCCCGGCCCCACTCCCGAGGGGATGCGGGTGCCGCCGACGCCGTCGGCGATCCGCTCCATAGTGGACTGGAACTGGCACAAGGCCGGTGTGGACGTGAGCAGGCGCAGGGCGTTGCTCGCGGCGGCGAGCGTGGCGCCGAGGCTGGAGCGGGCCGTCGAGCTGCGTGGCGCGGAGGGACGCGCGCTGCTGCGGAAGGTGCCTGGCATCGGCGTGTGGACGGCGGCCGAGATCGCCCAGCGCGCGTGGGGTGACCCGGACGCGGTGAGCTTCGGCGACTTCCACATTCCCACCGTCGTCGGGCACGCGCTCGTCGGCAGGGCTCTCGACGACGAGGGCATGCGGGCCGTGCTGGCGCCGTATGCGCCGCAGCGGCAGCGCGCGGTGCGCTACCTGGAGGCCGCCGGGTTCTCGCGGCCCAGGTTCGGCCCGCGCTACCCGGTGCGCGACTACCGCGCGATCTGACGGTAGGCGTCGAGCAGCTGCGCCTCGGCGATGTCGAGGTAGGACTCCATCCTGCGCTCGGCCTCGGTGAACTCGCCCTTGGTCAGCAGGTCGGCGATGCCGCGGTTGAGCTCGATGTAGGGCTCGTGGAACTCACGCGGGCGGGCCATCACGTGGAAGGCCAGCCGCAGCTCCGCCACCACCCTGCGCATGATGTCGTCCACGCGCGGGCTGCCGAGCAGGCCCGTGACGGCCTGGTGGAACCGGATGTTCGCGGTGCCGACGTCGACCCAGCGCTCCTGCGGCGCCGCCTCCTCGGCGATGGCGACCTCTGCGTCGATCGCGGCGATGCGCTCCGTGTCGGCCAGTGGGCCGTAGCGGATGGCGCTGGTCTCCAGCACGCGCCGGGTGCGGTAAAGGTCCACGATGTCGTCGGCGTCGAGCACCCGGACGAACACGCCGCGATGGAACTCGTGCACCAGCAGTCGCTCGTGGACGAGCAGGCGGAACGCCTCACGCAGTGTGTTGCGGGAAACCGAGAGCGCGCGGCCGGCGCTTTCCTCGGAGAGCCGGGTACCCGGGGGGAGCGCGCCTTCGATGATGCGCTGTCGCAGGAGGTCGGCGACGCGTTCGGCCGTGCTGGTGCGGTCGAGCAGTGAGCGGTCGCCCGCGAGCAGATCCACCCACGGGTCTGTGGCGGCCATGACCCCTCCGTTCCGTGTGATCGCAGCTTAACAAAAGAAGTTCGACAAGGGTCTTGCAGGATTGTTCAACAACTCAGTACCGTCTTCGGAAACCTGACGGAATGGGAGGCCCCCATGGCCGACGACATCAGCACGTCCACCAGCGAGAAAGCCGGCGAGAAAGCCGGCGAGAAGGCGGGCGCCGCACTGGGCGCCGCCACCAAACGCGGTGCCCTGCTCGGTGCGATCTTCCTGATGGCGACCAGTGCCATCGGCCCCGGCTTCATCACGCAGACCACGTCGTTCACGGCGCAGCTCGGCGCGGCCTTCGCGTTCGCGATCCTGCTGTCGATCGTCATCGACATCGCCGTGCAGCTGAACGTCTGGCGCGTCATCGGCATCTCGGGCATGCGGGCCCAGGAACTCGGCAACAAGGTGCTGCCGGGCGTCGGCTACGTGATGGCCGCGCTGGTGGTGCTCGGCGGGCTCGTGTTCAACATCGGCAACGTCGCGGGCACGTCGCTGGGCATGGACGCGCTGTTCGGCCTCGACGTCAAGATCGGCGGCACGATCTCGGCGGTCATCGCCATCGGCATCTTCCTCAGCAAGAAGGCCGGCATCGCGATGGACCGGCTCGTGGTGGTGCTCGGCGTGCTGATGATCGGCCTCACCACCTACGTCGCGATCGTGTCGGGGCCGCCAGTCGGGGAGGCGCTGACGCAGGCGGTGGTGCCGGACACCGTGGACTTCCTCGTGATCACCACGCTCATCGGCGGCACGGTGGGCGGCTACATCACCTACGCGGGCGCGCACCGGCTCGTCGACTCGGGCACCACGGGACCGGACCAGGTCAGGGAGGTCTCGCGCAGCTCGGTCGTCGCGCTCCTGGTGACCGGCCTGATGCGCGTGGTGCTGTTCCTCGCGATCCTCGGCGTGGTGGCGGGAGGCGTCACGCTCGCGGCCGACAACCCCGCCGCCGACGCGTTCGGCCACGCCGCGGGTGAGGTCGGCCTTCGGCTGTTCGGCATGGTGCTGTGGGCCGCCGCGATCACGTCCGTGGTGGGCGCCTCCTACACGTCGGTCTCGTTCCTCGTGACGTTCTCGCCCGCGCTGAAGCGGCGGCAGAACTGGCTCGTCGGTGGGTTCATCGCGATCTCGCTCGTCGCGTTCCTGCTGTTGGACCAGGCTCCGACGACGCTGCTGATCCTGGCGGGCGCGCTCAACGGGCTGATCCTGCCGGTCGGTTTCGGTGTGCTGATGTGGGTCGCCGCGCGACGCCGGGACCTGCTGGGTGGCTACCGTTACCCGCGCTGGCTGCTGGTCATCGGCGTACTGGCGTGGCTGCTGACGCTGTACCTCGGCTGGAACTCGCTGAGTGGTATCGCCGATCTGTGGAGCTGACGATGCGTGTGCTGCCGTGTGCCGACTCCGGGCTGCTGGTCGAGCTCGACGATCTCGACCAGGTCAGGGCGTTGCACGCGGCACTCGAAGCCGATCCGCCCGAGGGCGTGACCGACTTCGTGCCCGCGGCCCGGACACTGCTGCTCCGGCTCGATCCCGCTGCCGCCGACATGGCCGGGATCGAACAGGCGGTGCGGTCGGTCCGGCCCGGCGAGGTGAGCACGCGGGAAAGTGAACTGCTGCGGATCCCGGTGGTCTACGACGGCGCCGACCTCGAGGAGGTGGCCATACTCACCGGCCTCACCGAACGCGAGGTCGTCGAGGAGCACACCGGTACGGAGTGGACGGTCGCTTTCGGCGGGTTCGCGCCCGGTTTCGGTTACCTGACCGGGGGGTCGCCGCGGCTGGAGGTGCCCAGGCGGGCCGAGTCGCGGACGAGGGTGCCGGTCGGCGCCGTCGGCCTGGCGGGGACGTTCTCGGGGGTCTACCCGAGGGAGTCGCCGGGCGGCTGGCAGCTCATCGGGCGCACGGAGCTGAGGATGTGGGACGTAGACCGGGATCCGCCCGCGTTGCTGCGGCCCGGCGTCCGAGTGCGCTTCGAGGAGGCGGAGTGAGCCAGAATCGCGGAGCCCGTGCTCAGTTCCGCCGACCGGGTGCGGGTGTCCCGCAGGACACCGAGGAGGCGGAGTGAGCCAGAATCGCGGAGCCGGTGCTCAGTTCCGCCGACCGGGTGCGGGTGTCCCGCAGGACACCGAGGAGGCGGAATCGTGAGCGTCGGCCTCGAGGTGCTCGAAACCGGTCCACTGTCGACGGTCCAGGACCTGGGGCGCCCCGGGCTGGCCGGTATCGGGGTCGGGATCTCGGGCGCGGCCGACCGTGGTTCGCTACGGCTCGCCAACCGGCTGCTCGGCAACGAAGAGGGCGCCGCGGCCGTGGAGGTGACCCTCGGTGGGTTCGCGGCGCGGGCGCGGCGCGACCTCACGGTGGCGGTCACGGGGGCGCCGTGTCCGGTCACGGTGGACGGCCGGGGCGCGGCGACCAACGCGCTCGTGCGGGTTCCGGCAGGGGCGGTGCTGCGGCTCGGCACGCCCGAGCGGGGGCTGCGCAGCTACGTCGCCGTGCGCGGCGGCATCGCGGTCGAGCCGGTGCTGGGCTCGCGCTCCACCGACGTGCTGGCCGGGCTGGGGCCGGTCCGGCTGAGCGCGGGCACGGCTCTGCCGGTCGGACCCGCTCCCGAGCGGTGCCCGGTCACCGACTTCGCGCCGGTCGCCGAGCTGCCCGCCGACGAGGTCGTGCTCACCGTGGTGCCGGGGCCGAGGGCCGACTGGTTCGCCGACGGCGCGCTGGACGCGCTGCTGTCCGAGCCGTACACGGTGACGGCCGAGGCCAACCGCGTCGGGATCAGGCTGGACGGTCCCGAGCTCAAGCGGCGCAGGGACGAGGAACTGCCGAGCGAGGGAATGGTCGTCGGTGCGCTGCAGGTGCCGCCGTCGAGCAGGCCGACGCTGTTCCTCGCGGATCATCCGGTCACCGGCGGCTATCCGGTGATCGCCGTCGTCGTGTCGGGCGACGTCGACAAGGCGGCACAGGCGCGGCCGGGGATGCGGCTGCGGTTCGCCGTGGGGAGAAGGAGAAACCGATGATGGTGTCACCAGCCGAGATCAGGGAGAAGTTCCGTGCCGGACTGAGGGTTCCCACCTCCGGTTACTGTCCGGGTTGGACACAGGCCAACCTGCTGTGCCTGCCGAAGGAGGACGCCTACGACTTCCTCCTGTTCGCCCAGCGCAACCCCAAGTCGTGTCCCGTGCTCGACGTGACGGAGCCGGGGGAGACCAGCGCTTCGATCTTCACGGGCGACCTGCGCACCGACCTTCCCGCCTACCGCGTCTACCGCGACGGCGAGCTGGTGGACGAGCGCGTCGAGGTGACCGACCTCTGGCGCGACGACCTGGTGTCCTTCCTCATCGGCTGCAGCTTCACGTTCGAGGCCGCGCTGCTGGACGCCGGTGTTCCGGTGCGGCACATCGACGCGGGCTCGAACGTGCCGATGTACCGGACGAACCGGGAGTGCCGCGCCGCGGGCTCGCTGTCCGGGCCGCTGGTGGTGTCGATGCGCCCGATCCCGGCCGACCTGGTGGCGACGGCGGTGCGCGTAACGTCGCGGTACCCGGCCGTGCACGGCGCCCCTGTGCACATCGGATCACCCGGCCTGCTCGGCATCGACGACCTCGGCAACCCCGACTTCGGCGACGCCGTGGAGGTGCGCCCCGGCGAGATCCCGGTGTTCTGGGCGTGCGGCGTGACCCCGCAGGCCGCGGTGATGCGCTCGAAGCCGTCGTTCGCGATCGGCCACGCGCCGGGCCACATGGCGATCACGGACGTCCGGGACTCGACGTTCCAGGTGCCCTGACGCGACCGCAGGCTGCCAGCCGCAGTGAAGGCCACCTTCACTGCGTTCAACGCAGTGAAGGTGGCCTTCACTGCGGAGACTTCAGGGCCGCGGTGACGATCGCCAGCGCCTCCTCGGTGCCGAGGCCGAGCTTGCGCACCGTCTGTGCGTACCTCGTCGCGGCGTCGCGCGCCCGGCGGCGGCTCTGGTCGCCGGAGGTGCCCACGAAGCTGCCCGCCCTGCCTCTGGTCTCGATGAGCCCCGCCTCCTCCAGCTCGCGGTAGGAGCGGGCGATCGTGTTCGGCGCGATGCCGAGGTCGGTGGCGAGCTGCCGCACGGTCGGCAGCTTCGTGCCGACCGGCAGGGTGCCGTCGTTGATCTGCTTGGCGAGCTCCGAACGGACCTGCTCGTATGGTGGCACCTTCGAGGTGCTGTCCACGTTGACGATCATGGCGCCTCCCGCGGGGAAGTCACGCGCGTTCGAGCGCGGCGGCGATCAGCTCCGTCAGCTCTTCACTGCCCGGCGGCAACGCGTGCACTGGCCACCACCGCAGGTCGTCTGACTCGTCGCTCGCCACCGGCTCGGCACCGTGCGGCGCGCGCACGAGGAACCGCACGTCGAAGTGCCGCGTCGGCACCCCGAGCGAGCACGTGATCGGGTGGACGTCGAGGTGCACCGGCTCGGGGTCGAGCTTGAGCCCGGTCATGCCCGACTCCTCTGTGGCCTCGCGCAGCGCCGCGTCGGCGAGCGTCGCGTCGCCGGGCTCGCAGTGCCCGCCGAGCTGCAGCCACCGGCCCACCCTCGGGTGCAGGGTCAGCAGCACGCGCTCGCCCGGCTCGTCCAGCACCACGGCCGACGCCGTAATGTGCCCGGGCGCGCACTCGCGGGCGCACGCGTCCTCGCGCGCGGCCAGGAAACCGAGGTAGCTCTGCCGCAACGACTCCTGGCTCCGTGTCGCGGGCCGCCAGGCGTCCAGCACGGTCACGACGTCGGCGTGCAGCACTAGAACTCCACCAATCCCTCTCCGGGGTCCCGCGGTTCGCGCGGCTCAGGTGCTCGCAGTGGATGACCGATCGCGACTGCGCCGAGCGGCTCCCACGTCTCGTCGAGCCCGAGCGTCTCGCGCACGATGTCCGCGGCGAAGATCGTCGACCCGATCCAGCACGAGCCGAGGCCCTCCGCCGCCAGCGCCACCAGCAGGCCCTGCACGGCGGCCCCGCCCGCGACCGTGAACATCGTGTGCTCGCAGGCGTTGCGCCGCGCGTCGGGGTAGGTGTGCGCGCCCTCCGCGACCAGGAACGGCACCACCACCTCGGGCGCGTTGAACAGGATGTCGCCGCGCTTCAGGCGCTTGGCCACCTGGTCCTCGGTGAAGCCGTCGGCCACCAGATCGGCCCGCCACGCGTCGCGCATCGCCTCCAACAGCTTCACCCGCACCGGCCGGTTGCGCAGCCACGCGAAGCGCATCGGGTGCGTGTGGTGCGGGGCGGGCGCGGTGAGCGCGGCGCCGATCGCGGCCCGCAGCGACTCCTCGGCCACGGGCTCGTCACTGAACTCGCGCACCGACCGCCGGGCAGGCACCGCCTCGCGACGGCCCTGCGCGATGGCCTCGTTGGTGCCGAGCCGGAACAGGTCCTCCTCGACGGGCCGTACCAGGTCACGTGCCGACGAGTCGTTGTCGCCGATCTCCAGTCCGCGCACGATCGCGACCGGGGTGCCGCCGAGCTTGCCCTTCACCAGGTCCGCCGCCGCGGCCACCTCGTCGGCCACGGCGATCTCGGTGACGGCGAGCTCGTTGCCCTGCGGGTCCACCTGGCCCTCGTAGGAGTGCAGCACGCGCAGCCCCGAGGAGCCGATCGCCGCGTCGGTCTGGCCGACCCGCCACGCCCGGCCCATCGTGTCGGTGACCACCACGGCCACCTCGACGCCGAGCCGCTCACGCAGCCCGTTGCGCAGGGCCAGCGCGGAGGCGTCCGGATCGGCGGGCAGCAACGCGATCTCGTTCAGCGCGACGTTGGAGGCGTCGACCCCGGAGGCCGCCTGCACGATGCCGAGGTGGTTCTGGGTGATCACCGTGCGCGCGATCCTGGCGATCACGCGCACCGACTCCTCCTCGACCAGCTTGCGTCTCACGGCGTCGCGGGCCTCCGGCTCGCTCGGCACCGTGACGAGCCTGCCCTCGATCTTGGAGACGACCTTGCTGGTCACCACCACGACGTCGCCCGAGCGCAGCCACGGCGCGGCCTTCGCGATGGCCCCCGTCAGGTCGTCGCCGGGCCGGAACTCGGGCAGCCCCTCGACGGGGATGACCTCCAGCTTGCTCGCGCTGTGATCAGTCAACGTCCACCCCGGAAAGCTCCAGCGCGGCGCGGGCCATCTTCGCCGTCGCATCCACATCGGACATCAGCAGCGGGACCGCGCGGACGGCGACGCCCGGCACGTCCACCGACTCGCCCGACTGCACGAGCCAGCCGTCGAGCAACCCGTCGTCGGACGTCTGCCGCGAGCCGTAGTGCCTGCCGACGCCCTCCGCCGAGGTCTCCACGCCGATCGCGCTCAGGCATGCGTCGGCCATGCCGCGCAACGGCTTGCCGCCGATGATCGGGGAGATGCCGACGATGCCCGCCGAGGTCTTGCGCAGCGCCTCGCGGACCCCGGGCACCGAAAGCACCGTGCCGATCGAGACGACCGGGTTGGACGGCGCGAACAACACCGCGTCGGCCTCCTCGATGGCCTCCACGACGCCAGGGGACGGCGTGGACTCGTCGGCCCCGACCGGGACGATCGAATGGGCGGGCAGCTCGGCCCGGTACCGGACCCACCACTCCTGGAAGTGCAGCGCCTTGCGCTGGCCCTTGTCCTCGGGGTCGTCCACCACGACGTGGGTCTCCACCCGGTCGTCGGTCATCGGCAGCAGCCGCACGCCCGGCCGCCACCGGTCACACAGCGCCTCGGTGACCGCCGAGAGCGGATAGCCTGCCCGCAACATCCGCGAGCGGATCAGGTGGGTGGCGATGTCCTTGTCGCCGAGCCCGAACCACGTCGGCTCCGCGCCATACGCCTCGAGCTCCGCCTTGACCGTCCACGTCTCGCCCGCGTGCCCCCAGCCGCGAGCGGTGTCGATGCCCCCGCCTAGCGTGTACATGCACGTGTCGAGGTCGGGACAGATCCGCAGCCCGTGCAGCCACACGTCGTCACCCGTGTTGACCAGCGCGGTCACCTGGTGCGGAGACTCGCCCTCACCGATCGGCGGCAGTCCGAGCGCGGCCTTGATCCCCAGCAGGAACCGGGCGCCGCCGACCCCGCCGACCACAACGACAACCTTCACAGCGCCTGCCTTTCCCTCACGACGCCCGATCCTTCCACGGAACCCAGTAGCGATACCGGTGGTGTTCACGGAAACCGAGCCCTTCGTAGAGCGCCAGCGCACCGGTGTTACCGACCGAGACCTGCAGAACACAGCGGGTAGCCCCGTGGGCGACGGCCCAGCCGCCGATACCGGCCATCAACGCGGTCGCGAGCCCCTGCCTGCGGTAGCCGGGATCGACGGCGAGGCGGGCCACGAGCAGCACGTCGCCGGCGACGGCGCCGCGCACGGCACCCGCCGTGTGTCCGTCGACCTCCGCGACCCCGTAGCCGACCAGCGGACCGCCGGTGAGGACGTGGCGCTGCGCGTCGGTGGGCTCGGTCGTGTCCGCCGTGAGCCGCCACCAGCCGGGTGTCGGGGCGTCCAGCACGCGCACGCGGTCGTCGCTTCCCTCGGTGACCTCGCCGAGGAGCACGGACACCTGGTTGCCGTTGGCGTACTCGTCGTAGGGCCGCCAGCCGCGTTCGGGCAGCTGCCGCTCGACCGGTCCGTCCTGGATCGCCTGCACCACCGGATCGATGCCGTGGGCGTGGGCGAAGTCACATACCGAGCGCAGTGCGTCGCCCATCGTCGTGCCCGGGTCGCCGATCGCCAGCGCGCTGTTGGCCCTTCCGGTGAAGCCGCCCGCCGCGCGCAGCCGCCACTGTCCGAGTGGCCGTTCGATCTGGGCAGGCCATGCGTCCGCGCATGCTCGTTCGATCTGCTCGGCGTCGTCGGTCACGACTAGATTGGTACCAAAAGACCTGAAAGGAGAGCCGATGAGCATCGCGCGCAGGGACGACCGGCACAACAACGACCTGGTGCGGGAGATCGCCGACGGCTTCAACCGCGCCGTGGGTTCGAAGCCGGAGGATGGCGAGGAGGCCGAGACCGAGAAGCCGCGTTTCGTCGTCACCGGGGACATGCGCAATCCACCCAAGCCGGGCCGTGACAAGAGGCTGTGACCGAGCCCTCCGCGATCGCCCGATTAGGGCAGCCTGAGCATAGGATGCCTGCCGGGACCGCGTAATGTCCGTGAGCGGGCCAGACCAAAGAAAACAGCAGGAGAACGCAGTGACCTACGTGATCGCCGAGCCCTGCGTCGACGTGCTCGACAAGGCATGCATCGACGAGTGCCCCGTCGACTGCATCTACGAGGGCGAGCGGATGCTCTACATCCACCCCGACGAGTGTGTCGACTGCGGAGCCTGCGAGCCGGTCTGTCCGGTGGAAGCCATCTACTACGAGGACGACGTCCCGGACGAGTGGAACGGCTACACCAAGGCCAACGTCGACTTCTTCGACGAGCTGGGTTCCCCGGGTGGTGCGTCGAAGGTCGGCAAGACCGCTCACGACCCGCAGTGGATCAAGGACCTGCCCCCGCAGGGCGAATGACCCCGGCCGCTCTACCCGGCTTTCCCTGGGACTCGCTGGCCGACCACACCGCGAAGGCGCGGGCGCACCCCGACGGGATCGTCGACCTCTCGGTCGGCACCCCGGTGGATCCCGTGCCCGAGCCCATTCGCGAGGCGCTGGCCTCGGTGTCGGACATCCCCGGCTACCCCACGACACACGGCACGCCGCAGCTGCGCGCCGCCGCGGTGGAGGCACTGCGCAGGCGGCATGGCATCGAGGGGATCGACCCCGAAGCCGTGCTGCCCACGATCGGCTCCAAGGAGCTGGTGGCGTGGCTGCCGACGCTGCTCGGCGCCGGCGCGGGCGACGTCGTGGTCATTCCCGAGCTCGCCTACCCGACCTACGAGGTGGGCGCGCTGCTCGCCGGTGCATCACCGGTGCGGGCCGACGGGCTGACCCAGCTCGGGCCGCAGAAACCGGCGATGATCTGGCTCAACTCGCCGTCGAATCCGACCGGCCGTGTGCTGGGCGTCGAGCACCTGCGCAAGGTCGTGGAGTGGGCGAGGGAGCGCGGCACCGTGGTCGTCTCCGACGAGTGCTACCTGGCACTCGGCTGGGAGGGCGAGCCGGTGTCAGTACTGCACCCCGACGTCCACGGCGGCAGCCTCGACGGCCTGCTCGCCGTGCACTCGCTGTCGAAGTCGGCGAACCTCGCCAGCTACCGGGCCGGTTTCGTGACCGGCGACCCCGCGCTGGTGCGGCGGCTGCTCGAGGTGCGCAAGCACGCCGGCATGATCGTGCCCAGGCCGGTGCAGGAGGCCATGACGGTCGCGCTGACCGACGACAAGGCCCTGCTCGCCCAGCGTGAGCGGTACGCGGCGCGCCGATCGGTGCTGCGCAAGGCGTTGCTGGACAGCGGTTTCCGGATCGACCACTCCGAGGCGGGCCTTTACCTCTGGGCGACCAGGGACGAGGAGTCGGCCGAGACGGTCGGCTGGCTCGCCGAGCGCGGCATCCTCGTCGCGCCGGGTACCTTCTACGGCCCGCGCGGAGGCAAGCACGTCCGGGTCGCACTGACGGCGACCGACGAGCGCGTCAACGCGGCCGCCGAACGCCTGCGGGCCTGACGCCCGGCGCGAGTCCCCCGCTCCGGCCGGCGAGTCCCCCGCTCCGGTCGGCGAGTTCCCCGCTCCGGCCGGCGAGTCGTGCGTTCCGGTCGGCGAGTCGTGCGTTCCGGTCGGCGAGTTCCCCGCTCCGGTCGGCGAGTCGTGCGTTCCCGACTGTGAGTCGCGCATTCCGGAGTGAGCAACTCGCGTGCTCGAGCGGGGGACTCGCGTGCTTGAGCGGGGGACTCGCGTGCTTGAGCGGGGGACTCGCGTGCTTGAGCGGGGGACTCGCGTGCTTGAGCGGGGGACTCGCGTGCTTGAGCGGGGGACTCGCGGTCCGTACGCACAGCTCGGCGTCCTGGGTGCACGACTCGCGCGCTGGAGCGTACGGCTCGCGCGCCGGTCACCGCCGGCGCGCGAGCCGGTTTGCGAAAGGGGTCAGTCGTTCGCGTGCAGGGCGGCGTTGAGCTCGATACCGGTGCCCTCGCGCGGAACGACCTCGACGGCGCCCGTCGCCGAGTTGCGGCGGAACAGCACGCCGGAGATGCCGGAGAGCTCGCGGGCCTTGACGGACTTGCCCTCTACGACCACCTTCGTGCCCGCTGTGACGTACAGGCCGGCCTCGACGACGGAGTCGTCGCCGAGCGAGATGCCGACGCCACCGTTGGCCCCGATGAGGCAGCGCTCGCCGACCGAGATCACCTCGGTACCACCGCCGGAGAGCGTGCCCATGATCGACGCGCCACCGCCGACGTCGCTGCCGTCGCCCACCACGACACCCGCCGAGATGCGGCCCTCGACCATGGAGGCGCCGAGCGTGCCGGCGTTGAAGTTCACGAAGCCCTCGTGCATCACGGTGGTGCCGCTCGCCAGGTGGGCGCCGAGCCGGACACGGTCGGCGTCACCGATCCGCACGCCGCTGGGCGTGACGTAGTCCACCATGCGCGGGAACTTGTCCACGCTGTAGACGGTCACCGGGCCCCTCGCGCGCAGGCGCAGGCGCGTCGCCTCGAAGCCGTCCACCGGGCACGGGCCGTGGTTGGTCCACACCACGTTGGCCAGCAGCCCGAACTGGCCGTCGAGGCTCAGCCCGTGCGGCCGGACGAGCCGGTGCGACAGCAGGTGCAGGCGCAGGTACACGTCGTGTGCGTCCGCGGGCGCCTTCGCCAGCGAGGCGATCGAGGTGCGCACGGCGACGACCTCGACCCCGCGGTCGGTGTCCGTGCCGAGCAGCGCGACAGCGGCCTCGCCGAGCACCTCGGCGGCCTCCTCGTCCGACAGTCGCGCGGTGCCTGCCTCGCCGTCGGTGGTCAGCTTCGGATGCGGGAACCACGTGTCGAGCACCGTGCCGTCGGTGGTGATGGTCGCCAGGCCGACGCCGGTCGCGCCCGTGGTCTCCGGATTGGGGGTCTGCTCACTCACGGCCGTAACGGTAACCCGTGGCTCAGCCCGACTGCGTCGTGACTTCGGGCAGCTTGGACACGTGCGCCTTGACCTGCCCCAGCGCGGTCGACATGTCGACCAGTGCTTCCGTGCACGCGTCGGCGGAACCCTGCGTGCCGCACGTGTTGTCGCGGTAGCCCCTGATGGCCTTGTCGAGCGCCCGCCCCGCCTCGGCCAGCTCGGGATGCTCGGTGCCCGCGAACTTCTGCGCCGTGCCGGGGACGGTGCCGAGCTGGGTGACGTACTTCTGGCAGCCGGGCGGGTCCATCTCCGTGGGGTCGGTGAAGCACACGTCCATCGTCAGTGCCTCGAGCTTCACCCGCAGTGCGCCGGGGCCGGGGTCGGGCGCGGCGCCCTTCGGCGTCGGACCCGCCTCGCGGGCGCAGGCGGACAGCGGCAGCAACACCACAGCGGCGGCGGTGACCAGCAGAGCACGGGTACGCACGGGTCAACCGTACGCACCGCGAGATACGGTGCTGCTCATGCCCTCGCTCGACCTGCGTTCCGACCCCGTCGACCTCACCGCCGCACTGGTGGACATCCCCAGCGTGTCCGGGGAGGAGGCGGTGATCGCCGACGCCGTGGAGTCCGCGTTGCGCCGTCAGGCCCCGCACCTGGAGGTCGTGCGCAACGGCGACGCCGTGCTCGCGCGCACGTCGCTGGGCAGGCCGTCGCGCGTGGTGCTCGCCGGGCACCTCGACACGGTGCCCGTGAACGACAACCTCCCCGGCAAGCGCACCGGCAGCGGCTCCGACGAGGTGCTGCACGGCCTGGGCACCGTGGACATGAAGGGCGGCGACGCGGTGTTCCTGCACCTCGCCGCCACCCTGCCGGAGCCGACGCACGACGTGACGTTCGTGTTCTACGACTGCGAGGAGGTGGAAGCCGTCCGCAACGGCCTCGGCCGCATCGAGCGCGAGCTGCCCGACTGGCTCTCCGGTGACCTCGCGATCGTCGGTGAGCCGTCCAACGCCGTGATCGAGGCTGGCTGCCAGGGCACGATGCGCATCGAACTGCGCACGGCCGGCACACGTGCGCACACGGCACGGGCGTGGATGGGCAGCAACGCCATCCACGCGCTCGCCGAACCGCTGCGCACGCTCACCGCCTACGAGCCGAGGGTCGTCGAGATCGACGGGCTCACCTACCGCGAGGGCCTGCAGGCCGTGCGCATCGGCGGCGGGGTCTCCGGCAACGTCGTCCCGGACGCGGCCGTGCTCGCCGTCAACCACCGGTTCGCCCCCGACCGCACCCCCGAACAGGCCGAGCAGCACCTGCGCGAGGTGTTCGACGGCCATGACGTGAACGTGGTCGACAGCTCGCCCGGTGCGCTGCCGGGACTCGGTGAGCCCGCGGCGGCGGAGCTGGTGGCGGCGGCCGGGGGAGAGGCCGCGGCCAAGCTCGGCTGGACCGACGTCGCCCGCTTCGCGGCACTCGGTATGCCTGCGGTGAACTTCGGCCCCGGTGACCCGACGCTCGCGCACACGCGGCAGGAGCACGTCGCCGTCGCCGAGATCCACCGCGTCGCCGAGGTTCTCCGGTCGTTCCTGGGGACCTGACCTCTAGGCTGGGCGCTGTGAGTGACCAGGTGACACACAGCATCCCGGACGACGCGGAACACCCACCGGAACGGCACCGTGGTCCGGTGGTGTTGCGCCGGTCCCGCCAGGCGGAGGACTCGACCACCGACCAGCGCCTGCTGGACTCGAGGGGCCCCAGCGACTGGGTGCACACCGACCCGTGGCGCGTGTTGCGAATCCAGGCCGAGTTCGTGGAGGGCTTCGGCGCGCTGGCCGAGGTTCCGCGTGCCGTCACGGTGTTCGGCTCCGCGCGCACGCCGCGCGACCACCCCGAGTACCAGCTCGGCCGCGACATCGGCGCCGCGCTGGCCAACGCCGGCTTCGCCGCGATCACCGGCGGCGGCCCCGGCTCGATGGAGGCCGTGAACCGCGGCGCGTCGGAGGCGGGCGGGCTCTCCATCGGGCTCGGCATCGAGCTGCCCTTCGAGCAGGGGCTGAACCCGTGGGTGGACCTCGGCGTCAACTTCCGCTACTTCTTCACCCGCAAGACGATGTTCATCAAGTACGCGCAGGCGTTCATCTGCCTGCCGGGCGGGTTCGGCACGCTGGACGAGCTGTTCGAGGCGCTGACGCTCGTGCAGACGAAGAAGGTGACGAAGTTCCCGGTGGTGCTGTTCGGCAGCGACTACTGGGGCGGGCTCTACGAATGGGTTCGCAACACGGTGCTCGGCGAGGGCAAGATCGGGGAACGCGACGCCGATCTGCTGCACGTCACCGACGACATCGACGACGCGGTGGGCGTCGTGCTCGAGGCGTACAAGGCGTGGGAGGACACTCACTAGTGCGACGCGTATGCGTGTTCTGCGGTTCGTCGGCAGGCAACAGCTCCGGATACGCGGAGGAGGCCGCCAAGCTGGGCGCCCTGCTCGCCGAACGCGGCCTCGGCGTGGTCTACGGCGGGGCGAGCGTGGGCCTGATGGGCGCCGTCGCCGATGGTGCGCTCGCCGCGGGCGGCGAGGTGATCGGCGTGATCCCGAAGCATCTGATGCGGGTGGAGATCGCGCACCACAACCTCACCGAGCTACACGTCGTGGAGGACATGCACGAGCGCAAGGCCACGATGGCCTCGCTGTCCGACGGGTTCCTCGCGCTGCCGGGCGGGGCCGGGACGCTCGAGGAGCTCTTCGAGGTGTGGACGTGGGCCCAGCTCGGCCTGCACGCCAAGCCGATCGGCCTCGTCGACGCGTCCGGCTACTTCGGCAAGCTCGCCGAGTTCATCGAGCACATGTCGGCCGAGGGTTTTCTCAACAAGGCCAGCCGGGAGCTGATCACCATCGACGCGGACCCCGTGGCGCTGCTCGACGCCTTCGAGCGGCACGACGGGGTCCCCGTCGACAAATGGGCGGAGGACTGACCTTCCCCCAAGGCCACCTTTGTTGCGCTCAACGCAACAAAGGTGGCCTTGGGGGGCGGGAAAGCGGTGTGAACGGTCAGGCGGCGTTGGGGCGCTTGTGGTAGGCGTCCACGTACTCCTGCTTCGACAGTTCCATGATCGCGTACATGATCTCGTCGGTCACCGCGCGGCGGATGGCGGGCGAGTCCTTGAGCCCGTCGTAACGGGAGAACTCCAGCGGGTCACCGAACCGCACGGTGACCCGCACGAGCCTCGGAATCTTCTTGCCGTGCGGGAGGAGCCGGTCGGTGCCGGTCAGCGCCACGGGCACCACCGGCGCGCCAGTCGCGAGCGCGAGCGCTCCGACCCCGGTGTGCCCCCGGTGCAGGCGGCCGTCGAGCGAACGCGTGCCTTCCGGGTAGATGCCGAATGCGCCGCCGTCGTCGAGCACCCGGCGGGCGGCGCCGAGCGCGGCCAGCCCCGCCGCCGCGTTGCCGCGCTCCACCGGCACGTAGCCGAGCGCGGACAGGAACGCCGCCATCAGCCGCGCCTTCGGTCCCTTGCCGGTGAAGTACTCGGCCTTGCCGAGGAACGCGACGGGCCGCGGCGTCACGATGGGGATCACGAAGGTGTCGGCGGCGGAGCGGTGGTTGGCGGCCAGTATCACCGGCCCGGTCGGTGGCACCTTGTCCGCGTCGACGACGATCGGCCGGTACACGAGCCTGGTCAGCGGCGCGAGTACCCGGCGGATCAGCAGTTGCAGCACGTCTCCTCCAGCGGCGTTGTCCATCCAGCATGGCACGATCGGTTCTCATGAACGAGGAGTGGTTCGCCCGGCGAACCTGGCAGTCTCCACAGTGGACGGCCGATGAGCTGCGTCTCGCCAAGGGCGGGCGCACGGTCTCCGTGGTGCTGCCCGCCCTGGACGAGGCCGGAACGGTCGGCGGCGTCGTCGCCTCGGTGCGCCCGCTGCTGGGCACGCTCGTCGACGAGCTGGTGGTGTTCGACTCCGGCTCGACCGACGGCACGGCCGACGTCGCCGCGCGGGCGGGCGCGCGCGTGGTGCACCGCGAGGACGTGCTGCCGGACTGGACGCCGCTGCCCGGCAAGGGCGAGGTGCTGTGGCGGTCGCTGGCCGCCACCACCGGCGACGTCGTGGTGTTCCTCGACTCGGACCTCGTCGACCCCGACCCCGGGTTCGTGCCGTCGCTGCTCGGCCCGCTGCTGTGCGAGGACGGAGTCCACCTGGTCAAGGGCTTCTACCGCAGGCCGCTGCGGCTGGAGTCCGAGGAGCTGGGCACCGGCGGCGGCCGCGTCACCGAGCTGCTGGCGAGGCCGCTGCTCGCAGCGCTGCGGCCCGCGTTGTCCGGCCTCGTGCAGCCGCTCGGTGGCGAGTACGCGGGCACGCGGGAGCTGCTGGAGTCGGTGCCGTTCGCCACGGGGTACGGCGTGGAGATCGGCCTGCTGCTCGACGCGGAGTCCCGGTACGGGCTCGACGCGCTCGCCCAGGTGAACCTGGGGGTGCGCAAGCACCGCAACCGCTCGCTGCTGCAGCTCGGTGTCATGGCGCGGCAGATCCTCGGCACCGCGCTCGCCCGCTGCGACATCGAGGCCTCCGGCGCCGGGCTGACCCAGTTCACGCAGGTGGCGGGCGAGTGGTTGCCCGAGCACACCGAGGTGGCCGTGACCGACCGCCCCCCGATGTGCGAGGTGCTCGCCGCCCGCCGCTGAGGTGGCCCTCCCAACCGCAGTGAAGGCCACCATGCCTGCGTTGAACGCAGGCATGGTGGCCTTCACTGCGGTCACCGCGGCGCCGTGTGCCACGATCGGGACGTGACCACCGCGCTCATCTATCTCGTCGTGATGCTGCTCGTGGCCGCCGTGGTGTTCCTGCTGGCTGCCGTTGTGTTCGGCCGGGGCGAGGAACTGGCTCCGCTGGCCCCGGGCAGCTCGCCGACCCGGCTGCCCGCCGAGGACATCACCGGCGAGGACGTGAGCGCCGTGAAGTACCAGCTCGTGCTGCGTGGCTACAAGATGTCCGAGGTCGACTGGGTGATGGGACGGCTGGGCGGCGAGATCGACGGGCTGCGTGCACGGGTCGCCGACCTCGAGGCCCAGCTGGCGGAGCGGGTCGAGCGCAACGAACGCGAGGCGTCCCAGTGACCGATCTGGTGCTGTCCGTCGACGTCGCGGCACCGGCCGGGACCACGTGGCTCGCGCTCACCGACTGGCACCGGCAGCGCGAGTGGTTGCTCGGCACCGACGTGCGCGTGGTGTCCGGCAACGGCCGCAGCGTCGGTTCGAAGCTGGAGGCGTTCACCGGCGTCGCCGGCGTCGGTTTCACCGACTCGATGGAGATCACGAGCTGGGAGCCGCCCGTGCGCTGCACCGTGCGTCACCTGGGCTTTCTCGTGCGCGGCACCGGCTCGTTCCACGTGCAGGACCGGGGTCCGAGCCGGTCGGTGTTCATCTGGTCAGAGCAGCTCGACCTCCCGTTCGGGGTCGTGGGGCGGCTGGGCTGGCCGCTGGTGAAGCCGGTGTTCTCCCTTGGCCTTCGACGCTCCCTGCACAACTTCGCCAAGTTCGCCGAGTCCTACGTGGTGGGCGGATGAGCGAGCTGCTGGGTGAGGACGGCGTCGCGCGGTGCTCGTGGGGCAACTCGGCGCCCGACTACGCCGTCTATCACGACACCGAGTGGGGTGTGCCGCTGCGCGGCGAGGTCGCGCTGTTCGAGCGGCTCTCGCTGGAGGCGTTCCAATCCGGACTGTCGTGGCTGGTGATCCTGCGCAAGCGCGAGGCGTTCCGGCGGGTGTTCCACGGTTTCGATCCCGAACGCGTGGCCGCCTTCGGCGAGGACGACGTGACGCGCCTGCTCGGCGACGCCTCGATCGTGCGCAACCGCGCGAAGATCCTGGCGACCATCACCAACGCGCGGGCCATCGCGAGCCTCGACGTGCCGCTCGACGAGCTGCTGTGGTCGTTCGCGCCCGACCCGGAAGGCCGCTTGCGGCCGGCCACGATGGCCGACGTGCCCGCGGTGACGGCCGAGTCGAAGGCGATGGCGCGCGCGCTGAAGAAGCGCGGCTTCGCCTTCGTCGGCCCCACCACGTGCTACGCGATGATGCAGGCCACCGGCATGGTCGACGACCACGTCGAGGGCTGCTTCCGGGCGGGCTGAGCGGGCTCAGCTGCCGATGAAGTCCGGTTTGCGCTTGGCCACGAAGGCCGCGACCGCCTCGTGGTGGTCGGTCGTGGCGCCCAGCGCGGTCTGCGCGGCGTCCTCCTCGGCGAGCGCCTCCTCCAGCGTGCTCTCGGCGGCGGCCGTGAGGGTGCCCTTGATCTTGGCGTAGGCGGCGGTCGGGCCCCCGGCCAGTTTCGCCGCCAGGTCCTGCGCCCTCGCCGCGAGGTCCTCGTCGGCGACGACCTCGCCGACCAGGCCGATGCGCAGCGCCTCGGCGGAGTCGACCGGACGCGCGAGCAGCATCAGCTCCGCCGCGCGGCCGTAGCCGATCAGCCGCTGCAGCGTCCACGATGCGCCCGAGTCGGGACCGAGGCCCACGTTGGCGAAGGCCATCAGGAAGTTGGCGGAAGCCGCCGCGATCCGCAGATCGGCGGCGTAGGCGAACGCGGCGCCCGCGCCGGCGGCGGGGCCGTTCACGGCGGCGATCACGGGCTTGGGTGCCTCGATTATCGCCCTGACGATGGGGTTGTAGTGCTCCGTGACCGTGCGCAGGGGCGCGTCGTCGCCCGCCTCCAGCAGTCCGATGTGCTCCTTGAGGTCCTGCCCGGCGCAGAACGCCTTGCCCGCCCCGGTGAGCACGATCGCCCGCACCCCCGGGTCGGCCGAGGCGTCCCGCAGCTCGGCGAGCAGCCGCTCCTTCAGCTCGACCGTGAGCGAGTTGTATGCCTTGGGGCGGTTGAGGATCAGTGTGCGCACGCGGTCGCTGTCGCTCCGCAGCAGCACGTCATCGGTGGTCACGAAAAACCCTCCGTCCGTCTGAGTCGCCACGCGAGTCTGACAGCCCCGCGAGCCGCATACCAGCATGGATGCCCCGACGCTAAGATCGGTCCGCGTTCACGGCCAGCTGCTGATGGGGGACAATGGTCACGACCCGGTTGTTCCCAGGAGCGCGAGCCGGGCACTGCTTGAAGACGGAGGGAGCACGCTATGGCGGCCATGAAGCCCCGGACCGGAGATGGTCCCCTCGAAGTTACTAAGGAGGGGCGGGGCCTCGTGATGCGCGTACCGCTCGAGGGCGGTGGGCGACTCGTCGTCGAGCTGTCGGCCGAGGAGGCCAAGGACCTCGGTGCGGCCCTTCAGGAGGCCACCAGCTAACCACGTTCTCTGCCCGTACCCGCCAGCGTCGACTCCGTTCGGGCTGGCTGTCTTCACCGTGCCTGGAGGCCGCCGATGGCCCGCTCCCCGCTCCCGTCCGTACCCAGCCGGCTGCTCGATGTCGAGGTCGGCGACACCGCGCGCAAGGGGGAGCCGCTCGCCGCGGTGCTCACCCCTGACGGCGAGTCCCCGTACGCCGACGTCGCCGACCGGTTGCGCGCGACCGGCAAGGCGGGCGAGGTGCACGTGGTGCCCGGTGACGAGGGGCCGAGGTGGCTCGTCGGCGTCGGCGACGGCACGGAGAAGCAGTACCGCGCGGCTGGGGCGGCGTTCATCCGCGCGGCCAACTCGTTCGCGGAGGCGGAGTCGAACGCGGGCCGCAAGGTTCCGAAGCGCGTTCTGGTCCAGCTCCCGGCCGACGTCGGCTCCGAGCGGTACGCGGCGTTCGCGACGGGCGCGCTGCTCGGCGGTTACCGCTACCGGGTCAGCTCCGAGGAGCCGAAGGCGAGCGTGCGCGCGGTGCGCCTGCTGACCACGGACCAGCGCGCCGTGCTCGCGCACGAGGACGCCGTGAACAGGGCGCGCGAGCTGGCGGCCTCCTCCGCGCTGGCCCGCGACCTCGCCAACACCCCGGCGAACGTCAAGAACCCCGCGTGGCTGGCCGGCGTGGCCGAGCAGGCCGCGGACGACGTCCCCGGGCTCTCGGTCACCGTGCGGGACGAGGAGTGGCTGACGGCGCAGGGCTTTGGCGGCGTGCTCGCGGTGGGCGGCGGCTCGGCGAGCCCGCCGAGGCTGATCGAGCTGAGCCACCGGCCGCGCGGGGCCACCACACACCTGCTGCTGGTCGGCAAGGGCATCACGTTCGACACCGGCGGCATCTCGATCAAGCCGGCCGAGGGCATGCACCTCATGCGCACCGACATGTCCGGCGGTGGCGCGGTGATCGCCGCGATGCGGGCGATCGCGGCACTCCGGCTCGGCGTGCGCGTGACGGGTCTCGTGCCAGCAGCGGAGAACCACGTGTCGGGCTCGTCCTACCGGCCGGGCGACGTGGTGCGGCACTACGGCGGGCGCACCACGGAGGTCGCCAACACCGACGCCGAGGGCAGGATGGTGCTGGCCGACGCGATCGCCTACGGCGTGCAGCGGTACCGGCCGGACGCCGTGGTGGACGTCGCGACGCTGACGGGAGCGATGAAGGTGGCGCTCGGCCTGCGCACCGGCGGGCTCTTCGCCACCGACGACGAGCTGGCCGAGCGCGTGCGGGCCGCGGGGGAGCGGGCGGGCGAACAGTGGTGGCGGATGCCGCTGCTTGAGGACCACGCCGCCGACGTGCGCAGCGACATCGCCGACGTCCGGCAGGCGCCGCCCGGGCCTGGCGGGATCACCGCCGCGCTGTTCCTGCGTGAGTTCACCGCGGGCCTGCCGTGGGCGCACCTGGATATCGCCGGCCCGGCGCGTTCGGAGAAGAACTACGACGAGGTGGTGCCAGGCGGCACCGGCTTCGCGGCGCGCACGCTGGTCGAGCTGGCCGCGTCCTACGGCACCTGAGCCCGTTCGCGTACGAAGTTCCGGAACGCCGCCACGGCGGGTGGCAGCGGGTAGCCGACCGGCCACACGAGGCCGATCGCGCGCGTGACCCTCGGCGCGAGCGGCACCTCGGCGACGCCAGCCGGGGTGCCCGGCTCGAACTTCGGCAGCAGCGCCACGCCGAGTCCCGCGGCGACCAGGCCGCGCACGGTGTCCGACTCCTGCCCCTCGAACGCGATCGTCGGCGTGAACCCGGCGCGGCGGCACAGGTCGTCGGTGATGGTGCGCAGGCCGTAGCCGTGTTCGAGCATCACGAAGTCCTCGTCGGCGAGGTCGGTCATGCGCACGAGGCGCCGGCCGGCGAGGCGGTGCCCTGCCGGGACCGACACGAACAGCTCCTCCTCGGCGAGCGTGACGGCCTCGACGTCGGCCTCCTCTGGCGGCGGTGCGACAAGGGCGAGGTCGATCGTGCCCGCGCGGAGCCGGTCGACGATCTCCTGCCGCGAGCCCTGGACGAGGCTGAACCGGGCGTGCGGGTACGCGGCACGGAAGTCGCGGAGCAGTCCGGGCACGAGCGAGCGGCCGAGCAGATGCAGGAAGCCGAGTTCGACGTGCCCGCGTTCCGGGTCGATCTCCTCGCGGACCTGGCGGACGCCGCCCGCGAGCACGTCGAGCGCGCGGTCGGCGGCTTCGGCCAGCAGCTCACCCGCGCGTGTCAGCCGGATGCCGCGACCTTCCGGGACGATCACCGGAGCGCCGAGGCGCTCGCCGAGTGCGGCGAGGCGCCGGCTGGCCGTGGGCTGCGGGATGCCGAGCTCCTGTGCCGCGCGGGTGACGTTGCGAGTGAGCCTCAGCACGCGCAGCAGTGGCGCGTGCGCGGCGAGCTCGGCCGTGAGCGGGGCGTCTGTCGATTCATCCGGCACGGTATGGATTATCGCTCATCCGCGCATTGGACGTATTGATTGCCGGTGCTTAGCGTCGCCGGAGTGGTGACGTTGGCGCGGGAACGCGCGGTCGGGACCCGCTGGGTCAGCCTGGCGACGGCGGCGGCGGGCGTGTGCTCGTTCGCGCTGCTCTACGCGCCGCAGCCGCTGCTGCCGCAGCTGGCGGCGGAGTTCGGACTCGACCCCGGCAGGGCGTCGCTGGCGGTGAGCGTCGCGACGGGAGCGCTCGCGATCGCGGTGCTGCCGATCGCGGTGCTCTCGGAGCTGGTCGGGCGGCGCCCGATCATCGTCGCGTCGGTGCTCGCGTCGGCCGCTCTCGGACTGGCGCTGCCGTTCGCGCCGTCGTTCGAGGTCCTGCTCGCGCTGCGGGTGCTGCAGGGCATCGCGATCGCGGGCTTCCCCGGCGTGGCCGCCGCGTACCTGGCGGAGCAGCTCGGCAGGACCGGCGTCGCGGCGGCGGTCGGGATGATGATCGCGGGCAACACCATCGGCGGCATGGCGGGCAGGCTGGCGAGCGGGTTCACCACGGACCGGCTCGGGTGGCACGGCGCACTCGCCGCGGTCGCGGTACTGGCCCTGCTCTGCGCGCTACTCACCGTGTTCACCTTGCCGCGCAGCCCCCGTTCGCGTAGGGAGCAAGGGAGCTTTACTACCGCGAAACGAGAGCAAAGCTCCCTTGCTCCCCAAGAGACGGGGTGGGGGAGGTTGCGGAGCGTGTTCGCCGGGATCGGGTCGGCACTGCGGAAGCCGGTGCTGCTCGCCCAGTACGCGGTCGCCCTGCTCGCCATGGGGTCCTTCGTCGCGCTCTACAACGCCGCCGGGTTCCGCCTCACCGCCGAGCCGCTCGGGCTCAGCCCCGCGATCGCCTCGCTGATCTTCCTCGCCTACGCGCTCGGCTCGGTGTCGTCCGCGACGGCGGGCAGGCTCGTCCACCGGCTCGGCCGCCGCCGCTCCCTGCTACTCGGCCTCTCCGCGACGATTGCGGGCACCCTGCTGACGCTGCCCGACTCGCTGCCGCTCGTCGTCGCCGGATTCCTGCTGCTCACGGCCGGGTTCTTCGCGGCGCACGCCGTCGCCAACGGGTGGGCCGCCGCGGAGGCGCCCGAAGGGGCGCGCGGCCAGACCGGCGGCATCTACACGCTCGCCTACTACCTCGGCAGCAGCGTTGGCGGCACCCTCGGCAGCGTCGTCTACGGCCACGCGGGGTGGGGCTGGCTCGTCGCCGTCGTCACCGCGTGGCTGGCGCTCGCGATGCTCAGCTGCCTACCGCGGCCGCGAGCAGCCCGTTCCCGACCGGGATGATCGCCGGGCGCAGCCGCTCGTCCTCGCGCACCGCCCTCGCCACCTCGCGCAGCGCCAGCAGCTCGGGGTCCCGTCGCGCCGGGTCGCCGAGCCTGCCGCCGACCAGCACGTTGTGGAACACGATCACGCCGCCCGGCCGCAGCAGCTGCACGCCGAGGTCGAAGTAGCCGGGATACTCCACCCGGGCCGCGTCGGCGAACACCATGTCGTAGCCACCCGAGGTCAGCCTCGGCAGCACGTCGAGTGCTTTGCCCATGATCAGCCGCATGCGCCCCGGCGGGAACCCCGCGTCGAGGAACACCCTGCGCGCCGAGCGATGGAACTCCGGTTCGAGGTCGATCGTCGTCAGCACCCCGTCCGCGGCCATGCCTCTCAGCAGGTGCAGGCCGCTCACGCCGGTGCCCGTCCCGATCTCCACGACGGCTCTGGCCTGCAGCGTCGCGGCGAGGAAGCCCAGCGCGGCGCCGGTCGCGCACGACACCGGCAGGCAGCCGAGCTCCTCGGCGCGCGCCCGCGTGGCGGCGAGAAGCTCGTCGTCGGGGAGGTAGCTCTCGACGAAGTCGCCGAGGTCCACCGGCCCCGTGATGCTCGTCTCGGAGTTCACGCGCAGAGGTTAGCGCGGCAGCCCCGGCGACTCGGTCAACCACGCTGAACCATCTTCTCAGGCTGCTCTCAGACGCATCTCACTAGAACCATAAGGAAGCACGGAAAACTACGTCCCAAGGATGGGAACACTCCACGCAGCCGCTGCGTTGGGCAGGGTGAGTAAGGGGGAGCAGGCCGATGGAGGTGCCTCAGCTGTCGCGAAACAGCACGCAGACCGCGCCGAAGCCGACCGATGCCGAGGTGGCAGAGCCAGCCATGGTGAGCGCCGCGGGCGATCAGGGGGACGCCGCGTGGACGCCGCCGTCGTGGGACGAGGTCGTGCGCGAGCACGCCGACCGCGTCTACCGGCTGGCCTACCGCCTCACGGGCAACACACACGACGCCGAGGACCTCACCCAGGAGACGTTCATCCGGGTGTTCCGCTCGCTCGCGTCGTACAAGCCCGGGACGTTCGAGGGCTGGCTGCACCGCATCACCACCAACCTGTTCCTGGACATGGCACGGCGCCGCTCGCGCGTGCGCATGGAGGGACTGCCCGACGACACCGACCGCATCGTCGGTGACGACCCGAGCCCCGAGCAGGTCTACTCCGAGACGCACCTGGACCCGGACCTGCAGGCCGCGCTCGACGACCTGCCTCCGGAGTTCCGCGCCGCCGTCGTGCTGTGCGACGTCGAAGGCCTTTCGTACGAGGAGATCGGCGCGACCCTCGGGGTTAAGCTCGGCACCGTGCGCAGCAGGATTCACCGCGGCCGCCAGGCACTGAAGGCCTCCCTGGAGCGTCGCCGCGCGCTCAAGTTGGAGGCCACGGTATGACGGAACACCGGGGGTGGGGGCTCCCCGAGTCGCACCTGTTGCCGGACGCGGTGGTCGCGTTCGTCGACAGGGAGCTGTCGCTGGGCGCCCACGAGCGCGCCGCGGCACACATCGCCCGGTGTCCGGGCTGCGCGGCCGACGTACGCGCGCAGCGGCAGGCTCGTTCTGCCGTGCAGCACGCACAGGCTCCCTCGATGTCGCCCGGGTTCCTCGCGAGCCTGCGCTCGATACCGGAGCACACCGACATCACCACCACGCCGGACAACCTCGCGATCACTGACGACGGCCAGCTCGTCGCCATTCAGCGGCCCGAGCGCGTCGCCGGCCTCCGTAACGGCCTGCCCAGCGGTTCGCTGGGCAGCTCGGCGCCACTGGGCAGCTCGGCCAATGTGCTGGGCAGTGGCGCACGTCTCGGCTCCTCCCGGCGCCGCGCGGCGCAGGGCGCCGGCGTCGTCGTGTCCGGTCTGGTGCTGAGCGCGCTCGCGCTCGTCGCCACGGTCGGCGCCGACGACCCCGACAGCGAGCAGGGCGGCACCGCGCCCGCTGGTGTCCTTCGGGCCCAGTTCGGCAACGGCCCCGCCCCGACGCCGACCACCACAAGCGTCAGCACGACCGCACCGGCGCCGGCACCGGCACTGAGCACCACCCAGGCCGCCGCGCCGATGGAAGGTCCGCGCTGAGCAACACCCACTTCACTGTGGGGGCGGCAGAATTCGAGTGCTGAGCTCGGCGCGTAGGGTCGCCTCGAGCAACCACGCACCGAGCACTGAAGCCGTCTGTCTGTCGGGGAATGATGAACCAGCCACCGAACCCGCCCGAGGAGGAACCCGGCGAGCAGGGCCCGCGGCTGCGGCCCCGGCCCATCGCGCGTCCCTCCGTTGATCCGGCACTCGCCGCGACGTTCGGCAGGCCGCGCGGGGTCGAAGGTCCCTTCGACAAGCTCTACACCCCCGACACCGCCAGCCACCGCAACGGCGGCGCCGCCAAGCCGCCGCCCCCCGAATCGCTGGCCGAGGCGTTCGGCAAGCCGCCCGGCTCGGAGAGCGTGGTTCTCCAGCGGCCACCGGACGACAACGGTGCCCGCCCCGGCCAGGAACCTGACGAGCCGCTGTGGTCGTCGTCGCGAGACCCGTGGCGCGACCCCGGCTCCGGCGCGGTGCTCGGCGGCCCCGCGGTGCTCGCGGAGGACGACGAGCCCGACGACGAGGAACGCCCGCGCGGAGCGCTGCTGAGCCTTCCCGAGGTGCTGTTCGGCCGCCGTGTCAAGCCCACCGCGCTCGCCCTGCTCGGGGTGATCGCCCTGCTGGTCGGCGCGGTAGGCGGGCTCGTCGGCTGGGGCCTGGCGAGCGCGGGCGACTCGCTGACCGGCGAGCTCAACATCGCCGAGGCCGAGGCCGGCAGGGAGCGGGCCGCCGGCTCGATCGCCGACATAGCGAAACGAGTGTCGCCCGCCGTCGTTTCCATCGAGGTCAAGTCCGGGCAGTCGGGCGGCTTCGGCTCCGGTGTCGTGATCGACCCGCAGGGCTACGTCGTCACCAACAACCACGTGGTCTCGCAGGCGACGCGCGACGAGGAGGCCGAGATCACGGCCGTGTTCATCGACGGCACCAGGGCGAAGGCCGAGATCGTCGGCACGGACCCCAAGACCGACCTCGCGGTGATCAAGGTGAGCGTCTCGAACCCCGTGGTGATCGAGATCGGCAAGTCCTCCGAGCTGGCGCCAGGGGACGCGGTGGTGGCCGTCGGCTCGCCGTTCGGCCTGGAGAACACCGTCACCGAGGGCATCGTCAGCGCACTGGACCGCCCCGTCACGGCGCCGGGCGAGAACGGCGACCCTCCGGTCACCTACGACGCGATCCAGACCGACGCCGCGATCAACCCCGGCAACTCCGGCGGCGCGCTGGTGGACTCGACCGGTGCCCTCGTCGGCATCAACTCCCTGATCCGCACCGTCGGCACCGGTGGTGAGGGCGGCAGCATCGGCCTCGGTTTCGCGATCCCGGTGGACCAGGCCATGCGGATCAGCGAGGCTCTCGTGCGCGACGGCAAGGTCAACCACGCCGACCTGGGCGTCAACGCGTCGTCCGTCGCGGCCAACACCTCCGAGGGCGCGCAGATCCAGAACGTGGTCGACGGCGGCCCGGCTTCGAGGGCCGGTATCAAGGAAGGCGACGTGATCACGAAGGTCGGAGACCGCCAGGTGCGCAACGCCGCCGAGCTGACCGTCGCCGTCCGGGAGCACGACATCGGGGAGGTCGTGCCGATCCGGGTGGTCCGTAACGGTCGTCCCCTTACCGTCGACGTCACCTTGGGTTCAGACTAACGCGGTACGCTGGTCGCGACGGTTCCGAGGAGGTTCGCAGCGTGTTCGAAAACATCGGCTGGGGCGAGATCCTCGTCCTGCTCGTTGCCGCGTTGTTCATCCTCGGTCCCGAGCGGTTGCCCGAGGCGGCCGCCTGGCTCGGCCGGTCGGTGCGCAAGGTCAGGGACTTCGCCTCCGGCGCGCGCCAGCAGTTGCGCGACGAAATGGGTCCCGAGTTCGAGGAGTACCGCAAACCGATCGAGGACCTCCGCTCGCTGCGCAACTTCGACCCGAAGCGCGCCGTGGCCCAGCACCTCTTCGACGGTGACCCGGACCCGCTCGGGCTGAACAACATCAACGGCACCAACGGGCACTCGAACGGCTCGAACGGCAGCCACAAGGCGGCTGCCGCGCCCGCGCCGGAACCACTCAAGGCGGGCGAGAAGCCCCCGGTGGACCCCGACGCCACGTAACCGCCTGCCTGCGAGTCCCCCGCTCGGGCGGGCGAGTTCCCCGCTGAGGCGGGCGAGTCCCCCGCTCGGGTGCGCGAGTTCCCCGCTCGGGTGCGCGAGTTCCCCGCTCGGGCGTGTGAGTTCCCCGCTCGTGCCCGCGAGTTCCGCGTTCGTGTCACCTCGTTCGAAGCACGAGCAGGAGACTCGCGGGGCCTGAGCAGAAAACTCGCGGGGCCTGAGCAGGCGACTCGCGGCTAGCGGCCGGCGGGGCTGACGTTCAGCATCATGCCGGCGAGGCCGCGGGCGCGGACCGTCAGCTTCTCGGCGGCGCCCTTGAGCACCTGCGACGCCGCGGCATCCGGCTCGGCGAGCACCAGGGGAGTTCCCGCGTCGCCCTGCTCGCGCAGGCGCGGGTCGAGCGGCACCTGGCCCAGCAGTGGGACCTCCGAGCCGACGGACTTCGACAGCGAGTCGGCCACGGTCTGGCCGCCGCCGGCACCGAAGATCTCCATCCGCGAGCCGTCCGGGGTCTCCAGCCACGACATGTTCTCGATCACACCGGCGATCCGCTGACGCGTCTGCAGCGCGATCGCGCCAGCCCGCTCGGCCACCTCGGCCGCGGCCTGCTGCGGCGTTGTGACCACGAGGATCTCGGCGTTCGGGATCAGCTGGGCCACCGAGATCGCGATGTCACCGGTGCCCGGCGGGAGGTCCAGCAGCAGGATGTCCAGATCGCCCCAGAACACGTCCGCGAGGAACTGCTGCAGCGCGCGGTGCAGCATCGGACCACGCCACACCACCGGCGTGTTGCCGGGGGTGAACATGCCGATGGAGATCACCTTCACGCCGTGCGCCTGCGGCGGCATGATCATCTGCTCGACCTTGGTGGGCTTCTCGCCCGCCCCGAGCATGCGCGGCACCGAGTGCCCGTAGATGTCGGCGTCCACCACGCCGACCGAAAGCCCGCGCTCGGCCATCGCGACCGCGAGGTTCACCGTCACGCTCGACTTGCCGACGCCGCCCTTGCCGGACGCGACGCAGTACACCCTGGTCATCGAGCCGGGCTGGGCGAACGGGATCACCGGCTCCGCCGAGTCGCCGCGCAACCGTTTGCGCAGTTCCGTGCGCTGCTCGTCGCTCATCACGTCGAGCTCTACATGGACGTCCGTGACACCCGGCAGCTTCGACACGGCCGCCGTGGTGTCGCGCGTGATGGTCTCCTTGAGCGGACAGCCTGCCACCGTGAGGTACACGGCGACGGTCACCGCACCGTCGTCGCCGACGGTGACGTCCTTGACCATGCCGAGCTCGGTGATCGGTTTGCGGATCTCCGGGTCGTGGACGTCGTTCAACGCAGTCCGGACGTCCTCGACGCTGGGGGTCTCTTGCGTAGTGGTCACTGCTCGGGCACCGACCTTCTGTCGCTGGCGGTTGCGGTTGCTTTCCTCATGCTACGTGGCTGCCCATTGAGGTCTTCCCGCAACTTGTCCAGCTCACTGCGCAGATAGTCGCGCGTGGCCACCTCGCCGACGGCCAGCCGCAACGCCGCCAGCTCCCGCGCGAGGTACTCGGTGTCGGCCTTCGTCTGTGCCGCCCGCAGGCGGTCTTCCTCCAGCGAGACGCGGTCGCGGTCGTCCTGCCGGTTCTGCGCCAGCAGGATCAACGGCGCCGCGTAGGCGGCCTGGGTGGAGAAGGCCAGGTTGAGCAGGATGAACGGGTACGGGTCCCAGCGCAGCGTCACCGCCGTCAGGTTCAGGGCGATCCACACGATCACCACGAGCGTCTGCCAGAACAGGTACTTCCCGGTGCCGAGGAAGCGCGCGAGCCGCTCGGAGAACCGGCCGAACGCCTCCACGTCGACGTTGAGCGCCAGCCGCCGTGGCTGCCGTGGCTGGTCGAGGCGTCGGCGGCTCAGCAGCTCAGGCATGTTCGGCCTCCTGTGTCGTCGCGGTGCCAACGTCGTGCAGTCCGGTCTCGCGCCAGCCCTCGGGCAGCAGGTGGTCGAGCACGTCGTCCACGGTCACCGCGCCGAGCAGGTGGTCCTCGGAGTCCACGACCGGCGCGCATGTGAGGTTGTACGCCGCGAAGTACCGCGTGACCTCGGTCAGCGACGCGGTCGGCCGCAGTGGCGGGAGGTCGGTGTCGGCCGCGGCGGCCACCAGGTCGGCGGGCGGCTCGCGCAGCAGCTGCTGGAAGTGCGCGCAGCCGACGTACCGTCCCGTGGGCGTCGCGCTCGGCGGGCGGCACACGAAAACCATGCTGGCCAGCGCGGGGGTGAGGTCGGGGTTGCGGATGTGCGCGAGCGCCTCGGCCACCGTGGCGTCCGGGGTCAGCACCACCGGCTCCGGGGTCATGAGCCCGCCCGCAGTGTCCGACGAGTACTCCAGCAGCCGCTTGACGGGCTCCGACTCGTCCGGATGCATGAGCTCGAGCAGCCGGTTCTGGTCGGCGGGGGTCAGCTCGGACAGCAGGTCGGCGGCGTCGTCGGGGTTCATCGCCTCGAGAATGTCGGCGGCGCGCTCCTCGGCAAGGTGGGAAAGCAGCTCCTTCTGGTTGTCCTCGGGCAGCTCCTCCAGCACGTCGGCGAGCCGCTCGTCGTCCATCGCGTCGGCGACCTCCTGCCTGCGCTTGAGCGGCAGGTCGCGCAGGGTCGCGGCGACGTCCACCGCGCGCATCGTGTCGAACAGCATCAGCAGCTGGCCCGCGCCCTGCGGCTGGCCGGTGAGGTCGGCGAGCCCCAGCCCGGAGACCTCCGCCCACGGCAGCACCCGCAACGCCGAGCGCCTCCGGCCGATGCCGAGCGGTCCGCTCCGCTCCTGGATCGCGAGCTTGGCCAGCACCCAGTCCCGCGTGCGCGCCTGCTCCATGGCGGCGTCGACGACGGTGACCCTGACCCCGGTGGCCGCGAGCGTCGCCCGCGCGTCGAACAGCTGGCCCAGCACCAGCACCTCGTTGGGGCGCTGGGTGAACCGCCGCATGTTCACGGAGCCGCTGGCGAGCGTCACGGCGTTCGGCTCGATCGCGGTGACCCGCAGCATGGGGACGAAGACGCGGCGGCGCGTGGCCAGCTCGACCACGAGGCCCAGCACGCGCGGTGGCTGCTGGTCCAGCCGCAGGCCGGCGACCAGGTCACGCACCTTTCCGATCGACTCGCCGTCGGGACCGAACACCGGCAGACGTGCCAGCTGAGCTGCGAAGACCCTGTTCACGGCAGCCATGGGGCCAGACTATGCCGTCAGCGGTGTCACTGCCCGGCCACGCGCCGCGACCCGTGCGGAGCCTTTCGTCTGCCCCCCAAGGCCACCTTTGTTGCGTTGAGCGCAACAAAGGTGGCCTTGGGGGGCAGTTCAGGAGCTGCTTCGTGAAGGTGCCGGGGGGATGGTCCCGTCGCGCACGACCGGCGGCATCTGAACAGGATCAAACCCTTTTCGCCGGGAGTACGATCGGTTGACAGGGGTTCACCATTGGGAGCCGCCATGCTGGTAGAGATCCTGACCACCGTGGCCGCCATCGGCGCTGTCGGGCTGGCGGCCAGCGTAAGGGTCGTGAAGCAGTTCGAACGCGGTCTCGTGTTCCGCTTCGGCAGAGTGAACAGCCCCCCGCGCGAACCGGGGCTCACCGTGATCGTCCCGATCGTCGACCGGATGACCAAGGTCAACATGCAGATCGTGACGCTGCCCGTGCCCGCGCAGGACGGCATCACCCGGGACAACGTCACCGTGCGCGTCGACGCTGTCGTGTACTTCAAGGTGATCGACCCGAAGCAGGCGATCGTCGGCGTCGAGAACTACCGGTTCGCGATGCTGCAGGTCGCCCAGACGTCACTGCGCTCGATCATCGGCAAGAGCGATCTCGATGACCTGTTGTCCAACCGCGAGCGGCTGAACGAGGGCCTCGAGCTGATGATCGACAGCCCCGCGCTGGGCTGGGGCATCCACATCGACCGCGTGGAGATCAAGGACGTCGCGCTGCCGGAGACGATGAAGCGGGCGATGTCGCGGCAGGCCGAGGCCGAGCGCGAACGGCGCGGCCGCGTCATCGCCGCGGACGGCGAGCTCCAGGCTTCGGAGAAGCTCGCCAAGGCAGCAGAGCAGATGGCCCACACGCCGTCGGCGTTGCAGCTGCGCCTGCTGGAGACCGTTGTGGAGGTCGCCGCGGAGAAGAACTCGACGCTGGTGCTGCCGTTCCCGGTGGAGCTGTTGCGGTTCCTCGACAAGGCGGCGTCCGGCACCGACCAGCCGTCGGTGCCGGAGCAGAACCGCACGGTGACGAACGGTGAGCATGGTGCCGCGCACCTGACCCCGGGGGACGAGACGGGAAGGGGCCATACTCAGCGGTAACAAAGAGCCGAGTCACGGGAGAGAACGCATGGCCCGCCTTGCGCAGACCGCTGGTTTGACCGATGTGCAGCAGGAGATCTTGTCGACGGTGCGGGGGTTCGTGGACAAGGAGATCGTTCCGTATGCGCAGGAGCTGGAGCATGGGGATGTGTATCCGGCGGACATCGTGGCGGGGATGCGGGAGATGGGCCTGTTCGGGCTGATGATCCCGGAGGAGTTCGGTGGGCTGGGTGAGTCGCTGCTGACGTATGCGTTGGTGGTGGAGGAGATCGCCCGTGGGTGGATGAGTGTGTCGGGGGTGATCAACACGCATTTCATCGTGGCCTACATGCTGCGTCAGCATGGCACTCGGGCGCAGCAGGAGCGTTATCTGCCGCGGATGGCCACCGGGGAGGTGCGTGGGGCGTTCTCGATGTCGGAGCCGGATCTGGGCTCGGATGTGGCGGCGATCAAGACTCGTGCCAGGCGGGACGGTGATGACTATGTCATCGACGGTTCGAAGATGTGGTTGACCAACGGGGGCACGTCGAATCTGATCGCGGTGCTGGCCAGGACCGACGAGGGTGGGGAGAAGCCGCATCAGAATCTGACGGCGTTTCTGGTGGAGAAGCCGGAGGGCTATGGCGAGGTGGCGCCCGGCCTGTCGATTCCGGGCAAGATCGAGA
>NZ_SWMS01000022.1 GCF_005146945.1 Prauserella endophytica
ACACCTGTCCACGACACGAAATACCAGGTCAACGGCAAGATTCGGAAATCGAAGTCGAGATAACCGCAGCGACGACGTCGTCGCCGAAGACTTCACCCCAGCGGCCGAAGGGCTTGTTGCTGGTGACGATCAGCGAGGCTCGTTCGTAGCGGCTGGACACCAGCTGGAAGAACAGGTTCGCGGCTTCGGCTTCGAAGGGGATGTAGCCGACCTCGTCGACGATGAGCAGCGGGATGCGGCCGAGCTTGACGAGCTCCTCTTGCAGCTTGCCAGCGTGGTGGGCGTCGGCCAGCCGGGCGACCCATTCGGCGGCGGTGGCGAAGGCGACACGGTGCCCGGCCTGGCAGGCCCGGATGCCTAATCCGATGGACAGGTGGGTCTTGCCGGTGCCGGGTGGGCCGAGGAAGACCACGTTGTCCTTGCCGGTGATGAAGTCCAGGGTGCCGAGGTGGGTGATGGTGTCCCGCTTGAGCGAGCGCTGGTGATCGAAGTCGAACTCCTCCAGCGATGTGCGCGACGGGAATCGGGCCGAGCGGATGCGGCCTTCGCCGCCGTGGGCTTCGCGGGCGGCGACCTCGCGTTGCAGGCAGGCGGCCAGGAATTCCTCATAGGTCCAGGTCTCGGCGCGGGCCCGGTCGGCCAGCCGCTCCACCGACCCGGCCAGCGAGGGTGCCTTCAACGCCCGGGTCAGGTAGGCGATCTCGGATGCCACATTGCGGCCGTTGCCGTTGCTTGTCTTGCTGGCCATCACGCGACCCCCTCGGCACTGACCGGGGTGTCGGTGAGGCCGAACAGTCGGTCGTAGTCGGCCAGGCTGCGCTGCTCGACAGCGGTCTGCACCGGAGCGACAGCGACCAGTCGACGGGCCTGCCGTAGTTCGGCGGCCGCGGCGGCGTGCACCGGGTCGGTGATGCTTTGGTGATCGGCCCAGCAACGGGCATGCCGGGCGACCTCGACACCGGCGAGGGTGACCACGACCGCGTCGAGGTCGGCGCTGATCTCCACCCGGCGACCGACGGCGCTGGGGTGCACGGAGTAGTCGTTGGAGTCCAGCCGCACGTAGTGGTCGCGCGGGAGCCGGGTGGTGCTGCGCCACCCCACCACCGGGGCGACCGGCGGTAGCTCGAGCATCGCCGCCTTGTCGGCCTCCCAGCGGTCGATCGGGCGGCAGCCCAACCGACGGTGCTGCCGGGTGTTGGCCCGCACCAGCCAGTCCTCGAGCTGGGTGTTGAAATCGGCGGGGCTGGTGAAGGCGCGGCCGGGCAGGAACGAGGTCTCCAGATAGCCGTTGGCCCGCTCGACCAGTCCCTTGGCTTCCGGGTCTGCCGGGCGGCACTGGATCACCTTGATGCCGAGCGTTCCGCGGAAGGCGTTCATCGCTTCGGTCAGCTGCGGCTTGCCGCCGCGCCACTGCCCGACAGCGGCCTCGTTGTCCCACACCAGCGCCTTGGGCACCCGGCCCCAGTCGCTGATCAGCGCCCAATGCCCGGCCAGCAGGTCCGGACTCTGCCGCGAGGGCAGCATCCGGGCGGCCATGATCCGCGAGTAGCCGGAGACCATGACCAACACCGGTGGGCGGCCCACCTGCCCGAATCTGAGCGGGATGTCCACAGGCGGGAACCACAGATCGCACTGCGCCAGTTCGCCCGGCTGGTATTCCGTGCGCGAGGCCGGATCGGTCGGTTTGAACAGCGGCCGCAGCTGCTGCACCCGCTCGAAGAACACCGTCTTCCCGCGCTGCCAGCCCACCCGCTCAAGGATCACCGTTGAGGGCATGTCCGGGAACTCCGCCAGCAGCGCCCGGATCTGCGGCTCCACCGCATCCACAATCGAGCCCTTCGCCGGCCGCTCGTACTTCGGAGGTGCGTGCGACGCGAGCGCCTTCCGCACCGTGTTCCTCGAGATCCCGAGCCGGCGGGCGATAGCCCGAACCGCCATCCCCTCCGCCCGATGCAACCGGCGAATCTCCGCCCAGTCCTCCACGTTCAGCACCTCATGATCGTCATGGGGTGGGTCAAAGTTCGCGCGGAACCAGAGGGTCAGTATTCAGCCGGAAGCGACAGACCGCTGGGTTCCAGGGAGGACGGGCGCCCCTGCTCGTGCGACGCCCCCATCGCGCGGCCTACACGGTCGAACACGCCTGTCGTCTGGCGCGACTAAGCAATCGGTTCGGGACACGCCCCCGACTCGCGCGTCCCGAGCCCACCCAGGGGAGCCCGGGGCCGCGCGGCCGCGTGTCGTTCCATTGCCCAGCCGCGCAGCTCGGCCTTCGGTACACCCCACGCGACCCGAAGGATGGCACCCGCCCGCGATGGTCAAGACCCCGTCCTCCGCGAGCTGCCGCACCACGCTGAAGTCTGGGGCCCTGTGAAGGTCACCGCTAGAGCCGTTCGGCCCCACAACAGCATGCGTCCAGTCGTTCACTTTCAGGTGATGTCACCGGTCCCACCAAACCTCCGGTCCCCCATCCCCATGGCGCTCGACCGCACGAGTGCGCCCTGGATCCGGGAGAGCGCGGCCCGCCTGGCAGACCAGGCGGGCCGCGACTCCGGGCTGGACGCGCCAAGAATGCCGCTCCGACGTGCTCTCACGGGAGGTGCTACCGGCTGCGCAACACCGACATTGACACGCTCCCCTCCCGCAGGACCACAGCCAAGGTACAACAACCACGACTACGGTGGCCTACTTTTCAAAGAGCGCAACCGGCCGACTTCCGAAGATCGTCGACATTCGCGGCGCGAACAATTGCCACGAGGTTCCGTGAGGTAGTCGCGCTGATCCGAAGCTGCTTCCGCAACGTCTCGGCGGAGATAGGGCGGCGGTAGCGTCGCCAGTGTTCAGCGTCCGCCCGACGCGATCGCTCCACGAGTTTCTCGTCGAGATTAGTCGTCTTGCGGGTCGCTGCCCCCAACAGCTTGGCGCGCCGCTGGGCTGAAGGGTACGACGTCTCTTGTTCGACGCGGCCACCCGTCGAGTCCGCCGACGGGGACATCGACGAATGCGCTGGCCCTGGACCGATGTTAGCGGCGCTCAGAGCTCGCAGAAGGCCAGGTCCTGTCTCGGCCCACCCGATTAGCAGTAGTGGCCCGACTGCGTCGAAAGCCGCCTTTCCCCACTGACCAGCGCACACCGGGTCTGCGACGTTCAGCAACAGAGTCACCACGCTCGCGGCCAGCAGCAAACGTCGTGCTGGCCGCAGCACATCCTCGCTCGCGCCGGACACCGCCAGGTGCCGCGTACCGACGAGCAAGCCCAGCACCGTCAGGTCCACGGCCGGTGCCACCAGCGGTGCAACGAGCACAGGTACCTGCAGCTTCAAGGCCAGATTCAGGACGTTCGTGAGGTAGGCCTGCGGGCGCGGTGTCGGTGTTGCCACCGGTCGTTTCCCGCAGGCCCCTCCCGCACCCGGCGTGCGGCTTTCACCGCACCGGGCGCTCCATGCGTCTTACCCGCTGGTCAGCCGCTGTGGGCGGCTGCCGGTCGGGGTGTCCACGGGGTCGGGATGGTGCTGCCGCGGTAGCGGTAACGGGTCACCGCGACGCTGGATGCGCCGGTGAACACGACCCCGTTGTGGGCGAATCGCCACCCTTTGTCGCAGAAACGACGCCGGAGTTCGGGCATTCCGATCCGATGCTGGCCGCCGTACTTGGCGCGCACCCAGCGCATCAGCCGACCCCACGCATGGTTGTCGATCGCGCTGAATACCACCTTGGCGACCGCGTGGCGGAAATAGTTCGCCCACCCCACCAAGACCCGGTTGACGCTTCTCAGCACCACATCCAGGTCCTGGTATCGGGTTGATCTGTACGTCCTCATCTTGACCTTGTCCTTGACTGACTGAATCGCCTTCTTGGACGGCCTGGTATAGACGCAATACTTTCGAGTTCCTCGGTTCCACTGACGGCGAAGAGTGAACCCGAGGAAATCGAAGCCCTCGTCGATGTGGACCACCCGTGTCTTGTCCGGCGACAGCCGTAACCCCAACGGGGCCAGCACGGCCGCCACCTCCTCCCGCAACGCCTCGGCATGATGCCGCTCGCCCCAGACCATCAGGACGAAATCATCCGCATAGCGGATGAGTCTGCACACACCGTGCCCGGCTGCCTTGCGTTTGGCCCGCTGGTATCTACTGCCCATCGCCCGCCACTGCCGATCGAAATAATCGTCCAGCGCGGACAGGGCGATGTTGGCCAGCAGCGGGGACAAGATTCCACCCTGCGGTGTTCCTGTCAGTGTCTCTTCCCGGTTTCCGAGTTCGGTCAGAACACCGGCTTTCAGGAACGCCTTCACCAGCGCACACACCCGTTTGTCCGTGATTCTCACCCGCAGACGGTCCATCAACGCCCGATGCGATATCTCATCGAAACAGGCCTCGATGTCCGCCTCCAGCACCCAGTGATAGTTCCGGGGCTTCGAGGCATAGTAATGAATCTCGGCCACCGCGTCCTGCGCGCGCCGGTTCGGACGGAACCCATACGAGCAGGGTTTGAAGTCTGCCTCGAAAATGGGTTCGAGCACCAACTTCAGGCTCGCCTGGACCACCCGGTCGGTGATGGTGGGAATCCCGAGCTTCCGGAACTTCCCCGTGCTCCCCTTGGGGATCATCACCCGCCGCACCGCGACCGGACGGAACACGCCCGACTTCAGCGCATCCCGGATCTGGGCCAAGAAAGCCTCGGTCCCCACCCAGGTCTCGACCAAGCCAACACTGACCTTGTCGATACCCGGAGTCCGCGCGCCCTGGTTGGTTGTGACGCGCTCCCACGCGCACACCAGGAACGCCGGATCAGCAACGAGGTTGAACAGATCACCAAACCGGCGCCCCGGTTGCTCGGTCGCCCAGCGATGTAGTTTGGTCTGCATCCTCCGTACCGTGATCGCCGCCGACTCCACATCCGGCCACACCACGGCGCCGGTATTCACCGGCGCGTCTTCGGACATTGCTTTCCCTCTCTGTCTGACGCACTGTCGCCCTTCCCCATGTGCACGGGCTTTCCCCGGCTCGGAGTACTACGGCGACTCCGCCCCAACCCCGGCGCTTCGACAGGCGTCGCGTCTATCCTCACCCACTTCGCTGGCTGCGCAGCGCGGCGGGGAATGCGGCCGGGATGGTTCCCACGTTCACTGTTGTCCGGTTGACGGGTGAGGCGTCCAGCTATACCCCTGCGGCATCGCCACGGCTACGCCGTAGACCTTCACCGTGGCCTCCAGACCCAGACTTCGGAGACCCGACCTGAAGTTCCCCACCCCGTTCCCGAGGCAGGTGCGCACCGCCCACCAGCCCGAATCCACCGGGTTAGAGCTGGCTATTCGTGAAGAGGCGTAACGAAACCGGTTCCTCGCGTACACCTTCCCGTCTCGCTCACCACGCCCGACCCGTCCGGCAGTGCCAGGCCGACGCGACTTTGTCGAGGCTGCTCCCGCCCAACCCAGCGACCCCTGGGTCAGGCTGCCTCCAGCTTCACCCCGCCGCTACGACGACGGAGCGATGGACGGTCTTCCACCTCCATCCGCAACAACAGCGCCTCGTGGCGCACCCAAAGCCGAAGAGGAAGGTCAGCCCGATGACCAGACTCATCGTGACCGTGACGAATCGAGCAACTGTCTGTGCGTTGGAACTCATGACGGCCTCGCTCCCGAGCCCGGAAGTTCGAACCTCGCCTCGAGAGTCAACGTGCCGATGGAACGGCCTTGGTCAGCCCCGTTCCCATCCTTTGGTAGTCCTGCCGAGGGCGCCCAGATCGTTTTGCGGGTGCAGGGCCTCGACCAGCGGAAACGCCGGTCGAGGCCCTTTAACGTCTCACCCGGTCAGACCCGGCCTTCTGCGGTGCTGCGTGGACACGTCAGCTCGCGTGGCCGAGCGCTGTTTGCACCCGCTGTCTGGACACGACGTCCTGCCCATAGGGGCAGGCCGCGTAGATCTCCATGAGCACCGTCAGCGAGTGTCCAGCCAGCCACCTGCTCACCGCCGCGTGCCTCAGGCCGTACAGCCGCCGCGCGAGCGGGGTCGACCTGTGCTTCCTCGTCCTGTCACTCTTCACTCTCTCTATGTCACACCAGCCATAGAGAGAGGCTGGGACATCTGGAGGTCGCACAGGGGATCCTTGGACAATGCGTGGACACAACCCCGGTGTTCCAGCCGTTCGTTGCTATTTACGCTAGTGAGAGCGCCACGCTAGACCGTCCCAGCCCGGCCCCTCCGGAGGCAGGTGGCGCAGGTTCCAATCCTGCCGAGGGGTGCCCAGGTCAGAGCGTTATTGGACGCTATGACCATGCTTTGCGTAGTGCCGCACCTGGTGCGACCCGGCTACTCTCGCACCATGACCGACGCCCAAAAGCGGCCTCAGCGCCGCCAGTGGGGCGAGATCGAGACCCTGCCGAGCGGAGCACTCCGGGTCAAGGTCTACGTCGGCGTCGCCCCTCAGCGGCAAGCGGCGTTACCTCCGCGAGACCATTCCGGCGGGTGCAGACCTCGACAACACCGTCAGAACCGCGGGCCGCCGTTCCCATACACCTTGAGCGGTTGTCCGATCCCATGCGGTCACTCCTGACGAACGACGGCGTCGGGCTGGAGTGCACCGGCTTCGCCTCTAAACTGGTGAGCGGCAACTACGAGTCCGCCTGCCTGCTGAAGATCGGCCGCGAAGACTTCTGGCCGAAGTACGGCGCTCACATCGAGACGAACTGGGAAGCACAAGGCTTACAGCGCTACCCGAGCCCACACGCCGAATCTTGGCACTGATCAAGGTAACCCTGTACGTCGAACAATGAAGGATCATTTGCACTTTTGGCGTGGATTAAGCGCCTGAGCCGGAACCCGCAGAACCTGACATAGAGTTCACGCCGCGACTGAATTCTTGGTAACTACTACAGCATGTCGCTAAGATTCGCAATGTCCCGTGCACCGAGCTCATGAATCAACTGACGCGCGCGCCTCACAGCAACTTCGTCTCCCGCCGCAAGTACAGCCGCAACCGTAGAGCGAACACTATTCAGGTGCCCAATGAACGTCCAAGGCGTATCAACCACATCAACAAGGAAGCGAAGGACGCGAATAGTTGTCAGCGGATCGACAGCAGCAGCCTCCACAAGCGCGTCGACAACTCGGAACGCGGGGATCGGCGATCCACCACTCAGGAGAAGCCAATGTAGCTCCGGCAGCCACCAACCAATGTCAAGTGAGGAACACCCGCACCACCACGAAAAACCAGTTAGCTCATCCACCGAAACTGCCTCGGATTCCACCAAGCTCCGGACGCTACTCCACAACTCCTTAAGACGGGCAACCTGGTCAGCACTAAGTTGACTATCCGGATCGTCTTTTGCTTCACTCTGACGAAGAATCCGGCCCGAGAAAGTGACAATCTCAGAATGCACACCTGCGACTTTGGCACGCAACAGCTTCGCCAACAGGTCATCATTGCCCAAACCGACATGCCCCCACAAGTAGAGTAGAATGACATGCCGCACCAGGGCTTCGATACTTCTCTTTCGCCGCTGTCCGCCACCGTGTTCGAGATTTCCTATCGCTTGCGCATATTCCTTCCTTGTCATTTCCAACACTGCAGAACTGGGCCCGTTGTACTGAAGATAGGAATCCCAGGCAGCGTTCCGATACGAGAGCAAATCGGGGCGCTGCGGAAAGATTACTGGAATCAAAGTTTGCAGCCATTGAGGATCAAGACGGGCGAGAATCGGTAAGCAGAAGCCGAAAACTGAATGTACCGCCAGCGAATTATCATGATCGGGATCGGCGTGAGTCGCCAGCACCCCTCGAATCTCGCCAGGGATCGGCCCTGAACCATCCGTCTCCCACCAGGAATACATGGTTATCGCACGAATAGCCTCTCCGCGCACTGTGTTCATCGCCAAGGTGGTGGGGTCCATATTGTCACCACCGAACCTAGCTTCAGTTTCGAGACCAGGATCCGGATGTTGGGCCAATCTTCTTAAGATTAGCGAGATTTGCGGAGAGAATGACTTCGTTGGATTCGATTCCGTCGAAGACATTGCCGCAGCCAGGAGCCGCGCCACCTCCATCCACACCCATCGCCAGCTCTCAGTTGTCTCGCGTTCCCCATTCTCCAGTTCTGGCGAAATCTCGCCTTGCTCTGTAATCCAACTGCATAATTCTAGCGTTTGGCCCCAGTCAAACTGTGCCCCTTTTGAGACTGCTTCCTTCAAGCCGGAGATCAAAGAACCCATGTAAACTGCTTGCTGTCCAATGAAACTGTTGGCACTATCTGCGAAACGGCTTGCGTTGTTCGCTACGACAGCCGCAAGTATCCTGCCCATACCTTCGCGCGAAGGCGCTCCCCATTCATTCGTAGGCTCCCACGACGATAGAAACCTATTGAGATCCTCTATCGACAACGTTGAAAGCTCGTCTGCCGTAAGAGGAGAGGTGGGACCAACGAACGAGAAGCTAGCATTAACCGAGGGTCGCGCGAGAGCTGCAAGATCTCGATCCCGCGACACTGTATCAGCCCACTCGCCGAACTCCTCGGGAATATCATTGAAGATGGAAGCTATTCTCTTTAGCTGCCATACAGAAACGTATTCGCCCCAATCTTCCCCGATACGATCGCGAAAATCCTGAGCGACTGCCGGCCCGTTCTGAACCAGAGTTAGATAGTCATATTTGCGATCGAGGGAGATACGCGGCCACAACGCACTCACTGCCGCTTTCAGCTCGTCTTCATACGCTTCATCGTTAATCATGTCTGATCGTGTGACGAGGCTCGCCGCCAGTTCAAGGTTGAAACTTTGAGGCGCCTGAGCTATTGCGAATAGCGCTATTCGGCGTTCAATCTTCCATGCGCCTGCAGATAGCGTCTTCAACACACTGTTGGCCGTATCGCTATCCTTCCGGACGAGAGTTAGCGTTGCATGAACGACACCATTGACTAGCGATTCGGCGCAGTCGGTTGCTCTCTCCACCACCCCAAGGCTTGCTCGCCATATCTGAGAATAGTCATCGAATGGCGGTTTCCCAACTGGCGGAGATCGAAAGCGAAGTGTGTCATCTAGCACTTCTCGCAAAATTTCGAGCGCTGGAATTCCCAGCGCCTCAACGAAAGGACCGGACAACTCCTCAACAACATCATAGAAATGGTGCTCACCGATTCTCGGAATCGGGCGCGGCACCAAGCCTTCGAGCGTCTCGGGCGGGTCAATAGTCAGCAAAGCACTCGCCAGGCGAAGGGATTCTGTCACCACCCCTTCACTCGCAAGCCTCGTTGCGAGTTTTGCGCTATGAATTGGCAGAAGCAGGCTTCTTTGGCCAAGGAGCCACTGCACAAATTGAGGAACCAGCCGCGCGGAGACAACTGCCGGCATCTGCAGCGCCGCTTCCGCAAAGGCGTCATGAATGCGTGGATTCTCTGTGTCTGGAATCTCGAGTATGACCGAAGCAACTCGCTCAGGACTCAGAGTCGCCATCCTCGCGAGATACCGCGCTGGGGCCCATTCTGGGTACCGAGCCATGTCGTCGCTAATCTCCGGCGGCGGGGGCGAGTCGAAAAGCCCTTCTTCCCGCAGAGGATCGATCCAATCCGGAGAACTCAGTTCGTCAAAAAAGAATGAAAGGTCGGAACCGCGCTGTACGTAGCGCATCGCCAGTTGTACATCCTTACGAGTCGGCATCTCGTTCTGCCTCCTCGATGATTTTCCGAATCTTTTCACGATTAGCAAACGTGGACGGTTCGAGCTGATTCAACAAAAACTCTTCAAATTCTGACAGATGCTGCTCGAATACTTCTATCGTAGTGATAATTCGATGATGCGAAACGGCAACAAAATATTCGCGCAATCGTTGCCACTGTGCCAAGCGGGCGGCCTCGATGAAGCTTGGCATCGAGTGAGGACCAGGGTCCGTCTTACGTAAGAACATGCGCATTTCGTCAGTGCGCGACGCCAGACCGATTTTAGAAGGCTCCAGCAGTTTATCCAACTTCGAAAGGACCTTCCGGAGCGGGCCGTCGATTTTCCCATCCCATCGACCGCTCTCATGGCAGGCGCTGTTCTCTTTCGCTCGAATCCAAAATGGTCGAACGTTGTTGATCTCTTGCGTCAACGTGCCAGTTCCCCGTGCTGTGGGGACGTCGAAGTGGTACGGCAGCTTCTCGATGAGCTCCCGAACAGAGTGAGCGGCTTGCGCAAGGTGATCAGGATTGGCTACGTCCCGCAAAACATGTCGAGCGCCGAGGTAGAAGTCAACGAGGAGACGTCGATGCCCAAGCGCTTCGATGAGATCCCGCTGACGCGGGGTGAGATCAAACGAGGGCGGGCCTGAGCCTTCTCCCAGCCGGAAAGTCACGACCATTGCCGTTCGTCGTGGGCGACGCCAGCCAGGCAGCGCGGGCAGCTTGCATACATGTTCACAACTCGGCTCCCCGCTGCCCAACCTGTAGTCAGTGCTCAACCCCTGATTTTAGCGCCCGTGGTCGGATCCGCGGGGCCCCGATGCTTCCGGCGTGTCAGCTCGCAACCGGGGTTCAAGCCCGAGATGCCGAGGCGATCAACGACGCCTTCGCATGTCGTCAGACGGCTCATGGCGCGAACTGCGGACGCGTGTGGCACCAAAGGCACGTGGGTGCGAGGGATGAGCAAACAAAATCGCAGCTAGACGGCATATTACTAGGAGATCGACGCCCTCCGGAGGAAACGCCGGTCGAGGCCCTTTAACGTCTCACCCGGCGGTCTCGACCTGCCTGCGCACCATCTCGGTGATCCAGATCGGCGCGAACGGGGACGTGCAGTTCGGTGGGGTCGGGTAGTCCTTGAGCACTTCCAGGCGTTCGCCGACGTCGATGGCCCTGGCCCGGTGCTCGGCGTGGTCGATCCCGATCTGGGCCAGGCAGTGGTTCATCGCCCACTGCAGGCGGTCCGGGGCGGCCTTCATCTCCGCCTCGATGACGTCGAGCAGTCCCGCGAGGTCGAGACCCTCGGGCTTCTTCGCCACGCGTTCGGTGGTCAGCGCCCAGCCGGCGCTCGCGACCACCGGATCAGGGTCGGCCGACCAGTCCAGGCGCAGCCCTTCGGCGTGCGGGCTCTTCTTCACCACGTAGTTCACGAGCCAGTCGTGCACCTTGGGGCTGCGCGCCTCGCGCACCATGGCATCCAACTCGGCACGCTCGAACGCCTTCGGACGGCAGATCAGGATCGCCAGCAGCCTTGCCGCGGTGTCCTTGGTCTCCCACAGCTCGCGCGCGAGGTCCTGCTGGGTTCTCAGCCGCTTCGCGAGCGCGCGCAGCTTGCTGAGGTTCACGCCGTGATCGTCACCGTGCCTCTCGTTCACCGCGCGTGCCTTCGGATCCTCGAGCGCGGCCAGCTCGGCCATCACGTCGGCCACCGTCGTCTCAGCCACCTGAACCTCCACCCCTCACGGTCCGGGAGTACCGCCGTCAGTCGCGGGTGCACTTCGCCGTCGAGCCAGTGTCGCATCGTTTCGTTGAACAGCGCGACGTCCTCCACGTTCCAGATGTGGTGCATCCCAGGGGCAACGTGGATCTTCGCGTGCGGGGCGGCGGCCCGGATCGCGTGGAGTGAGCGGCGCGTCGACTCCGGTTCCCGTTCGCCGACAACGGCCAGCAGCGGAGCCGTAGAGTCGGCCAGGCCGGTGGGAACCCCGCCCGCGGTCACGTCGGCGAGCACCCGCCGGGCCGTCTCCCTCGACACGCTCAGGCCGTGTTCCACATACGTCTTCCTGCCATCCTCGGGCAGCCGGAACGCCGCCGCTTGCGCCTGCCAGAACCAGGGGGCCTTCCAGAGCAGGAGTTGCAGCTTCGCGGTCGCTCGCACCGTCGCCCCCAGCGGCGACACCATCGCGCCGGTGACGAACAGGCGACGCACCACGCGCGGATGCCGGGCCGCGAGGTGCAGCGCGACGATTCCGCCGAGCGAGAGCCCGACGACGTCGACAGGAGGCGTGATCCGCAGCGCGGCAAGGCGGTCCGCGAGACCGTCGGCGACTTCGGCCATGCCGGGCCACACCTCGCCGGCGTGCGCGCCGAATCCCGGGAGGTCCGGTGTGACGACGAGCCGGTCGCCGAGTGCCTCGACCTGAGGTGACCACATCCAGCTCGCCGCGGCGTTGCCGTGCAGCATGAGCACGGGAGGGGCAGCCGTGCTCATGGCCGGTCGGTGCAGCTCCGCGAAGTCCGTCACGTCAGCTCCTTCTACACATCGGCAAGCCAGTCCAGTTCGGTCCGCACCTGGGCGATCCCGTAGTCCAATGTGGCCAGACGCAGCCGGGCCCGCCGGTCGGGCGGGTCCGGCAACGAGCGCCGCATCTCCTCCAACTCCGCCAGCAAGGACTCGGCGTCCGCACGTCGCGCCGCCAGCAGTTCCTCCACTTGCGACTCCGGGAGGCCGCCGGAGAAGAAGAGCCGCGCCAGGAAGGCATCGCGCTCGGGTTGCCGTTCGAGCTTCGACGTGAGCCAGTCGTTCAGGACCTCGCGGCCCCGCTCGGTGATGTGGTGGACCTGGCGGGCAGGGCCGCCGACACCGGGTGCGGTCTCGACGGCGGCCAGGCCGTCCGCGGTCAACTGGGACAGCGTCCGGTAGATCTGCGCCTTGTCGGCCTGCCAGAAGTACTTGATCGTGGTGTCACAGTGCCGTTTGACCTCGTACCCGGTCATCGGTGACAGATCGAGCAGGCCGAGTATCACGCGCGCCAGAACCATGGCTCCAGCATTCCAGCTAACTAGTAGACTTGTCCACTACTCCAGCCGCGGCCAGGAGAGACCGAGCAACAGACTCCCGGCGGAGGGCACTAGCTATGGTGGGCGGATGGCGTCTGTCAAGCAGTTCCAAGTCACCTTCGACTGCGCAGAACCTGAGCGCGTCGCTCGTTTCTGGTGCGACGTGCTGGGTTACGTCGTGCCGCCGCCACCGGACGGGTTCGCCTCCTGGGAAGACTTCGATCGCTCGCTGCCGCCTGAGCAACAGGGTTCGGCGTTCGCCTGCGTCGACCCCGCAGGTGTCGGCCCGCGGCTGTTCTTCCAGCGCGTTCCCGAAGGCAAGGTCGTGAAGAACCGGCTGCATCTTGACGTGCGGGCCGGCACGGGGCTCGTGGGTGAAGAGCGCCTCGCCACACTCGAGGCCGAATGCGCACGGCTGGTCGCGCTCGGCGCGAAGCGCGTGCGACTACTGCGTGCCGATGGCATCAACGAGTCGTGCATCGTGATGCAGGACATCGAGGGCAACGAGTTCTGCCTCGACTGACGCACCCGCATCTGGGCGGCACGGCCGACGTTCGTCCGTAAATCGGTTCGACGGCTCCGCGGAGTCCTGCCAGAGTGGCACGCCATGAGGCACGCTATGAGCAACGCCGAGCTGCTGACCGCCGAGGACGTGCGGCTCATGCAGCGTCTGGCGCAGCGGGTCACCGCCGCACGCCCGGATCTGGTGAACAGTGACGCGTCGTTCGGCGAGCTGGCCTGGAACTGGGGCAGGGGGCATGCCGACCACGGCGCGACCTGGCCGCGTCAGCTGTGGTTCTCCGGCGGGGAGCTGGTGGCGTGGGCCTGGGCCTTCCTTCCGCACCAGGTGAGGCGCAGCGACGGGTCGGTCAAGGACATCACCGGCGCCTACCTGGCGTATCAGGTCCACCCCGACCACGCCGAACTGGTCGACGAGGTGATCGACTGGTACGACGCCACGGCGGACGACGTCGATCGCACGGTGCTGCCGAGCATCGCCGACGAGTTCGCACTGGCCCGATGGGCGGCACACGGCTACGAGACCGACCCGGCTTCGCTCGGCGACACCGGGAACTGGACCCAGCTCAACGTTCGGGACCTCACCGACGTGGAAGAGCCGAAGCTGCCGGCCGGTTTCCGGTTCCGCACCGCCGACGAGGCCGGACCGGAGGCCGCGGTCCAGGCCCATCAGGACGCCTGGGCTACCACCACGTACACGGCCGAGAGTTACGAGGGCGTCCGGCGGACGGCGGCGTATCGTGGCGACCTGCACGTGCTGGTGGAGGCTCCGGACGGAACGATGGCGTCCTCGACGATCATGTGGCTCGACGAAGCGAACAAGACCGCCGAGTTCGAACCCGTCGGAACGCATCCGGGCTACCGGCGGCTGGGACTGGGCAGGGCGATGCTCCTGCACGGCATGCAGCTGGCGCGAGCCGCCGGGGCCACTCAGGTGACGGTCGCCTGCCTGGGTGCGCCGGGGCATCCCCAGGCGCGCGGGCTGTACTACAGCGTCGGGTTCCGGCAGTTCACGCGGGATGCCCCGCTCATCAAGACCGCGGGCTGAGGACTGAGCAGCCACGGATTGGAATGTGCGCCCCGCATGCCGGGCGCACATCGTCCACTTCGGACCCGGCAGGCGCCGTCGCCGATGGCACACGTACGCGCGAGAAGGACACGCATGGCCGCGACCGCGGAGAAACATCTGGTGTACTGCTGGATCGAACGCGCGGGAACGGTGCTGTTCCTGCGGCGCGCGCCGGGGACCTTCCTCGGCGGCAACTGGGAACTGCCCGGCGGCACCGTCGAGCCCGGCGAGGACCCCGAGTCGGCCGCCGTCCGCGAGATCGCCGAGGACACCGGGCTCGCCGTGACGGTGACCCGCGAGCGCGGCAGCCACACCTGGATGGACGTCACCGGCCGGGATCCGCGCGTGCACGCCGTCGTCTACGAGGCGCGGGAGCCGGGCGATGCGGAGGTGGTGCTCAACCAGGCCGAGCACGACGACCATGCCTGGCTCTTCCCCGCGCAGGCGTGCGGTCTGCCCATGGCGGCGCACTTCGTGGAGGCGCTGCGCCTCGGCACGGCCCGGTAAGGTCGGCGGTGATGAGCTCCCTGATCCGCGAGGCGAACCCCGCCGACATCGATCCCGCCACCGAGACCCTGTGCGCCGCGTTCGCCGACTACCCGTTCACCCGCCACACCATCGCGGCTGACGACCATCTCGACCGGCTCGCGCGGATGCAACGCCTGTTCCTCAGCCGGATCGGCCTGCCCCACGGCCGCGTGTGGGTGAGCGACGACGCCGGGGCCGTCGCGGTCTGGACCACGCCTGCGTCGACGGGCATCGGGCGCGTCTTCACCGAGCTGGCTCCCGAGCTGGCCGCCATCGCGGGCGACCGGGCCGCGATCGCGGCGGCCACCGAGGCCGCGCTGGCACCGCACCGGCCCACCACACCCAGCTGGTTCCTCGGCACCGTGGGCGTGCGGCCCGATCGGCAAGGCCGAGGACTCGGCAGAGCGGTGATCGAGCCGGGGCTGCGCGCCGCCGAGGCCGAGGGGGTGCCCGCGTTCCTGGAGACATCGCTGGAGGGCAACGTCACCCTCTACCGCAAGCTCGGCTTCGAGGTGGTCGCTGAGATCGAGCTGCCACACCACGGGCCGAGGACGTGGGCCATGAGCAAGGAGCCCTAGAGTTCCCGGAGCGCGGCTCCCACGGCCGCGACGCCCGCCTCGATGTCGCCCACCGCGTTCGCCGCGTAGCCGAGCACCAGTCCCGGCGGCCCTCCGCGCTGGCTGTGCCACGACAGCGGCTGCACCTTGACGCCCCGCGCGAACGCGGCCGCGGCGAGGTCGGTGTCGGAGAAGGATCCGGCGAAGGTGATCATCAGGTGCAGCCCGGCCGCCGCGCCGTGCACGACGGCGCCCGGCAGGTGCCGCTCGATCGCCGCGATCATGGCGTCTCTGCGACGGACGTGGCGACGGCGCAGCAGGCGCAGATGCCGCTCCAGCTCGCCCGACTCCATCAGCTCGGCCAGCACCAGCTGCGGCAGCGCGGCGTTGCCGAGGTCGGCATCGCGTTTGGCCGCGGTCACCGCCTCCCGGTAGCGCGTGGGCGCCAGCAGCCAGCCGACGCGCAACGCGGGCGCGAGCAGCTTCGACACGCTCCCGGCGTAGCAGACATGCTCAGCCAGCGTCGCCCGCAGCGCGGGCACGGGCGGGCGGCCGTAGCGGTGCTCGGCGTCGTAGTCGTCCTCGATGATCAGCCCGCCCGCCTCGGCCCACTGCCGCAGGCCGCGCCGCCGGTCGCCGTCGAGCACGACCCCGGTCGGAAACTGGTGCGCCGGGGTCAGCATCACCGCGGGATGGCCCGCAGCGGTCAGCTCGTCGACGCAAAGGCCCGCGGCGTCGACCCGCACCGGCGGGGTCTCCAGCCGCCAGCTCCGCAGGTGCTGCCGGGCCCCGAGCGAGCCGGGGTCCTCCACCGCGACGGTGGTGATCCCGTTGTCCCGCAACACCTGCGCGAGCAGGCCGAGTGCCTGCGCCACGCCGGCGACGACCACGACCTCCGCGGGGTCGACCCGGATACCCCGATAGCGCGCGAGCCAGGTGGCGACGGCCGTGCGCAGCGCGGGCGTTCCCCTCGGGTCGCCGTAGCCGAAGTCGGCGGGCGCCAGGCGGCCGAGCACGGCCCGTTCCGCGCGCAGCCACGCCGAACGCGGGAACGCCGCGAGGTCCGGCACTCCCGAGGACAGGTCGATCCGGGCTCGCGCGGTGCGCAGCGTGTCGAAGACGTCGACGCCGGGCGTCACCGGGAACGGCGTCGGCGGCTCCGGCGGCGACGCCGACGGCACCGGCGCCAACGGAGCGGACACGACGACGGTGCCGGCCCGGCCGCGCCCCACGACATGCCCGTCCTCGGTCAGCCGCTGATAGGCCTCGGTGACCACGCCCCTCGACACGCGCAGGTCCGCCGCCAGCACGCGCGTGGCCGGAAGCCTGCCGCCGACGGGCAGGCGGCCGTCGGCGATCGCGAGCCGCAGACGCTCGGCGAGCCACGCCGCCCGGCCGCCCGCGGGAGCCTGTGCGATGTCCAGCTGCAGGAAATCGGAGCCCGGCGACGTTATGGACCCCTTCGATGGGCTGCCTTTGGCCCTACTCATCGGGCCATTGTGGCAGGACAGTGAAGGCATGAACGCGGCATTCCTGCTGAACTCGCTCGTCGTGGCCGCTATCCCCGGCACCGGCGCGATCTACACGCTCTCCGCGGGCGTCTCGCGGGGCAGGCGCGCCAGCCTTGTCGCGGCGTTCGGCTGCACCCTCGGCGTCATCCCGCACATCGTCGCCACCCTCACCGGCCTGGCCGCGCTGCTGCACACGAGTGCACTCGCCTTCGAGGTGCTGCGCTATCTGGGGGTGGCGTACCTGCTCTACCTGGCCGTGACGACGCTGCGCGACAAACGGACGCTCGTCGTGCGCGAACACGCGCCGCCGGAGCCCGCGGCGAAGGTGATCACCTCCGCGGTGCTCATCAACGTCCTCAACCCCAAGCTGACGATCTTCTTCGTCGCGTTCCTTCCCCAGTTCGTACGCCACGACGACCCGCGTTCGCTGGCGAAGCTGCTGGAGCTGAGCGGGGTCTTCATGCTGGTGACGTTCCTCGTGTTCGCCGCGTACGGGCTGTTCGCGGCGGCCGTGCGCGACCACGTGATCTCCCGGCCTCGCGTGCTGACGTGGAGCCGCCGGGTCTTCGCGGGCTCCTTCGCCGGCCTCGCCACCAGCCTCGCCCTCACCGACCGATAGCGAGAAGCGCGTGTACTTCCAGCACTCACCGGGGATCCGGGCCCGGCACCCCGAGCTCGCCGCCGGAGCGATCGTCGCTGACGGCATCACGAAGCACGCCGCCGTGGCCGAAAGCGTCGCCGCCCACACCGCCGTCGCGGCGGACAGGCTCTCCTCCGGCACGGAGGCCGACCTGCCCGAGATCCAGGCGTGGCGGCGGACGTTCTCGCGCATGGGCCTCAAACCGACGCGGTACCGCTGCGCCGCGGAGTCGCTGCTGCGCCGCTTCCGCAGGGAGGGCGAGCTGCCCGCGATCCATCCCCTGGTGGACCTCTGCAACGCGGTGTCGATAGCCTTCGCGATCCCCGTCGCCGTGCTCGACCGGGCCGCGATCCGAGGTGGGCTGGAGGTCCGGCACGCCACGGGCGGCGAGCGGTACCTGACGCTGTCCGGCCAGCCGGAGCACCCCGCCGAGGGCGAGGTGACGTTCGCCGACGCCGCGGGCAACGCACACGCGCGGCGCTGGACCAACCGGCAGAGCGGGCTGTCGGTGGTGCGCGACTCGACCACGTCGGTGCTGATCGTCGCCGAAGCCGTGCACGCCGGCGCGGCCGAGGACGTCGCGCGGCTCGTCCCCACGCTCGCCGGTGAGCTGACCGCGATCTGGGGCGTAGCAACGAAAACGGCACTGCTGACCGCCGATGAGCCCCGCTTCGAGTTCTAGAGCCGGTTCTGAAGCCCGCACGGCCACGCAAGCAACCGGAACCCTCTCTAGGGGATCACCTTGCCGGGGTTGAGGATGCCGTGCGGGTCGAGCGCGGCCTTGACGGCGCGGTGCATGTCCAGCACGGGCGGGTCGAGCTCGCCGGCGAGGCCGTCGCGCTTGAGCAGCCCCACCCCGTGCTCGCCGGTCACCGTGCCGCCGAGGTCGATCGCGTCGGCGATGATCTCGTGGAACGCCCGCTGTGCGCGCACCCGCGCGTCGTCGTCGCCCGGCGGCGTGATGAGCAGCGGGTGCAGGTTGCCGTCTCCGGCGTGCGCGATGTTGGCGATCAGCGTGTCGTGGCGCGCGGCCGCGGCCTCGATGCGCGCGAGCATCTCGGGCACGGCCGCCTTCGGCACGCACACGTCCTCGGTGAGCACCGGGCCGAGCCGCTCCAGCGCCGGGTAGGCCAGCCGCCTCGCGGCGAACAGCGCGTCGGCCTCCTCCTGGTCGGTCGAACGCGCAGCCCAGCTCGCCCCCGCCTGTTCGAAGCATTCCAGCATCGCGGCGGCCTCGCGCTCGCCCGCGGCGCCGGGCGCGTCGGTGCGGCCCAGCAGCACCACGTCGGCGTCCACGGCGAGGCCCATGTTCTTCCACTGGTCCACGGCGGCGAGGCAGTGCTTGTCGACCAGCTCCAGCGCCGACGGCGTGAGCCCGGCGGCCGCGACCGCCGACACCGCGCGGCCCGCGTCGACGACCGAGGAGAAGTACCCGGCGACCGTGTGCTCGGGATCGCGCAGCGGGCGCAGCCGCACGGTCACCTCCGTGATCACGCCGAGCGTGCCCTCCGAGCCGACCATGAGCCCGGCGAGGTCGTAGCCCGCGACACCCTTCGCGGTGCGCCTGCCCAGCCGAACCAGCTCACCCGTGCCCGTCACGACCTGGAGGCCGAGCACGTAGTCGCGGGTCACGCCGTACTTCACGCAACACAGCCCGCCCGCGTTGGTGGCGACGTTGCCGCCGATGGTCGACCACGGCGCGCTCGCCGGGTCCGGCGGGTACCACAGGCCGTGCTCGGCGCAGGCGGCTCGCAGGTCGTCGTTGACGACGCCAGGCTCCACCACGGCGAGGCGTTCCAGCGGGTTGATCTCGCGGATGGCCGACAGCCGCTCGGTCGAGAGCACCACGCCGCCTTCGACGGCGTTGGCCCCGCCCGACAGGCCCGTGCCCGCCCCGCGCGGCACCAGCGGGACGCCGTGCCGCAGGCAGGCCCTGACCACCGTCTGGACCTCCTCGGCCGTGCGCGGCCGGACCACCACCACCGGCTTGCCGTGCGGCGCCCATTCGGCCTCGTCGTGGCTGTAGCCGGAGGCGACGTCCTGGTCCTCCACGAGACGGTCGGGGGCCAGCTCGCGCCTGAGGTCGTCGATCAGCATGTGGGCAGGCTACGTGCGGGCCCCGGCCGCCGACCTCCCGCGCAGGCCGAACGGCAGCACCGCCACCACCACGAGCGCGAGCCCGAGCGCGGCGGGCAGCCCCGCCACCGCCCACGCCGCGTAGAGCAGCAGCCCGGCCAGGTCCGTCCCGAGTCCGGCCACGGAGGTGACCGTGGCACGAGCGGTGCCGTCGATGCGCTCCTGCAACCTGGCGTTCGCGACCACCAGCACGGCCCGGTACGCCGCGTAGAACAGGCCCACCAGCACCAGGCCCAGCGGCACCCCGAGCAGGCCCGCGAGCGCGAACACGAGCACGCCCGCGAGGAGCACGAGCGCGAGCGAGAGCGGGCGAAGGCGGTCGAGCCTGCCCGCGAGCGCCGAGCCGGCGGCACCGGCGAGCGGGATCGCCACCACCGCGAGCGGGATCGCGTCGACAGGCACGTGCCAGTCGCGGGCCAGCAGGGGAAAGTACTCCTCGATGCCGTCGAGCGAGGTCAGCAGGGCCACGGCCACGACGGCTCCGCGGACGGCGGGACTGCGCACCGCCTCGACGACACCCGTTCGCAGGGCCGCGAGGTAGCTCGCCTCGCCGTCTTCCTCGCCGGATTCGGTGCGCGGCGGCTCGGGGACGCGGGACGCGACGAACGCCGCGGTGAGGCACGTGGCGACGCTGGCCCAACCCACGAGCTCGTAGCCGCCGAGCGGGAACAGCACCGTCGCGGCGACGGCGGCCGGGATCTGCGCGATCAGCTCGAACGCGCCGACCTGGCCGTAGATCCTCGTGAAGTGCTCCTGCGCGCCGGTCGCGACCAGGCCGTCGTAGAGCAGGGCCTCCACCGAACCGGACACGAGCGAGCCCCCGAGTCCCCACAGCACGAAACCGGCGGCGAACGCGGTGAAGCCGGGAGTCGCCGTCCACAGCGCGTAACCCGCCGCCTGCAGCACCCCGCCCGCCACGAGGGCGCTCTTGCGGGAGAACCGGTCGGCGAGCGCGCCCGTGGGCACTTCGACGACGATGCCGACCACCGACCAGATCGCGAACAGCGCGGAGATCTCGGCGTCGGACAGCCCGGTGTCGGCGAACAGCAGCGCGTACAGCGGGTACAGGGGCACGACATCCGCCAGCAGCGCCCAGAGCCGGATCAGCCGGACGAACGGACGGGCGTCGGCGGGAAGCGGTGTCCTACGTCAAAGGAACGGCATGCGGCGAGGTTAGCCCGATTCGCCCGTCCTGTCGCGGGTTTTCCGCGCGAAGCGAACGGTCGCGACCACAGCCGTCAGCGCGAGCGCGATCACCACCAGCCCGTAGCCGGTGGCGGTGGGATGCAGGCCGAGGTTCGTCGCGGCGAGGCCGGCGGCGAGCGAGGGCAGGCTGAACGACAGGTACGACGCCGTGTAGAGGGTCGCGACGAGCGCGGCCCGGCTTCCCGGCTCGGCCAGGCCCGTCGCCGTGCGGAACGCGCCGAGGAACGACGTGCCGAAACCGAAGCCGCTCACCACCGTGCCCGCGAAGAACAGCGCGGGCGATGGCAGGGCGAGCGCCAGGAGCAACAGCCCGACCCCGCCCGCGAGGAACAGCCCGCCCGCGACGATCGCCGTGCGGGAGTCCCGTCCGCGCAGCAGCATCGACGCGGCCGACCCGGTGCCCATCAGCAGGAAGATCACGAGCCCGCCCGCGATCGGCGCGGTGACACCCAGTACCTCCACCACCAGCGAGCGACCGAGGGAGAGGTAGAGCCCGCCGAGCGACCACGTGGCCATGAGCGACGGCAGCACCACCACGAACGCGAGGCGCGCGCGTTTCGGCACGCCCAGCTCCGGCAGCAGCGAGCGCAGCACACCCGGCCTGCGGCGCACCGGCTCCGGCATGACAGCGAGCGCGAGCCCGGTGAGCACGAAGGCGACGAGCAGCAGCGCGTACACCAGCCGCGTCGGCGCCGGGGCGTACTGCACGAGCAGGCCCGTGCCGAGCGCGCCGGCCGCGAGCCCCGCGGTGGGCACGGCGCTGTTGACGAGCGCGCCGAAACCCGGCCTGCGTTCGAGGTCGATCAGCGACGCGCTGATCGTGCCCGTCGCGAGCCCCGTGCCGACGCCCTGCAGGATCCGGGCCGCGTAGAGCCAGCCGACGCCGTCGGCGAGCAGGAACAACAGCATGCTCGCCGCCTCGACGGCGATGGCCGCCGCCAGCACGGGCTTGCGGCCGACGAAGTCGGACAGCCCGCCAGCCGACACGAGCATGGCCAGCAGCGCGAGGACGTAGACCGCGAACACCGCGGTGAGCGTGGCCGGGCTGAACCCCCACAGCCCCTGGTACACGACGTAGAGCGGCGAGGGCGCGCTGGCGGCGAACATGAGCAGGAACAGCACGGTCGCCACCAGCCAGAACCCGAGGCTCCGGCGCCGGGCCGCGCGCCGCTCCAGCAGATGCACCCCCGCATCCTCACACGCGGTGGGCCCGCATACGGCAGACTGCGGGCCATGCCACTGCCGAGGGGACTCGCCCGCTTCAACCGCGTCGTCACCAACCGTGTCGCGAGCGCGGGCGCGGGACGGCTGCCGGGGTTCGGCATCCTCGTCCACCGGGGCCGCAAATCCGGCAGGACGTACCGCACGCCGCTGAACGTGTTCCGGATCAAGGGCGGCTACGTCATCGCGCTCACCTACGGCCCGGACACCGACTGGGTGCGCAACGTCCTCGCCGAGGGCGGCTGCGAGCTGGAGACCCGTGGCCGCACGGTGCGGCTCGTGCGGCCACGGCTCGTGCACGACGAGAGCCGCGGCGCGCTCCCGCAGCCGGTCAGGGCGTTCCTCGGCGTGCTGAGCGTGAACGACCTGCTCTATCTGGCCGAGGAGTGACGCTACTTGCGGATGCCGTTGATGGCGCGGACCACGGCCATGCACTGGTCCTCGACGTAGGTCAGCCCGGCCTCCTCGGCGATCGCGCGGGCCTCCGGCGAGACGATGTCCTGCTGTAGCCACAACGCCTTCGCGCCGATGCGCACGGCCTCGCGAGCGACCCCGGCGGCCTCGGCCGAGGGCCGGAACACGTTCACCACGTCGACCTCGTCCGGGATGTCCGAAAGCGAGCGGTAGACGCGCTCGCCGAGCAGTTCGTCGGCGGTCGGGTTCACCGGGATCACGCGGAACCCGGCCGCCTGCATGGCGGCGGGCACGGAGTGAGCCGCCTTGGCGGGGTGGCGGCTCAGTCCCACCACGGCGATGGTCTTCGACTCCCGGAGAATGCGCGCGGCTGTGTCGTCCATACCGCCATTGTGCGTCGTGCCCGGCCTACTTGCGGTACCAGCGGGGAGAGGTGTTGAGCGGCGGGCTCAGCTCGGCGCTCACCACCAGCACGTTCGGCTCGTCGGCGCGTGTGAACTCCCGCAGCAGCCTGCGGAACGCCCTGCCGAACCCGTCCACCCGGTCGGCGTAGACGCCGAACGACTTGGCCAGCCCGACGAAGTCCGGTGTGACGAGGTCAACACCCCGATGCGGCAGCCCGGCCCTCGTCTGGTCGTAGCGGAGCATCCCGTAGCCGCCGTCGTCGACGACGACCACCGTGATCGGCAGGTTCTCCTGCACCGCCGTGGCCAGTTCGCCGACGCCGTAGAGGAACCCGCCGTCACCCGTGACGCACACCGCCCTGCCCTGCGCGGCGGCGGCGACCCCGAGCGAGGCGGGGAAGCCGAACCCGAGCGTGCCCCAGCCCATCGGGTAGGCGAGTTTGCGCGGCGCGGCGATCCGGTAGAAGCCGCCGACCCAGTAGCCCGCCACGCACATGTCCGACACGAGCACCGAGTCGTCGGGCAGCGTTTCCCCAAGCGCGGCCAGGAACTCCGCCGCCTGCGGCTCCTCCTTGCGGACCCGCCGCCGCACGCGCAGCTCGATCTCGTCGAGCCTGCGGGAGAGCGCGTCGAGGCCCGGCCGCGCGGACAGGCCGACGAGCAGCCGTTCCACCACCTGCCGCGCGTCACCGAGCAGCAGCAGGTCCGGTGGGTAGTTCTTCGCGGCGTCGGCGGGGTCGACGTTCACGGCGATGAGCCTCGGAGGCTGCGGCATCCGCCAGTTCTGCGTCATGAGCCCGTCGAAGTCGGTGCCCACGGCGAGCACGACGTCGGCCTCGTCCCACAGGGCGCCGACCTCCGGCGTGTGCACGGGGTTCGACGCGCGGCACGGGTGGTCGGGCGGCACGATGCCGCGGGCGGCGAACGTCGTGATGATCGGCGCCGCGAGGGTCTCGGCGAGCCGGCCGACGGCCTCGCCCGCGCCCGAGCGCAGCGCGCCCCCGCCCGCCCAGATCAGTGGCCGTTCGGCGGCGGAGAGCACCTCGCGGGCCCGTTCGAGGTCCTCGACGTCGAGGGCGTGGAGCAGCTCGGTGGGCTCGGAATCGTTGCGGTCAAGGCACTCCGCGGTGAGGAAGTCCGTCGGGATTCCGACGTACACGGGCCCGCTCTGCGGTCGCAGCGCGAGCCTCGCCGCGCGCCGCACCGTGCCCGCGAGGTCGTCGGGGTGCTCGACGGTGAAGCCCGCCTTGGTGACCGGCGAGAACATCGCCTGCTGGTCGCTGGTCTCGTGCAGGACGCCGCGCACGATGCCCGGTCTGCGCAGCGTCGACGGGATGTCGGTGGCGAGCACCAGCACCGGCGACGCCGACGCCATCGCCTCGCCAACGGCTCCGAGGGTGTTGGCCGCTCCCGGACCGGTGGTGACCACGGCGACGCCGAGCCTGCCGGTGGCGCGGGCGTAGCCGTCGGCGGCGAACCCGGCCGCCTGCTCGTGGCGGACCCCGACGATCCGGATGCCCGCGGAGGAGAGGGCATCCCAGATCGGGAGGTTGTGCACGCCGGGCAGGCCGAACGCGATGTCGACCCCGAGCTCGCCCAGTGCGGAGACGAGATGTTGTGCTCCGGTCCGACCCACGACGCGAGGATACGAGCAGCGCTCACCATTGCGGCGGCAGGGACTCCTCGCCCGGCGGCGGACCGGGGGGCGTACCGTCGCCGAACGGCCTGCCGCCGAGCGCCTCACGCCCGTGCGGCGTCGCCCACAGGGAGAGGTCCGGACCTTTCGGCACGATGCGCGTGGGATTGATCTGCTCGTGCACCTGGTAGTAGTGGCGCTTGATGTGGTCGAAGTCGACGGTGTCGCCGAACCCCGGGGTCTGGAACAGATCGCGCGCGTACGCCCACAGCACGGGCAGCTCGGTGAGCTTGTCGCGGTTGCACTTGAAGTGCCCGTGGTACACCGCGTCGAAGCGGACGAGCGTGGTGAACAACCGGATGTCGGCCTCGGTGATGGTGTCGCCGACGAGGTAGCGCTGGTTCTCCAGCCGCTTCGACAGCTCGTCGAGACGGGCGAAGAGCCGGTCGTAGGCGTTCTCGTAGGCGGCCTGCTTCGACGCGAACCCCGCCTCGTACACGGCCGCGTTGACGTCCGCGTACACGCCGCGGTTGACCTCGTCGATCTCCTCGCGCAGTTCCTCCGGGTACAGCTGGGGCGCACCCTCGCGGTGGTGGGCCGTCCACTCCGTCGAGAGGTCCAGCGTGATCTGCGGGTAGTCGTTGGTGACGAGCTTGCCGCTGGGCACGTCGACGATCGCGGGCACGCTGATGCCGCCGTCGTAGTCGGGGTCCGCCTTCGCGTACGCCTCGTGCAGATACCGGATGCCCAGCACGGGATCGACGCCGCCGGGGTCGAGCGTGAACCGCCAGCTCCGCTCGTCCTGGATCGGATCGGCCACGGCGACGGACAGCACGGACTCCAGCCCGAGCAGCCGCCGCACGACGAGCGCCCGGCTCGCCCACGGGCACGCCCTGCTGACCACGAGCCGGTAGCGGCCGGGTTCGACGGGCCAGCCGTCGCGACCGTCCGCCGTGATCCGCTCGGCGAACCTGTTGGGGGCCCGATGAAACTCGCCGGTTTCGGGATCGGTCGGAATGGTCATGCCAGTGACCCTAGTGCCCGTCAAGGACGGTTGGGTGCTGAACCGTTCTTGACGGGGCACTGGTACGTAGACTCGCCACACGGCGCACATCGAACGCCGGCCGAGCGACGCGAGGGTGGACGTCATGCCGATGATGCCAGTGACGGACTCGATGTTCCTGTTCATCGAAACCAGGGAACACCCCATGCACGTGGGTGGCCTGCAGCTGTTCACCAAGCCCGACGGCGCGGGACCGGATTACCTGAAATCGCTGCGCGAGGGCCTGCTGGAGAACTCCAGCGTGCGAAGCCTGTTCCGGCGCCGCCCGGCCCGCCCCGTCAACACCGGGGGCTACCTCGCGTGGGCCGAGGAGTCCGAGCTTGACCTCGACTACCACTTCCGGCATTCCGCCCTGCCCCAGCCGGGCCGGGTCAGGGAGCTGCTCGAGCTGACATCCCGCTGGCACAGCACGCTGCTCGACCGGCACCGGCCGCTCTGGGAGGTCCACCTCGTCGAGGGCCTCAACGACGGCCGGTTCGCGATGTACAGCAAGATCCACCACGCGCTGATGGACGGCGTCTCGGCCCTGCGTCAGCTGCAGAGCACCCTGAGCGACGACCCGCTGGCGATGGACGGACCCGCGCCGTGGGGGTCGCGCGGACCGGCCCAGCCGAGGCGCGGCAGGCCCGACGCGCTCGCCCTGCTGCGCGGGGCGGGCAGCACGGCGAAACAGCTCGCCGGCGTGCCGAGGATGACGGCGAAGGTGGCGACCGAGGCGTTCCGCGAGCACACGCTGACGCTGCCGTTGCAGGCGCCGAGGACGATGTTCAACGTCGCGATCGGCGGTGCGCGCCGGTTCGCCGCGCAGTCGTGGCCGCTGGAACGGGTGCGGAAGGTGGCGACGGCGGCCGGGGTGTCGCGCAACGACGTGGTGCTCGCGATGTGCGCGGGCGCGTTGCGCGACTACCTCATCGAGCAGCGCGCGCTTCCGGACGCGCCGCTCACCGCGATGGTGCCGGTGTCGCTGCGCAGCCGCGCCGACTCGGGCGAGGCGTCCGGCAACCAGATCGGCGCGCTGCTGTGCAACCTCGGCACCGACCGGTCCGATCCGGCGGAGCGGCTCGCGGTGATCTCCCGTTCGATGGCCGACGGCAAGCGCCTGTTCAAGGAGCTGACTCCGTTGCAGATCCTGCTGCTGTCGGCGCTCAACATCGCACCGCTGGGCGCCTCACCGCTGCCCGGTTACGCCAACCACACGCGCCCGCCGTTCAACATCGTGATCTCGAACGTGCCGGGCCCGCGCAAGCAGATGTACTGGAACGGGGCGACGCTAGACGGCATCTACCCGGCGTCGGTGCTACTCGACGGGCAGGCGCTCAACATCACGCTGACCAACAACGGCGACAACCTCGACTTCGGCATCACCGGCTGCCGCCGCAGCGTCCCCCATCTCCAGCGGCTCCTGCTGCACCTGGACACCGCACTGGCTGAGCTGGAGTACGCGGCCCGGTAGCCCGCCCGACTGCAGTGAAGGCCACCTTCACTGCGGTCGGACCGCGCTAACCTCCAAAGAAGTGTTTGACAGTTGGCTCGCCTGGCGCGATGCTGAGCGGGATGGCGGAGAAATCACCACTCGACGGGCTGCGCGTGCTCGCGCACCCCCTGCGTTTGCGCATCCTGTCGCTGCTCACCGCCGCGCCGATGAGCGCGGCGGAGGCGGCGAGGGAACTGGGCGAGAGCCAGGCCAACGTCAGCTACCACCTGCGCAGGCTCGCCGACGCCGGCCTGCTGTACGTCGCGGAGGAAGTGAGCATCCGGGGCGGACGCGCCAAGCGTTACCGGCACGACCCGGAAAGCGGCACCGGACTCCTGGGCCGCGAACCCGCCGAGGAGCCGGTGCTGCTCACCGCGCTCGCCGACGAGCTGCACCGCAGGGCCTCCTACCGCGCGCCGGGCAGGCCCGCGTCGCTCATCGACGCCGAGGTGTGGGTGGACGAGCAGACGTGGGAACGGGCGCGGGAGCTGTCGCTGCGGCTGTCCGAGGTGCTGCACGACGCGGCGAAGCCGCCCCGCACACCCGGCACGAACCGCGTCAGCGCGACCGTGGCCCTGTTCATGCTCGAGGACGGCGGCCGGTAGTGAGAGCCGGACTGGGGGCACCGCTGCGGCACCCCGACTTCCGCGCGCTGCTCGCCGGGCGCACGGCGGCCGAGTTCGGCAACGCCATCGCGCCCGTGGCGCTCGCGTTCACAGTGCTCGACCTCACCGGCTCGCTGGTGGACCTCGGGCTCGTGGTGGCGGCGAGATCGCTGGCCAACGTCGCGCTGCTACTGCTCGGTGGCGTGCTCGCCGACCGGCTGCCCCGCGGCGTGATACTGCAGGGCACGGAGCTCGCGGCGTTTCTCACGCAGGGGCTCATCGCACTGAGTGTCCTCAGTGGATTCGCGTCGATCCCGCTGCTCGTGGTCGTTGGCGCCGCCAACGGTGCGGTCGCGGCGATCTCCCTGCCCGCGGCGGCGTCGCTGACCCCGCAGACCGTACCGCCGGAGCTCCTGACACCCGCCAACGCGCTGGTGCGCATGGCGGTCAACACCGGGCGCGTCGCGGGAGCCGCGCTCGGCGGCGTGCTCGTCGCGGCGGCGGGCTCCGGCTGGGCGATTGCGGTGAACGCCTGCGTGTTCCTCGCCGCCGCGCTCGCCTATCACGCCGTGCGGGTGCGCGGGCCCGTCCGCACGGAGCGGCAGAGCCCGCTCGCCGAACTGGCCGCGGGCTGGCGCGAGTTCACCGCGCGCCGCTGGGTGTGGCTCGTGGTCGTGCAGTTCATGGTGGTCAACGCGGTGATCTCCGGCTGCGTCGTGGTGCTGGGCCCCGCGATCGCCGACGACACCATCGGCAGGGCGGCGTGGGGGTTCGTGCTCGCCGCGCACACGGCTGGTGCGTTCGTCGGCGGTGTGCTCGTGGCGCGCTGGCAACCGCGAAGGGCGCTGCGTGTCGGCGTGGCCGTGACGATGCTCGACGCGGTGCCGCTCGTGCTGCTCGCCGAGTTGCCGCAGGTGGTCCCCCTGCTGCTGGCGATGTTCGTCGCCGGGGTGGCGACCGAGCAGTTCGTGGTGGCGTGGGACGTCTCGCTGCAGGAGAACATTCCCGAGGACCGGCTCGCGCGCGTCTACTCCTACGACATGCTCGGCTCGTTCGTGGCACTGCCCGTCGGCGAAGTCGCGGCGGGCCCGCTCGCGGCGCGCTTCGGCGTGGAGGCGACGGTGCTGGGCGGCGCGGCCGTGCTCACGGTCGTCACCCTGCTGACGCTGCTGAGCGGAGAGATCCGTGGGCTGGAGCGGAAACTGGTAGGAACGAGGGAATGACGGGCTTCTACCATCTGTGCTTCGTGGTCGCCGACATCGAGCGCGCGCAGGACGAGCTGAGCCGCACCGTGGGGGTGACGTGGTCCCCCGCGCGCGAGGGCCGGCTCGGCGACTGGGACTACCGCATCGCGTTCTCCGCCGAGGGGCCGCCGTTCTTCGAGCTGATCACCGGGACCGAGGGCAGCCCGTGGGACACCTCGACGGGCAACCGGTTCGACCACCTCGGCTACTGGTCGGCGGACGTCGCCGCCGACAGCGAACGGCTGGCGGGCGAAGGGGCGCCCGTGGCGTTCGACGCGTGCCCGTACGGCAGGCCGTTCAGCTACCACCGGCTCGACAGCATCGGCGCCCGGCTCGAACTGGTCGACGTCTCGGCGCAGCCCGGCTTCCTCGCCAACTGGAACCCCGGAGGCGCCGCGATGCCCCCACTCGCGCCCGGTTGACGCTCCCCAAGGCCACCTTTGTTGCGTTCAACGCACCCAAGGTGGCCTTGGGGGACGATCAGCGGCCGGAGCCGGCGGCGCGGTCGGTGACCCAGGGACGGATCTCCTCCACCAGCTTCGCCACCGCGAGCACGAGGTCGTCGGAATGCCTCGGGCCGACGATCTGCAGGCCCACCGGCAGGCCCTGCGACGTGAACCCGGCCGGCACCGTGATCGCGGGCTGCTGGGTCATGTTGAACGGGTACGTGAACCGCGTCCACTGTGGCCAGCTCTCGAGCCCGCTGCCGGGCGGCACGTCGTGGCCGGCCTCGAACGGCTGGATCGGCATCGTCGGCGTGATCAGCACGTCGTAGCGAAGATGGAACTCGCCCATGTGGATGCCGAGCGCGGCGCGCTTGGCCTGTGCGTCGAGGTAGTCGCTCGCCGAGTAGGTGCGCCCCTGCTCCCAGACCTTGCGCAGGCCCTGGTCGATCCGTTCCTCCGAACCCGCCGGGAACGAGTCGAGCCACTTCGCGGCGCCGGTGGACCACAACACGTCGAACGCCTCGACGGGGTCGGCGAAACCGGGGTCGGCCTCCTCGACGGACAGTCCGGCCTCGCTCAGCGCGGCGACCGTCGACACCACCGCCTGCGCCACCTCGGGGTCCACGTCGATGTAGCCGAGCGCGGGCGAGAACGCCGCCCGCAGGCCACGGACATCTCGGCGCACGGCCTCGCGGTAGGTGCCGATCGGCGGCGTCAGCGCGCTCGGGTCGCGGTGGTCCGGCGTGGCCAGCACGTCCAGCAGCAACGCGATGTCGTCCACGGAGCGCGCCATCGGCCCGGCATGGGCGAGCGCGCCGAACGGGCTCGCGGGGAACAGCGGGACGCGCCCCGCTGTCGGCTTGAACCCGACGACGCCGCAGAACGACGCGGGAATGCGCACCGAGCCGCCACCGTCGGTGCCCACCGACAGCTCGCTCATGCCCGTGGCCACCGCGACCGCGCTGCCACCGCTGGAGCCGCCCGGCGTGAGCGCCGGGTTCCAGGGGTTGCGGGTGATGCCGTCGAGCGGGTTGTCGGTGACGCCCTTCCAGCCCAGCTCGGGAGTGGTGGTCTTGCCGAGCAGCACGAGCCCGTTCTCCCGCATGCGCGCGGTAACCGGACTGTCCACGTCCCACGGCTGGTCGCGGTCGATGCACACCGAGCCGCGCAGGGTAGGCCAGCCCTGGGTCAGGAACATGTCCTTGATCGATGCGGGCACGCCGTCGAGCCAGCCGATCGGGTTGCCCTCGCGCCAGCGCTCCTCCGAGGCCCGTGCCTGGTCGAGCGCCACCTCGGGGTCCACAAGCGTGAAGGCGTTCAACTCCTTGTCGCGTTGCTCGATCACCTCGAGGGAGGCCTCCGTCGCCTCCACCGGAGACAGTTCCCCCGACGAGTAGGCCGCGACCAGTTCGCTCGCGGTCAGCAGGGTTCCGGTGCTTGGCATGTCTCTCCTCGGTACTGGTAACGGCTCGGCGTGCGGCATCACCGGCGAGGCCGGCCGCCTCGCCCGTCAACCACCTGACGGAACGTAGCCCAAACCCTTGTCGACCACGTTGACGAGGGGCTGCCCGGCGCGCCATCGCCGGAAGTTGTCGGCGAAGACCTCGACCAGCGCGTTTCGCCAGCCGACGAAGTCACCCGACATGTGCGGCGAGATGTGCACGTTCTCCATCGTCCACAGCGGACTCTCGGCGGGCAGCGGCTCGGTGTCGAAGACGTCGAGGGCCGCGCCGGCGATCCGCTCCGCACGCAGGGCCTCCACGAGGTCGCCGGTGACCACGAGCTCGCCCCTGCCGACGTTGACGAACCGGGCACCCGGCTTCATCGCGGCGAAGGCGGACGCGTCGAACATCCCTTTCGTCTGTTCGGTCAGCGGCGCGACGGCCACCACGTAATCGAACTCCGGCAGGTGCTCGTTCAGTCGCGCGGAGGCGTGGACGGTCCCGAAGTCGGGGTCGCCCTCGCGGGCCGTGCGGCCCGCGCCCGCGACGCGCATGCCCACGGCCCGCAGCAGCCGCGCGATCGACCGTCCGATGGGGCCGGTGCCGACGACGAGCACCGACCGGCCCTCGATCCGCTCGCTCTCGCGGTGCAGCCACGTCCGCTCGCGCTGGAGCTTGATCGATCTGGCGAAATCCTTTGCGAACGCAAGGACCTGCCCGAGGACGTACTCCGCGATGGAGTTGTCGAACACACCTCGCGAATTGGTCAGCACCACGTCGCTCTCGCGCATCGCGGGAAACATCACGGGGTCGACGCCCGCGCTCGCGATGTGCAACCAGCGCAAACGGTTTGCCGCATGCCATGCGCCGGGTACTGCCGTGGAGAGGAAGTCGTAGACGAACAACGCGTCGGCGTCGCGCAGGGCATCGGCAAGGCCGTCGGCATCGGTGTAACGAACTGCCGCCTCTTGCTCGATGGGCTCCATGTCCGGGGGGTGCTTGTCCCCGCAGAGCACCGCGAGCACCGGTGATTCCGTGCCACTCACGTTGACACGGTAAGAGCCGGTCGTATGATTGTCAACAATCCGAGGAGTCACCCCGGAGGCACACTCCTGCAAAGAAAGCCGTCGGAGGTCGGAGCCTTGGATTTCGCAGCCCTGGACTTCCCCGCCTTCGAAGGGCCGTTGGCCCAGCGGGGAATCGGCGTGATCGCGCCGTTCGATCTCGCGCTGGAGCGTGAGCTCTGGCGCTGGGTGCCGATGGAGGTCTCACTACACCTCGCCAGGACTCCGTACGAACCCGTGCCGGTGAGCATGGAGATGGCCCACCTCGTGAGCAACGCCCACCACCTCGCGGCGGCGACGCGCGACGTGCTGCACGTGGAGCCGGAGGTCGTGGCATACCTCTGCACGTCGGGCAGCTTCGTCAGTGGTGTGGACGCGGAAAGGACGCTGCGCAAGGTGATCTGCGACGCAGGCGCCCCCGCCGCCGTGACGACCTCGGGTGCGCTCGCGGAGGTGCTGCAGCAGCTCGACCTCGCCCGGATCTCGGTGCTGACGCCCTACGACGCGGACCTCACCGGCAAGCTGCACGAGTTCCTCGACGAGCTCGGCGTGAAGACGATGTCCAGCGACCACCTCGGACTGGGCGGCGGCATCTGGAAGGTCAGCTACCGCACCATCGCCGAGCGCATCCTCGCCGCCGACCACAGCGCCGCCGAGGCCATCTTCGTCAGCTGCACCAACCTGCCCACCTACGACGTGATCGAGCCGCTCGAGGAGCGGCTCGGCAAGCCGGTGCTCACGGCCAACCAGCTGACGATGTGGGCCTGCCTCAAGCGCATGGGGCTGCCGATCGTCGGACCCGGAAAGTGGCTGCGTGAGGTATCTTGACCAGCTCTAGTAGGATTGTCGACAATCTGCGAGGAGGTGCACCAGTGCCCACGGTCGGCTTCATCTACCCGGACCACGCGGCGGAGGACGACTACCCGCTCGCCGAGCGCATGCTCGGTGACGGTGCGAGGCTGCCCGTCGAGCACATCTACGGCACCGACCTGCACGCGGTCGCCGAGCTGCTCGACCTGGGATCCCCCGACCGGCTCGCCGAGGGCGCCGCGCTGCTCGCCAGGCATGAGCCGTCGGCCGTGGTCTGGGCCTGCACGAGCGGCAGCTTCGTCTACGGCTGGGACGGCGCGGAGGAGCAGGTCGCCAAGCTCTCCGCCGCCGCGGGAGGCCTGCCGGCGTCGAGCACGTCGTTCGCCTTCGTGCGGGCGGCCACCGCGCTGGGCCTGCGAAAGGTCGCCGTCGCGGCGAGCTACCCCGACGACGTCGCCGAGCTGTTCGTGGAGTTCCTCGGCCGGGGCGGCATCGAGGTCGTCTCCATGTCGGCCGCGGACATCGACACGGCGGCCGAGGTCGGCGAGCTGGCCCCGGAGCAGGTCGTCGAGCTGGTCGTCAGCCGCGACCACCCCGACGCCGACGCGCTGCTCGTGCCCGACACCGCGATGCGCACGCTCGCGCTGATCGACACGATCGAAGAGCGGCTCGGCAAGCCCGTGCTGACGGCCAACCAGGTCACCGTGTGGGAAGGCCTGCGCCTGACCGGCACCACCCGCGAGGTCCCCGGCCTCGGCACGCTGTTCCGGGCGAAGGGCGCGTGAACATGCTTGCGGACATCGAACCGGTCAACCGGGAATCCACCGCGGCCATCATCGCGCGCCAGCTGAGGGACGCGATCATGACCGGTTCGCTGCCCCCTGGCACTCAGCTCGGCGAGACCGAGCTGGCCGCGCGGTTCCAGGTCTCGCGCGGGCCGCTGCGGGAGGCCATGCAGCGGCTCGTGTCGGAGGGCCTCCTGCGCAGCGAGCGGCACCGGGGCCTGTTCGTGATCGACCTCGAACCTGGCGACGTCTACGACATCTACTCGGCACGCTCCGCGGTCGAGCGGGCGGCCGCGACCCGGGTCGTGCGCTCGGGCGACCGCGAACGGGTGGCCGGGATCCTCGACGAGGCCGTGGAGGCCATGGCCCACGCCGACGAGCAGGACGACCCGACCGCGCTGACCGAGGCGGACCTGCGCTTCCACGAGGCGCTGATCGAGGCGTCAGGCAGCAGGCGCCTGGCCAGGATGGCGCGGACGCTGCTCATCGAGACCCGCATGTGCCTGTCCGCGCTGCAGAACACCTACAGCAAGAACTACCAGGGCGTCGACGAGCGAGTCACCGAGCACAACAAGATCATCGAGGCCCTGCGTGCCGGCGACGAGGAGTCGATGCTGGCGCTGCTCGAAGCGCACATGGACGACGCTGTGCAGCGCCTGGCACCCGGCACGAGCCTGCACTCCGGCGCCGCGCCGGGCCTGACGCGCGACGGCGTCGACCTGGCCTGAGCGGCACTGACGATCACTCCGGGCTGGCCACGGGCACACCGTGCTCGGCGGCAGCGGCCACGAGCCGCTTGTCGTAGGACACGAGGTAGGCGAGCGCGGAGCCCAGGCTGAGCGCGGCGGCGAGGTGCAGCGCTTCCAGCGAGCGCAGGCGGGCACCCGGCGCGAGATCGCCCGCCTGGTCATACACGGCGGCGGGCAGTGCCACGTGCGCGCAGCGCTGTAGCCATTGCTCCGCTCGCTGTAGCATCTCGGAACCGGCGCCGATGGCGTGCAGCCCCCGGCGCAGCTCGGTACGAGTGAGGTAGCTCGTGAGCTGGCGGGCGGGCGTCTGCCCGGCCAGCCACAGGGAGAGCCGGTCCGACTCCACCTCCTCTTTGAAGAGCTTGATCGCCGCACAGCTGTCGAGATAGACGAACCTCATCCGGCGCCGTCCTCGCGCGTGGCCAGGATCGCCTCGCTGCCGGCCCGGTTCCCCGGTTCCGAGGGTTCCCGTTCAGGCAGCTCGTCCACTGCGGGCAGCGAATCCAGCACCGACGGGTCGAGCACCCGGCGGCCACCGCCCGCTCGATGGCCTTGTCCGCGGGGTCGGGCGGGAGGATGCGCGCGACGGTCTCGCCGCGCCTGGTCACCAGGAAGCTCTGACCATTGCGCGCACGGTCCAGCACCTCCGCGGCGTTGCGCTGCAGCTCGCGGGCGGTGATGCGCTCGTCTGACAACTCGGCATCCATGCCTGACATCGCAGCAGCGCGTCCGTCACTGCACGACCGCTCCGAGGACGCTCGCCGCGCTCGCGCTGCCCAGCGCGATGCCCCAGCCGACCGGGCCCAGCGGCGTGCAGCCGAAGAACCGGCTCACCCCCGGCGTCTGGATCACCGCGGCGAGCACCGCCGCCGAGCCGAGGCCGCTCGCGAGCACCGCCGGGCTGCGCCCACCGGTCAGCAGCGTCTGCCCGAGCTGCGTTCCCACCAGCGCCGCCAGCGCCACCGTCGAGGCCCTTCGCCGCCTGCCGGTGACCCGCGCGAGCGACCACGCGGCCGTCGCGCCCGCCGTCGTCGATCCCGCCCGGAAGCCGATCTCCCGGTAGAGCCTGCCGCCGAGTGAACTCTCCGGGCCCTCCTGCAGCAGCTCCTCCACGGTCTCGTTGTCGGGCCGCCGCAAGGCGATCGCCAGCGACGGCGCCAGGTCGGTCAGCAGGTTCACCAGCAGCAACTGCCGTGCGGTGAGCGGCGAGCGGCCGGTCAGCGCGGCGCCCAGCACGTTGAAGCCGATCTCGCCGAGGTTCCCGCCGAGCAACACCCCGAGCGCCGAGCGCACCGACGCCCACATCGCGCGCCCCTCCACGAGCGCCGCGATGATCGTCTCCAGCCGGTCGTCGGTCACCACGAGGTCGGCCGCAGCCTTCGCGGCCGGGGTGCCGTGCCCGCCGAGCGCGATGCCGACGTCGGCGAGCCGGATCGCGGGCGCGTCGTTGGCGCCGTCGCCGGTCATCGCCACGGTCTTGCCGAGGCCCTGGTACGCCTGGATGATCCGCACCTTCTGCGCCGGGCTGCACCTCGCCACCACGTCGACGCCGGGCAGTACCTCCTTGAGCCGCTCGTCGTCGAGCTCGTCGATGTCGGCGCCGGTCACCACGTGCAGGTCGCGCTCGCCGTTGATCTCCGACGCGATCGCCTCGCCGGTCACCGGGTGATCACCGGTGATCATCACGATGTGCACGCCGGCGTCCCGCAGCTGCGCGGCCGCCGGTGCCGCGCTTCCTCGCACGGGGTCGGAGATGGCGACGAAGCCCCGGAACGTCAGGTCCCGCACGAGGTCGGCGGAGACCTCGCCGGTGTCCACGGCGCGCTCGGCGACCGCGAGCACCCGGTGCCCCGCCTTCGCGAGCGCCCGCATCCGGCCGCTCATGCGCTTGCGGGCACGGCCGTCGAGCGAGCAGCGCGGCAGCACCTCCTCCGGAGCGCCCTTGACACTCAGCAGCAGGCCCTTCTTCGTCCGGCCCACCGCCGCGTGGTAGCCGCGCGACGGCTCGAACGGCGCCGCCGCCTCCAGCGTCCACCCGGACGCGCCGGCCGCGGCCGACATCTTCAGCCGTTGTCCCGCCTCGACGATCGCCCGGTCCGTCGCGTGGGGCAGGTCATCGGGGCTGTCCGCGTGCGGCGTCGCGCGCAGCGCGGCCGCGAGCACCGGCCGCACAGGCTCCTGCAGCGCGTCGACGCGACACCGCCGCTCGCCGTCGTCGAGCTCGCTGACACTCAGCTTGCCCTCGGTGAGGGTCCCGGTCTTGTCGAAGCACAGCACGTCGACCCGGCCGAGCGCCTCGATACTGCGCGGGTTGCGCACGAGCGCGCCGTGCTCGGCCAGCCGCCTCGCCGCTGCCAGCTGGGCGGCGTTGACCAGGAACGGCAGGCCCTCCGGAACGGAAGCGACGGCGAGGTTCACCGCCGCGCCGAGGCTTTCCCGCAGTGGCACGCCCCGCAGCAGCCCGGCGCCTGCCACGGCCGCGGCCGAGCCGACGGCGAGCGGCATGCTCTTCTCCGTCAGCTCGGTGAGCCGCCGCTCGACCCCGGTGCTCGGCGCGCCCTGCCGCGCGATCGCCATGCTGCGCCCGGCCTCGGTGTCGTCGCCGACGGCCACCACCACGGCCGTCGCCTGCCCTGCCGCCACCGTCGTGCCCTCGTACAGCATCGACGTCCGGTCGGCGAGCTCGCCGGCCACCACCGGGGCCGGGTCCTTGGCCACCGGCAGCGACTCCCCGGTGAGCGACGACTCGTCGGCCTCCAGCCCATCGGCCTCCAGCAGGCGGCAGTCGGCGGGCACCACGTCGCCGGCCGTCACGGCCACCACGTCGCCTGGCACGAGGTCGTCGGCGCTGATCACGCGCTCCTCGCCGTCCCGTAGCACGGTCGCGCTGACCGACGAGCGGCGCAGCAGATCGGCCAGCTCCCGCTCGGTCCGCACCTGCTGGATGCTGCCGATCAGCGCGGACAGCCCGGTCACCCCGGCCACCAGTGCGGCGTCCACCGGAGAGCCGACCGCGGCAGACAGCGCGGCACCGCCGGCGAGCACCGGCGTCAGCGGGTTGGCCAGCTCCTCCACGAACGCCTCGCCGAGACTCTTGCCGATCCGGCCGCCGTCCCCGCCGCGCGCCCGGCGGCGGGCCCGCTGCTCGGTGAGCCCCTCGGCCGTCACGTCGAGGCGCTCCAACACGGCCTCGACGGGCATGAGGTGCCACGGCACGGTGGCCGGGACCGCGCCCTCCGGCACCTCCAGCCTGCTCGCCCTGCGCCGCGCGTTGACGAGCGCGATGCCGGCACCGGCGTTGACCGCCCGCATGCCGCGCGAGGTCGGGCTCGTGCGGCCCGGCTGCAGCGCCGTCACCACGCCGACGCCCGTGGACGCCTGCGCGATGCGGATGCTGTCGGAGTTCACGGTCTTCGCCGCGGTGACCGCCTCCACGAGCAGTGCGACGGTGCCGACGTCGTCACCGGCCAGCACGTGCGCGCCCCACGGCGCGGGCTCGCCGTCACGGTGGGTGCCGACGCCGCAGTCGGCGGCGCCGAGCGCACGCCGGTCGGTGGAGACCAGCAGCACGCCCGCGCCCTGCTCCTGCAGCTCCCGCACGCTCGCGAACGGCTTGTCGGCGTCCACCACGCGCAGGCCCGACCGCTGCGCGGCCGCCGTCAGCGTGTGCACGCCGGGAAGGGACTCCCCGCCGAGCGCCAGCACGGCCTGCAACCGCTGACCCTTGACAAGCCCCAGCACCCCGGTCGCGCCCTGCTGTTCGAGCCGCTTCCGTTCGTCGTCGCCGCCGTCGACGTCGAGCGCGTCGAGCGGCCCGAGCCGCCACTCCCCCTCGGTGCGCACCTCCTCGGCGGCGGCCGGATCGAACAGCCGCCACGCCAGCTCGGCCACGGCGTGCTGGTCGGCGTCCGGCAGCGGCGCGAGGTCCTTCAGCACCGACCGGCCCGTCTCCAGCGCGGACCGGTCGAGCACGAGCGTGTCGACGCGGTCGAGCCTGCGCAGCGCCAGGCGGTCCATGACGAGCGCTCCCCTGCGGGCCAGCACCGCGCCGAGCGCGCTCGCGAAAGCGGCCCTGCCCACCTCGGCCGACTTGGGCACGGCCGAGTAGCCGAGCGCGATCGCCCTGCGCGGCCCCGCGAACGGCGTCGTCACCGCGCTCGCCGCCGCACCGAGCGCGAGGATCTTGCGTTGGTACTGCTCGACGTCGCCCTCGGGCAGCGGCACCGGCCGCTCGATCGCACACGGCTCGGCTCCGGCGAAGTCCGGTCCCGTGATGAGCCCGTTCTCGGCGTCGCACCACGCCCGTTCGTGCGCCCGCGCCTCGCGCCATTGGCCCATCCGCTGCACGGCGTCGAGCACAGCGCCTTCGCCGCCGCCTGCCAGTCCCTGCGCCAGCGCGGCGAACATCGACGTCATCGAGTCGGCCCGCTCGTGGCTGTGCGCGCGCTGCGCCATCCGTTCCTTCAGCGCGGGGTGGTGGTCGATCAGCGCGGGCAGTGAGGCCAGCTCGGAGGGCATGGGCGCCCACGGCGCGAGGCGCGTGACCAGCGACATACCGAGTCCGAAGACATCGGTCGCGAGCGTGGGCAGCAGCCGCGTGCCGCGCAGCCCGTCGGCCGGGTGGTGCAGCTCGTCCTCGGCCGCCTCCTCTTCGGGGCAGGACGGCTCCGACTCGGCGCGTTCGACGATCCGCACGAGCTCGTGGGTCCTCGGCGGCGGGTCGGTCACCGCGACGATCACACGCGAGGACGGCGCGTTGACCCGAGCCCACTCCACACCCGCGTGTTCCTCCAGCGCCCGCTCGATCCGCCTGGCGATGCGGTCACTGCCCGCGCCGTGCACGCCGTGCGCCTCGATGTGCAACCGCCCCGGGCAGGACCACACGTGCCGTCGCGGCCGCGTGGCCAGCGCGGCGAGCCCGCGAGCGGTTCCCACGGTCGCGCCGACGACGGACAACGGACCCGGTACGGACACCCCGAACAGCTTCATGCGGGAAGTAGTGCCCAGATCCGCCGAAAGGTATGCATGAGCAGGGCAAGTCCTTGATCATCGCGAGCGGCCGTGACCCGTCCGGGGCAAACCCCTCGAGACACACTGCGGGGGCGCTGGTCCTGCCGCTTCAATGACAGGGTGCTCACGAGATCCAGGGTGCTCACGCTGCTGCGCCTTGCCGGGTTCGGACTGGTCGTCTCCGCGGAGATCTATCTGATCGTCCACCTGGGCCCGCGCTTCAACCCGGTAACGCACTTCGGGTACTTCACGGTGCTCTCCAACGTCTTCGCCGCGCTCGTGCTGCTGGCGGGCGCGTTCACCGAGGTGCCTGGACCGGTCAGGGGCGCGGCCGTGCTCTACATGCTGACCACGGGGATCGTCTACGCGATCCTGCTGCGCGGCGTCGACGTCGGTACCCCGTTGTACGCCAACCGGATCCTGCACGTGGTGCTCCCGATCCTGGTGGCGGTGGACTGGCTCGCCGACCCGCCGCGCAGCCGGATCGCACTGCGGAAAGCGTTGTGGTGGCTGGTGTTCCCGGTCACCTACCTCGCGTTCACCCTCCTGAGAGGGCCGATCCTGCACTGGTATCCCTACCCGTTCCTCGACCCGGACCAGAACGGCTACGGCGCCGTCGCGGTGATGAGCCTGGTGATCGCCGTGGTGTTCGTGGCGCTGACGTGGCTGATCACGACGGTGGGCAACGCCAAGCGCGGACAGCCGGGCCCGGTCGTGGAAGCCTGAGCCGTGGCCGACGAGCCTCGCGCTCGGCCGGACGCTGGTCACGGCCGAACAGCAGTGAAGGCCACCATGCCTGCGTTGAACGCAGGCATGGTGGCCTTCACTGCGGTTGGATGAAGCTAGATCGCCTCCGCGATCGCTGTGCCGAGCTGTGCGGTGGTGGCCTTGCCGCCGAGGTCCGGGGTCAGCGCCACGCCCTCGCTCAGCACCTTCTCCACCGCCGCGTTGATGGCCGTCGCGGCGTCGGTCTCGCCGAGGTGCTCCAGCATCATCGTGGCCGCCAGCACCTGAGCCACTGGGTTCGCGATGCCCTGGCCCGCGATGTCCGGCGCGCTGCCGTGTACGGCCTCGAACATCGACGGGTGCTCGCGCTCCGGGTTGAGGTTGCCCGACGGCGCCATGCCGAGCCCGCCCGTGACGGCCGCCGCGAGGTCGCTCAGGATGTCGCCGAACAGGTTGGACCCCACGACGACGTCGAGCCGGTCCGGCTGCTGCACCATCCGCGCCGCGAGCGCGTCGATGTGGGTCAGCTCGGCCTTCACATCCGGGTACTCCGCGGCGACCTCGGCGAAGATCTCGTCCCAGAACGGCATCGTGTGGATGATGCCGTTGGACTTGGTCGCCGAGGTCACGCGGCCGCTGCGCGTGCGCGCCAGCTCGAAGGCGTACCGGACGATCCGCTCGACGCCGATCCGGGTGAAGACGGCTTCCTGCAACGCGAACTCGCTCGCCTGCCCGGAGTTGTGCCTGCCGCCGAGCGTGGAGTACTCGCCCTCGGAGTTCTCGCGGACGATCACCATCTCCAGCTCGTCGGCCGACCGCCCGGCGAGCACCGACGTGGTGCCGGGCAGCAGCCGCACGGGCCGCAGGTTGACGTACTGCTGGAACGCCCTGCGCACCGGGATGAGCAGGCCCCACAGTGAGACGTGGTCGGGCACGCCGGGGAAACCAACGGCGCCCAGCAGGATCGAGTCGAATCCGCTCAGCTGCTCGATGCCGTCCTCGGGCATCATCGTGCCGGTCTTGGCGTAGCGCTCGCAGCTCCAGTCGAACTCCGTCCACTCCAGACCGAAGCCGAACCGTTTCGCGGCAGCGTCAAGGACCTTGCGTGCCTCGATCTGGACGTCGACGCCGATGCCGTCGCCTGGGATCGAGGCGATCCGGTAGTCGTTCACAGGCTCACCGCGATGTACTTGGTCTCGAGGAACTCGTCGATGCCGACCGTGCCGCCCTCGCGCCCGAGGCCGGACTGCTTCACGCCCCCGAACGGCGCCGCCGGGTTGGACACGATGCCCTGGTTGAGGCCCACCATGCCGGTCTCCAGCCGCTCGCACACGCGCAGCGAGCGCTTGAGGTCGCTGGTGAATACGTAGCTCACGAGCCCGTACTCGGTGTCGTTGGCCTTGGCGATGGCCTCGTCCTCGGTGTCGAACACCGAGATCGGCGCCACCGGGCCGAAGATCTCCTCGCTGGTCATCCGCGCGGACTGGGGAACGTCGGTGAGCACGGTCGGCTGGTAGAAGTGCCCCGGACCGTCCACAGTGGCCCCACCGGTGAGCACCTTCGCGCCGCGCCCCGCGGCGTCGCTCACGAGCTCGCTGACCTTCTCGATCGCGGCCTCGTCGATGAGCGGGCCCACCACGACGCCGTCCTCGGTGCCCCGGCCGATCGGCAGTGCGGCCATGCGCTCGGTGAGCCTGCGCGCGAACTCGTCGGCGATGCCGCGCTGCACGTAGAAGCGGTTGGCGGCGGTGCACGCCTCGCCGATGTTGCGCATCTTCGCTTGCATGGCGCCCTCGACGGCGGCGTCGAGGTCGGCGTCGTCGAAGACGAGGAACGGCGCGTTGCCGCCCAGCTCCATGGACGTGCGCAGCACCTTGTCGGCGCACTGTTCCAGCAGCTTGCGGCCGACGGCGGTCGAGCCGGTGAAGGAGAGCTTGCGCGCGCGGCCGTCGCGGATCAGCGGCTCCATGACGGAGCCCGCGCTGGAGGTGGTGACGACGTTGAGCACGCCCTCCGGCAGGCCGGCGTCGGCGAGGATCTGGGCGAGCGCCAGCATCGACAGCGGCGTCTGGGCGGCCGGCTTGATCACCATGGTGCACCCGGCGGCGACGGCGGGCCCGATCTTGCGGGTGCCCATGGCCATCGGGAAGTTCCACGGCGTGATCAGCAGCGACGGCCCCACGGGCTGCTTGGCGATGAGGAAGCGGCCGCTGCCGTTCGGCGCGGTGGCGTAGCCGCCATCGATACGGACGGCCTCCTCGGCGAACCACCGGAAGAACTCGGCGGCGTAGGCGATCTCGCCCCGCGCCTCGGCCAGCGGCTTGCCCATCTCCAGGGTCATGAGCAGCGCGAGCTCGTCCTGACGCGCCATGAGCGCGTCGTAGGCCCTGCGCAGGATCTCGCCCCGCTCGCGCGGCGGGTGCGCCGCCCAGTCCGCCTGCGCGGCGACCGCGGCGTCGAGGGCGGCGATGCCGTCCTCGGGCGAGGCGTCGGCGACCTCGCACAACACCTCACCGGTCGCCGGATCCTGGACGGGGAACGTCCTGCCACCGCTCGCGGCGGTCCACTTCCCGCCGATGAACAGCTCCTTGTTCACCGCGCTGACCACGCCGGACTCGCTGACCGTGCTCATTCCACAGCTCCTGGGCTCCCTTGGTTTTGACCGCGCTACGACGGCCATGCTACGAATATTGTTGACAATCTACAACCCTCCAGGTCCTACCCCTTCCATGTCCGAAGGAGGCCGCTGCCATGGCCAAGCTGTCCCCCATCCTCAAGCAGGCCACGCCGGTCGTCGTCGACCACGGCGAGGGCGTCTACCTCTACGACGTCGACGGCCGCCGCCACCTCGACTTCACCGCCGGCATCGGCGTGACGAGCACCGGCCACTGCCACCCGAAGGTCGTGCGGGCCGCCCAGGAGCAGATCGGCAAGCTCATCCACGGCCAGTACACCACCGTGATGCACAAGCCGCTGCTCGAGCTGACCGAGCGCCTCACGGAGGTGCTGCCAAGCGGCCTCGACTCCCTCTTCTTCTCCAATTCCGGCAGCGAGGCGGTGGAGGCCGCGCTGCGGCTGACCCGCCAGGCCACCGGCAGGCCCAACGTCATCGTGTTCCAGGGCGGCTTCCACGGCCGCACCGTCGCAGCCGCGACGATGACCACCTCGGGCACCCGGTTCAGCGCTGGCTTCTCGCCCCTCATGGGCGGCGTGCACGTGGCGCCGTTCCCGTTCGCCTACCGCTACGGCTGGGACGAGAAGACCGCCACCGACTTCGCGCTGCGCGAGCTGGACTACCTCTTCGCCACGCAGACCTCTCCGGGCGAGACGGCCGCGTTCTTCATCGAGCCGATGCTGGGCGAGGGCGGCTACGTGCCCGCCAACCCCGAGTTCATGGCCGGGCTGCGTGCCCGCGCCGACGAGCACGGCATCCTGCTGGTCGTCGACGAGATCCAGACCGGCTTCGGCCGCACCGGCAGGTTCTGGGGCCACGAGCACTTCGACGTCCGGCCCGACGTCATCACGATCGCCAAGGGCCTCGCGAGCGGCTTCCCGATCTCGGGCATCGCCGCCTCGCAGGAGCTCATGGCCAAGGCGTGGCCGGGCTCGCAGGGCGGCACCTACGGCGGCAACGCCGTCGCGTGCGCCGCCGCGCTGGCCACCCTCGAGGTGATCAAGGAGGAGGGCCTCGTCGAGAACGCCGCCGCCCGTGGCCGCCAGCTGCTCGACGGCGTGCGCGCCATCGGCGACAAGACCCCGGCGATCGGCGACGTCCGCGGCCTCGGCCTGCTGGTCGGCTCTGAGTTCACCACCGCCGACGGCAAGCCCGACAACGCCACGGCGCAGGCCGCGCAGAAGCTCGCCGCCGAGCGCGGGCTGCTGATGCTCACGTGCGGCGCCTACATGAACGTCGTGCGGATGATCCCGCCGCTGATCGTCACGTCCGAGCAGATCGACGAGGCACTCGAGATCTGGACCGACGTGGTCGCGACCGTCACCAAATAACCGAAGAGAGTTTCGAGGAGAAGCCCAGTGGCCCGCTACATCACGATCACCCTCGACAAGCGCGGCGTCTCGTGCCGTGCGCGGCTGCTCGACGACGAGGCGCCGCGGACCTGTCAGGCGGTGTGGGACGCGCTGCCGCAGAGCGGCTCGGCCTACCACGCCAAGTACGCGCGCAACGAGGTCTACACGCTCGTGCCGCCGTTCGCAGACCCGAAGCCGGGCCGCGAGAACCCGACGATCACGCCGATCCCCGGTGACGTCGTGTACTTCGGCTTCGAGCCGTGGGAGATCGGCAACCCGGCCTACGGCTACGACGAGGGCAGCGAGGCACACAGCGCGCAGGGCGCCACCGATCTCGCCATCTTCTACGGCCGTAACAACCTCCTCATCAACGGCGACGCGGGCTGGGTGCCCGGCAACGTGTTCGCCACGATCGAGGAAGGGCTGCCGGAGATGGCGGCGGCCGCGCAGGACCTCTGGCTACGCGGCGTAGAGGGCGAGACCATGACCTACGCCCGCGCGTGAGTCACTCGGACGGGTGGAAGACGCGGATTCACCTTTAGTACCACCGCTTTGACACGTTCGTGGGCCGACAGCCCCCGAATACCGCATCAAGATCACCATCACCCGGGGTGAACGCTCCGTTGGCCACTACAGACCGTCACCAACGGAGCGGAACCCCAGGGCCGGGGCAAAACCCGAAAGCCTTACGTGTTTAAACTGAGGGGATTTCGGGTTTCGCCCCGCCGGTTCTCCGGCTCTTTGACAGGGGCTCAGCCGCGCTGAAAGCCTTGCCTGGCTTTCGAAAGCAGCTGTGTGCACACGGCAATCCGTGTAACCGATTTCCTGTTAAGGAGCCCCTCGAAATGCAGATCTTCGTCACCCACGGCGGCGACATCCTCACCGGCATCCTCGCGCACCTGGCCAACATCCTGGGCTGGCTGGTCTGAGGCCGAGTTAGCTGAAGCCGAGGGCGGGGTCGGCACGTTGGCGCGGACCGGCCCCGCCCCGGCGGCGAACATGAATGGCTTTCAGTCGCGCCGTCGTACTAGGCTTCCGCCATGGGCGACGTTGCGCAGCGACTGGCCGACATCGTCGGCGAACAGCACCTCCTGACCGGCGAGGCCGTCACCGAGGACTACGCGGGCGACGAAGCACTCGTCGGCGAACCCGTCAAGCCCCGGTACGTGGCCAAGCCGGCCACCACCGACGAGGTCGCCGCCATCCTGACCACGGCGACCGAACACCGGATCCCCGTCACCGCCCGAGGTTCCGGCAGCGGGCTCTCCGCCGCCGCCCGGCCCCATCCCGACGGGATCCTTGTCTCCTTCGAGCGCATGAACGCGATCCTCGAGATCGACACCACCAACCACGTCGCGGTGGTACAGCCCGGTGTCACACTGTCCGAACTGGACGAACGGACGGCCGAGAGCGGCCTCGGCTACACCGTCTACCCCGGCGAGATGAGCGCGAGCGTCGGCGGCAACGTCGGCACCAACGCGGGCGGCATGCGGGCCGTCAAGTACGGCGTCACGCGCAACAACGTCCTTGGCCTGCAAGCGGTTCTTGCCACCGGCGAGGTCATCCGCACCGGCGGCAAGATCGTCAAGACCTCCACCGGCTACGACCTCACACAGCTCGTGATCGGCTCAGAGGGCACGCTCGCGCTGGCCACCGAGATCACCGTCCGGCTGCACCCAAGGCTCACCCACGGGGCGACCGTGCTCGCCCCGTTCAGCGACCTCGACCAGGTGATGGCCGCGGTACCCGCGATCGTGTCGAGCGGGCTCGCCCCGCACATCCTGGAGTACATCGACGCGCTCACGATGGCCGCGATCACCTACACCGCGCGACTGTCCCTCGGCATCCCCGACGAGGTACGCGACGCCTCGCAGGCGTACCTCGTGGTGGGGCTGGAGAACCGGGAGGCCGACCGGCTCGACGGCGACGTCCAGGCGCTCGGCGAGCTGCTGTCCGGGCTCGGCGCCACCGACGTCTACGTGCTGGAGGGCGGCTCGGCCCGCAAGCTCATCGAGGCCCGCGAGAAGGCGTTCTGGACGGCCAAGTCGGCGGGTGCCGACGACGTGATCGACGTGGTGGTGCCCAGGGGCGCCATGCCCGAGTTCCTCGGCAGGGCAAGGGAGATCGCCGCCAAGACCGAGTCGGGCGTGGTCGGCTGCGGGCACGCCGGCGACGGCAACGTGCACCTCGCCATCTTCCAGAAGGACCCGGCCAAGCGTGCGAGCCTGCTGCATGACATCTTCGCCGCCGGCATGGGGCTCGGCGGCGTGATCTCCGGCGAGCACGGCATCGGCCGCGCGAAGAAGGAACACTGGCTGGAGCTCGAGGATCCGGCCAAGGTGGAGCTGATGAAGCGCATCAAGACCGCCTTCGACCCGGCCGGGATCCTCAACCCCGGCGTGCTTTTCGACTGACCACTTCCCGAGGAGGACCATGAACGGCGCGCAGTCGCTGATCCGCACGCTCGTCGACGCGGGGGTCGACGTGTGCTTCTCGAATCCGGGCACGTCCGAGATGCACTTCGTCGCCGCGCTCGACACTGCTCCGGAGATGAGGGGCGTGCTGGGGCTCGCGGAGGGCGTGGTCACCGGTGCCGCCGACGGCTACGCGCGGATCGCGGGCAAGCCCGCGGCGACCCTGCTGCACCTCGGCCCCGGCCTCGGCAACGGCCTGGCGAACCTGCACAACGCGCGCCGCGCCAACACCCCGGTCGTCAACGTCATCGGCGACCACGCGACCTACCACAAGCGCTACGACGCGCCACTGGAGTCGGACATCGAGGCCGTCGCCGGTTCGTTGAACGGCTGGGTGCGACGCAGCGAGAGCACCGCCGACGTCGGCGCGGACGCGGCCGCCGCGGTGGCCGCCGCGCAGGACGCGCCGGGACGCGTCGCGACGCTGATCCTGCCCGCGGACATCTCGTGGGGGGACGGCGGCAGGCCGTGCCCGCCCATCCCGCCGCGCACGGCGAAGCCCGTGAACGAGGCCACGGTGAAGTCGGTCGCCGAGGTGCTCCGCACAGGCGAGCCCGTGGCGCTGCTGCTCGGCGGCGACGCGTGCCGCGAGACCGGGCTGCGCGCCGCGAGCCGAATCGCCGAGGCGACCGGGGCGAAGCCGTTCATCGAAACCTTTCCCGGCAGGCTCGAGCGCGGCGCGGGTGTGCCCGCGATCGAGCGGCTCGGCTACCTCGCCGAGCAGGTGGCCTACCAGCTCGACGGCACGCGGCACGTGATCGTCGCGGGCACCAGGCCGCCGGTGTCGTTCTTCGCCTACCCCGGCAAGGCGAGCGACCTCGTGCCAGAGGGCGCGCAGGTGCACACGCTCGCGGCCGTCGAGGACGACGTCGTGGGCGCGCTGGAGGACCTGGCCGAGCTGGTCGCCGCGGGTACGGAGCCGGTGCTCGCGCAGCCGCAGCGGCCCGAGCTGCCGAGCGGGGAGCTGACCGCGCAGAACTGGGTGCAGGTGATCGGCGCGCTGCTGCCCGAGCAGGCGATCATCTCCGACGAGGCCAACACGTCCGGGCTGCTGCTGCCCGGCGCGACCGCCGGTGCGCCCCGCCACGACGTGCTCACCCTCACCGGCGGCGCGATCGGCCAGGGCATGCCGGTGGCGACGGGCGCCGCGATCGCGGCACCGGACCGCCCGGTGATCAACCTGGAGTCCGACGGCAGTGCGCTCTACACGATTTCCGCGCTGTGGACGCAGGCGCGCGAGAACCTGAACGTCACCACGGTGATCCTCAACAACCGCGCGTACGCGATCCTGCGGATGGAACTGCAGCGGGTTGGGGCGGAGGGCTCGGGACCGAAGGCCAAGAGCCTGCTCGACCTCTCCCCGCCCGAGCTCGACTTCGTGAAGATCTCCGAGGGCCTCGGCGTACCGGCGACCCGCGCGACGACCGCCGAGGAGCTGGCCGAGCAGTTCTCGCGGGCGCTCGCCGAGCCAGGTCCGCACCTGATCGACGCGGCGATCCCGCCACTGCTGTGACCGGGTGACGGGAATTCACAGGAAACTCTTGGAGTAGGCGCGGCCGTTCCGGCGTTGAACAGGTAACGGCCGATCGTCGGGGGTCGGCCACCGCCCGGAGGAGGCACGGCCGTGCTGACCACTCCCCACCTGCCGCTGACGGTCCACACGCGCTCCGACGCGGCGAGCGACCGGGGCCCGCGCGACATCAACGCCGACGCCGTGGCCACCCACACGGACGAAGCCAGCGGGCGCATGGCGTTCGTGGTCGCCGACGGCGTCGGGGACCACCTGCTGGCCGCCCGCGCGGCCCGGCTTGCGGCGAGCACGACGGCCGCGGAGGCCGTGCACCACGGAGCCGTCGGCGGACTGCTACGGGCGCAGCGGGAGCTGCTGGCGCAGTTCGAGCAGCCGAACGCCGACGCCGTGCTGGTCGTCGCCGTGTTCCCGCCCGTCGGCACCGATGAGGAGACGGTCGACATCGCGTGGGTGGGCGACTGCCGGGCCTACCGCTGGAACGGCCGCGTGCTGCACCAGATCACGGTGGACCACACGCTCGCGGAGTTCTGGCGCCGGAGCGGCGTCGAGCCGTCGCCGAGGCTGGAGCACATGGTGACCGACTCGGTGCGCACGGCGAAGGCCGAGGACATCGGCCGGGCGCGGGTCGGCGCCGGCCCCGGCAGGCTGGTGCTGAGCAGCGACGGCGTGCACAAGCTCCTCGACCTGGTGCAGCTCAAGGGGATCCTTGCCGACGGGGTTCAGGCCGGCGACACGGCCAGCGCGCTCGTCACCGCGGCGAGGACGTTCGGCAGCCGAGACAACGCCACCGCGATCGTGGTAGACCGCCTCCTCCTCTGAAAGCTGCCCCTCAATGCACCCAAGGCCACCTTTGGTGCGTTGAACGCACCAAAGGTGGCCTTGGGGGACAGTCGGCGGACCTACTCGAAGATCTCGCCCTTCTCGGCCTTGTCCACCAGGGACTGCGGCGGGTTGAAGTGGTCACCGTAGCGCTCCGCCAGCTCGCGCGAGCGTGCGACGAAGCCCTTCAGGCCGCCCGGGTACTGGTTGATGTACTGGATGACGCCACCGGTCCACGCCGGGAACCCGATGCCGAAGATGGAGCCGATGTTGGCGTCCTGCACCGAGGTGAGCACGCCCTCGTCGAAGCACTTCACGGTCTCGAGCGCCTCGGCGAAGAGCATGCGCTCCTTGAGGTCCTCGAACGGGATCGTCGCGGAGCCCGAGTTGAACGCCTCACGCAGCCCCGGCCAGATGCGGGTGCGCTTGCCGCTCTCGTCGTACTCGTAGAAACCGGCCCCGCTGGAGCGGCCCTTGCGGTCGAACTCGTCGATCATCCTGTCGATGACGGCTTCGGCGGGGTGCTCGGTCCACGTGCCGCCCGCGGCCTCCACCGCGGCCCGCGTCTCCTGCCGGATCTTGCGCGGCAGAGTGAGCGTCAGCTCGTCCATCAGCTGCAGCGGCGGCGCCGGGTAACCGGCCTGCGAACCGGCCTGCTCGATGCTGGCCGGCTCCACGCCCTCACCCACGGCGGCGACGGCCTCGTTGATGAACGTGCCGATCACGCGGCTGGTGAAGAACCCACGGCTGTCGTTGACGACGATCGGGGTCTTCTTGATCTGCAGCGTGTAGTCGAAGACCTTGGCCAGCGTGGCGTCCGAGGTCTTCTCGCCGCGGATGATCTCCACGAGCGGCATCTTGTCCACCGGCGAGAAGAAGTGGATGCCGATGAAGTCCTCCTGCCGCTGCACGCCCTCGGCGAGCCCGGTGATCGGCAGCGTCGAGGTGTTGGAGCCCAGCACCGCGTCCGGATTCACCACGCCCTCGATCTCCTGGAAGACCTTGTGCTTGAGCTCCTGGCTCTCGAACACGGCCTCGATCACGAAGTCGACGCCCTTGAAGTCCGCCGGGTCGGCCGTGGGCTTGATCCGCGCGAGCAGCTCGTCGGACTTCGCCTGCGTGGTCTTCCCGCGCTTAAGGGCCTTCTCCTCCAGCTTGGCGGCGTAGCCCTTGCCCTTCTCGGCGTTCTCCTGCGAGACGTCCTTGAGCACCACCTCGATGCCGGCCTTGGCGGAGACGTAGGCGATCGCGGCGCCCATCATGCCCGCGCCGAGCACGCCGACCTTCTTCGCCTGGTACTTCTCGTAACCGTCCGGCCGCGAGCCGCCGGAGTTGATGTGCTGCAGGTCGAAGAAGAACGCCTTGGTCATGTTCTTCGCGACCTGGCCGATCACGAGGCTCGTGAAGTACCGGGTCTCGATGAGCGAGGCGGTCTCGAAGTCCACCTGCGCGCCCTCGATGGCGGCCGACAGGATCGCGCGCGGGGCCGGCATCGGCGCCCCCTTGAGCTGCTTGCGCAGGTTCGCGGGGAACGCGGGCAGGTTCGCCGCGAAGCTCGGGTTCGACGGGCTGCCGCCGGGGATCTTGTAGCCCTTGGCGTCCCACGGCTGCACTGCCTCGGGATTGGCCTTGATCCACTCCTTGGCCTTCGGCACCAGCTCGTCCACACTGGACACCAGCTCGTGCACGAGGCCGAGCTCAAGCGCCTTGGCCGGCTTGTGCCGCTGCCCCTGCACGAGCACGTTCAGGATCGCGTTCTGGATGCCGAGCAGGCGCACCGTGCGCACGATGCCGCCGCCACCGGGCAGCAGGCCCAGCGTCACCTCGGGCAGGCCGATGACGCTGCCCTTGACGTCGGCGGCGATGCGGTGGTGGCACGCGAGCGCGATCTCGAGCCCGCCGCCCAGCGCGGCGCCGTTGATCGCGGCGACCACCGGCTTGCCGAACGTCTCCAGCCTGCGCAGCTGCGCCTTTAGCTCGTTGCCCTGCTGGGTGATCTCCTCGGCGTGCTCGGGGGTGGCCTTGATCAGGTCGTTGAGGTCACCACCGGCGAAGAACGTCTTCTTCGCCGACGTCAGCACCACGCCGGTGATCGAGTCCTTCTCCGCCTCGAGCCGGTCGACGATGGCGCCCATCGACTCCCGGTAGTCGGCGTTCATCGTGTTGGCCGACTGCTTCGGGTCGTCCATCGTCAGCAGGACCATGCCGTCGGCGTCCTGTTCCCAGCGGATGGTCTTGGCCTCGGCCATGCTCAAACCCTCTCGATGATCGTGGCGAGGCCCATGCCGCCGCCGATGCACAACGTCACGAGCGCCCGCCGGGCCTGGCGGCGCTCCAGCTCGTCCACCATCGTGCCGAGGATCATCGCGCCGGTGGCGCCGAGCGGGTGACCCATGGCGATGGCACCACCGTTGACGTTGACCTTCTCCTCGGGCAGCTTCAGGTCCTTCATCCACTTGAGGACGACGGACGCGAAGGCCTCGTTCAGCTCGAACAGGTCGATGTCGTCGGCGGTCAGGCCCGCCTTCTTGAGCACCTTCTGCGTGGCGGGCGTCGGACCGGTGAGCATGATCGTCGGGTCGGTGCCGGTGACGGCCGTCGCGACGATCCTCGCGCGCGGCTCGATGCCGATGGTCTTGCCGACCTCCTCGTTGCCGACGAGCACGAGCGCAGCGCCGTCGACGATGCCCGAGGAGTTGCCACCGGTGTGCACGTGGTTGATCTTCTCGACGGAGTGGTACTTCTGCAGCGCCACGGCGTCGAAGCCGCCCATCTCGCCAATGCCCTCGAAGGCCGGCTTGAGCTTGCCGAGCGACTCCACGGTGGAGCCGGGACGCCGGTGCTCGTCGTGGTCGAGGATCGTCACGCCGTTCATGTCCTTGACCGGCACGACCGACTTGGCGAAGTAGCCGCCCGCCCACGCCTTCTCGGCCAGGTCCTGCGAACGCACGGCGAACGCGTCGACGTCCTCACGGGAGAAGCCCTCGATCGTGGCGATCAGGTCGGCGCCGATGCCCTGCGGCACGAAGTAGGTGTCGTAGTTCGTGGCCGGGTCGGTGAACATCGGACCGCCGTCGGAGCCCATCGGCACGCGCGACATCGACTCGACGCCGCCACCGATCAGCAGGTTGTCCCAGCCGGCCCGCACCTTCTGCGCGGCCTGGTTGACCGCCTCGAGCCCGGAGGCGCAGAAGCGGTTCAGCTGCACACCGGCCACCGTGTCGGGCAGGCCGGCGGCCATCGCGGCGGCGCGCGCGATGTCGGCGCCCTGGTCGCCGACGGGCGACACGACGCCCAGGATGATGTCGTCGATCAGCGCGGGGTCCAGGTTGGGGTGCCGCGCCTTCAGCTCGTCGATCAGGCCGACCACCAGGTCGATCGGCTTGGTCCCGTGCAGGGATCCGCCCTTGTTCTTGCCACGAGGCGTGCGGATCGCCTCGTAGATGAACGCCTCTGTACTCACACCAACGGTCCTTCCTGGCCCACTGTCTCCATCACTGCGCTAATCCAAGCTAATCGCTACTAACATAATCCGCCTCCTTCCCATGCTGTCAACGGGTTGTCATACGGTCAACCGACGCTAAGGTTGGATCACGTATGAACGAGCGAGCCCCGAAGAACAAGCGCCCGCGCGACCGCAAGAGCCAGCTGGCCGCCGTCGCGTCGGAGCTGTTTCGCGCCCGCGGCTACCACGGCGTCGGCATCAACGACATCGCCGCGGCGGCCGGGGTCACCGGCCCCGCGCTGTACCGGCATTTCGCCGACAAGCAGGCCATCCTCGGCCACGTGCTGCTCAGCGGCATCGAGGAGATGGAGGCCGCCACCGAGCGCGCGTTCGAGCTCGCCGAGACACCGACGCCGGAGCAGATCAGGGCGCTGCTCACCAGCCTCGCCACCAAGTCGGTGGAGCGCCGCGAGGTCGCGGCACTGTGGCGCTGGGAGGGCCGCCACCTCGGCGCCGACGACCAGCAGGCCGTCCGCGAACGTTCGACGGCGATGCTCGCGACGTGGGCGAAGCTGCTCATGCGCGTGCGGCCCGAGCTGGCCGCCGACGACGCCGAGCTGCTGTGCTGGGCGGTGCTGTCGGTGTTCGGCAGCGTGTCGGTGCACCACACGAGCGTCGCGAAGCGGCGGTTCGGCCAGCTGCTCGTGGACATCGCGCTGCGGGTGCTGCACACCGGCCTGCCGGAGCCCGACGGCCCACCCGCCCCTGAGCCGCCCACGCCGCTCACCCAGCCATCGCGTCGCGAGCAGTTGCTCACGGCCGCGGCCGAGCTGTTCCGCAAGCGCGGCTTCACCGCCGTGAGCATGGAGGACATCGGCAAGGCCGCCGGTATAGCGGGGCCCAGCGTGTACCGGCATTTCCCGAGCAAGGCCGGCCTGCTGAGCGCCATCGGCCGCCGGGCGGCCGACCGGCTGGCGCTGGCCGCCGATCACGCGCTGCTGACGCGCGCGCCGTCCGACGAGCGGCAGGCACTGCGCGGGCTCGCCGAGTCCTACGTGCAGACGCTCACCGGGCCGCCCGAGCTGTTGGTGTCGTTCTCCGTCGACCGGGTGCACATCGAGGACCGCGACCGTACGGACCTGGTGCGCATCCAGCGTGACTACGTCGCCAGGTGGGTTTCGCTGCTCGAGGCGGCGCACCCGGAGCTGAACCAGCGCGAGGCCAAGATCACCGTGCACGCAGCGCTGACGATCGCCAACGATCTCACCCGGACCCGGCGGGTCAGCGGAAGGCCGGGGCTCGCCGCCGAGCTCGTCGCGCTCATGTCGGCGGCGCTCGATATCGCTTGAGGGAACGAGCCTCCCGCATCAGCCGTGCCGCGTGCCGCCATGCCGCATGCGGCCATCACGTCGTCTGACCGCGGTCACCGAGGGTCATCGGGCTCGCCCTCCTCGCTACCTGGCGGTCGCCGCTTCTGGTCGCACCCGGACATGCACAGGCCCCTCTGGCGCGCGGCCCCCGCGAGGCGTTAACCTACTGGCGAGTAGGTAGTGGAGGGGATGACCGTGAGCCGACAGACTCCGCAGCGCAGGCGCGACGCGATGGGATGGGGCCTCGCCGCTCTCACGCGGCTCGCAGGCAGCAAGGCGATAGAGCGTGCGGGCCTGCGTAAACCCGTCCAGAACGTGGTGTCGGCGGCCACCAGGAGCGGTTTCCGCGCGGTGGGTGCGACAAGCAGGGTGTTCAGGGCGACGTCGCGGCTCGGCAAGCCGGCCAGGCTGGCGCCGGCCCCCGACGCCGGGCTGTTCGACCTGACGCCCACCGAGGACCAGCAACTGATCGTCGAGACGGTCAGCGAGTTCGCCGCCGAGCAGCTGCGGCCCGCCGCCGCGGAGGCCGACACCAAGCTGGCCCCGCCGGACGGCCTGCTCGGGCGCGCCAGCGAGCTGGGCGTGACGCTCGTCGGCATCCCCGAGGAGCTGGGCGGGGTCGGCACCGAACGCTCGGTGGTCACCAACGCGCTCGTCGCGGAGGCGCTCGCGCACGGCGACCTCGGGCTGGCCGTCGCGGTGCTCGCCCCGTCGGCCGTCAGCACCGCGCTCGTGCAGTGGGGCGACGAGGAGCAGCAGGCCACCTACCTGCCGTCGTTCGTCGGGGAGAACGTGCCCGCGGCGGCGCTCGCGCTGCAGGAGCGGACCCCGCTGTTCGACCCGTTCAAGCCCTCGGTGAAGGCCAGGCGGACCCCGAAGGGCTACCGGCTCGACGGCGCGAAGTCGCTCGTCCCGCGCGCGGCGCAGGCGGAGCTGTTCGTCGTGTCCGCGGACCTGGAGGGCCGCGGCCCCGCACTGTTCATCGTCGAGTCCTCCACCGACGGCGTGAGCATCGAGGCGGAACCCGCGATGGGCCTGAGGGGCGCCGCGACGGGGAAGTTGTTACTGGACAAGGTGAACCTGCCCGCGGGCGCGCTGCTGGGCGGCGGGAAGCAGGAAGTCTTCGCCGACGTCGTGCGGCTCTCGCGGCTCGGCTGGGCCGCGCTCGCGTGCGGCACCGGCAAGGCCGTGCTCGACTACGTGATCCCCTACGTCAACGAACGGCAGGCGTTCGGCGAGCCGGTGAGCCACCGTCAGGGCGTTGCGTTCCAGGTCGCCGACATCGCGATCGAGCTCGAGGGCCTGCGGCTGGTGACGCTGAAGGCGGCGGCGAGGGCCGAGCAGGGCAAGCCGTACGCGCGGGAGGTCGCGCTGGCGCGCAAGCTCGCGACCGACAAGGGCATGCAGATCGGCAGCGCGGGCGTGCAGCTGCTGGGCGGGCACGGCTTCGTGAAGGAGCACCCCGTCGAGCGGTGGTACCGGGACCTGCGCGCGATCGGCGTGCTCGAAGGCATTGTTCTTCTCTAAGGGGCTGCAGTGATCAATCTCGAGATTCCGAAGAAGGCCCAGACGCTGGTCAACCAGGCGTACCAGGCCGCGGCCGAGGTCTTCCGGCCCATCTCGCGCAAGTACGACCGCGCCGAGCACTCGTACCCGGCGGAGCTGGACATGCTGGCCGCGCTGCTCGACGGGCTCAATTCGTCGGGCGAGGGCGGCGCGGGTGCGGCCGGGGTGCGCTGCAGGGAGGACAACACGAAGGGCAATCGCAACGGCGGCAACCTGAGCACGGTGCTCGGCGCGATCGAGATGTGCTGGGGCGACGTGGCGCTGCTGCTGTCGATGCCCCGCCAGGGGCTGGGCAACGCGGCGATCGCGTCGGTCGCCAACGACGAGCAACTGCAGCGCTTCGCGGGCGTGTGGGCGGCGATGGCGATCACGGAGCCGGGTTGTGGTTCCGACTCGGCCGCGATCACGGCGACCGCGACGCTCGACGGCGACGAGTACGTGCTCAACGGCGAGAAGATCTTCGTGACGGCGGGCCAGCGCGCCGACGCCGTGGTGGTCTGGGCCACGCTCGACAAGTCGAAGGGCCGGGCGGCGATCAAGTCCTTCGTGGTGGAGAAGGGCACGCCGGGCTTCGAGGTCGTGCGGCTCGAGCACAAGCTCGGCATCAGAGCGTCGGACACGGCGGTGCTGCGGTTCGAGAACTGCCGGGTGCCGAAGGAGAACCTGCTGGGCACGCCGGAGATCGACACCAGCAAGGGCTTCGCCGGTGTCATGCAGACCTTCGACAACACCCGCCCGCTCGTGGCCGCGATGGCGATCGGTGTGGCTCGGGCAGCCCTCGAAGAGACCGGGCGTCTGCTGGCCGAGGCCGGGGTTACGGTGGACTACGACAGGCCGGCGAACACCCAGCACGCCGCGGCGGCGGCGTTTCTGCAGCTGGAAGCCGACTACGAGGCGGCGTACCTGCTGACGCTGGAGTCGGCGTGGATGGCGGACAACCGCAAGCCGAATTCGCTGCAGGCGTCGATGGCGAAGGCGAAGGCGGGCCGCTCGGTCGTCGACATCACGCTCCGCTGCGTCGAACTGGCGGGCACGCTGGGCTACACGGAGGAACTACTGCTGGAGAAGTGGAGCCGGGACGCGAAGATCCTGGACATCTTCGAAGGCACGCAACAAATCCAGCAACTGATCGTGGCCCGTCGCCTTCTCGGAAAGACCTCAGCCGAGCTGAAGTAGCTTACGTAGCAAGGGAAACCGCCCGTCCACTGTGTCTCGCAGTGGACGGGCGGTTTCCTTCTCTCGGAGCATCACGAACCCTGGTTTCATGATCAGGCCGCCTGTAGGCCGTCATCGGGCTCAGGCCGTCCGAACACTCCGTCGACGGCCACCCGAGCGCGCTCGTGGCTGGACGGCACCAGGTGCGTGTAGGTCCGCAAGGTGAAGCCGGGGTCCGCGTGCCCGAGGTAGTCGGCCAGCTCCTTGATGGAGACACCCTGCGAGAGCAGCACCGACGCGTAGAAGTGCCGCAGCGCATGCATCCCGTCCGCGCGCCCGCGATACTCCAGCTCGGCCGCCCGGAACGCGCCCCGCCACACCACCTTGGCGAACAGGTCACCCGAGTAGAGCCGTCCCTCTTCACCGGTGACGAGCAGCCGCACCGTCGCCAACTCCCCTTCCGGCTCCCGCCACGGTAACGTGACCGCCACCGCCGGATACCGCGCCTCGTGGTCGCGGATCTCCGCGAGGACACTTGTCGACACGGGCACGATCCGCGTCTTGCCTCCCTTCGGCGGCGCGAACACCAGCGTCCGGCCGATGATCCGGATCTGTCGCCGGATATGCACGGTCATCTCGTCATCATCGAGGTCATCCGGCGAGAAGCCCAGGATCTCCCCTTGCCGCAGCCCGAGACCCGCACCGAGCGGCACGATCACGGAGTAGCGCTCCTCCAGCCCGCCGCGCACGGTGCTCACGCGCTCCTCCGACCACACCACCACCTTTGGACTCCGGCCGACCGGGCGGCGCACCGTCTTGGCCCGGCACGGGTTCTCCCGGATGAGCTTGTCCTCCACGGCCGAGTCCAGGACCCCGGACAGCACCGTGAACAGCACGAGTTTGTAGTTCTCGCTGAACTTCCGACTGTCGAGGTAACCCAGCCACTCGCGCACCGTGGACGGCTTGATCGACCCGATCCGCAGGTCACCGAAGCGCGGGTAGATCTGGCTCTCCAACCGGCTGCGCAGCACGGCCCGCGTGGCAGCGTCCGGCGACTGCCCCATCAACCAGTTCTCGGCGATCTGCCGGAACTTCTTCCGCGCCGCCTGCGGATCGACGTACTTGCCCTCCCGCTTGTCCGACTCCATCTCAATGAGGAAGTCCTCGGCCCGCTTCTTCTGCTTGTCCGGGAAGGACTTCGACCGCTCCTCACCGTCCGGGTCGAGGTAGCGCACCTTGTAACGCTTGCCCTTGCCGAACAGCTCCGTTCGCTCCATGACCGGCCTGTTCCGCCCGTCGAGCCGGATCTTGCCCGTCTCCGGGTCGCGAGCAGGCCGGAACCAGCGGTCCTGGATGTGCCCCATCAGGCCGCCTCCGCCAGGCCATCGATCCAGGCGCGTACCTTGGCCGGGTCGTAGCGCAGGTGCCGCCCGATCTTGCGCACAGGCGGCCCCTCGCCCCTCCATTTCCACTGGTAAAGCGTCTTCACCGGGATGCCGAGGTAGTCGGAGACCTCCTCGATCGTCCACAGCCGCTCGAATCTCGATACCGTGCCCATGACGTTCCCCCTGGTCATCAAGCCGCCTGCTGAATTGCCGAAGTTTCTGGCGCACCTGGTGGCCCTTGTGCGGCGAGTAGCGCCCGGTCGTACTCGGCCTTCCACGTGACCCGTTCGGCGATCGCGTGCATGAGCAGGTGCGCCCTCGGCGGAACCTGCTGGTCACCAGGCGCGACCTTGCGCCAGATCAGGCGGGAGGTGTCCTGCTCGGGCTTCTCGATGCCGACCGAGGCCAGCATTTCCCGCACGAGGCGCTTGCGGTCCGCCTTGTGATCGGCCAGCGACTTGCCCGACCACTTGCGAGACACGAGCACCCTGCGGCCGGGCAGCCCGAGCGTGGTCCGCCGATGCGCCCGCCCCTTGCACCGCCCCGGCACGGTCTTGGAGTTCACGCCCAGCGGCTGCACCCCGTACAGCAGCCAGACCGCGCACCGAGGCGAGCACGGGGTGATCGCCAGCTCCGCGTGTAGCCGGTCGTGGTGGTCCCGCTGCCGGTTGCTGGTGGCCTCGACGACCTCACCCGTGGACTTGGTGAGGTACTTGGTCAGGTAGCCGATGTGCCGCCCGGCTTCCTCCGTGTCGCCGAGGATGCCCTTGGAGTGCACCTGCCGCCCGAAGGTGACCACATGCGCCGGTTCCTCCACGGCCTCCACGGCGTCGTGCCACTCTGTCAACGGACGCCGCGTGTCCGGGTCCACGAAGCAGGCCGTACGCGAGTCCCAGACGGGCACCTGGTCGCCGTCGTAGACGAGCCGGTCATGCGCAGGCCACCAGACCTGGTGGTAGGTGGCCGCGGTGACCTGCCGGATGACCTCGTGCGAGATCGATCCCCGGATAGCGGCGTGCAGGTGCGGGGCCGTCCGCTTCTGCGGCTCGACCGTCGCGAAGTACTGCACGTCCCAGCCCACGACGCGGCGCAGGTTCTGCCACCACCGGTCCACCAGCGACGAGAAATGCACCGCATCTCGCGCCGCCCGCCGATAGTCATACGACGCCGGGTCAACGGGTGTGCCGTCCTCCCGCACTCGCCCATAGGTGTCACAGGTGAGCGTGACGAACATCGACGGGCGGAAGCGACCCGCGTACTCGCGCCCCACCGTGGTCTTGGCGACCTTGCGGGTAGGCAGGTCCGGGGCGTCCTGCCGCCGTTTGGTGGAGCGCTTGGCCGGCCGCTTGCCCGGAGGCTCCGGCGAGGGCAGCCGACCCCGCACGCCGAGTTGCCGAAGTTCGGAATCAACGCCCCGGATCTCTTCGCGCAGTTCCTCCGCATCGCACTCGACGCCCTCGGCCAGGGCCTGCCGGTAGGCGTGCACGAGATCGGCCCGGAACTCGAGCAGCTCGGTCTGCTGGCGGGTCGGTGGCTCCGGGGTGAAGTCCGGTTCCTCGGTCAGGTGCCAGCCTTCCCGGCACTGCACCATCCGCAGCGCCTTGGCCTTCTTCGCGCACGGAGCGCACACCGACTCGACCGTGGAGCCGCACGGCACAGCGACGTACCGCAACTCACCGGTGTCCGGATCGCCCACCTCCATCGTGAACGGCCGGACACACACGCCGTGCTTCTCCGCCGTGGCCTTGATGACCTCGGCCGAGAGCGGCTGCCGCATCCGCTGCGCACGGGTCTGCCCCGCGACATCGGCAGGGAACGAAGCGACCTCGGTCATGCCGCAACACCCCCGCTCTGCGACCCGTCCTGCGGTGTGGGGAAGGCCAGCACGTCAGCACGGTGGACCGGCACCCCGGTCACATAGGTGACCAGCTCATCCAGGTCGGTGTCCGTGACGTGGAAGGCCCGTGCCCGGAACGGTGCCCGTCGTCCCTCTTCCTTGGCCCAGCCGACACCGGGCGTGTGCTCGGAGATCTCATGCGCCGTCGCCCCACGTTCCCGCACGCCATCGCCAAGCACCATGTCGACCTGCGCCTTCTCGTCCAGCCGCATCGCGATGCGCGTGGAGAACAGGTGCCGGAAGCTGATGACCTCCTTGCGCGGGTCCTGGAGCAGACCGAGCACGCACACGCCGGGGGCACGGCCCTGACTCGTGATGGCCTGCACGGCCCGGCTTGCCCGCTCTCGCAGGCCCTTGTCGGTTTGGTAGGCGATCACGTCGGCCAGCTCGTCGACCACGAGCAGGATGAACGGGTCACCCGTCTCTGGGGTCCACGCCCGCAACCTGCCCCGGTACCGGGTCGCGCGTTCCTTCACGGTGGCCGCGATCTCTTCCAGCAGGGCCACGGCGTCGGGTCCGTTGTCGAACACGACCCGGCTGAACACCTCCGGAGCTTGGCCGAGCTCCATCCCGCCCTTGGGGTCGATCCCCGCCAGTCGAACGCGGCCACTGCGGATCAACGGGGCGAGCGCCCACACGATGGACCACAGCAGCGAGCCCTTGCCCGCGCCCGAGACACCCACCGTCAGCAGGTGCGTGCCGAGCAGCCGAACCCGCCACGGCTTGCCGGTCTCCGTCCGGCCCACCGTCACGCGCTTCAGATCCACGCTGGCCGCATCGTCGTTGAGCGCGGGCACGGGAACCGGCCGCACGAGCGGATCACGGTGCACCAGGTCGAGTTCGAGCCGACCCGGTTTGCGCACCCGCACCCGGCACGACTGGGCCTTGAACGCGTGCGCCAGACCCGAGGCCCGCAGCTCCCACTGCTCGGGCGCCTGCCCCTTCACCATCCGCACGCGCACCCGGTCGCGCCAGCCCTCCGAGCGGACACGCCCGAGCTTGGGGCGGTACTCCTTGCCCCGGCTGGTCTTCACCAGGTCCGACAGCCGCATCACCGTGCGCCACTGGCACGCGTACACCGAGAACCGGCGGAACTCCGTGCGCGGCTGCGGTGCCACGAAGCGGTCGAACGACGAGGCGTGCCGCCAGCGCCACAACGCGAGCACCAGGACGACGGCCAGCAGCGTGAAGGCCAGGACCCAGTGCCCCGCCGTGGCCTGGAGCCAGCCGACGAGCACCGCGACCGTGACTGTCAGCGGGTAGCGCCAGAGCACCCGGCCGAGCTGGAACAGCAGCCAGCACACGAGCCAGGTGAACACGAACGGCGCGATGAGGTACTTGACCCAGCGCGGCAGGAGAGTCCACCACGGCAGCCGAGGCCGGGAGATCTCCAGCGGTGCCGGGTCGGCCCAACGCGAACCGTGCACGCTCATCGGGCCTCACCTCGATCCCCGCTCGGGACGTCGAGGGGAAGGCGACCAGCGCAGGCCGCGCATTTCTTGTCGCCAGGGGCCAGCCGGGCGAACCGCTTGCATGATTCGCATCGCATCCGGGTGACCCGGGTTGACATCGATCGGCGATCGTTGTCTATGGTTGCCAATGTCTACTCCGTCTGGTGTGGACAGCGCAGGAGCGGCAAGGTTGGTAGCCAGGTTCCGCTTCTGCGCCTTATGGTTCAAAGTTCCGTTTTTAGGACGTGCTTCATCGCCGCACGACCCAGCGTGCGTTGATTGTCTATAGTGGACTTTGTTGTTTTCTTCGGCGTCTCGGTTTGCTACCGTTGCGCCAGCGCCTCCGCTCTCCGTTGCTCACGCTCCGCCCAGTACAGCGCCTCGTGGTGGTGGCCCCGGTCGATCTCCGCGACCGCCGCGTACACCGCCGCACTGCGCCGGTAGAACTCCAGCCGTGCCGCAGGCGAAGCGTCCTCACCCGGCATCAGCGCGCTGAGCGCTTCGTGTGCCTGCATCAACGTGCGCGCCTGCTTCGCCAGCCGCCACCCTTCCTGACTCACCGATTCACCCCCTTTGCTCCTGTCCATCACGCTCACCCGCGCCGACGAGCGCCAGCCCGCTCAGGCGGACGCACCGAGGCCATCCCGCACGAACGAGCGGCCGAGCGCGCCTGCCAGTCCTGCGCCTGCTCCTCGAACGCCTGCGCCGCCGATTCCAGCGCCGCCAACATCCACCAGGACAACTCCGGATCACCGGCGATGCTTCGCCAGGCGGCCGCGACGGCCCAGGAAGCCGAAGCCATTTCCTGCGCCGCCGCCGCGTCCACCTCACGAGTCCGGGCCGCCAGATCCGAGGCCGCGCCGTAGCGCCGGTACGCCTCTTCCCAAGCCCGGACCAACTTCTTCGCCACCATCACGACGCCTCCAGTCAGGCGTTACCGCGCGCTCACGCGGCCTTGGCAGCGGACTCGCCCGCCGGAGCAGACGACTTCCCGGACTGAGCAGACCGGCCACCACCGGCAGCCGCGCTCTTGAATCCGGTCGCCCGGAACACGTAGGACTGGTACTTGAACTCACCGTTGCCCGCCACGCGCGGCTCAGCGGTCAGCCCGGCCAATTCGATCGGCCGCATACCCGGCAGCGCCTCCGGGGTCGTCGGCACCGGCTGCACATCAGCCAACAACGTGACCTCGTAGGACGCCCGCTTGGCGTTCGGCTCGGTCGGGTCGGTGACCGTGACCTTCCACTGCCGCTTGCCGGTCACCTCATCGATGCGCTGCCGGGCAGGCTTGCCCATCGCACGGTCCTCACGCGACTGGTACTCGTTGTCCGGCGACACCTCACCGACCATCACCAGCCCCTGCGGGAACGCGTCATCGAACTCGATCGGGAATCGGTACCCCTTGGGGATCGCCATAGCTGTTGTGACCCTTTCCTGTCTCCGTCCGGCCGCACGGTTCGGCGGCACACTCCTAGATTCGGTCAGGTGTGGGTCCCGTCACGACACCGCGCATGTCGCGTCTCGAACTTCTGACTCTCACCGAGTCTCGTCTTTGTCTCATCCGAGTGGTACGGTCGTCTCTTCACCGACGTCACGGGGGATGAGTCGATGGCCGACAAGCCGATCGTGCTGAAGGTCCTGCTGCGGCAGCGGCACCTGCAAGGGCACCGCGCGTTCTGCAAGGAGTACGACAAGCTCGCGAAGCAGCTCGAGCCCGACCTTGTCGGGAGCTGGCCGAGCAAGGCGCAGTTCTACCGCTGGCTCTCTCGCGATATCCAGGGCCTGCCGTACGCACACCACTGCCGGATCCTGGAAGCGATGTTGCCCGGCTGGACGGCCGAACAGCTCTTCCAGGAGCACACGGGCGGCATCGAGTTCGTCCCCGAGCCCCCAGCCTCGACCGGCACGACCCGCCCGGCAAAGGCAGCACAGCCCACAGCGCCGGGCATGGCCGACGTCACCGCCGTGTTCCCGAGCCGACCCGCGTTCTCGCACGAGATCCCACCGCACAAGCTTTTCGACGGAGCCGAGCAGATCAACATGGTCGGTCTCTCGCTCAACCTGCTGTGCCAGAGCTACCCCGACCGATCTTTGCTCGACCTGCTCGAATCGGGGACCGTGGTCCAGTGCCTGTTCCTGGACCCGGCCGGCCGCTATATCACCGAGCGCGAGCAGGAGGAGTCGCACCCCCAGGGCGTGCTCTCGACCCTGACCACGCTGAACATCCAGACGTTGCAGCGTCTCCAGGCCAAGCTCTCACCTGACGCGCGGGGGAACCTGCGCATCCGCACCTACGACGAGGCCGTGCGCTTCAACATCACCGTGATCGATGACGCCACCTGCGTCGTACAGCCCTACCTGCCCGATGCCCGCGGGGTCGAGTCCCCAACGCTGGTGATCGAGAAGCAGCCCGGACCACCGGGCCTGTTCGAGACGTTCTCGCAGGTGTTCGAGTCGATGTGGGCACGCAGCACGGAGGTCACCGCGTGAAGGACCTGAACGACCTGCTCGCAATCGCGCTGGAAGCCGCCGACATCGGCGCGAAGCTCATGACCACCTCGGCACCAGGAGCCGTCCGAGCCAAGGGCGACCGCGACTACGTGACCGAGCTGGACGTCAAGATCCAACACGAGATCCAAGCCCACCTACACCGCGCAACCCCAGACATCGACTTCCTCGGCGAAGAGGAAGGTGGCGGCACCATCGATGAGAGCACCGAGTACGTGTGGGCGCTCGACCCCATCGACGGCACCTCGAACTTCGCCCACGGCATCCCGCTATGTGCCACCTCGCTAGCCCTGGTCCACCGAGGCGAACCCGTCGTGGGCGTCATCGTCGCGCCGTTCCTGAACCTGCGCTACCACGCCACCAAAGGCGGCGGAGCGTACTGCAACGACAAGCCCATCCACGCAAGCGAGACCACGGACCTCAGCCGCGCCATCGTCTCCATCGGCGACTACGCCACCGGCCCTGGAGCCGAGGAGAAGAACCGCCGCCGCTTCGCCGTCACGCAAGTGTTGGCCGAGAACGTCGAACGCGTGCGCATGTTCGGAGCAGCCTCCCTCGACCTCGCCTGGGTAGCCGAAGGCCGCACCGACGCTTGCATCATCCTCAGCAACAAGCCGTGGGACACGGCTGCGGGAACATTGGTCGCACTAGAGGGTGCCGCCGCGACTAGCGACGCTAACGGCAGCCCGCACAACCTTGACTCGACTAGCACCGTCGCAGCATCCAAAGGACTGGAGCACTCGCTTCACGTGTTGACAAGTAACGTATCAGCGACTCCTAATACGCTTCGTATGCGCTAGACGAAATACCCGACCATTATTCTTGAATTCATTTCTAGTTGCGATTATTTCGCGGCGGGCAATATGCGAGCTTAGCCTTTCCCGCTCAAAAGATTCTGACGCAAAATCAACCGACGTCGAACACAGAACCACGTAAACAATCTCATCTAGGTCGAACCACGACAAGAAAGTCTCTAATGAGATATGCTTGACGGCATTCAACGGACTACTGGACCACTCTGAGTAGTACCCAGATAGCAATGTCTTGCCGTTTTCAATGTCCGACTGTATCACTTCGGCCGCGACAGTAATTTGCGAGCAGGCGTCCCGCATATTGGCATCGAAGCCGTCTTTTACGTGTATTACATAAAGTCTTTGGTTCAGTGGATCCGGCTTCAACAAGTCAAATAATTCTACCTTGCCACGATCACTTCGAGCAAATATCTTGTCACCGTAGTAGAAACCGTGATCTTTAGCGTGCCGTTTATTGAAACCGTCTTCATCCACGTCGCTCCAATCAACAAATCCGATGGCCTTATGCATAAGGATCGGATTCTTGCCGTTGAATACCTCTTCGATGAAGTCCCTCTTCAGATTAGCCAGAAATTCGCCTTGGCTTTTGTACCAGACCTTATCCAAAAGGAAGAACGACTTGTTCGATACCTGCACCTGCCCGTGGAGAAACTTATGCAGTTCGGACCGAACGACCGTGGATTCATCGTCGTCGGTCGTCGTATAGCTGATATGCAAGGACATGAACCGCTTGTAAAAAGAATCTTCATCCGAGCAGTACTTGCCCAACTTCGATCGAATCAAGCTGACGAGGTCATTTACATCGGGCGGGTCACCCGGGATTAGCCAATTTGATATCTTGAAATTGGACCCCGCATAGTACTGCGTAACGCTCCCTGGATCGCAAATTTCGAGGTCCATTTCCTTGCCGTCAGCAACAGCCAAGCGAAGGTCTTCAACGAGAGCCCTCTGCAGCGTTTTCTCTAGATCAGCACTTTTCACGGGGTACAGATTGTCTAAGAAAGAAAGCTCTCGGTCCTGCTCGACAGACGGTTCCGGCAGCTCTTCCATCTCCTTCATCAAAGAGATGAGCTGGCCTATATTCAGACTTTTTCGCAAGACAAATGAGGACTTGACTTCTAGCGCGGGGGGTTTATTGGGATCTATTATCTTCGCCAAGTAGCTAGCTTCCGGCAATAGGCTACTATTCAAGCGGCCAATTAGTTTCTTCCACACTTTGCCGAACGACTCACTCTTTGATATCGAATAACCTTGACGGTACGTCTCTGTCCGACTGGTCCTCGGGCCGGCGAACTCTCGCACGTCTGCCGCTTTGAAATTGTTCGCAATGAGACGCTTGGCCATATCGAACGGGAACCCGTAATCAACGTAGTTCTCAATTATTCGATATCCAGCGCCAGACGTTGTAGCGAATAGCGACGCCTCAGTGCAAACAAATAGGCAGACATCCACTGTTGTGAACGACAATTTCGCTTCATCCTCGTCGGACTCGAGGACCGGCCTCACAAAAGGGAAGAGCCCATAAGAACGCCTCTTCCTAATCCAAAGCTGCAGTGACACTCCCTCAAATTCCTGCCTTGTTTGGAGCTGTTCGATTGACCGATATTTCGACGGCTGACCTTTTCGCAGTTCCTGGTAAGTATCAATAATCTCGGCGAGGCGATCCCCAGGGGTTTGCCCGTCGTGGACGACCAACTTCCATATGGCGTTATTCGCCCGCTTATCGCTCATTACTAAGCTCCAGATCCGTCAAGCGCTCGAAACAGAAAGAAGTAGGGTTCTGGCAGCTAACTGACGACCGTGAGGGCGACACAGGACAAGGTCGACTCGCACTGTTGACTCCCACACTGCCGAACTTGGCTCTATGGGATCAAGGCGCGCCGCCGACGGCGGCGCGCACGTCGCCTCCCGACACCGTGCTCGGGCGGCGGGCCGCACCCATCCCGGCACACCGGGCTCCCGCTCCGCTACGCCCGGCGGCCGGTCGGTGCGGCCCGCAACGCCCGGCACGGGTCGCCAGCCGCCAGCGGCGCGCATGTCCACGTCGAGCAAGCCCCAGTCCCCTCTTCAGCGTCGTATCTCGTCGGTCGCTTACTGCGAGTGATCCGTTACGGGCTCCCTCCGCCCCGACGCCGGATCGTGACAACGGCCGGTCGCACCGCGTCAAGGGCGCTGACGCGTCGCTGCGCGATCTACGACCCTTGACACGGCACCACCGGCCGCGTGTTCGGCTTCATGTCGGGGTGGAGGGGGTGAGCTGGGCAGGCTCGCGCCAGGCCGTCTCCAGGCCGTGGGAGGTCGAGCAGAGGCGAGTAGCCGCGAGAAACGACGGCAAACGTCTGCGCAGGTCAGAGGCGGTTTTTAGATCATCTCGCCAGGTGGCCGCCGACCGGCCGCAAAATCCTGGACATCTTCGAAGGCACGCAACAAATCCAGCAACTCATCGTCGCCCGCAGACTCCTGGGAAAGACAAGCGCGGAGCTGAAGTAGCTCAGGAGCACCCCTCCCGCAGTGAAGGCCACCTTGCCTGCGTTCAACGCAGTGAAGGTGGCCTTCACTGCAGGTCAGGCGCCCACGCTCGGGCAAGGAATACCATCGGCCACCCTGCCGTTAGGGTAGGTAGTTGAGCAAGCAACTACTTCCTGGCAAGGTGATTGGGATGCAGTTCGGGATCTTCACCGTCGGCGACGTCACGACCGATCCCACCAACGGCACGACGCCGACCGAGCACGAGCGCATCAAGGCGATGGTCCGCATCGCGCTCAAGGCCGAGGAGGTCGGGCTCGACGTCTTCGCCACCGGTGAGCACCACAACCCGCCCTTCGTGCCGTCCTCGCCCACGACGATGCTCGGCTACATCGCCGCGCGCACCGAGCGGCTGATCCTCTCCACGTCCACCACGCTGATCACCACCAACGACCCGGTGAAGATCGCCGAGGACTTCGCCATGCTCCAGCACCTCGCCGACGGCCGCGTCGACGTGATGATGGGCCGCGGCAACACCGGACCCGTGTACCCGTGGTTCGGGCAGGACATCCGCCAGGGCATCCCGCTCGCCATCGAGAACTACGCGCTGCTGCACGAACTGTGGCGCAAGGACGTCGTCGACTGGAAGGGCCGCTTCCGCACCCCGCTCCAGGGGTTCACCTCGACGCCGCGCCCGCTCGACGGCGTGCCGCCGTTCGTCTGGCACGGCTCCATCCGCAGCCCGGAGATCGCCGAGCAGGCCGCTTACTACGGCGACGGCTTCTTCGCCAACAACATCTTCTGGCCGAAGGAGCACTACATGCGACTCATCGGCCTGTACCGCGAGCGCTACGCCCACTACGGCCACGGCACGCCCGAGCAGGCGATCGTCGGGCTCGGCGGGCAGGTGTTCATGCGCAAGAACAGCCAGGACGCCGTGCGCGAGTTCCGCCCCTACTTCGACAACGCGCCGGTGTACGGCCACGGCCCCTCGCTGGAGGACTTCACCGAGCAGACACCGCTCACCGTCGGCAGCCCGCAGCAGGTCATCGACAAGACGCTCACGTTCCGCGACTACTTCGGCGACTACCAGCGGCAGCTGTTCCTGATGGACCACGCCGGCCTGCCGCTGAAGACCGTCCTGGAGCAGCTGGACATCCTCGGCGAGGAGGTGGTCCCCGTGCTGCGCAAGGAGTTCGCGAAGGACCGGCCAGCCGACGCCCCGGACGCGCCCACGCACGAGTCGCTGCTCGCCAAGCAGGTCGGCGAGGTCCCCGTGGAGGCACGATGAACCCGCTCAAGCTCGTGGTCGTCACGGCCGGGCTCACCCAGCCGTCGTCGACGAGGCTGCTGTCCGACCGGCTCGCCGAGGCGGTGGCCAGGCAGTTGGCCGACGAGGGCCGCGAGGTGGACGTCCACGTGATCGAACTGCGCGAACTGGCCGTCGACATCGCCAACAACTTCGTCACCGGCTTCCCCAGCCCGTCGCTGAACGCCGAGCTGGAGGCGGTGACGGCGGCCGACGCGTTGATCGCCGTCACCCCGATCTTCACCGCCTCCTACAGCGGACTGTTCAAGTCGTTCTTCGACGTCGTTGACAACACCGCGCTCACCGGCAAGCCCGTGCTCATCGCGGCGACCGGCGGCACCCCCCGCCACTCGCTCGCGCTGGAGCACGCCCTGCGCCCGATGTTCACCTACCTGCGGGCGGTGGTCGCGCCGACCGCCGTCTACGCCGCGGCCGAGGACTGGGGCGCGGCCGACGCCGACGGACTCTCCGGCCGCATCGCCCGCGCGGCGGGCGAGCTGACCGAGCTCATGGCGGGCAGGCCGGCCACGAGTCACGCCACCGAAGAGGTAGTACCTTTCGAGCAGCAGCTGGCGGCCCTGCGGGCGCGGCAATAGCGGAACGCGGGGTGCTCGGCACCCCGCGTTCGGTTCAGGCTCAGTTCTCCGCCAGGTAGGCCGTGAGGCCGTCGAGGAGCATGTTGCTCCCCTGCTCCGCCTGGTCGCGATCCTCGGCGGTGTCGAAGGTCTGCGACAGCGTGATCTTGGTCTTGTTCCCCTCCGCGACGAAGTCCGCCGCCATCAGCGCGGGCTCGTCGCTGCCGGGGACGTTCATGCCCAGCACCAGCCGTTCCTTGGGCACGACCTCGGTGTAGGTGCCGGTCAGCGGCACGCGGGCGCCGCCGGGAATGACCATCACCGATCTCCACTCGCCACCGGGGCGCACGTCGAGTTCGACCTCCTCGGCGTGGGCCCACTTGCCGTACTCGTCGTTCTTCGTCCAGGCGTTCCAGACCTTGCCGACCGGGGCGTCGAGGGTGCGGGTGATGGAGTAGTCGTAGCCCTTGCTGCTCATCTTTGCTCTCCTTGTTTCGGCTTGCGGTAGGTGCGGACCAACTGGAGCCAAGGTATAGTCAATATTGATGATCGTCAAGAATCTTGACTAACTTCCGAGGGGCGTGATGACCATCGAGCGGGAGGCTGATCTGGGGATGTTGATCGGTCAGCTGGGACGGGCGTTACAGGACGAGCTGTTCAGCCGGCTCGCCGAGCAGGGGCACCCGCACGTACGGCCCCGGCACGGCACCGTGCTGTCCGTGCTGCCCGAGTCCGGGGCCCGTGCCACCGAGCTGGCCCGGCTGTCCGGGCAGCACAAGCAGATCGTCGGGGTCATCGTGGACGAGCTGGTGGAACTCGGTTACGTGCGCAGGGAAAGCGATCCCAGCGACCGGCGCGCCAAACTCGTCGTGCCGACCGAGGCCGGCGTGGACGAGGTCGCCAAGGCCCGCGCCATCCTCGCGGCGATCGAACAGCGGCACCGCGAGGAGCTGGGCGACGAGACCTACCGGACCTTCAAGACGGCGCTCGAGCACATCACGCACTCCCAGCGCGGGTGGCAGAGCCTTCAGAGGTAGGTCATCCCCATGCGGTCGCGGACTGCATCGAGCGTGCGGTCCGCGACCGCGTTCGCCCGCTTGTGGCCCTCGCGGAGGATCCGGCGCAGCTCCCCGCGGTCACGGGCGAGGTCGGCGCGCCTCGCCCGGATCGGCCGCAGGTGCTCGTTGAGCGCCTCGGTGACCACGGCCTTGAGCCGCCCCGCACCGCCGTCGCCCACCTCCTCGGCCACGTCCTCGGGACGCCGGTCCTGGCACAGCGCGGCCAGCAGCACCAGGCTCGCGACCTCGGGCCTGCGCTCCGGCTCGTACGTGATCACGCGCTCCGAGTCGGTCTTCGCACGCCGGATCAGGTTCGCCGTCTCGTACTCGTCGGCACCGAGCGCGATCGCGTTTCCCCTGCTCTTGCTCATCTTCCTGCCATCGATGCCCAGCAGCGCCGGGGCTTCCCCGAGCAGGGGCTCTGGCTCGGTGAACAGCTGCCCGTAGCGCTCGTTGAACCGCCGGGCGAGCAATCGGGTCAGCTCCAGGTGCGGCAGCTGGTCCCGGCCCACCGGCACGACGTCGGCCCCGCAGAACAGGATGTCGGCCGCCTGGTGCACCGGATAGGTGAACATCAGCCCGCTGACGCGTGCCTGCCTGCTCGCCGCGATCTCTTCCTTCACCGTTGGGTTGCGCCGCAGTTCGGCCACGCTCACGAGGCTCAGCAGCGGGAGCAGGAGCTGGTTGAGCGACGCGACGTGGCTGTGCGTGAAGATGGTGCTCGCGGCCGGGTCGATGCCCACCGCGAGGTAGTCGAGCAGCAGCTCCTCCACGTACTCCGGGAGGTTCTCGGCGACGTCGCGGTCGGTGAGCACCTGGTAGTCGGCGATCACGACGAACAACTCGGCGCCCTGCCGTTGCAGGCGGACCCGGTTGCGCAGACTGCCGAAGTAATGTCCGATGTGGAGCGGTCCGGTGGGCCGGTCGCCCGTCAGCACCCGGATGCCGGTCATGGTCACCCCTTCGAGGTCAGGGGCGGTCTTCGAGCCGGCTGAACACGGGCCGTACGAAGACGGCCCGGTTCGCGCGCACGCGGAAGTGGTGGCCGTCCTAGGACAGCCACCACCACTCGCGGCGGATGGTCATGCGCGCCAGTCTACCCCGTCTTGTCCGGCACCAGTGTGTTCTGCCGCGCGATCACCCACCAGCGGCCGTCCTGCTTCACCAGCACGTACAGCGCGACCATCGCGTGGTCGAGGTCGACCAGCTCCCCCGAGGAGTCGGCCGCCCGCGCGCCCTTGTGCGCGAGCGCGACGTCGGGCCGAACGAACAGGACGTCGAGCAACTCGTAGCGCACGTACTGGTCCCGCAGGAACCCGGCCAGAGCCGCGCGGTTGGTCTCCAGCAAAGTGTCCCAACCGGACATTCGCACGCCCATGGCGTTCACGACCGTCGCGTTGCGCGCGAAATGCGCGGTCAACAGGTCGGCGTCGTTGGTGTTGTAGGCGGTTTCGGTGTCGGCGATGATCTGCCTGATCTCCGCGAGATCGGCCTCGTGCTCGGAGCTGTCCTCGATGATGGGTGCTGGGCTCATGCCACCAGCCTGCAACCTCCAGTTAGCTGGAGGTCAACTGCGCGTCGAGGAACGAGTTCACAAAGCGCCACGTCGTCCCACGCGCCCTGCGGCCCGTCAGCACGCCCAGGTGCCCGCCGGGCGCGACCTCGAACCGCACCTCCGGCGCGTTGTCCAGCAGCCCGACGAGCCGCTCGACCGCGCGCCGCGGCGCGATCGTGTCGTTCTCGCCCGCGATCACGAGCGTGGGGACCTTGACGCCGGAGAGCGAGATCACCCTGCCGCCGAGGTCCACGCTGCCCTCCGCGAGGTCGTTGGCGCGGAAGAAGCGGTGGTAGAGCTGGCCGAACGTGCGACCAGGGTAGGCGATCATGTTGTCCATGAAGTGGTCGACGGCCTCGATCTGCGCGAGGAAGTCGCGGTCGTCGAGATTGCGCAGGATCGCCAGCGGCTTGGTGATCTCCTTGCTGATGCCCGTCGCCCTGAACACCTTGCTGACCAAATAGGACGGTGCGCCGCCGAGAGCTCGGTAGAACGGCGTGAGCAGGTGCCCTCCGGTGAACTCCACGAGCGGCCGGAACGGCGCCACGAGCGGGATGGCCGTGAAGTCGAACGGCGAGGCGATGGTGGTGATCGACTCGACCGGCAGCTTCGGCTGGTCGGCCGTGGTGAGCAGGGAGAAGATGCCGCCGAGGCACCACGCGACGACGTGCACGCCCTGCCCGCCGGAGTCGGCGCTGACCTTGCGGATCGCCCTCGGGAGCACCTCCTCGATCCAATGCTCGATGCCGAGGCGCCGGTCGGAGAACGCGACGTTGCCGTAGTCGACGAGGTAGGTCCGCCTGCCGCCCTCCACGAGGTGCTCGGCGAGACTGCAGCCCCGGCGCAGGTCGAAGCACAGCGCGGGCGCCGCCAGTGGCGGCACGAGCAGCACCGGAGATCCGCTGGGCGCGCGTTCACCGCTGGTGCCGGTGAGCCGGTACACCGACCGGTTGGGCCCCTGGTCGATGAGCACCCTCGGCACCGGGCGCAGGTCGGCGACGCCGCCCTGAAGCACCTTCGCCGCCACGTTGGACGCCGCCGACATCAGTCGCGCGGGTGGTGATGTCGGTGATGTCATCGCGTCTCCCCTCGGCCTGCCGGGGACACGTTAACCCACGCCCGCGCCATCGAGCCGGTCCTCGAAGACCTGCCCGACCCAGTCCCCGACGCGGAACCGCTCGGTGGGCGTGAACCCCTGCCCGGTGTAGTAGCGCACGAGCGCACCGTCACCGCCGGCCCAGCAGTCGACACGCACGAGGCCGATGGAGCGCCTGCGTGCCTCCTCCCGCGCGTGGCGGAGCAGGAAGGCGCCGACACCCCGCCCGGTGTGCCGCCGCGCGGTGATCAGCAGGTCGATGTAGAGCTCTCGCTCCGAGACCGGCGGGATGTGGGCTGGCGGCTGCTCGGTGAGGATCAGCGCGCCGGCGGCATCGCCGTCGAACTCGGCGATCAGCAGCTTGCCGCCGCTCGCCATGCCGTTGACGCGCTCCACGCGCTTCGGGTCCTCCGACCACGGTGTCGAGCCCCACTGTCCTTCGCGGCCCCGCTCGGTGAGCCACGCGACCGCTCCGTCGAACATCGCCAGCAGGAGCCCTGCGTCGGCGGCGACACCGGGCCGGATCGTCGGTTCCGTCATAGCGCGGTGAGGATACGCGGACCGTCCTCGGTGATCGCGACCGTGTGCTCGACGTGCGCGGCCCTGCTGCCGTCGGCGGTGTAGAGCGTCCAGCCGTCGTCACCGGCGCGGTAGGCGTCCGCGCCACCGCGGATGAACATCGGCTCGATCGCGATGGCCATGCCGGGGCGCAGCCGCAGGCCCTGGCCCGGCCTGCCCTCGTTGGGCACGTGCGGCTCCTCGTGCATCGCGTGCCCGATGCCGTGCCCGCCGTGGTCGGCGAGCAGGCCGTAGCCCGCGCCCCTGCCGATGACGCCGATCGCGTAGCCGATGTCGCCGAGCCGGTTGCCGGGCCGCGCCGCCTCGATTCCGGCGGCCAGGCCGCGCTCGGTCGTGGCGATCAGGTCGAGGTCGGCCTGGTCCGGCGTGCCGACGACGAAGCTGATCGCCGCGTCGCCGTGCCAGCCGTCCACCTCGGCGCCGAAGTCCACGCTCACCAGGTCGCCGTCGCGCAGGCGGTAACCGGTGGGGATGCCGTGGACGACGGCGTCGTTCACACTCGTGCACAGCACCGCCGGGTAGGGGCTTGGCGCGAAGCGCGGGTGGTAGTCCTTGAACGACGAGCTTGCGCCCGCGTCGACCAGCACCTCGGCCGCGATCTCGTCGAGCTCCTTCAGCGACGTGCCCACCGCCGCCCCCGCCTTGACCGCCTGCAGGGCCGTGGCCACCACCTTTCCGGCCAGACGCATGGCGTCCAGCTCTCCCGGGGTCTTGAGTTCGATCACCGCATGCTCTCTTCAGATCGGGATACTAATACCGGTATACCTATCACATGCGGCGACGGTGGCGCTCAGCGCAGGCCGAGCTCCCTCGCGATGAGCATGCGCTGCACCTCGCTCGTGCCCTCGCCGATCTCGAGGATCTTCGCGTCGCGGTAGAAGCGGCCAACGGCGAACTCGTTCATGAAGCCGTAGCCGCCGAAGATCTGCGTCGCGTCGCGGGAGTTGTCCATCGCCGCGTTGGACGACGCGAGCTTGGCGATCGCCGCCTCCTTCTTGAAGGGCTCGCCGCGCAGCATCTTCGACGCCGCCTCGTAGTAGGCCAGCCGCGCGGTGTGCGCACGCAGCTCCATGTCCGCGATCTTGAACTGGATCGACTGGTAGGCGCCGATCTTGTTGCCGAACGCCTCCCGCTCGCCGACGTAGCGGAGGCACTCGTCGACGCAGCCCTGCGCGAGACCCACGCCCAGCGCGGCGATCGCGATCCTGCCTTCGTCCAGAATGGACAGGAACTGCGCGTAGCCACGCCCGCGCTCGCCCACGAGGTTCTCCTCGGGAACGCGGCAGTCGGAGAACGCCAGCTCATGCGTGTCGGAGGCGTTCCAGCCGACCTTCGAGTACTTCGGCGCCACGGTGAACCCGGGCGTGCCCGACGGCACGATGATCGCCGAGATCTCCTTGCGCCCGCCTGCCTCGCCCGTGATGGCGGTGATGGTCACCAGGCGCGTGATGTCGGTGCCGGAGTTGGTGATGAACGCCTTGCTGCCGTTGATCACCCACTCCCCGTTGTCCAGCCGCGCCGTCGTGCGCGTGGCACCCGCGTCCGAGCCGCCACCCGGCTCGGTGAGCCCGAACCCGCCGAGCGCCTCACCCGAACAAAGGGCGGGCAGCCACTCGCGCTTCTGCTCCGCGGAACCGAAGCGGTAGATCGGCATCGCGCCGAGCGATACCCCGGCCTCCAGCGTCACGGCCACGGACGAGTCGACGCGCGCCAGCTCCTCCAGCGCGATGCACAGCGCGAAGTAGTCGCCGCCCATACCGCCGTACTCCTCGGGGAAGGGCAGTCCGAACAGGCCCATCTCCCCCATCTTCGCGACGAGGGGGTACGGGAACTCCTCGCGCTCGTAGTAGCCGCCGATCACCGGCGCCACCTCGTTCTGCGCGAAGTCGTGGACGGTCTTGCGCAGGGCCTCGTACTCGTCGTCGAGCCTGAAGTCGATCATGATGTGTGCTCCTCGGGGGTTACCAGGGCGAGTGCCTCGTCCAGCGCGACCTGTTGGCCCGCCTGGACGTGGAGTTCGGTGACGACGCCGTCGACCGGCGCGGTGATGGTGTGCTCCATCTTCATGGCCTCGACGACGAGTAGCGGTGTTCCGGCCGCCACCACGTCGCCCTTGGCGACCTTGACCACGAGCACCATGCCGGGCATGGGGCTCGTGACGGGTCCGGCCTCGGCGTCCTCGGCGTGGGACGCCAGCAGGTTCGGCCGCTCGCCGAGCGCGACGCCGCGGCCCTCGCGCGCGAGCCACACCGTGCCGTCCGGCGCCTCGGCGCGCCGGTAGCGCAGGTACCCGCCGTCGTGGCGCACGGCGAGCACCGCCCCTGTCCGCTCGGCCGACGCCGCGACCGGCTCACCGTCGTCGATCCGCACACGGGCGTCCTCGGGCGCGCCCTCGACGCGCACGAGCGACTCGGTCTGCTCGGCGCGCAGCCGGAAGGTCACGCTCGCGCTGGCGCCGAGCCGCCAGCCGCTCGGCATGTCCCACGGGTCCACCACCGCGCCGCTCGGGCGCAGCGCGAGCAGCCGGTCGAGCGCGCCGGCGACGAGGAAGTCGCCGGGAACGCCGTCGGACACGAGCGAGGACAGCTTGCGCTCCACCAGTCCGGTGTCGAGGTCGCCCGCCCGCACGTCGGGGTCCTGCAGGAGCGCACGCAGGAAGGTCACGTTGGTGTGCACGCCGAGCACCGCGGTGTCGGCGAGCGCGCGGTCGAGCCGGTGCAGCGCCGAGGCGCGGTCGGGGCCCCACGCGATCACCTTGGCGAGCATGGGGTCGTAGTTGGAGCCGACCACGCTGCCCTCGGAGAGCCCCGAGTCCACGCGCACACCGGTGCCGGACGGCTCCGCGAGCCCGAGCACGGTCCCGCCCGTGGGAATGAACCCGCGAGCGGGATCCTCGGCGTAGACGCGGGCCTCCACCGCGTGCCCGTCGAGGCGCACGTCCTGCTGGCTCACGCCCAGCGGCTCACCCGCGGCGACGCGCAGCTGCCATTCGACCAGGTCGAGGCCTGTCACCAGTTCGGTCACCGGGTGTTCCACCTGCAGGCGCGTGTTCATCTCCAGGAAGAAGAACTCGTCCGGCCTCGCCGAGGAGACGATGAACTCGACCGTGCCGGCGCCGACGTAGCCGACCGAGCGGGCGGCCTCCACCGCCGAGGCGCCCATCCGCTCCCGCGTCACCTCGTCCAGCAGCGCCGACGGCGCCTCCTCGATGACCTTCTGGTGCCGCCGCTGCAGGCTGCACTCGCGCTCGCCGAGGTGGACCACGTTGCCGTGCGCATCGGCCAGCACCTGGATCTCGATGTGCCGAGGGCTCTCCACGAACCGCTCGACCAGCAGCCGGTCGTCACCGAACGCGCCCCTGGCCTCTCGCTGTGCCGACTCGACGGCCTCGGCCAGCTCGCCGGGCTCCGTCACCAGCCGCATCCCCTTGCCCCCACCGCCCGCGGAAGGCTTGAGCAGCACCGGGTAGCCCACCCGCTCGGCGGCGGCGGCGATGCCAGCCACGTCGTCCACGTCTGACTCACCGGGCACCACGGGGACGCCCGCGGCCGAGACCGTGGCCTTGGCGCGGATCTTGTCCCCCATCGCGTCGATCGCGCTCACCGGCGGGCCGACGAAAACCAGGCCCGCTTCCTCGCACGCCTTCGCGAACGCGGCGTTCTCGGAAAGGAAGCCGTAACCGGGGTGCACGGCCTGCGCCCCGGACTCCACGGCGGCACGCACGACGTCGGGCACGGACAGGTAGCTCCTCGCCGCCTCGGCCGGGCCGATCCGCACCGCGGCGTCGGCCTCCCGCACGTGCCGCGCCCCGGCGTCGGCGTCGCTGTAGACCGCGACCGAGCGGATCCCCATGCGCCGCAACGTGCCGATCACGCGGACGGCGATCTCACCCCGGTTGGCGACCAGAACTGTGTCAAACAACTGTCGAACCAGCCTCTCTCACATCCGGAAGACGCCGTAGCCGACGGGTTCGAGCGGCGCGTTGGCCGCTGCCGACAGCGCGAGCCCGAGCGTCATGCGCGTGTCGAGCGGGTCGATCACGCCGTCGTCCCACAGCCGGGCCGTCGAGTAGTACGGGTTGCCCTGCTCCTCGTACTGGGCACGGATCGGGTCCTTGAACGCCTCTTCGTCCTCAGTGGACCATTCGGCGCCCTTGGCCTCCATGGCGTCCCTGCGCACGGTAGCGAGCACCGATGCCGCCTGCTCGCCGCCCATCACGGAGATCCGCGCGTTCGGCCACATCCACAGGAACCGGGGCGAGTACGCGCGCCCGCACATCGAGTAGTTCCCCGCGCCGAACGAACCGCCGATGATCACGGTGAACTTGGGCACGCGCGCGCACGCGACCGCGGTGACCATCTTGGCGCCGTGCTTGGCGATTCCGCCTGCCTCGTAGTCCTTTCCGACCATGAAGCCGGTGATGTTCTGCAGGAACAGCAACGGGATCGAGCGCTTGTCGCACAGCTCGATGAAGTGCGCGCCCTTCATCGCCGACTCGGAGAACAGCACGCCGTTGTTGGCGATGATGCCCACCGGGTGGCCGTGGATGCGGGCGAAGCCCGTGACCAGCGTGGCGCCGTACTCCTTCTTGAACTCCGCGAACCGGCTGCCGTCGACGATCCGGGCGATCACCTCGCGGACGTCGTAGGGCGTGCGCGGGTCGGTGGGCACCACGCCGTACAGCTCGCGGGGATCGGCCACGGGTTCCTCGGTGGGCAGTACGTCCCACGGCCTCGGCGCGCGCGGACCGAGCGTCGACACGATCGAGCGCACGATGCGCAGCGCGTCGGCGTCGTCGGCGGCGAGGTGATCGGTGACACCGGACGAGCGCGCGTGCACGTCACCGCCACCGAGTTCCTCCGCCGTCACGACCTCGCCGGTGGCCGCCTTCACGAGCGGCGGCCCGCCGAGGAAGATCGTGCCCTGGTTGCGCACGATGACGGCCTCGTCGCTCATCGCGGGCACGTAGGCGCCGCCCGCCGTGCACGAGCCGAGCACCGCGGCGATCTGCGGGATGCCGCGCGCGGACATCGTGGCCTGGTTGTAGAAGATGCGGCCGAAGTGCTCGCGGTCGGGGAACACGTCGTCCTGCCGGGGCAGGAACGCGCCGCCGGAGTCGACGAGGTAGACGCACGGGAGGTTGTTGTGCAGCGCGACTTCCTGCGCGCGCAGGTGCTTCTTGACCGTGACCGGGTAGTAGGTGCCGCCCTTCACCGTCGCGTCGTTGGCCACGACCACACACTCGCGGCCGGACACGCGCCCGATGCCGGTGATGATCCCGGCCGAGGGAGCCTCGTCGTCGTAGAGGCCGGTGGCGGCGAGCGGTGAGAGCTCGAGAAACGGCGAGCCCGGGTCGAGCAGCGCGTCGACGCGATCCCTCGGCAGGAGCTTGCCACGTTCCACATGCCGGGCACGAGCCTTCTCGGAACCGCCGAGCCGGGCCGCGGCGAGCCGCTTGCGGAGATCCTCGACGAGCTCGGCGTGCCCGTTGACATTGCGGGCGAACGCGTCACTGCGCGGATCGGCTGAGCTGGTGAGCGCCGGAGTGTCCATCCCACCCCTTTGGGGTTAGCTACCGTTAACGTCACTCAGGATGTTAACGGTAGCTAACCCCCGCGTCCAGCGCTCGGACGGACTCAGCCGGTGACGGCCTCCAGAGCGGGCAGGTAGCCGAGCGCCTGACCGTTCACGTTCGGGTGGTAGGACTCGTCGACGGGCCAGGTGAGGCTCTTGAGCCACCAGTCGCTCGAGCAGATCTCGTGACCGGTGAACGGCCCGCGCACGTCGACGAACGTGAAGCCGGCGGCAGCGGCGCGCTGCCCGGTCACCTCGGCGAGCGCGTCGGCGCCGGAGTTGATCGCCTCGCGCTTGACCTCGCTCAACCCGCCCTGGCACGACCCGCCCAACTGGTAGAAACGCGGGTAGCCGAGCACCACGATCTCCGCGTTCGGCGCCTTGCTCCGCAGCGTCGCGTACACGTTGTCGAGCAGGCCGGGCAGCGTTCCGGTGACGAACGCCTTGGCATCGGCGACCCGGCCGACGCACGCCTGGTCTCCGCCGAGCGTGCAGTCGGTCATCACGTCGGTGAAGCCGGCGTCGTTGCCGCCGACGGAGACGGTGACGAGCGTCGTGGCCTCCGACAGCGCGCCGGCCTGCGTGAGCACGTCGTCCGTGCGTGCGCCGAGGCACGCGACGAACTGGAAGTCGGTGGCACCGTGGGAATCCGCCCACAGCTGTGGATAGGCGTTGGCGCTGCGCTTGCAGGAGCCCGAGTCGCCGTACTCCCCGGCTCCGACACCGGAGGAGTAGGAGTCGCCGAGCGCGACATAGCTGACCGCCTGCGCGGCGGAGGTGATCGCGCTGCCCACCAGCACCAGCGAGGCGACCACGAGAACGGAGAGAAATCGGAAAGCCTTCACCAGCATGGCGGACCCCTTCGTCAATCGCTGACGAGAAGACCATTACCAGCCAAAACGACACCGTGGAAGGTGCCCGATCGGGAGATGACCCGACCGGTTCAAGCCGGAAGTCGGGGCGGATGTTAGCGCTCGCTAACCACCCTGTCCTAGACTGACGCGATGTCCCACGGTTCCGCACCCCTCTCCGGCGGGGAGAAGGCGAGCAGGCGCGAACAGATCCTCGCGGCCGCCGCCGAACTCTTCGCCCAGCACGGTTTCCACGGGGTGGGGATCGACGACATCGGCGCGGCCGTGGGGATCTCCGGACCGGCGTTGTACCGGCATTTCCGCAGCAAGGACGCGATGCTCGGCGAGATGCTGACGTCCATCAGCGAGTACCTCTTCGACGGCGGCAAACGCCACTCGGATCGTTCCGGCGACCCCGACGAGATCCTGGCCGGGCTCGTCCGGTTCCACGTCGACTTCGCGCTCCAGCGACCCGCGCTGATCACCGTGCAGGAACGCAACCTCGCGAACCTCACCGACGCAGACCGCAAGCAGGTGCGGGCACTGCAACGGCGCTATGTCGAGGTGTGGGTTCGCGCGTTGCGCGCGGCCGTGCCGAACCTCGACGAGCCGCACGCGCGCTCCGCCGCACACGCCGTCTTCGGGCTCATCAACTCGACGCCGCACAACCGGCACCTGCCCGACGACGAACTCGCCGACCTGCTCTGCCGCCTGGCACTGGGCGCCCTCTACGCGGCCAAATGACGATCACCCCAGCGGGCGGCACCCAAACGGGCCCGCGCTGGTGTTTGATGGTGCACGTGCACGCGGACCGAAGCGAGAGCGACGAGGAGCCGGCAGGGCTCGTCGAGAAGGCGCAACGCGCTCTCGTCGCCATGCGCTTCGGCGACGACGACGAGGCCCTCACCGTGCTCGCGCCGTCGGCGGCAGAGCGCATGGCCGACACCCGTGAGCTGATGCTGCTGCTGTTCGGCGCGTGCAGCGCGATGGTCAGCACGCTTGGCGACGGCGGCGCGGCACCCGTCAAGGTGCAGGTCTTCGACGAGGCGGGCGAGGAGGTCTCGATCGACCAGGCGGACCCGCCCGTGCGCACAGCCGTTCGCACACTGCTCGCCGAGGTGCACGGCAACACCGAGGCCGCACAGGAGCAGGTGGAGATCGCGCTCGCCAACGCCGCACCCGACGAGGTGGACGCCTTGATCCTGCAGGCCCTGCGCTGGACGATGCGTCTCTCCGCCGAGTGCCTCGACCGCCGCCTCCCGGTGGCCGACTGGATCGCGGAAGCCCTGGCCGACTAGGCCCTGCCCGCCCGCAGCGCCCGCCCGCAGTGCCCGACTGCAGTGAAGGCCACCTTCGCTGCGTTGAACGCGGGCATGGTGGCCTTCACTGCAGTCGGGCCCGGGTACCGCACCGTACGTAGGCGCAGGTGTCGATTGCCGGCCGACGACGCTACGGCCGCGGTTCGCGACGCTCGTTCGCATGGCTACCAAGACCCGGATCGAACCGCGTGTGAAGCTCGGCCGCGGCGCCCGCAAGTGGCTGCTGTTCGTGCACGTCGTCAGCTCGGTGGGCTGGATCGGCGTCGAGGCGTGCCTGCTGGCCCTCGGGGTCGTGGGCGTGTCCAGCACCGACCCTGCGGTCGTCACCGGCTCGTCCGTGATCGCGGGCGTGCTCGGTGGGACCTTCTACTTCCCCGTGAGCCTGGTCGCGCTGATCAGCGGGCTGTTGCTGGGCATCGGCACGAAGTGGGGCCTGCTGCGTTACCACTGGGTGGTCGCGAAGCTGGTGCTCACGATCGCGCTGTACGTCGGCGGGAACATGTTCGTGGTCCCCGGTTTCGTCGCGGCGGGTGAGGCCGTGGCGAGCGGCGGCCAGCCGGGCGACGCAAGCACGATGCTGATCACCGCCATGACGGCGGGACTGGTGCTGCTGCTCGTCGCCACGCTGCTCTCGGTGTTCACGCCGGGAGGCAGAACGCCGTGGTACCGCGCGAGGCTCGCTCGCTGAGGGCTCAGCGTTGCTGGAGTGCGAAGCGGTTGCCCTCGGAATCGAGGAACATCGACCACCAGCCCCACGGCTGCTTCACCGGCTTCGCGGGGAACTCGACGCCCTTGGCCGAGAGTTCCTCGTAGGTCCGCTCGATGTCGTCGGCGTAGAAGAAGAAGTTCGCGGTGGGCAGGTCGTCTCTCGCCGGGGCGCGAAAGGCGTCCTGCGGGTCGGCGCTCAGCACCAGCGTGGTCTGCCCGTCCGGGGCGGTGACCTCGAGCCAGCGGTTGCCCTTGTCGTCGTATGGCTCGTCGATGGCGACCGTGAAGCCCAGCGTCTCCGTCCAGAACCGCTTCGCCCGCTGCTGATCGCGCACGCCGATGACGACCTTGCTCACGCCTCGAATGGCCATCATCACTCCAATTCGAATATATCCACAACGGATACAACGAGACTGGAGTGTATGCTCCCTCCATGCCGAAGGGCAACCCGCCGCCCATCACCCCGGCGGCGTTCCAGGTACTGCTGGCGCTCGCACGCGGGCGCGCGCACGGCTACGGGATCATGAACTTCGTCAGCGAGCTCACCGACGGCTCCGTGCAGCTCAGCCCCGGCACCCTCTACCGCACACTCTCCCGGCTGGCGGTCGACGGCCTCGTCGAGGAGGCTCCGGACATGAGCGAGGACCAGCCGCACGACGCGCGTCGCCGCTACTACCAGCTCACCGCACGGGGCTGGGAGGCTGCCGCACGCGAGGCCGAGCTGATCCGGCGGCTCGCGGGCGCCGCCGCCGAGGCGGGCCTGCTCGGCAGGCAGGAGCGCTCGGCATGACCGGGCCCAGCCGGGCACTCGGGCTCGTGCCGCACCTCTTCGTCAAGGACGTCGACACGGCGTTGTCCTTCTACGGCAAGGCGTTCGGCGCGGTCGAGCTGTTCCGCAACCGGCTGCCCGACGGCACGGTGCTGTTCGTCGAGGTGGCCATCGGCGAGACGCGCCTGTTGGTGAGCCAGGAGATCCCCCAGCTCGACGCACTCGCCCCCGCGACGCTCGGCGGCACCCCGATGCTGCTGACGCTCGAGACCGAGGACCCCGACGACCTGTTCCGCCGCGCCGTGTTCGCGGGCGCCACGGTGGAGGCGCCCATCGAGGAGATGTTCTTCGGCGAGCGCTACGGCCGCGTGGTGGACCCCGACGGGCACCGCTGGGCGCTCACCACCAAGCGCGAGCAGTTCACGCCCGAGGACATCGACGCCCGTACCCCGCCGGGTGTCTGATGGTCTCTGTTCGCACCGTCGTGGACCGCGTGGGTCCGACCCTGCTGCAGGCGGTCCACGTGCCGCCCGGCTGTCCCGCCGTCTCCGACGTCGTGATCGCCGAACCGGGGTTGGCCGCCAACCTGGCCGCCGGTGACCTGGTGCTCGCCGTCGCCGTGGCGGACGTCGCCGGAGCGATCGAGCTGATCCGCGACAGCGCCGAGCACGACGCCGCCGCGGTGCTCGTCAAACCGCCGCTGGCCGGCAAACCGGCGATCCGGCGAGCCGCCAAGCGGGCGGAGATCGGGCTCATCGAGGTGCACGCCGCCACGTCGTGGGCACAGCTCGTGTGGCTGCTGCGCACCGTGCTCGACGCGATCGCCGACGAGTCCGACACCCTGGAGAACGGCGACGACGCCGGCACGAGCGACCTGTTCCGCCTCGCCGACGCCGTGGCGTCCGTTGTGGACGCTCCGGTGACCATCGAGGACACCAACTCCCGCGTGCTCGCCTACTCGGCGCGACAGGACGTCACCGACCCCGCGCGCGTCGCGACGATCATGGGCAGGCGGATCCCGGACGACGTGCTCGCCCGGTTCCGCTCGCGCGGGGTGTTCCGCGAGCTGACCAGGGGCAGGCAGACGATCTTCGTGCCGGGCCAGCGGGACGGCACGCTGCCGCGGCTGATCGTGCCCATCCGCATGGGTGGCGAGCTGCTCGGCTCCATGTGGGCCGTGGTGCCGGGGCCCGTGCCGGACGAGCGGGCGGCCGCGTTCGCCGACACCGCACCCGTCGTCGCGCTCCACCTGCTGCGCCGCCGCGCGCACGCCGACGTCCAGCGCCGGGCGTCGGCCGAGCTGCTGCGGGCCCTGCTGCGCGGGGAGGTGAGTCCGCGCAAGGCCGTCGCCGAGCTGGACCTCACCGACGAGCCGCACCGCGTCGTCGTGGTGGAGACGCCCGGCGGCGACACGCTCGACGGCGAGGGACTGCGGCTCGCGCTGCTGGAACGGATCTCGCAGGGCATCGGGCGCAGGCCCGTCGCCGCCGAGGAGGCCGGGCTGCTCTACGCCGTCGTCCCGGACGGCGAGGGCCCTGGTACGTGGCCGGAGATCCGCTCCGCGCTCGCCGAGACTCCTGCGGGGAAGGACAGCGGCGAACTGCGGGCCGCGGCAGGCGGCGCACGGGACCTCACCGACCTCTCGCGGTCCCGCGCGGAGGCCGAGGAGACCCTGGGGCTGCTGCGCGCGGGTGTGCTGGCGGGCCGGGTGGTGTGCTTCGACGACGTGTGGACCGCGCTGGCCCTGCACCGCGCGGCGACGGCGTCGAGCGGCGCGCGCGTGACCGAGCTGGGTCCACTGGGGACGGTCCGCGCGTACGACGCCGCCAACGGCACGGAGTACGTGGCGACGCTGTACGAATGGCTGCGCCATCCCGGCGACCCGCGCACGGCGGCCACGGCACTGCGGATCCACCCCAACACCCTGCGCTACCGCATGCGCAAGCTGCTCGAACTGGTTCCGCTGGACCTCGACGACCCCGACGTGCGGCTGGCCCTGCTCGCCCAGCTGACGGCACTGCACTGGGCGTGACCCAGCCGCCCTCGCCGCCCCTCCGCTGCAGTGAAGGCCACCTTCACTGCGTTGACCGCAGTGAAGGTGGCCTTCACTGCGGTCGGTTCCGGGTCAGGCGACTTCGAGCAGGGTCTTGCCGATCGTGTCGCGCGACTCGATCGCCGCGTGCGCCTCGGCCGCGCGCGCCAGCGGGAACCGTTGCCCGATCACCGGGCGCAAGCGGCCCGCCGCGGCCTCGGCCAGCGCCGTGACGGCGAACCCCCGCAGCTCCTGCGGCGTCCCGCCGATTCCCCACCCCACCGACACCCCGCGCTCGGCGGCGAGCTCCTCGGCGATCTCGGTCGGAGCCCCGCTGGCCGCGCCGAACGTGACCATGCGGCCGCCGCGCTCGACCAGTTCGAACGCCGCCCCGCCGACGTCGCCGCCCACCGCGTCGAAGACGACGTCAACACCCCCGACGGCCTCGCGCACGCGGTCCGCCCAGTCCGGCTTGCGGTAGTCAACGGTGAACTCCGCGCCGAGTTCCCAGGCCAGCTCGAGCTTGCGGTCCCCGCCCGCAGCGGCGACAACGAGCGCGCCCGCGTTGTTGGCGAGCTGGACCAGCAGGCTGCCCACCCCGCCGCCCGCGGCCTCGACGAGCACCCGCTCGCCCGGCCGCAGCCCGGCGCCGTGCGTGAGCATCACCGCCGTGCGCCCGTCGGCCAGCAGCGCCACCGCGTCGTCGAGCTCGAGCCCCTCCGGCACCTCCACCACCATCGCCGCGTCGGCGACCGCCCGTTCGGCGTAACCCCCGTGCCCGCCGAGCGAGCTCACCACCCGCCTGCCCGCCAGCCCGGGATCGACGCCCTCTCCGACCCTGCTGATCACCCCGCCGACGCCGTTGCCGGGAATCACGGGCGGCTCGATCCGGAACGGGCCGAAACCGTTACGGCGGAACTGGGTCTCGACGAACGTGATGTTCGCGAACGCCACCTCGATCAGCACCTGCCCCGGCCCCGGCTCCGGGTCGGGGGCCTCCCCCGCGACCAGCACCTGTGGCTCGCCGAACTCCTTCAGCCAGACCGCTCTCATGACACCCCTTCCGTGTGTGCCCAGCCTGCGACCTCGACTTAGCTAGAGGTCAAGCCCTTGTGCTGCGGCAACCACCATGGGGGACCAGCATTGTTGTGCGCCCACGATGACACCGCCGTCCGGGTGGTTCACCGTGGGCAGCAACACCGCACCGAACGCAGGAGGAAGCCGTGCGCATCGCCGTCCCCCGAGAGGTCAAGAAGCACGAGTACCGCGTCGCGGTGACCCCCGCCGGCGTCCACGAACTCACCCAGCGCGGCCACGAGGTGTTCATCGAGGCCGACGCCGGCCTCGGGTCCGCCATCACCGACGAGGAGTACCTCGCCGCGGGGGCGAAGATCCTCGCGACGGCGGAGGACACCTGGGCAGAGGGCGAGCTGGTGCTCAAGGTCAAGGAGCCCGTCGCAGAGGAGTACGGCCGCCTGCGCTCCGACCAGGTGCTGTTCACCTACCTCCACCTCGCCGCCGACCGTCCGCTGACCGAGGCACTGCTCGCGGCGGGCACCACGGCGATCGCGTACGAGACCGTGCAGGCGCCCGACGGCGCGCTGCCGCTGCTCGCGCCGATGTCGGAGGTCGCGGGCAGGCTCGCGCCGCAGGTCGGCGCCCACTCACTGATGAAGCCGAGCGGCGGGCGGGGCGTGCTGCCCGGCGGGATCCCCGGCGTGCACCCGGCTCGGGTGGTCGTGATCGGCGGCGGCGTCGCCGGTCTCAACGCCGCGCGCGTCGCGCTCGGACTCGGCGCCGACGTGGAGGTGCTGGACACCAACGTCGACCGGCTGCGCCAGATCGACCACGACTTCGGCGGCCGGATCCGCACGGTCACCTCGAACGCGCTGTCGCTGGAGCAGGCGGTGGTGGAGGCCGACCTGGTGGTGGGCGCGGTGCTCGTGCCCGGAGCCAAGGCGCCGAAGCTCGTGTCCAACGAGCTGGTCTCGCGCATGAAGGCGGGCAGCGTGCTCGTCGACATCTCGATCGACCAGGGCGGCTGCTTCGCCGACTCGCGGCCCACCACGCACGACGCGCCGACCTACCAGGTGCACGACTCGGTGTTCTACTGCGTCGCCAACATGCCGGGCGCGGTGCCGAGGACCTCGACCTACGGCCTCACCAACGTGACCCTGCCCTACGCGATCCGCCTGGCCGAGCACGGGTGGCGCGCCGCGCTGCGGGCCGACGACACGCTGGCGAAGGGCCTCAACGCCCACGCGGGAGCGCTCACCAACGAACCCGTCGCCACGGCGCACGGCCTGGAGTATCAGCCGGCGGAACTCTGATCGCTGTCGGCGGGCGGCACCCCGTCCGGCCAGACGCACGGCGAAGAGGCGCCCAGCGACAGGTCACCCTCGACACTCTGCTGCACCGACATCCGGAACGCGTCGTCGCTGTTCTCGACGGAAACGAACCTGTCCGGCGCCGACCGCTTGTCGGTGAGCACGCGGTACCCGCTGGCGTTCCAGTGGTCGTACAGAGCGTCGACGAACTCGGCGTTCCGCTCCGAGGGCAGGCCGTCGAGCCAGTAGGTCTTGCCGACCTCGTACCGGCCGAGTGGGCCGTTGTCAGTGGGATCGAGGCACTCGGCGGAATCGTCACGGAGCACCTCCAGTGTTGGCCGCACCGGCAGGGCCGCGACCGCACGATCGATGTGTTCCTGCGCCCGCCGCGCGGCCTGCTCTCCGGTCATCGTTCGCATCTCGTCCCCATTTCCCGGCGACGGCCGCTCCGTAGTCGACCGGCCCTCATTGTCGTCGCCGCCGCCGTCTCCACACGCCGCGAGCAACAGCAGGCACGCCAGAACGGCCATCCTCCGGATCAACCCGCACACCTCCTGAGCCGATGCCGATCAGTACGGTTGCCCGCCGACCACGATGGTGCCCATGTTCCGCAGGGAGGCGGAGTCCGGGTTCCAGTACTCCGAGTGGGCTGCCATCGAGTTTCCGCCGGTGTACCACTCACCTTCGGTTCCGGGGTCGGAGGTGAAGACCTGCGCGCCGAAGTCCTCGTCGACCGGATCGGGGCCGTGGATCAGCGACGGAGTGAGGCCGATCATGTCGTTCTCCGCGGTACTGGCGTAGATGTTGGCGTCGTCCGGCACCCGCAGCTCCGACGCGTGGTTCACTCCGACGCCGGGGCTGCCGATGAGCACGACGTTGTCGACGTCCAGCTTCGCACCGTCTCCCTGCGCCGCGTGACCGATGACGGTCGAACCGTAGCTGTGTCCGATCACCGTGTTGTTCGACCCGCCGCCCTCGTGCGTGGCGCGCAGACCGTCCTGGAAGCCGCGCAGGTCGGCCGCCGCGTCCTCGGCGTAGTGCCTGTTGGTCGCCTGACCGAGGTCCTGCGGCGCGTCGTAGCCGACCCACGTCACGGCCGCGGTCTCGCTTCTGTGGGACTGCCGACGGGCCTCGTCGAGAATCAGTTCTCCGCGGTCCAGTTGCCCGCCGATGCCCGCGAGGTTCGAACCGGTCCCGGGCACGGACGTCACCACGTTGTCCGCGGTGTCCGGATTCCCGGTCGCCACGATGCCGCGGCCGTTGCCCTCGGTGGAGAAGTCGATGAGGTACGACGCCGGCCGGTTCGGGTCCGGCTCACGGTCGAGCCGCTCGTTGATCGCGTCCATGCCGCCCAGCGTCCGGTCCAGCTGTTCGTACTCCCGTTGCTGGTCCGCGCTGCGGTCGCCCCCGAGTGCCTCGAGTTCGGAGCGGCGCGCGTCGAGCTCGGCGTACTCCTCGGCGAAGCGGAGCCGGTTGGCACGGTCCCGATCCTCCACCGGGATGCCGTCCATGCCTCCGATCACGTCGCCGTGCGTGTGGATGGCCGACTCCTGTTCCATCGGCGTCAGCCCGTCCCACCAGCGCTTGATCTCCTCGGGAGACGCGTTGTCACCGGGAAGGTCGCCCGGGGTGATCACGTTGCCGCTGCCGACGGCTTCGAGCTCGAGCCCGGCCGCGGACGGCATGGCCTCGTCCAGCGCCGCCGACGCCACCTGGTCGGCCTCGGCGACCAGCGCGAGCGCGTCGCGGACGACGCCGGTCAGCTCGGCCGCCGTCCGCCGGTCCCGTTCCTTCTCGTCATCGGTGCGGCTGTCGCCAGGCCCGCCGAACCCGGCACGGACCTCGCCGGACTCCGGGTCGATCGAGAGGACGTAGTTCGACTCGACGGTCTCGACCACACCGTTCACCGTGCGCTGGGTCTCGGTGATCGTGTCGGAGAGCTCGCGCAGCTTGGGCGGTATCCGCTCGATGTACTCGGCCGCCTTCTCATAGCCGGCACGGACATCATCGAAGTGGGCGCGGGCCACGTCGGCGGCGTCACCGCGCCAGCCGTCGAGCTCGCCGAGCGCGGCCTTGACGTCGCCCGCGGTGGCGGCGAGCTGTCCGGCGAGCCGGGCCCAGTTGTCGGCGATGTCGTCGAACGCGGCGGCGTCGGCCTCCCGGAGCTGGCGGAAGGACACCACGGCGGTTCAGTTCGCCGAGCTCAGCGGAGGCAGCGACTCGACCACCGCGTGCTCCATCCGCTCGTAGCCGTCCGCGGACTCGCGCAGCAGCCCGCCCGCCATGGCCGTTCGCTTGCCCAGGTCGTCGAGCTGCGACTCCCACAGCGAGGCCAGCGCACCGGCCTTGCCCGTGGTCGCGAAGCCCTGGTTGGCTCCCGCGTGCGGTTCGATTCCGCCGAGGAACTTCGCCGTGGCCTCGCCCGCCTCGTCGGCGAGTTCGACGAATCGCTCTCCCGCGGCCACCAGGCTCCGCGGGTCCACGCCGTAACCGTCCATGGAACCCCCAGTCGATCCCGAACCGGGCAAACGGTAACCAGGGGGACGGTGAACCGGCAACCGGTTCACCGAGATCGGGGACGAGAGCACAAGAAGGGGCGGCCCGCTCAACCAGCCTGGGGGTCACCGGGAGCGGGCCGCCACCTACAAGCTTAAGGAATAACTCCAGGGTTCGCTCCCCGGGGGGCATAACTTGGCCGAGTTGTTTCCTTCAATCAGGCGTTCCGGCTTCGGTGCACCTCCCACACGGGTTGCCGACCTGGCCTTTTCGACCGCTCACCGGCCGAGTGCGGCCCCACCAGGAACCGGTGGACCTCGCGTGATCGTCCAACCTGGCCGTACGGCAGGATGACCACCGCCACAGCGCAGACGACGAGGGGAAACGAGAGGCAGCATGCACGATGGCAGCGGCCGCATCGCGGTACAGAACCTCACCAAACAGTTCGGGGCCGTGACCGCGGTACAGAACCTCAGCTTCACGGTTGAGCCCGGGTCGGTCACCGGGTTCCTCGGCCCGAACGGGGCAGGCAAGACGACGACGTTGCGCATGCTGCTCGGTCTGGTGACGCCCACCGCGGGCGCGGCGACGATCAACGGCAGGCCGCACCACCAGCTCGGCAACCCCGCCAGAGTGGTCGGCGCGGTGCTGGAGAACGAGGGCTTCCACCCCAAGCGCACCGCCCGCAACCACCTCCGCGTGTACGCGGCGGCGATCGGGGTGCCCGACCAGCGCGTGGACGAGATGCTCGGGCTCGTGGGCCTTTCGCCCGCCGCCGACCGCAAGGCGGGCGGGTTCTCGCTCGGTATGCGCCAGCGGCTCGCGCTCGCGACGGCGCTGCTCGGCGACCCGCAGGTGCTCGTGCTCGACGAGCCGTCGAACGGACTCGACCCCGAGGGCATCGCGTGGCTGCGCTCGTTCCTGCGCTCGTTCGCCCAGCAGGGGCGCACCGTGCTGGTGTCGAGCCACCTGCTCTCCGAGGTCGAGCAGACGATCGACCAGGTCGTGATCGTCAGCGCGGGCATGACGCGGTACTACGGCCCGCTGGACCAGCTGCGCGCGAGCCAGCGCTCGCGGGTGCTCGTGCAGCCGGCCGACGCGAACGGTCTCGTCACGGCGCTGCAGGAGGCGGGGCTCAACCAGGTCGAGCCGACGCAGGACGGCCGCGTCGCCGTGTCCGGCGCGACCGTGCAGCAGATCGGTGACATCGCCGCGAAGGCGGGCATCGCCGTGTACGGCATGCAGGAGGAGAAGGCCGACCTCGAGCAGCTGTTCTTCCAGCTCACCAGCCCGCAGTACGGCGCGGGCGCGACGGCCTACCCGCAACAGCAGCCGTACCAGCAGCAACAGGGGTGGAACGCGCCGCCGCCCGGCTACCAGCAACCGGGTCAACCACCGCAGCAGCCGTACCAGCAGACCCCGCCGCCCGGCTTCCAGCAGCAGCCGGGACAGCAGCCGGGGCAGCAGCAGGGCTGGGGAGGTCAGCAGTGATGGGTAACCTGATCAAGGCCGAGATCCGCAAGACGCTGAGCACCAAGAGCTGGTGGGGTCTCATGATCCCCGCGGCGGTCTTCGCGTTCCTGTTCGCGCTCGGCTGGGGCGCGATCACCAACGACCTCAACGACTTCCTCGGCAGCTCCGACGCCGAGGAGCTGGCCGGCCTGCTGGGCGTGCAGCTCGGCGAGCTGCCGGTCGGGCTGCTCTCGCTGGCACACGGCATCAACATCGGCACGATGTTCCCCGTGATCTTCGGTGTCTTCGCGCTGGCCGGCGAGTACAGCAAGAAGACGATCACCACGACGTTCCTCACCGCGCCCAACCGCATGTCGGCGCTGAGCGCGAAGATGTTCACCTACATCGGCTGGGGCGTCGCTTACGGCATCCTCATCGTCGCCTTCGCGAGCCTCGCCACCGTGCTGACGGTGGACGGCCCCGGGCTGCCGACCGCGAGCCAGTGGCTCGGCGTGCTGGGCGCCGGCATCCTCGCTACGACGCTGGCCACGCTGTTCGGCATCGGTGTCGGTGCCGTGTGGAACAGTGTCACCGGCGCCACGATCACGCTGACGATCTGGATGCTCGTCGTCGAGAACGTCCTCGTGTTCGTGTCGTTCGGCTGGTTCGGGATCACCTGGCTCGGCGGCGTGCTGCCGAACGGCACCCTGAACGGCATCGTGGGCGCGATCGGCGCCGAGGCGTTCGGCGCGGCCGGGCTCTCGGTGCCCGGCGAGCTCGACGAGGACCTGCAATGGCTCCTGCAGTACACGGCGGGCGCTCCCGGCGCGTTCTCGTGGTGGGCCGCGGCGTTGATCTTCCTCGCCTGGACGATGCTGTTCTTCATCGGCGGCTGGGCCGCCAACCAGCGCAGGGACATCACCTAAGGAACGAAGGAGGTCGGGAGTGTCCGGCAGAGCGGCGACAACGCTGGACGCTCCCGACCGCAAGGCCGGGTGGATCCGCAGGCTCGCCGCGGCATGCTGGCGGCACCCGGTGCTGGTGGTGCTCTCGCTCGGCGCGGCCATGCTCGGCGTCGGTCTGCAGGCGGCGAGCCCGTTGTTCGTCAAGGTCGCCGTCGACGACGCGGTCGCGGGTGAGACCGGCAGGCTCGGCTGGCTCGCCGCCGCGCTCATCGGCCTGCAGCTGCTGACGTTCGGCAGCGCCTTCGCCCGGCGCTACCTCGGCGGACGGCTCGCCCTCGACGTCCAGCACGACCTGCGCCAGGCCGTGTTCGGCGCGGTGTCCCGCCTCGACGGGGGCAAGCAGGACTCGCTGCGCACCGGCCAGATCGTCTCGCGCGCCATCACCGACCTCCAGCTCGTGACGGGCGTGCTCATGCAGGTGCCGCTCTCGGCGGGCTCGGTGATCTTCGCGGTGCTCGCGCTCGGCTCGATGCTCGTGCTCTCCCCGCTGCTCACGCTCATCGCGCTCGTCGTGGCGCCGGCCGTCGCGATCGTGATCACGGTCAGCAGGCGCAGGCTCTTCCCCGCGACCTGGTCGGCGCAGCAGCGCGCGGCCGACGTGGCGCAGCAGGTGGAGGAGACCGTCACCGGCGTGCGCGTGGTGAAGGGCTTCGGCCAGGAGGACCGGGAGATCGGCAAGCTCTCCGACGCCGCCCGCACCTTGTACCGCGAACGTGTGCGCGCCGCGAAGCTCGCCGCGGTGCCCACCGCCACCACCTCGGCGCTGCCCGCCGCGGGCCAGATCGCCGTGCTCGGCGCGGGCGGGATCATGGCGCTGCACGGGCAGATCAGCCTCGGCACGTTCCTCGCGTTCGCCACCTACGTCTCCGCGCTCATCGGTCCCGCACGGATGCTGGCGAGCCTCGTGGTGCAGGCGCAGCTCACCCGCGCGGGCGCCGAGCGCGTGCACGAGCTCATCGACGCGCAGCCGGAGGTGCGCGAGCGCCCGGACCCCCGGCAACTACCCGACGGCCCGCTCGACGTGCGCCTCGACGGTGTCCGCTTCGGCTACACGCGCAGCGAGCCGGTGCTCGACGGCCTCTCTCTGCACGCCAGACCTGGGGAAACCCTCGCGCTCGTCGGCACCGCGGGCTCGGGCAAGTCCACGATCTCGTTGCTGCTGCCCCGCTTCTACGACGTGCACTCGGGCTCCGTCCACGTCGGCGGGGTCGACGTGCGCGACGCGCGGCTCACCGAGCTGCGCCGCGCGATCGGCGTGGTATTCGAGGAGGCGTTCCTCTTCTCCACCACGGTGCGCGACAACATCGCCTACGGCAGGCCGGACGCGAGCGACGAGGAGGTGGTGGCCGCCGCGAAGGCCGCCGAGGCGCACGAGTTCATCAGCGCCCTGCCCGACGGCTACCACACGCAGGTCGGCGAGCGAGGCCTGACGCTCTCGGGAGGTCAGCGGCAGCGCCTTGGCCTCGCCAGGGCGCTGCTCACCGACCCGAGGGTGCTGGTGCTCGACGACGCGACCTCGGCCGTCGACACCGCGACCGAGGCCGCGATCCACGAAACGCTGCGTGCGGTGACGCGCACCCGCACCACGCTGCTCATCGCCCACCGGCGTTCCACGCTGTCGCTCGCCGACCGCATCGCCGTGCTCGACGCGGGCAGGGTGGTGGACGTCGGGACGGCCGAGGAGCTGGAAGGGCGGTGTGCGCTGTTCCGCGACCTCGTGGGCGGCCCCGGCGAGGACGTCGAGGAGGTGCACAGGCAGGACGTGCTCGTGCGCGACGAGTCGGGCGTCACGCCGCAGCTGTGGCCCGGCCCAGCCGCACACGACGATGTCGACGCGCTCGCAGAGTCGGCCTCGGTCCGGACAACGCAGGCGGCGAGCACCGGCGGCCCCGGTTCGCGGGCGTCGCTCGACCTCCCGCCGACGCCCGAGCTGCTGCGGCGGGTGCGGGAGCTGCCGCCCGCCACCGGTGAGCCGAGGCTCGGCGAGTCCGATCCGAGGGCACCCGATCCCGCGTTCCGGCTTGGCAGGCTGCTGCGGCCCGTCCGCGCCCTGCTGGCCGCGGTGATCACGCTCGTGGCGCTCGACGCGCTCGCCACCATCGCCGTGCCCGCCCTGTACCAACGGGGCGTCGACGACGGCGTGCGGGCGGGAGCGGAGTCCGCGGTGCTGATCGCGGCGGCCGTAGGCGCGCTCGTGATCGCACTCGACTGGCTCGTGATCGCACTGCAGACCAGGCTCACCGCCCGCACCGGCGAGTCCGTGCTGTACCTGCTGCGCGTGCGCAGCTACTCGCACCTGCAACGGCTGGGGCTCGACTACTACGAGCGCGAGCTGGCCGGCCGGATCATGACCAGGATGACCACCGACGTGGACGCGCTGTCGACGTTCTTGCAGACCGGGCTGGCGACGGCCGTGGTCAGCGTGCTCACGCTCGTCGGCATCGGGGGCGCGCTGGTGATCACGGACGCGGGCCTCGCGCTCTACGCCTTCTCGGTGCTGCCGGTGCTCGCGGTGGCGACGGTGATCTTCCGCAGGCTCGCCTCGGCCGCGTACAACGAGGCGCGGGAGCGCGTCAGCGCGGTGAACGCGGACATGCAGGAGAACGTCACCGGGCTGCGGGTCGCGCAGGCGTACACGCGCGAGGAGCGTTCGGCGCGGGACTTCGCCTCGCGCAGCGACGCCTACCGGCGCTCGCGCCTGCGGGCTCAGCGGTACGTGGCGACCTACTTTCCGTTCGTCACCCTGCTTTCCGGGACCGCGGCGGCGATCGTGCTGGTCGCGGGCGCCAACCGGGTCGCCGACGGCACTCTCTCGGTCGGGGTGCTGCTGGCGTTCCTGCTCTACCTGGAGTCGTTCTTCTCGCCGGTTCAGCAGCTGTCGTCGGTGTTCGACGGCTACCAGCAGGCCAAGGTCGGCCTCGGCCGGATCGGCGAGCTGCTGCGCACGCCGACGTCGGTGCCGCCGGCCGAACGGCCCGTCGCCGTGCCCGAGCGGCTGCGCGGCGAGGTGGAGCTGGACGGCGTGCGGTTCGCCTACCCCGGCACCGACGCGCTCGCGCTCGACGACGTGTCACTGCACGTCCCGGCGGGCACCACGGTGGCGCTGGTGGGTGCGACCGGGGCCGGGAAGTCCACTGTGGTCAAACTGGTGGCCCGCTTCTACGACGTCACCGGCGGGGTGGTGCGCATCGACGGCGTCGACGTGCGCGGCTACGACCTGCCGGGCCTGCGCGGCAGGCTCGGCGTGGTGCCGCAGGAGGCGCACCTGTTCTCGGGCACGGTCGCCGACAACGTCCGCTACGGCCGCCCTTCGGCCACCGACGCCGAGGTGGAGGCCGCGGTGCGGTCGGTGGGAGCGATCGAGGGTGTGGCCGCGCTGCCGGCCGGGTTCCACCAGCCGGTCGGCGAGCGCGGGCGTGCTCTCTCGGCGGGGCAGCGCCAGCTCGTCGCGCTCGCCCGCGCGGAGTTGGTGGACCCGGACGTCCTGCTGCTCGACGAGGCCACCGCCGCGCTGGACCCGGCGACCGAGACCGCTGTGCTGAAGGCCACCGAGGCCATCGCCAAGAAACGGACCACCTTCGTGGTGGCCCACCGCCTGGCCACGGCCGCGAGGGCGGACCTCATCGTCGTGCTCGACCACGGCAAGATCGTCGAACAGGGAACCCACGAGGACCTGCTCGCGGCCGGCGGCCACTACGCCCACCTGTGGCGCCTCGGAGAGCCGCCCACCTGACCCGCCCGCGAGTCCCCCGCTCCAGCCCGCGAGTCCCCCGCTCCAGCCCGCGAGTCCCCCGCTCCGGTCCGCGAGTTCCGCATCCGAGCGCCGCACTCGGCGTCGGGAACGGGCAACTCGGCGCCAGGAACGGGCAACTCGACGTCGGGAACGGGGGACTCGCGGGCAGGACGGGGGGACTCGCGAACGGGTGTTCGAGCGCCGTGATCGATCCAGTGAGAAATGCCAACGTCGTGAGGGCTCCGTTGACGGACTTCGATGACGGCGCGACGGGCGAGGGGGTTAGCCTGGTAGGCGCGTAATCGGACAACCAGATCGAGACGGATAGAGGCGAGTCCAAGCCGTGTCCAGCAGCCCTGCGTCACAGTTCGGCCCCAACGAGTGGCTCGTCGAGGAAATGTACGACCAGTTCCTCGCCGACCCCTCCTCAGTAGACGCCGCGTGGCATGACTTCTTTGCTGATTTCAAGCCCACCCAGGCGCAGCCGAAGCCGGACACGGCCACCGCCGAGCGGACGTCCGCCGCCAACGGCCAGGCCACCCCGAAGGCCCCCGCCAAGCCGCAGCAGGCACCGGCCGAGGCGAAGCCCGCCCAGCCCGCGCCCAAGGCCGCCGCCCCCAAGGCGGAGCCGAAGCAGTCCGCGTCCGCGAAGACGGAGTCGAAGCAAGCCGCGCCCGCCAAGGCGACCCCGACGACTCCCGCCGCCGCCAAGTCCGCACCGGCCGCCCCCGCCAAGGCCGAGGAGCCGGAGAGCAAGCCGCTGCGCGGCGCCGCCGCGGCGATCGCCAAGAACATGGACGCCTCGCTGAGCGTCCCCACCGCCACGAGCGTGCGCGCGGTCCCGGCCAAGCTGATGGCCGACAACCGCATCGTCATCAACAACCACCTCAAGCGCACCCGCGGCGGGAAGATCTCGTTCACGCACCTCATCGGCTACGCGATGGTGCGGGCGCTGCACGACTTCCCGAACATGAACCGGCACTACGCGCTGGTCGACGGCAAGCCGCACGCCGTCACACCGGAGCACGTCAACCTCGGCCTCGCCATCGACATGAAGGGCAAGGACGGCGGCCGCACGCTCGTCGTCGCGTCCATCAAGGGCACCGAGAACATGACGTTCCTGCAGTTCTGGCAGGCCTACGAGGACATCGTCAAGAAGGCCAGGAACAACAAGCTCACCGCCGACGACTTCTCCGGCACCACGATCTCGCTGACCAACCCGGGCGGCATCGGCACCAACCACTCGGTGCCGAGGCTGCAGGCCGGTCAGGGCGCGATCATCGGCGTCGGCGCGATGCAGTACCCGGCCCACTTCGAGGGCACCAGCGAGCAGACCCTCGTCGGCCTCGGCGTCAGCAAGATCATGACGCTGACGTCGACCTACGACCACCGCATCATCCAGGGCGCCGAGTCGGGCGAGTTCCTCAAGCGCATCCACGAGCTGCTGCTCGGCGGCGACGGGTTCTACGACGACATCTTCACGTCGCTGCGCCTGCCGTACGAGCCGGTGCGCTGGGTCGAGGACATCCCCGAGGGCGAGATCGACAAGACCGCCCGGGTGCTGGAGCTGATCGACGCCTACCGGATGCGCGGCCACCTGATGGCCGACACCGACCCGTTGAACTACCGCCAGCGCAGGCACGAGGACCTGGACATCCTCAGCCACGGCCTGACCCTGTGGGACCTTGACCGCGAGTTCGCGGTCGGCGGCTTCGCGGGCCAGCAGCGCATGAAGCTGCGCGACGTCCTCGGCGTGCTGCGCGACTCCTACTGCCGCACGGTCGGCGTCGAGTACACCCATATCCTCGACCCCGACGAGCGCCGCTGGATCCAGGAGCGCGTGGAGGTCCCGCACGAGAAGCCCGAGCCCTCGGTGCAGAAGTACGTGCTGTCGAAGCTCAACGCGGCCGAGGCGTTCGAGACGTTCCTGCAGACCAAGTACGTCGGCCAGAAGCGGTTCTCGCTCGAGGGCGGCGAGACCGTGATCCCGCTGCTGGACACGGTGCTGGACAAGGCCGCCGAGCACGAGCTCGACGAGGTCGTCATCGGCATGCCGCACCGCGGTCGCCTGAACGTGCTCGCCAACATCGTCGGCAAGCCGATCTCGCAGATCTTCCAGGAGTTCGAGGGCAACCTCGACCCTGGCCAGGCGCACGGCTCCGGTGACGTGAAGTACCACCTCGGCGCCGAGGGCAAGTACTTCCGCATGTTCGGCGACGGTGAGACGAAGGTCTCACTCACGGCCAACCCGTCGCACCTGGAGACCGTCGACCCGGTGCTCGAGGGCATCGTCCGCGCCAAGCAGGACATCCTCGACAAGGGCGACCGCGCCTCCGGCGGCTTCACCGTGCTGCCCGTGCTGCTGCACGGCGACGCTGCCTTCGCGGGCCAGGGCGTGGTGGCCGAGACGCTGAACCTCGCGCTGCTGCGCGGCTACCGCACCGGCGGCACCGTGCACGTGATCATCAACAACCAGGTCGGCTTCACCACGGCGCCCGAGCACGCCCGCTCGTCGCAGTACGCCACCGACGTCGCGAAGATGATCGGCGCCCCGATCTTCCACGTGAACGGCGACGACCCCGAGGCCGCCTACTGGGTTGCGCGGCTGGCCGTCGACTACCGCCAGGCGTTCAACAAGGACGTCGTGATCGACATGATCTGCTACCGGCGGCGCGGCCACAACGAGGGCGACGACCCCTCGATGACCCAGCCGGCGATGTACGACATCATCGACACGAAGCGCAGCGTGCGGAAGACCTACACCGAGGCGCTCATCGGCCGTGGCGACATCTCCATGGACGAGGCCGAGGCCGCGCTGCGGGACTTCTCCAGCCAGCTGGAGCACGTCTTCAACGAGGTCCGTGAGCTGGAGAAGCACCCGATTGCCCCGAGCCCCTCGGTCGAGGAGGAGCAGCAGGTGCCCGCCAAGGTGCCGACCGCGGTCTCCCGCGAGGTGATCGAGCGGATCGGGGACGCGTTCGTCAACGTCCCGGAGGGCTTCACGCCGCACCCGCGCGTCAAGCCGGTCATGGAGCGGCGGCACAAGATGTCGCGCGAGGGCGGTGTCGACTGGGCGTTCGGTGAGCTGCTCGCTTTCGGCTCGCTGGCGCTCGAGGGCAGGCTGGTGCGCCTGTCCGGCCAGGACTCCCGGCGCGGCACGTTCACGCAGCGGCACTCGGTGCTGATCGACCGCAAGACCGGTCAGGAGTACTCGCCGCTGCAGAACCTGGCCGACCAGCAGGGCCGCGTGATGATCTACGACTCGGCGCTGTCCGAGTACGCGGCGGTGGGCTTCGAGTACGGCTACTCGGTGGCCAACTCCGAGGCGCTCGTGATGTGGGAAGCGCAGTTCGGCGACTTCGTCAACGGCGCGCAGACCGTGATCGACGAGTACATCTCCTCCGGTGAGGCCAAGTGGGGCCAGCTCTCCGACGTCGTGCTGCTCCTGCCGCACGGCCACGAGGGCCAGGGGCCGGACCACACCTCGGGCCGCATCGAACGCTTCCTGCAGCTGTGCGCGGAGGGCTCGATGACCGTGGCGGTGCCGTCCACCCCGGCCAACTACTTCCACCTGCTGCGCCGCCACGCCCTCGACGGCGTCAACCGGCCGCTGATCGTCTTCACCCCGAAGCGCCTGCTGCGCGACAAGAACGTGAAGTCGGGCATCGAGGAGTTCACCGACCAGTCGAAGTTCCTCTCGGTGATCGACGACGGCGGCGTCGATCCGGCCAAGGCCCGTAAGGTGCTGCTGACGTCCGGGAAGATGTACTGGGAGCTGTTCGTCGAGCGCGAGAAGCAGGGAATCGACGACATCGCGATCGTGCGGATCGAGCAGTACTACCCGCTGCCGAAGAAGAAGCTCCTCGCCGCGCTGGAGCGCTACACGGCCGCCAAGCAGGTCGTGTGGGTGCAGGAGGAGCCGGAGAACCAGGGTGGCTGGCCGTTCTTCGGGCTGAACCTGCCGCGCAAGCTGCCTGAGGCGTTCTCGAACCTGCAGGTCGTGGCGCGGCGCCCGATGGCGGCCCCGTCCGCGGGCTCGTCGAAGGTCCACGAGGTGGAGCAGAAGGCCCTCATCGCCAAGGCCTTCGAGTAAGCCGACCCGCCACGATCAGACTGCAGTGAAGGCCACCTTGCCTGCGTTGAACCAACGCAGCGGCGCGCAGCGTCTCCGTTTGGGTGGTGGTGGGAGACGGGTGGGCGCAGGCAAGGTGGCCTTCACTGCGTCTAGGCGAGACCGTTCTCGGCGAGGAAGTCCTCGGCGATATCGAGCGGGTTACGCTTCTGCTCGGTGAACTCGACGTTGAGGTCGGTCAGCTTCTCGGTGGTCAGCGCGGCCGACACCGCGTTGAGCGCCCGCACCTCGCGCTCGCTGAGCGTGCCCTTCGCGACGAACGGCACGATGTTCTGCGCGGGGAACATGTCCTTGTCGTCCTCGAGCGTCACGAAGCCGTTGCTGCGGATCGTCGACGAGGTGCTGAACAGGTCGGCCACCTGCACCTCGTCCGAGCGCAGCGCCTCGACGGTCACCGGGCCGCCCGTGTCGGTGGTGCGGATCTCCTTGAACTCGCAGCCGTAGAGTTCCTTGATCTTGGCCTGCCAGCGGTCGGCCCACTGCCCCGGCCCGCCGAACACCAGCTCGCCGCAGCGGGGCGCGAGGTCGGAGACCGTGCGGATGCCCTGGTCGGCCAGTTCCTTACGGACCACCATCTCGTCGCTGTTCTCGGCCGGGGCCGCCTCGAGCACCTCGAACTGCTCCGGCAGCTTCTGCCGCAGCTCGGCGTGCACCTCCTCGGGCGTGGTCGCCTGGCTGTTCTCGTCGAAGTACTGCAGCAGGTTGCCGCTGTACTCGGGCACGAGCGACAGTGAGCGGTCTTCGAGCGCCTTGACCACCACCTCGCGCCCACCGACCGGCGGACGCACGGTGACGTTCTCGGCTCCGGCGTTGCGCAGGGCACCCGCGTAGATCTGGGCGAGCAGCAGGCTCTCCCCGACGTCCGAGGCGCCGATGATGATCTCTCCGCTTGGCCCGCCCTCGGCGCCGCCCTCCAGTGGGTTGCCGCACGCGGTTGCCAGCAGGCCCACCGCCGCGACCATCGCGAGCAGTCGCCCCCTCATGCCGACACCTCCTTCTTCGCGCCCGCCTCGGCGAGCCGAACGCCCCGGGGCACCAGCGCCCGCTGGACGGCGGCGAGCACGACGTCGAGCACGATCGCGAGCAGCGCGGTGAGAATGGCGCCCGCCGCGACCTCGCCGTAGTCCAGAATGGCCAGTCCGTCGAGCAGGTACCGGCCGAGGCCGCCGAGGCCCACATACGCCGCGACCGCCGCCGTGGCCACGAGCTGGAGCACGGCGTTGCGCACACCGCCGAGCACGAGCGGCAGCGCGATCGGCACCTCGATCTGCCACAGCCGCTGCCCGCCGCGCATGCCCATGCCCTCGGCGGCGTCGACCACCGCGCGGTCCACCGCCTGCAGCCCGGCGTAGGTGCCGGCGAGGATCGGCGGGATCGCGAGCACGACGAGCCCGATGATCGCGGCGACGTCGCTGTCGGTGAACAGCAGGAACAGAAAGGTCACCAGACCCAGCGTCGGCAGGGCGCGGATGACGTTGCCGCTGCCGACGAGCAGCACCCCGCCGCGTCCGGTGTGGCCGACGTAGAGCCCGATCGGCACGGCGATGACCGAAGCGAGGACGAGCGCGAGGAGCACGTAGCCGAGGTGCTGGAGCACCCGGGTCGGCACGCCGTCCGCGCCCTGCCAGTTGGCCGAGCTGGTGAACCAGTCGATGATCTCGCCGATCACACGGCCACCTCCGTCCTCACCGGGGCCGTCGTGCGGTCCCACGGGGTCAGCAGCCGACGCGACAGCACCAGCAGCAGGTCGACGACCAGAGCCAGCAGCAGCGTGAGCACGATCCCGACCACGATCGGAGAGAAGTACTCCCGCTGGAATCCGTCGGTGAACAGCACGCCGAGCCCGCCGACGCCGATCAGCGCGCCGACGCTGACGAGGCTGATGTTGCTCACGCTCGCGACGCGCACCCCGGCCGCGAGCACCGGTACCGCGAGCGGCAGCTCGACGGTCAGGAACCGCCGCGCGGGCCGGTAGCCCATCGCGGTCGCCGAGGCGATGACGGCGGGCGGCACGGCGTCCAGCGCGTCGAGCACGGGCCGGACGAGCAGCGCAGCGGTGTAGAGGGTCAGCGCCACGACGACGTTGATGCTGTCGAGCATCTTCGTGCCGATGAGGCTGGGGATCATGACGAACAGCGCGAGCGAGGGAATGGTGTAGACGAGGTTCGCCAGCACGAGGGTGACGCCCCTCGCGCGCGGCCAGGCCCGGCCGAGCCAGCCGATGGCGATCGCGAGGACGATTCCGAGCACGAGCGGCAGCAGCGCGAGGTAGCAGTGCTCGGCGAGGGTGTCGACGATCTGCTCGCGGTTGCTGGCGCTGCCGAGGTACTGCCCGAGCTCGTCGAAGAAGCTCACCGCGTCACCCCCTGCGGATGGTTCTCGATCACGTCGAGCACCTGCCTCGCGGTGACCACGCCGATCGCCTTGCCGTCGGCGTCCACCACCACACCGAGGCTCGCGGGCGACGACAGCGCCGCGTCGAGCGCGCCGCGGATCGGAGTTCCCTGCTGGTACAGCGATCCGCCCGCCAACAGGTCCGATTCGGAGAGATCACCGTCCACTGTGGACGACGGCGGCAGCCAGCCGCGCGGCTCACCCTCGTCGTTCACGGCGAGCCGCCAGTCCGTGCTCTCCCCCGGCGCGCTGCCGACCCGCACGGTCGGCACGTCCTCGACGAGCACGTCGCCCGCGGAAAGGAACGACAGGCCGCGGTAGCCGCGGTCCTTGCCGACGAACCCCGCGACGAAGTCGTCGACGGGGTGCCGCAGCACGTCGGCCGGGGTGCCGTACTGCGCGAGCCTGCCGCCGACGCGCAGCACGGCCACCTTGTCGCCGAGCCGCACCGCCTCGTCGATGTCGTGGGTGACGAACACGATCGTCTTGCCGAGCTGCGACTGAAGGCGCAGCAGCTCGTCCTGCAGACCCTCGCGCACCACCGGGTCGACGGCCGAGAACGGCTCGTCCATGAGCAGCACGGGCGAGTCGGCCGCGAGCGCGCGGGCGACGCCGACGCGCTGCTGCTGCCCGCCGGAGAGCTGTGCGGGGTAGCGCTTGCCGAGCTCGGCCGGAAGGCCGACGGTCTCCAGCAGCTCGGCGGCCCGCTCGCGCGCCTTTCGCTTCTCCCAGCCGGAAAGCAGCGGCACCGTGGCGACGTTGCTCAGCACCGTCCGATGTGGAAAGAGGCCGGCGTGCTGGATGACGTAGCCGATGCCCCGGCGCAGCAGCGCAGGGTCGGAGTCGCGGACATCGGCGCCGTCAAGCAGGATCGTGCCGGACGTCGGCTCCACCATCCGGTTGATCATCCGCAGGGAGGTGGTCTTGCCACAGCCGGAAGGACCGACGAAGACGGTGATGGTGCCGTCCTCGATGGTCAGGTTCAGATCGTCGACGGCAACGGTGCCGTCCGGGTATTTCTTCGTGACGCCGCGGAACTCGATTCCCATAGCCCACTCCCCTCTGGACGGACCCGCCCGACCGTAGTCGAGATCGGCCGCGAAGGCACGGCGTTCCAGCATCTAGGCTGACCTCGTGACTTCCCCGCTCGACGCCTTCGGCGTGCAGGCCAGGCCGCTCCGGCTCGCCGTCTCCCTCCTCGCGCACGGCTGGCAGGAGTTCGACGAGCTGGTGCGTGCGACGGCGGAGCCGAGGCGCGGCGTGGAGGAGCTGCTGGCCGCGTTCGGCGGCGACCTCGAACGCGAGGGCACCGCCGTGCGGCTGCGACCCGATGCGGTGCCGCGCTACCGGGAGCTGGCCGGTGAGCCCGCGGAGCCGGGCAACCTGCTCGCCGCCATGGAGGCGGCGATCGCGGACGTGCCGCCGCCGTTGCCCGCGCTCGACCACGTGCAGGCGACGCCCGAGACCGTGGTGGCGAGGGCCCGCTGGCTCGACGAGCAGTACGACCTGCGCCGCACTCGCCTGACGTTCGTCGGCGACCACGACCTCACGTCACTGGCGGTGCACACGCTGCGCCCCGAGGCCCGGCTGACGGTGGTCGACGTCGATGACCGGATCCTCGAATACCTCGACCGGCGCAGCGAGCGCTCCATTCGCACGGTGCACACGGACCTGAGGTTCGGGCTGCCGCTCGCGGTGGCCGGGATGGCGGACGTCGTGTTCAGCGATCCGCCCTACACGCCGGAGGGCATGGGCCTGTTCGCCGCCCGTGGCATCGAGTGCCTCGCTGACCCGCCGGAGGGACGTCTGGTGCTCGCCTACGGCTACAGCCCTCGGCACCCGGCCCTCGGGCACCAGGCACAGCGGGCGCTGCTCTCGCTCGGGCTCGCGTTCGAGGCGATCGTCCCCGCGTTCCATCGGTACGCGGGCGCACAGGCGATCGGCAGCGCGGCTGACCTCTACGTCTGCCAGCCCACCGCGCGGGCCCGCAAGAAGGGCAAGGGCAAACAGCAGGGCATCTACACGCACGGCCCGCAGTCGGTGGAGGCGCGCAGAACCCCGGCGGCGTTGCTGGACGCGCTCGTCGCGCTCGCGGCCGAGACCGGCCAGGACGTGACCGTTCGCGACGCCGACTGGACGAGGCCGGCCACCGTGCCCGACGGCACTGCCGTGGCCGTGGACCTCACCGCCGACCCCGGTCCGTGGCTCGCCCGCGTACTGCTGGGCGTGAACGCCGAACGCGTCGCGCTCCTGGTGCCGAACGCGCACCCCGACCTCGGCGACGCCCGCTCACAGCGGGCGCTCACGGACCTGGTCGCGCCGAAGTACCGGCTGCGCCTGCTGCGCAGCACGCCCGACAACAAGCACGCCGTGGTGATCGCCGACGCGGAGCCCGGGAACACGAACGCGGCCGTGCGCGCGGTCTGGACCCGCGCACACGGCCGCGTCGGCAACCTCTGGCCGCAGGCACCCGCCGACATCGCGGACCTGCGGCTCATCGACCTGCCCAGGCACCGGATCGCGGAGATCCGGGCGGCACTGGGCTGAGGGCGCTGAGGACTACACCGTCACACCGTCCGACTCCGCGGCCTTGGCCACCGCGGCGGCCACCTCGGCGGCGACCCTCGGGTCGAGCGGGCTCGGCACGATGTGGTCGGCGGCGAGCTTGTCGGCGGCCACCGACGCGATCGCGTCGGCCGCGGCGAGCTTCATGTTCTCCGTGATCGACCGCGCACCGGAGTCGAGCGCGCCCTTGAACACGCCGGGGAACGCCAGCACGTTGTTGATCTGGTTCGGGAAGTCGCTGCGCCCGGTCGCCACGACCGACGCGTACTTCGCGGCGACGTCCGGGTGCACCTCCGGGTCCGGATTGGACAGTGCGAACACGACCGAGTCGCCTGCCATCGTGGCGAGCAGGCTCTCGTCGATGGTCGAGCTGGAGAGGCCGATGAACACGTCGGCGCCCTCGAGCGCCTCGGCGAGGCCACCGCGCAGCCCGGCGGCGTTCGTGGTCTCCGCGAGCTGCTCCTTGATCGGGTTCAGCCCGCCCCGGCCCGCGTGGACGATGCCCTTCGAGTCCAGCACCGTGACGTCGCCGACACCGGCGGCCTGCAGGATCCGGGTGCACGCCACCCCTGCGGCGCCCGCGCCGGAGATCACCACGCGCTGGTCGGCGATCGCGCGGTCGAGCACCATGTTCGCGCCGCGCAGCGCGGCCAGCACCACGATCGCGGTCCCGTGCTGGTCGTCGTGCATCACCGGGCAGTCGAGCGCGGCCTTGAGCTTGTCCTCCAGCTCGAAGCAGCGAGGGGCCGAGACGTCCTCCAGGTTCACCGCGCCGAACGAAGGACGCAGGCGCACGAGCGTCTCGACGATCTCGTCGACGTCGGTGGTGTCGAGCACCAGCGGGATCGAGTCCAGCCCGGCGAAGGTCTTGAAGAGCACCGACTTGCCCTCCATCACCGGCAGCGACGCGCTCGGCCCGATGTCGCCGAGGCCGAGTACCGCGGTGCCGTCGCTGACCACCGCGACGAGCCGGTCGGCCCACGTGTAGCGCTTCGCGAGCGCGGCGTCCTCCGCGATCGCGCGGCTGACCTTGGCTACTCCGGGGGTGTAGGCGATGGAGAGGTCACGCGCTTGCGTGATGGGTCGGGTGGTGGTCACCGAGAGCTTGCCGCCCTCGTGACCACCGAAGATCTCGTCGTCGCTCACCTGAGCTTGGGACACGTCAATCTCCAGGGCTGAAAATTCAGGGGATCGCCGCACGGCGTCCCCAGCTGTGTTGGGCTCCTCGGTCCCGGCTGACCGGCGCGGTAGCGCCGCCTTTCCGGGCGAGGCGTCCGTCGAGGCCCGTGGTCGAGGCTGTGCCGCGGACGCGGCGGTTCGCTCAGTGTGACAGGCCGGACCGGGTCATGGGCGCAGGGGTGCGGTTGAGATCACAGAATTTGCCGGATCTGCCCTGGTCAGACGGGTAACAGCAAGACGACCGTCCGGCTTGGGATATGGCGGCTAAGCTGCGCGGCATGGATGTGCGCGAGCTGGCGGTGCGGGACGCCTACGAGTTCGTCCCCCCTCGTTTTCCTGATCAACGCGGACTTTTCGTCGCGCCGTTCCAGGAGCCCGCGTTCCTCAAGGCCGTCGGGCACCCGCTCACGGTGGCGCAGACCAACCACAGCGTGTCCAGGAAGGGCACGATCAGGGGAATCCACTTCGCCGACACTCCGCCGGGTCAGGCCAAGTACGTCTACTGCCCGAGGGGCTCGCTGCTCGACGTGATCGTCGACCTGCGGGTGGGCTCGCCCACGTTCGGGCAGTGGGACGCCGTCCGCCTCGACAGCACCGGGTTCCACGCCGTCTACGTCGCCGAGGGCCTCGGCCACGGCTTCGTCGCGCTCGAGGACGACACGGCCATGGCGTACCTGTGCTCGACCGGCTACAACCCGGGGAGCGAGCACGGCATCACGCCGCTCGACCCTGAGCTGGGCCTGCCGTGGCCCGCCGAGCTCGAGTTCATTCTGTCCGAAAAGGACTCCAGCGCGCCCACGCTGGCCGAGGCCAGGGACGCGGGACTGCTTCCGGACTACTCCGCCTGCCGAGCCCGCTACGCCCAGCTGCGCGCGAACGGCTAGACCCACCCGCAGTGAAGGCCACCTTCACTGCGTTGACCGCAGTGAAGGATGCTCCTATAGAGGTCAAGTGGTGAGGTTGGCGAGGTCGGCTTGGATGGCGTGGTAGG
>NZ_SWMS01000023.1 GCF_005146945.1 Prauserella endophytica
GCCACATCCCATCCGGAGGTTCTCGCCCGTTCAACCAGGCTCGCCGCTACCAACGTCCTGGCCGGGTACACCTAGGCGCGGTCAGCCGCTACCGAGGGACCCATTCCGAACCTCGGCAATTGACCTTTCGGCCCCCCCGGCGTAGCGCCGAGGCATCCCTGTAGGGCCGGCAGCGATGGGTCCCCCGACTCGCTGACGTGTGCGATGGAACGCCAGCGGAGCCAACTCGTCCTCAACGGGACCGGGGTGGCGGCGAGTCGTCGCCTGTTGAGGTCGCTCCGATTTTGTCGAGTAGACGCATGAGGAGATCGGCGAGTAGCAGGATCTCCGCGGCCTCCGTGGAGTCGGTGTAGTCGACCCGGCGGTGGCTTGCCGGGTTTTTGAACAATCCGATGGCTCCCTTGAAGAGATCCATGAGCGCGACCGACTCGCCGGGGTCGATGTCGGGTCGCCAGAGCGGTCCCGCCTCTGAAGCTCGGTCGACATCGTCCTTGGGCGGCAGCCGGAAAGCGGCCTGCATGAGTTTCGTGCCGACGAGACTATCGGAGAGTTCGCTCAAGGCCCGTACTCGGATCTCGACCTCCTTCATGGCCATGAATGCCGCGGCTTCGAAATCGCCTCGAAGAAACTGCGGTCGGGCTTTGGCTTCGAGTTCCGGGACAAGTTGAAGGTCGAGGCGCTGAACTGCGCGGAGCCAAGGAAGGCCGCGCTCGAGAGCCTCATGTCCTTGACGGCTGATGACGAAAGCAGCGGGCGAAGACTGTTCAGGATCCCAGATCACGAGTCCGCGGTTGAGTAGCCAGGCCCAAGCTTCCGACAGGGCCCGGAGCGCTGATCTGTTCCCGGGGTAGGCGTGTTGGCGTGCCGAGTTGAGCCAGTTCTGCCAGTTCCACTCCTTGCTGTTGTGGGCATCCTTCAGGACGCGCAGAGCGAGGTCGTCGAGCGGCAATGACATGACGACGTCGGCGTGAAGGTCCCAGGGCGTGGGCTGCATAGTGCCTCCGTAGATCAAGCTGTCGTGCTTGATCATCAAGTCGTGGAGGACGACGTCGGTGTTTCGCTGGAGCCGCGTTCGGAAGCCGTGTCTTCGAGTCGTGCGCTTCGGGCGCCCTCGTACTGCGGCGTCGGAGCAGGGAGGGTCGGTTAAGCGGCCTAGCGGCAGCTGACAAGTGTGATGAGCAGGAGCAGGACAGCTCCGGCGAGGAAGGGGAGGGCGGCTGCCGTTACGCCCGTGATCCCGCACGAGATTGCCCTGCGCAGTCCGCCCGGCGGAACCGATCCGTGGCGCAGGCGCGCGAGCCGCAGGTCCACGGCTTCCTGCGCCATGGCCAGTGACGCGCTCGGAGCACCGTGGCTGGATACCTTCTGCAGCGCGGTCCGGACCGCGGCCGGTCCACAGTGGCGCACGGCGGCGGTATCGGCTGCCAACTCGGCCAGCTCGCGGATTGCGCGCGGAGCCTGGGTGAACAACGGCACGAACGGCAAGGCCGCGCGCAAGGCATCCGCGGTGGCGACCAGCAGATGGTGCCGGCCGGCGAGGTGTGCCTGCTCGTGCGTGAGGACGGCCGCGACCGCGTGATCATCTAGATGGCGGGTGAGGCCTTCAGTCGCCACGACGACGCCGGGGCGACCGGCCATGCTGAACGCCAATGGACGGTCATGTGCGAGCCACAGGGTGTCAGGTGGTCCGGTCTCTTTCCGGGCGGCCAGTCGTAGCAGTGAGAGGTTCTCCTGACGTTTACGGGCTCTGCGCCGGGCACCGCGGATGGAGACGACAACGAGTCGGACGGCGAAGGCGCCCAGTAGAGCGAGGCCCAACAGGCCCGCGAACTCCTCAACTCGGGGTGGTGAGCCGTGCTGGACGGCGGACCAGCACCGGTCGATCAACACCAACAGGGGGGCGCCCGCACCGTGGCCCGGCGTGAGTAACAGCAGGACCCCGGCGGCGGCGGCGAGCACGACACCTGCCATCGAGATCAGCCATGCCACGATCAGGAGCAGGGGGTCGCGGCGCCGCAGGTCCGCCCGCCGCAGGACACCGGGGACAAGCCATCCTACGGCGAGTGCGCCGGCGAGCAACGCCACGGCGATCGTCATCGGCGCCGGACTCGCTTCTTCCGCAGCGCGCTGCGGAGCAGGTCGGTTTCCTTATCGGATCCCGAGGCGATGAAGTGCATCAGAACCGCTTCGGGATCGCCGGAGGCCTCGAGCACGTCGCGCAACGACTGTGCGGCGGCTTCCTCCCGACTGAACGACGCTTCGTAGTAGTAGGCCTTGCCGTGGAGCTCCCGCTCTACCCACTCTTTGCGGTGCAGGTTGTCCAGCACGGTCATGACCGTGGTGTAGGCCAGTTGCTTGCCAGTGTCGAGCTGCTCCAGCACGTCGCGGACCTTCATCGGCTCGTCCGTCCGCCAGAGCACATCCATCACCGCAGCCTCGAGCTCGCCCAGACCGTGCATGGCACCTCCTTACGAAGCAACATCGTACGCGAGGAGCCCCCGTGCGGGGAGTAGCCATAGGCCGCTCCCCGCACAGAGCTCATGGTTCAGCTCATTGCTGGTCAAGCATCGCCTGCATCTCAGTGATCTCCGCTTCCTGGGCGTTGATGATCTGCTGTGCCAGCGCCTTGGCCTCGGCGTTGCTGCCGTTCTTCAGTTCGTCCTTGGCCATGTCGACGGCACCCTGATGATGTTTGATCATCATCTCCATCCACAGTCGATCGAAGTCGGCCCCCGATGCCTGCTCGAGTTGCCGCATCTCCTGATCGCTCATGCCGCCTTCCATGCCCTCCATGCCGGGCATGTCCATCCCGGGCATGCTCGACATGGTGGGCGTTGCCGGTGCGCCCCAGGTCTTCAGCATGTTGGTCATCTGCTGAATCTCCGGATCCTGTGCGCCCTGGATCCGTGAGGCGAGGTTCTTCACCTTGGGGTCGGTGGCGCGTTCGACGGCCATCTTGGCCATGTCCACCGCCTGCTGGTGGTGCGGGATCATCATCTGTGCGAACGCGACGTCATCGTCGTTGTGCCCGGCCTGCGTCGCGCTCGTGGCAGGGGCGGAGCTTCCGCTCTGGCCCATATCCATGCCCGACATGTCATCATCGTTGCCACCGCAGCCGGCGGCGAGTGCGAGGAGCGCTGCGGCGCCCGCGCCGATCAATGTCTTTTTCATGAGAGTTCAACCTTCTGTCTTCTTGACTCGTGAACATCCAGAACTTCCCTGCGTATCTACTTGAAGACGCTGGGTGACCATCTAGATGCGGAGAAGGCAGATGGAGGTGAGTAGCGATCGTCCAGTTCTAGGTGGTGACCTGCTTCCTGGGCATGGGAACGAGCGCGTCCGGGCATGGTGTATAAGCGTTCGAGCGTCGATCGTGACCGTCAGCCATGTGGCGAGCAGCATGAGGCCGGTGGCCGCGAGCAGCACGGCGAGGCAGAGATGGACCAGGTCGTGGTGGTCGACTCCTGGGTCTGGAGTGCCGGCAGAGGGGGTCTCCGGCAGCGCGGCAGGGCTGACCGGGGAATGTGGCATCTCGGTGCTTGCTGCCGGCTCGCCGTCTATCGTCGAGTGCGCTTTGAGAGAGGGCACGTGGTGCATGCTGAGCACGGCCAGAGCGAGGGTGCACAGTAGGAGCACGTGCTGTGCTCGGCGCGTGTTCGCTCGCATAGGTATCACGATAGCGACTGACCAGTGGGCGTCGACCGACGGGAACTAATGCCTCTGCTGCTCGGTAGTTCAACGCGAGGGTCGTGTTGTCAGCTGGGCCAGGACGAGGGTACGGGCATTGCTTATCGCCGGTCTTGTCTGGTGGGTGCAAGCTGGGCCGTGCGGTCCTGACCTGCGGCGATGCAACACTCGCGTGACCTTCCTCACTGAACTACTATCTAGCATAGTGGAACGTGGCTACTGTCGTGTGAAGTGGAGTCCGGCCATGGCAGTCCAATCCGGCCGTATTGCCGCACGGCGTGCTTCTGTCCGTCCGCCACCTAAGGGCTCGCGGCTGCTGTCGCTGCTGCGGACTACCGATCACAAGCAGATCGGCGTTCTCTACCTCACGACGTCGTTAGCGTTCTTCATGATCGGTGGAGCGCTGGCGTTACTGATGAGGGGTGAGCTCGCCAGGCCGGGTCTGCAGTTCCTGTCGCAGGAGCAGTATAATCAGCTGTTCACGATGCACGGCACGATCATGCTGCTGCTCTACGCGACACCGGTCGTATTTGCCTTTGCCAATCTCGTACTGCCATTGCAGATCGGGTCTCCAGACATGGCGTTTCCCCGGCTGAACGCGCTGTCGTACTGGTTGTTTCTTTTCGGTGGCACGATCGTGGTCGCGTCGTTCTTGACGCCCGGTGGCGGTGCTGATTTTGGCTGGACCGCTTATGCGCCGCTGTCGCGCGCCGAGTACTCGCCTGGCGTTGGCGGTGACCTGTGGATCTTCGGGCTCATTGTGTCTGGTCTCGGCACGATCCTCGGCGCCGTCAACATGATCACCACTGTCGCGTGCCTGCGCGGGCCGGGCATGACGATGTGGCGGATGCCGATCTTCACCTGGAACATCCTGTTCACCAGCGTGCTGATCCTCGCCGCGTTCCCCATCCTCACGGCTGCGCTGTTCGCGCTCGCCGCCGACCGGCATCTGGGCGCTCACGTGTTCGACCCCGCCAACGGCGGTGCGATCCTCTGGCAGCACCTGTTCTGGTTCTTCGGTCATCCCGAGGTCTACATCGTCGCGTTGCCGTTCTTCGGGATCATCACCGAGATCATCCCGGTGTTCAGCCGCAAACCGTTGTTCGGCTACCGGCTGATGGTGTTCGCGACGATGGGCATCACGGCGCTGTCGTTCGTCGTGTGGGCCCACCACATGTTCGCCACGGGCGCGGTGCTGCTGCCGTTCTTCTCGTTCCTGACGTTCATGATCGCCGTGCCCACCGGCATCAAGTTCTTCAACTGGATCGGCACGATGTGGAAGGGCCAGCTGACGTTCGAGACGCCGATGCTGTGGTCGGTGGGATTCTTGGTGACGTTCCTGCTCGGCGGGCTGACTGGAGTGTTACTGGCCGCTCCACCGTTGGACTTCCAGATCACGGACAGCTACTTCGTGGTGGCGCATTTCCACTACGTGCTGTTCGGCACCATCGTGTTCGCGACGTTCGCGGGCATCTACTTCTGGTTCCCGAAGATCACGGGACGGATGCTCAACGAGCCGCTGGGCAAGCTGCATTTCTGGCTGACGTTCGTGGGCTTCCACACCACGTTCCTCGTGCAGCACTGGCTCGGCGCCGAGGGCATGCCCCGCCGCTACGCCGACTACCTGCCCTCCGATGGGTTCACGCTGTTGAACACCGTCTCGACGATTGGCGCGTTCGTGCTGGGGCTGTCGATGCTGCCGTTCGTGTGGAACGTAGTGCGCAGCTATCGGTACGGCGATGCCGTCGACGTGGACGACCCCTGGGGCTACGGCAACTCACTGGAGTGGGCCACGTCTTGCCCGCCGCCTCGCCACAACTTCACCGAGCTGCCGAAGATCCGGTCGGAGCGGCCCGCGTTCGAGCTGCACTACCCGCACGTAGTCGAGCGGTTGCGCAGGGAAGGGCACATCACCTTCACCGGCAAGGTCAGACCGCACGGAACCGATCGGCAGCCCCTGTCGGTGCAGGCTTCGGAGGCGACGAAGGGTGATACCGGCTGACCGGCTCTAATACCACGAACAGGTCCGTGAGATACATGGCGAGCAGGCCACTAGCGAGCGATGCCGCCGGCTGTCGCGGGGGCTGCCGCTATCGTCTTAAAGCAACGATGCGATTGGGCGATGACCTGGGCGGTCACACCCACTCCGATCCCGAGCAGGAACGCGGAGAGCTCCGCGTTGTTCACCGCGGCATCGAGGCGAGCTCCCGCGATCGCGGGAGCCGCGGGTCAGGCGGCGGGCACCAGGGCCACACTGAGGGCTGACAACCAGATCAGCGCGGCCCGAGATGGGTTGTCCGGCGCCGTCGCCGGCCCGCAACGAGGGAATCGGCAGGGCATCGGCGAGCCCGGAAGTACCTGCGTTGACGAACCCGCCAGTCTGATGTTGATCGACCAGGACGCGGCCCTCACCGGAAACCCGCGGTCGACAACGAGCTGGGATGCGACATCGAACACCAGACTGGCGACCCAGCAGCCGATCGGGATGGCTGGCAGGAGGGGTGCAACCGACGCCGCGGCCGCGCTGTCATGGAGATCCTCTCATGACGCGATCGACTGCGGCCTGCACCTCGTCCGCATTGCGAAAGACGAGGGGGTCGGTGATGCGCTCGACTGAGCCGTCGGGCAGCACGAGGTAGTTGGCCGGCAGCACCGGAGGGACCCGCAGGGCTTTCAGCACGGCCTCGTTGCCATCGTAAAGAGAGGGGTAGGCCACGCCGAGATCCGCCATGAATTCCAGCCCGGCCGAGGCCTGCTCCTTCACGTTGACCCCAAGAACTGCGACCGAGCCAGGGCGCCCGGCGTAGCTGGCGAGTACGGGCATCTCCTCGCGGCAGGGCACGCACCATGAGGCCCAAAAGTTGAGGAGTGTCGACCTTCCGGCGAGGGTTGCACCGAGGTCGACCATGCCCGGCGTGCCGAGGCACGGGGCGCGGACATCGGCCAGTGGACCTCGTGGTGCTGGCGCGTCGGGGGAGCGGCTCGGACAGGGTTGCATGGCGGCGCGTTGCCGTAGTGGAGCGAGTGCGGCGTCGTCCTCCGGTGGTCCGGCTGCGGGCAGAGAGGAGATGGTGTTTAAGTCAACGGGCCCGCCGCCCTCGTCCTCGCCGCCTCTTGGCCAGAGCGCGACGATGCCCGCCACGGCCAGGACTACCACGACGATGGTCCATCGCCCCGCACTCGTCATCCGCCACCTCCATTGCTACTAACAATCATCGTAGATTTTAGATCGGTGGCCAGCCCAGACGGGCGTAGAGTGCGAGCATCCTGCCCATCAATGCGGTCCAGCCGCCGGTGAGTATGGCGACTCCCATCGCGATGAGCAGCACTCCACCGGCCACCTCGATCCGGCGCGCGTGACGGCGGAACCAGTCGGAGCCGGTCCTGCCGCGGGCGAGCCCAAGGGTCAGCAGCAGGAAGGGCAGCCCGAGTCCGAGCGAGTAGGCAAGCAGGAGCACTGCTCCGCGGCCGACGGTCGCGGTGCTCGCGGCGGTGGTCAGGATGGAGGCGAGTACCGGTCCCACGCACGGGGTCCAGCCGAACGCGAATGCCGCGCCCAGGGGAAGGGCGCCCCCCGGACCCCGGCCGAACCGCGTGAGGTCGAATCGAAGTTGGCGATGCAGCAGCGGGATCCTGATCAGGCCGGTCGTTACGAGGCCCATCACCACGATCAGTGCTCCGCCGACGATGTTGATCGTGCGCAGGTTGTTTGCGAGGAGGTAGCCCAGCGCTGACGAGGTTGCGCCGAGTGTCGTGAACACGGCGGAGAACCCCGCGATGAAAAGCAAAGCGCCGCTCAATGCCTTCCGGCGCTCTCGGGCAGGTAGCGGCTCGCCAGCGGCTACGGGTCCGGTGAGCCCGGAGACGTAGGACACGTAACCGGGCAGCAGTGGCAGTGTGCAGGGAGAAGTGAAGGAGACGAGTCCGGCTACCAGCGCCAGTGACGCCAGGGCGAAGAGCTCCATCCGTCTCACCTCCCTCTCAAGGCGCGTCGACCCGTTTGCGGAACAGCCGGGCTCAACCAGTAACCTACGACTTGAGATAGTAATCAGCGTGCGCGTCAGCGCTCATCCGGAGTCCGACTATGCCGAGCCCAGTGTCCGCTAGTGACAGCATCGTGACGTTGATGGACGTAGCGGTCGTCGTCGAACGCGTCCCAGTTTTGCGCGGCCTTACGCTTGGTGTCACGGCGGGAGAATCCGTCGGCGTGGTCGGTGCGAATGGGTCGGGCAAGAGCACCCTGCTGCGGGTGTTGGCGACGCTGCTGGCGCCGGTGCGCGGGCACGGCCGAGTGCTCGGCGCCGAGCTGGGCACGGACGAGAGTTTCGCGGTGCGTCCCGGCATTGCGTTGGTCGGGCACGTGCCTTCCCTATATCCGCGGCTGACGCTACGGGAGAACTTGCGCTTCCTGGCCAGGCTGACGGGACGTCGTGAGCAGGCTGCTGACGATGCGCTCGAATTAGTGGGGCTGGCGCCGGCGGGCGACCGGCGGGCGGAGGCGTGCTCGCAGGGAATGCTGCGGCGGGCGGAGCTGGCCCGTGTTCTGCTTGCGCAGCCCAGGTTGCTGCTGCTCGACGAGGCACACGCTGGGCTGGACGACGGGTCGATCGGTCTCGTGGAAGTCGTGATCCGGCGGGTCAGCGAACGTGGCGGCGCGAGTGTCATCGTTTCGCACGACCAGCCACGTCTTCGAGACCTCGCGGACCGCATGGTCGAAATAAGGAACGGGCAGGCTGTCCCTGCTGATGAGGAGGTGCCAGCATGAGGCAGGTGCCATCCGCAACACCTGGCCCGATCCGGCAGTGTGCCGAGTTGGCGCGCAAGGACCTGCGACTGGAGCTGCGCGCCGGCGAAGCGTTACTGGTCACAGCGCCGTTTGGGGCGGTGGCGCTGCTCCTTGTTCCGCTCGCGATCGGCAGCGACGCGCCGCTGCTGCGGCAGGTGGGCCCTGGCCTGTATTGGGTTGTAGTACTCCTGTTCGGGGTTTTAGTGACGCTGCGGCAGAGCGCTGTAGAGGGCCCGGCCCAACTCGCGATGCTCCGGCTGTGCGGCGTTCACCCCGCAGTCCGGCTGGCTGGTCGAACACTGGCAAACGCGGTGCTGCTCGTGGCGTTCGAGCTGCTGCTCACGCCGGTCGCGATCGCGCTCTACGACCCGGATCTTTCCGGCTGGCCGTGGCTACTCCCCCTGTTCCCGCTCATAGCGGTGGGCCTGGCAGTGCTCGGCACTCTGGCCAGCGCGCTGGCACACGGCCTGGCCGGACGGACCACGCTCGGGGCGTTACTCGTGGTGCCCTTGGCAGCGCCACTGGTGCTGGGCGCGACGCAGACCTTGGCGGCCGCACGGTACGCCCGCCAGCCGTGGGCATGGTTGTTCCTCGTGCTGGTGATCGACCTGCTGATCATCGTGGCTACGGCATTGGCCGCACGGCAACTGGAGGAGTCGGCATGACCAGGATTCTCTTCGGACGGCGACTGACAGTCGTGGGCGTGGTGGCGATGTCCGCGGGCCTGGTTGCGGCTATGGTCGCCCCTCCCGATCGCGTGCAGGGGGACGTCCAGCGCCTGATGTACATCCACGTACCGGCCGCCTGGCTCGCGTATCTGAGTTTCGCGGTCACGTTGGGCAGCAGCGTCGGCTGGCTGTGGCGGCGCACGGCGCGTTACGACCGCGTCGCCGCGGCCAGCGCCGAGGTAGGGGTGTTCTTCACCGGCCTTGCCATCGTGCTCGGGTCGATCTGGGGGAAGCCGACTTGGGGAGTGTGGTGGACGTGGGATCCACGGGTGGTCACCACCGCTGTGATGTTCTTCGTCTACCTCGGTTATCTCGCGTTGCGGCGCGCCACAGTTGACTCGGTGGCGCGGGCACGCCGCTCGGCGGTGTTCGGAGTAGTGGCGTTCGTCCAGGTGCCGATCGTGCACATGTCTGTGGTGTGGTGGCGGGCGCTGCACCAGCCTCCGACAGTGCTCAAGCCCGGCGATCCGAGCATCGACCACGTCATGCTCGCGACGTTGTTGCTCAACGTGCTGGCGTTCACGCTGCTGTACCTGCTGCTGCTTCGCGCTCGAATGAGGCTGGCGGTCGTTGAAGAGGAGTTGGAGAGGACGTCGCTGGGCGAGGGTCAGGAGCTCGCCGGCAACGCCGTGCTGGCTCCCCGTCTGGAGAGGTCGTAGGTACCGATGTCCCAATGGTCCTGGGTTTTGCTCGGGTACGGCGTTGCGCTCCTCGCGATCGCGGGGTACATGGTGACGCTCGTTCGCCGGTGGGTGGGAGCGAGGCGTCGGATGGGTGATCGGCGGTGAAGCGATACCGGCTGCTGGCGTTCTCCGGCGTCGGCGTGGTGGCGATCCTTGCCGGGGTGCTCTTGTTCGGGAACCTCAACGAGAACCTGGTGTATTACCTGACGCCGCAGGAGGCTCTGGCTCAGCGAGTCGAGTTCCCCGACGGGAGGCGTTTCCAGCTGGGGGGCTTCGTTGAGAAGGACACTGTGGTCCGCACTCAGGACGGGCTCCGGTTCGCGGTCGCGTCCGGCGTCGAGCCCGGCAGTCCCTCAATCACGGTGGAGCACCACGGCGCGCCGGCGCAACTGTTCCAGGCCGGGATCGGTGTGGTGCTCGAGGGTTCCTGGCAGGGCGACGAGTTCGTGTCCGACACGATGAAGGTCAAGCACGACGAGAACTATCAGCCTCCGGACACTGAAGGAGGCGCCCAGTGACCGTGTTGACACCCGCGATTGGCTGGGTGGGCACCCTACTCGGACTGGCCGGTTCGTTCGTGCTCAGCGTGTTCGGATTCCGCGCGCAGCGCCGGCCGAGCGCCGTACGCCGGAGTCAGCTGCGATTCGCCGTGTGGTGCATGGTGGGCGGTGCTGTGTTGGCCATGGCCGCCTTGGAAGTCGCGCTGCTTACCGACAACTTCGCGATGTCCTATGTTGCCGAGACGCATTCTCGTGCCACACCGTTGTTCTTCACGGTGACCAGCGCGTGGTCAGCGCTGGGCGGCAGCATCGTGCTGTGGGCGCTCGTTCTTGCCGGATATACCGCGGCGGTGATGCGGCAGGTGGGCAGCACCGACGACCGGTTGGGCACCGGTGCGCTCGCGGTCCTGGGCGTGGTGAGCGTCTTTTTCTTCGGGTTGGTGTCCACTGTGGCCAACCCGTTCAAGATCCTTCCGAACCCACCAGCCGACGGGCCTGGCCCGAACCCGATCTTGGCCGACCATGTCATGGTCGCCTTCCACCCGCCGCTGCTTTACCTCGGCTTCGTCGGGTTCACCGTGCCGTTCGCTTTCGCGATCTCCGCGCTGCTGCTGCGTAAGGGCGGGGTGGAGTGGCTGCGGCGGACCCGGCGCGCCAATCTGGTGGCGTGGAGTTTTCTCACCGCCGGCCTCGTGCTCGGCGCGTGGTGGTCGTATGAGGTACTCGGATGGGGTGGCTACTGGGCGTGGGATCCGGTGGAGAATGCCGCGCTGATCCCATGGCTGGTGGCGACCGCCTTTATCCACTCGGCCGTGGTTCAGGTCAAAAGAGGGATGCTGCAGGCGTGGAACTTCGTGCTGGTGATCGCCACGTTCGCGCTGACCATCTTGGGGACGTTCCTGACTCGCTCCGGTGTAGTTGCCTCGGTGCACTCCTTCACCGAATCCGGAGTGGGTCCGGCGTTCCTGGGATTCCTGATCCTCGTACTGGCTGGCGGGTTGACGCTGTTCGCGCTGCGCGGCGACCGCGTCGCCTCTCCAGCGCGTCCGGAGTCGCTCGCCAGTCGGGAGGGCGTGTTCCTGGTCAACAACCTGCTGTTGACGTTGTTCGCGTTCGTCGTACTCAGCGGCACCCTGTATCCGATCATCGTGGAGGCCCTCACCGGTAACCAGGTCTCCGTGGGACGGCCGTTCTTCGACCGGATGTCCGTGCCGCTGTCGTTTGCCCTGTTACTCGCGATGGGCGTAGGGCCGTTCACGCCCTACCGGCACGCCTCGGTGGCTGTCTTGTGGGCGCGGCTGAGGGTTCCCTCGCTCCTTGGGAGCGCTGCCGCGGCCGCGCTGGTGGTCCCGGGCGGTATCTCCTCGGCGGGGGTGGTCATTGTGGCCGGCATCGCCGTGGCCGTCGTCACGGCCAGCGTGCGGCAGCTCATCGTCACCGCGCCGAAGCCACGGCGCAAGGGTGTGCCGCGCGTGCTGCGCGGACAGAGGGCCTACTGGGGCGGGCAGCTTGCGCACATCGGCGTGGCCGTGGTGGCCGTGGTGATCGCGGTCTCCGGCGTGCTCGCCACGCGGGCCACGGTGACGGTCGACCGTGGAGAGTCTGTGGAGTTCGCCGGTTACACGTTGACGTTCGAGCATAGTGAGGAGCACACACAACCGGACCGGTCGACGCGCGATGCGCACATAGTCTTCCGCAGCGACGGTCAGGTGGCTTGGGTGGCCGAGCCACGGCTGAACAGCTTCAACAACCAGACCCAGGCGGTCGGTCAGCCGTCAGTGTGGAGCGGCCCGAGCCGAGACATCTACGTCGCGCTCGTGCAGCTCGGTGACGACCAGGTGTCGCTTAACCTGTACCGCTACCCGTTGATGGTTTGGATGTGGGTCGGCGGCGGCCTGATCGCGGCCGGAGGGTTCTGGGCCTTGAGCGGCCGGACTCGCCGCGCCACAGCCAACAACACCCCCGAGCCGGTGATGGCAGATGCGTAGCGGCAGGGTCTCCCAAGGTGGACTTGTGCTGGCCATCGTCGCTCTCGTAGGGCTCGCCGTCGGTGGCCTGCTCGCCGCGGGGCCGGGGACCCCGGACCGCGCGTACGAACTCGAGCAGCGGTTACGTTGCCCGGTGTGCAAGAGCGTGTCGATCGCGGAGTCGCCGGCCGAGACCGCCGAAGCGATGCGCGCCGTGGTGGCCGACCAGGTGGCCGCAGGGCGCGGCGATCAGGAGATCATCGACTACTTTCGCGCCCGCTACGGCGACTGGGTGCTGCTCGACCCGCCGGCGAGCGGATCAACCCTTGCGCTGTGGATGCTGCCGGTCGCTGCTGTCGTGGTCGGCGGTGTTGCGCTGGCCCTGCTGCGTAGACGGCCGGATGCAGTCGACGAGGTTACCAGCCAGGACCGCATCCGTGTGAGGCGGGCCGTTGACCAGGTGCGATCCAGAGGCGCTGATGGGGACATGCCATGAAGACTGATCGCGAACTGCTTGAACAGTGCCGTGACCAAGCACTCCGTGACATCGTCGATCTCGAACGTCAGGTAGCCGACAGGGAGATCCCGGAGGAAGCTGCCGAGAAGCTGCGCCGCCGCTACGAGGCGACCGCCGCACACGCGCTCGGTGCCTTGGCGTCGCTGCCATCCATCGAGCACCAGGAGGCTCCGAGACCCTCCCGCCGTTCCCGCGCCCGGATCGCCGCGTACGTCGCCGCAGCAGCTGTGGCGGTGTTCGCTGCCGTCCTCCTGCCCCAATACGTGGCAACCCGCCCCGACGGTGGGTTCGTCACGGGCAACGAGGTCGCCCAGACACAGGCTGGGCCGGCGCCCGCAAGCCGGGCACCGGCACCGCGCGATCTATCGACCGTCAGCGAGGCTGAGATGGAAGGCGTGGTGAAGGCCAACCCCACCGTTGTCGGGATGCGGCTCGCTCTGGCCGACCGCTACCTCGAAAAAGGCAACTACGACAAGGCCGCGGAGCATTACGGTGTGGCGCTGAAACAGGATCCACGCAACCCCGAGGTGCAGGCCGGCGCCGGGTGGCTGCTGTTCAAGATGGGTCAGACCGAGGCGGCGCTGCGCTTCGTCGACCAGGCACTGGCCATCGCTCCAACCATGCAGGATGCGCTGTGGTTCAAGGCGAATATCCTGCTCGGCGGTCGGAAGGACCCGACCGCTGCACTTGGCATCCTGCGCTCGCTCGCCCAGCGCGGCGATCTCGGCAGCGACCTCCGCGAGCAGGTGCGGCGGCTGATCACGGAAGCTGAACGGGCTGGTGGCCAATGACCATCCACGATGCTGCGACATCAGCGCGTGCGCGCTACTGGCGGCGTGTGCGGTGGATCGCCCTCGGGGTCGCGATCGTCGCGGTCGGTATCGGTGCGATCTTCGGCAGCCGACTCGGACAGGACCCCACTCTGGTCGACAGCCCTGTTATCGGAAAGCCCGCCCCGACCGCGACCCTGCCGAAGCTAGAGGGCGGCGGGGCCGTGTCACTTGCCGATATGCGGGGCCAGATCGTCGTCGTGAACTTCTGGGCCTCCTGGTGCGTGGCCTGCCGAGAAGAACATTCCGCGCTGGTGTCGGCGGCAAACAACTATCGCTCGGCGGGTGTCGTATTCGTGGGCGTCAACTACCAGGACCAGCGCGGTGCCGCAGTTGGCTTCCTCGATGAGCTGGGCCGCGGGGACCCGTCCGCGTACCGCTATGTCACAGACCCGGGTACGAAGCTGGCCTTGGAGTTCGGCGTATTCGGCGTGCCGGAGACCTTCTTCATCGACCGCGACGGGACCATCGTCGGCAAGATCGCCGGACCTTCGAATTACCAGTTGCTCTCCGCGGCGCTCGACCGGATCCTTGCCGGACGTGAACCACGATCCCGGACCGAAGGCTCGGTTCAGCCAGCGCCAGGTCAATGAGCTCGTGAGTACTGTGCCAGAGGGTTTCTGGGGTTTGCACACCTATCTACTAGCTAGAATAGTATGGGCTGGTTCCCGGGCTGGGGTGTGCCGTAGGTCTGTGCCAGTCGTCGTTGCCTGACGTCCGAACAACGAGGAGCGTTGTGCACAGGTACGAGCCGGCTGGTGAGCCCTCGCCGGTCACCCTGGCTGAATTCCCGCGTCACTCGGGCACACTCCCCATGACGGCGTCACGACCAGGCTCGGTGCGCAGAACGATTCGCGTCGTGGGTGAACTGTTGGTCACCATTGGCATCGTGGTCCTGCTATTCGTCGTGTACCAGGTTTACGTGACCGACTGGGTGTCGGCGGGCAAACAACGAGAGGCGAGCGCGGAACTGGACGATCGATGGTCGCGCGAGCGGGAGGTCCGCGCGACGCCGATCGATGGCAAGGCGTTCGCCCGGATATTCATCCCGTCCTTCGGCGCTGACTACGAGTTCACGATTCAGGAAGGAGTCGATCCTGCAACACTGGCTATCGGGCCTGGACACTACAAGGACACGGCGTTGCCCGGCGAACCGGGCAACTTCGCGGTCGCGGGCCACCGGGTTGGCAAGGGCGCCCCGTTCAACGACCTGGACCTGCTGAATTCCTGCGACGCGATTGTCATCGAGACCGCCGACCGGTACTTCGTCTACCGTGTGCTGCCGATGAAGGAGGAGATGGCGAGCTGGGAAGAACGTAAGCGGAGACGGCCTAAGTGCGCCAATGTGTCGACGCTTCGCGTCCCATCGGCGGCTGACGGAGGCCCGTATGGCGCGACATTCGGGCGCGTGATCGTCACACCGGACCGACGTGACGCAGTGGCTCCGGTGCCGTACCAGGCGCGAGCAGGGGTTCCCGTGACCTCGCGGGCACCCCTGCTCACGTTGACGACGTGTCACCCGAAGTTCTCCGCCCGCCTGCGGATGATCATCCATGCGGTCCTGACCGACGAGTTCCAGAAACGACCGAGCGCAGGTTACGCAGATCTGCTGGGCAGGATTGGCGAAGCCTGACCTGCTCGCGATGATGGCTCGTACCGGCTCGACGGTTGGTTCAGGCGGGAACGAGCCGTAAGAGGCCAGGTCAGCCGAGGGGGTATGGCCGCGTACGGGCCTGCGACCACCAGCGCCACGACGGCGGCCATCAGCAAGAGTCATCCGTCATTGCCGGGCGACGGGTGGTGTGGCAACCGGTCGACCGGTTGGCGCCCCGATCTCAGCCGATCAACGCTGACCGTGACGCGTCCTCGCTCGCCAGTCGGTACCGGCCCGGGGAGGTCGGTGCACCGCGACAACGAGAGCATCGTAAGCTACTACGTCAATTAGTAAGTCAAGGCGGACCGAACGACGTGGTGGAAATCAGGTGAGTGGTCTTACCGAATTTGTCATATCCGGACCGATCCTTCTCGCTGCCTTGATGGCGGTGGCCGCTGGGACGGTGTCGTTCGCCTCGCCGTGCTGCGTGCCGTTGGTCCCGGGATACCTGGCCTACCTAGCGGGTCTCGCGGGAGCCGGCGCGCCTTCCGTCCATGAGAGCGATGCCAGCCACCGCAGGGGCCGGTGGCGGGTCGCGGGTGCCGCGTTCATGTTCGTACTCGGCTTCACCGTGGTGTTCCTCGCCGCTGTGGTAGCGGTAGTGGGCGCGGCCGACTTCTTGCTGGACAACGAAGATCTGTTGCAGCGCATCGGCGGCGTCATCACGATCGGCATGGGCTTGGTGTTCCTCGGGTTGGTGCCGATGTTGCAACGCGACGTGCGCTTGCGCCGCTTGCCGCGTGGTGGCATCGCCGGCGCGCCCGTGATGGGCGCGGTTTACGGGCTTGGCTGGACACCCTGCCTGGGCCCGACCCTGACAGGTGTCATCGCACTGGCCAGCGGCACGCAGGTGGGCTCGACGACGGCCAGGGGCATTCTCTTGGTATTGGCCTACTGTCTGGGACTTGGGCTGCCGTTCATCCTTCTCGCCCTCGGCGCGCAGTGGGCGGTTCGTACGACGGGCTGGTTGCGGCTCCACAAACGCAAGGTCCAGCTCGTCGGCGGGGCAATGCTGGTGGTCGTGGGTCTGCTTCTGGTGACCGGGTTGTGGGGTGCATTAGTGGCCTGGCTGCGTGGCCCCATCGCGGGGTTCACCACGCCCATCTGAGTTCGTGAGATGAATCGAGATGCTGGAGTGTCCTCCACCCTGCCGAAGCCCGATCGTGGGCGCTGCCATTGTGACGCCCGGTGGAAGGCGGCACTGGCTCCGCGAGATGGATGTGCCCGACAACTGTCGACTACGAGCGTTGCCGGAACGCCTGTGGCATGCCGAGCAGGCAGGCTTGGGCTGAGACGGTCACACTCCCCGGTACCTGGAGGTGGACGATGATCGACATTCGGGGCTGGGGCGGAACCTTCGTCCGTGCCGGCGTTGCATCGATCATCATCTTGGCTACGCTGCTGGTCGGAGCGACCCGGGCCAGCGCGCATCCGACGCTGCTCTTCTCCGACCCGCCGGCGGGGACCGCGATACCTGACTCGCCAAGGGTCATCAACTTGATGTTCAACGAGCCTGTCACCGTGGGCAAGCGTGCCCTCGCTGTGACCGGTGAGGCTGGCGAGGTCGCGCTGTCCGCGGCGACCGTCACACAGGGCGGGCGGATGGTGACGGCTCGTGCCCAACAGCGGCTGGACCACGGCACCTACATCGTGCGATGGCGGGTAACCGGGGCGGACGGCGACCCGATGGAGGACGAGTACAGGTTCGCCGTCGGCACGGCGCTTTCTGGGGCGAGTGTGGCTCGTGGCGACGCCTCCGCGATTGCCTGGGCCGACGCGCTGCTGCGGTGGTTGCTGTTCGCCGGACTTGCCGTGGCGCTTGGGGGTATCGCGGCCGAGCGGTTCACGAACTCGGCGCGTGTTGAGAAACCCGCGCTGCGCGCGTTGAGGCCATGGACGATGCCGGGAATTCTCATCGGGCTGCTCGCCGCGGCGGGGCTGAGCGCCCGACTTGTCACCGACGCGGGCACGGCGAGCACGCTCTGGATCGATCGGATCGGCCAGCTTCTCGGGGTGGAGGCTGCGGCGTTCGCGTTGGCGCTCGTGCTTGTGGCTCTCGGGCGGCGGACGTGGACGGTTGCGCCCTTGCTCGTGGTGGCGGCCGCTGAGGGCCTGCGGTCGCACGCGAACGTCGCCGTCCCGGGATGGGGCGCACTGCTGACCGCCGTGCACGTGGCCGCCGTCGCGGTGTGGCTTGGGGCGCTGCTACACGTGAGCCGTGCCGCACATGCTTGGCGACGGGAGCGCGTCGCGATGCTCTGGGTCTTCCTCGGCTACATGCGGCTGGCGGCGTGGGTGTTCGTCCTGGTCGTCGGCACCGGCACCGTGTCGGCGCTCCTGCTGATCCCCCTCTCCTCTGTATTCAGTACCACCTACGGCCAGGTGTTGGTGGCCAAGCTCTGTCTCGTCGTCCTCGCGACCGGGGTAGCGCTCGCAGCCCGGGTGGCCGGGCGTCGCCCTGAGCGGTTGGCTCGTGCGGGCATGCTCGTGCGAGTGGAGAGCGCGGTACTCGTCGTGGTGATTGCGGTGAGTGCTGTGCTCGTGTCGGCTCCGCCGGTGGGCAATCGGATGGCGGCGGCGCCTCCGCCAGCTCGCGGCCTCGAGGTTCCGTTGGGGGCGTTGGCCGGTCAGGTAGGCGTAGTAGCCGCAGCGAGCGATGGCCAGCTGGTGGTGCGGTTGTCCACGCCCCGCGGCGGGGACTATTACGCGCCCGATGAGCAACAGCAATACAACCTGTCTGGTGCGGTCGCTGCCGGCGACGAGGACCGCGTACTGACGTTTCGCGCCTGCGGCGAAGGCTGTTTCACAACTCCAGTGGACTGGCGCGCCGGTGAAAACGTGGTGACGTTGCGGGCCGGAGCTGACGGTTGGCGTGGTGGTGTGGTGGCCCTGGTGGTGCCTTGGCCCGCGCAGCGCGCTGCCACGGAACTTGCGCGGGTCGTCAAGGTGATGCGGGCAATCGACGGCTTCACTGTTTACGAGGCTGTGACCAGCGACACCACGCAGCGACTACCAGCTCCGCAGCGCCTTGATCTCGCCGGAGAGTTCTTCATGGCTCAAGAGCCCTATGCCTCCGGCGTGGCGCCGCTCGCCGTCCGGATCGCTCGGGACGGCGAGCCCGTCCAGCTCGCGCTGGGGTTCCCCGCGGCATCCACCACCGTCCGGCTAACGCTCGACGATCAGGGACGGATCAGCGAGGAGACCCTCACCGACGGCAGCCACCTCATCCATCGCCGGTTCGTCTACCCGTAGCTGAGCGCGGAACAGTCACTAGCATGTACCAGCCATCATTTGGGTCATCACCGCGGCGCCGGAGGCCGCGAGCAACGCCGCGCCTAGTAGCGCGGCCAGGACGAGCCAGATCAGCATGGGCACGCGCCGAAGCGACATGGTTCTGGACGCCGGGGGATCCAGCGTGGGTAGGTCGCGCAGCAGCTCGTCGACCTCGCCGAGGGTGCGTGCGCGGTAGACGGACGCCGCCCGATCCGAGAACTCGTCCAGGGTCAGCCGTCCGTCCCCGACGTGCCGGCGCAGCGTTGTGACGACGCGGTCACGGTCGGCATCCGACGCTCGCATCCACGACTGCTCCATGAGAACCCCGCAAGCTCAGTCGTCGACCGGCGGCGTCCCGGGCCGGCCGCCGACCACCCGACCGCTGGCCAGGACGTCCTGCGCGCGCAGCACACGAACTTCTTCCCGTAGCTCAGCGATCTGCCGGTCAAGTTCGGGATCCTCGCGGGGAGTCGCGCAGTGGCCCTGGCCTCGTAATGTGGGTCGGATACAGAACATGTAGGCGAAAGTCATTGCGACGACCAGGACAATCGCGGTCAACCAGAGAGGCATCAGTACTCACTCCGTGCACGGTCGTTGGCGCGCTCAGCCTTGAGCTGGTCGATCTCCGCTCGCAATAGCGCGATCTGCTGCTCGTTGCCGGGCCTGGGGCCAAGGGTCTGACGGCGACCGCGCCCCATCAGCCACATCATGACGCCCATACCTACCGGGCAGGCCAAGACCGCGAGACCCAGCAGAAGCGATTCCATGATTCCTCCACCGACGACACCAATAATCTACTATCAACTTTAGTAGATGTTAGCACTGCTGGAACTCTGCTCGTCGCGGCGGATGCTGACGAGAAGAACTTTCCAGGAGGCTCGGCATGTCTACGAGACGTGTTCTTCAGTACTACGTCGTAGGAGCAGCGCTCGCAGTCGCCGGCCTGGTCGTGGTCGGCTGCGGAGGGCCCAATGGTGCGGACGGTGCCACGACGCCACCTGCCGGAGGTCAGGCGGAAGAAAAGCGCATTAGGGTTTCCCTGACGGACTTCCGCATCGGCATGTCGCAGCGGACCCTCGCCCCCGGGCGGTACACGTTCGTCGTGACCAACGATGGGCAGGCGCGGCATGCGCTGGACATCAAGGGCCCTGGTATCGAGGAGGAGCGTACTGAAACGCTTGACGCAGGCGAGTCGGCGAACCTCACCGTCACGCTGTCCGCCGATGTCTACGACGTCTACTGCCCTGTCGGCAATCATCGAGAACTAGGTATGGAGACCACCGTTGGCGGTCGAGCTGCCTCAACGACCGACGATGGAGCCGATGGCTATTAGCGGCGACGGCGCTGGCAGGCGCAGGGTGGGCTAAGCGAGCCCCATTCCGCAGTCGTACCCAACCTACTATGTTGAATAGTAGGATTGTTGGCATATGACTGGCGGAAGGATCGCGACCGTGGGGAAAAAGCCGCACAAGAAGGCGGCCGGCAACAGGTCGGCGCGCATGGGGACCAAGGTCACGACCGACCGCGCTGAACGGAAGCAGGGTGGTGCTGGCGTCCCGCCGGCGCTCGCGCGTAACGTCGCTTCCGTCGCGCCCGCGAGCGCGGTTCCGGCTCTTGCCGCCCTTCCGAAAAGCGCACCTGTACGGCGCGACGCGGCCAAGACTGTAGGTGGCGGTGCGGCGATCCTGCGTGTGGACGAGGAGCAGCCGGCCGCGAGGGGATGCCTGTCGGCTGCACTCGCGGGCGCCGAACCTCAGGGCCTGGCGGCGACGTACTCGTTCGAGGTACCCGAATCCGGCGGGCCGTACTCGGGGGCGATCCGGTTCGTCGGAACCCGCGTTCGGGTGCTGGGGAAGCCCGACCCTGGGGATCGGTTCGAGCGCATCGAGGGGTTCGACGGGCTCGAACCGGGTAGCGGTCGGGCGGCCATCACTACCCGCGCGCTGGGGATCAACCCCGGTGAGTGGAGAGTTACCGCTATGTCAGCTGAGAGGTCGGCGGCGCCAACGAGCATGCGCCTGCCCCGGCGTGTCATCTCAACGGCGACGACGTTCGGTCAGCTGGCGCAGGGACCTGCGGTGCGGCTGGCGTGGCCCACGCTGGTCGGAATGGGTGCGGTTGTCGCTGTCGTGTTCCAGGCGCTGCTGGCCGGCAGAGCGGGTATCGACGTCGCGGCCGTGCTCGTGATGTCGTTGATCGGCTGCATCCTGGGCTTCGTGGGCGGTAAGGCGTACTACCTCGTCTTGCATCACAAGCATCCGCGGCAGTTCCTCAGCGCCGGCGCCTGCATACAGGGTTTCCTCCTCGTCGCACTTGGGGTTATCGCGGTGGGGGCGGCGGCGCTAGGCATACCGATCGGCGTGCTGCTGGATACCACGGCGCCGGGGGTGTTCCTGGGCATGGCGGTGGGGCGCCCCGGATGCTGGCTCACCGGCTGCTGCGCGGGCCGCCCGACCAGTTCCCGCTGGGGTATGTGGTCCTCGGATCGTCGACTGGCTACTCGCCGATTTCCGGTGCAACTTCTCGAAGCTGCGGCGGCGTTGGTGATCGGCGCCGTCTCGCTGATCCTTGTGCTCACGACTCAGCCATCCATCGCCGGAGTGATCTTCGTCGGCGCGGTCGCGGCCTACACCTTCAGTAGGCAGTTACTTTTTCCCTTACGGACCGAGTCACGTACTCGGATCGGACGCTCGGTCACCATGGTCTTCTGTGGGGTCGTACTCGCTGCCACCGTGAGTCTTCCCATCCTCGCGTAAGTCCGGAAGGCATGACCGTCCCTGGTGGGGGTCTTGCTGAGTCTTGACGCGGCTGAGCAGTTGTACGACCGGCGCGAGTTCGAGGAGCTCACGACGGCAAAGGACGCATGTGTTGGCGTGCATGGCGAATGCGGCAGACTCCCACGAGCCGAGTGTTCCCAGTAGGAAACTGGCTGCGGAGATGGTGTATACACATCCGGAGGCTTCATGTCTGAGAATGGCCCCACTCCCTTGCGACCACGACAGCATAACCTACTATGCTTATACGTAGATTGGGAGGGCGGCGCTCAGATCGCGACGCCGTTGGCGCGAAGCCACACTAACGGATCGATCTTGTAGCCGTCCTTGTGCACCTCGAAGTGCAGGTGCGGGCCCGTGGACTGGCCGCGGTTGCCGACCGTGGCGATCTGCTCCCCGGCAGCGACGCGCTGGCCAACGTATACCAGTGTCTCGTTGATATGGCCATACACGGTGATGGTGCCGTTGTCATGACGGACGCGAACCCACAAACCGAAACCGCTCGCAGGGCCGGATGAGATGACCACTCCGTCCAGCACGGAGACAATCGGTGTGCCGATGCTATTGGCGATGTCCAGTCCGTAATGGATGCTTCCCCAGCGTGGCCCGTATGTGGAGGTGATTACGCCCGTAGTGGGTGCCACGACGCCGCTTTGGTTGGGGCGTGGGGGGTGACTGTGGGGCGCGGGTCGGGGTGCCGGCCGGCTCGACCTGGAGGGTGGATTCCGGGTGGATGCCGAAGCCTGCTCGGACGCCCGGTGGCGCTCCTGCCAGTCGCTGTACTCGTGCCGTTGGCCTTGAAGATCGGCGAAGGTGCGCTGCGCTTGCGTGAGCCGGGCCTGAAGGGCTTCCTTGCGCTCGAGGAGCTCGGTGCTGCGTCGCTGCGCGGCAGTCTCGCTTGCCACCGCGGTCTCATACGCTTGCGCCGCGGCGGTCTTGGCTTGTTCGGCCGCCTGTGCCTTGTCCTTGGCTTCCTGCGCGGCTGTCCGGGCAGCGGCATCGGCATTGGCCTTGGTGGACATGGCTTGCCGCACGACGTCGAGCGCGTTCAGTCGCGAGTCACCGACCGCGTTGAGCAGTGACGCACGGGCCAGTAGATCCTTTGGGCTGTCAGATCCCACATAGGCACTGAGCGATCCGATGGTGCTGCCTTGGCGAAAGCTGGCGGCGGCGAACTCGTCAAGCTGCTGTCTCGCCTGCTGGAGCTGGGTGATGGCCGCATTGACCTCGGTGCGAGCGTTGTCGGCGGCCACCTGGGCGGTGCGAGCCGCAGTACGGGTGGATTGCACTTCCTGTTGGGCAGCGGTGACCTCGTCGTAGCTTGCGGCGAGCTCGAGCTGCGCTGCGGTTAACGCCGTGCTAGCTTCGGCGACCTGGTTGGCCAGGCTGCCGACTTGCTCGGCGATTCCGCGCGCCTCCGCACTACTCGCCTGGAGTTCCTCATCGCTGGGGTTTGGCGGGGGCGGCATCGCGGCCGCTCCGGGAGGCGTCGCTAGGGCGAAGGCGGCGATCACACTGGCGAGGGCGCCACGGGCCGCGAACCTGCGTCCAGTCATGGCACCCTCCTCGGTAGAAACTATTTAACATAGTACTCACGGGTATACTGCGACAACATGGGTCTCTTTCGCAACACCAGTCACTCACGTAGGCAGTGACTGAGAGGTTGGCTATGGTCTGGAGGTGTCATTCCGCGGATTTCTTCTGCTCGCGATGGCGGCCGTAGCGCTGCTCGGCGTCGGCGGCTGTGCAGGGGGAGGCGAAACAGAGCCTTCCGTGGCGGCGCCTGTCTCGATCAGCCTGTTGGCTCCTGACGAGTTCGCCAAGGCGATCGCCGATCCCGCTCGCATCGTGATCAACGTCCACGTCCCCTTCGAGGGGGCACTGCCTGGCACGGACATGATGATTCCTTTCAACGAGATCGAGCGGCGACTTTCCGAGTTGCCGTCCGATCGGACGCTGCCCATCGCGGTCTATTGCATGAGCGGCCGGATGAGTGCCGACGCGGCGCGGGCCCTGAAGGGCCTCGGATTTGCGGACATCGTCGATCTCGACGGTGGTATGCGGGCATGGCAAGCCAGCGGCCGAACGCTTGCGCAGTCCGCGCCGGGCAGTTGACGGCTCCTGGTGAATTCGGCCTGGTGTCGCGCCGGCGGATCAGCTACTATCTGAGTTAGTAGCGGTTGGTGGCGTTCCCCCCTCGCGCCCCGCTGCTTGCGGGACCATGTTCCGGAGGTCGCCCTCCCAACATTGGCCCGCGTCTCGTTGCCGGGCGGAGCATGATCCCGAGAAATCCGTCCGGCAGCGAGGCACTATCTGGCACATCTCCGTGGTCCGCTGCCACGCACGTTGAGTGGGGAATTCACGTCGACGCGGGGCTTCCCAGGACCGCTCGTCGAAACCGGTGCATGCTGCTGACGGTCGGCTGTGCTCGGTCGCTCCGGGTGGTCGACCACACGTAGCCGTGCGGCGCTCTGAGTCCTGCAAGCCCAGCAGGGACGCCTGCTGTTTCTGGTTCCGGGCCCGCGGAGTGCCTGGGGGAGGCTTCGCAACCACGCCAGGTAAGGCCGGGCTCTAAGACAATCCTGAGGTCGCATCGTTGGCTGGGAGCGGACTCCTCTATGTCCGTGCTCACTGGTTGGCCCTTCAGCTGAATGACGAGCCTACCGAGCGGCCGCTCGGCCTCACCACATGCGGCAAGGGTGCGCCGGAAGCGCGCGGCACCCAACGTGACGTGCACTTCCGGCAACCGACCACAACCACTACTCACGTCGAGGTCTGAGTCACCAACGGCAGGCATCTCCGACCTCTATCAACACATGACGTTACTGATTCACCCAGTGCTGGAGCCGAGGATGCGATCAGCCAACCATGCGCCGGGCGCCGATCAGGTGTCCGTCGCCCTCCATCGATCGCACATCGACGAGTTGACCCTCGGTCGGCGCATCGACCATCTTGCCCTCACCGACGTACATGCCGACATGGTGGATGTTGCTAGGGTTGCCAGTGCCGTCATCGTAGAACAGCAGGTCGCCGGGAAGCAGTGCGTCGAGGGAGACCGGCTTGCCCGCCCCCCATTGCTGCCGGCTGGTGCGCGGGATGTTGATGCCCGCCTGCGCATACGACCACGAGGTGAGACCCGAGCAGTCGAACTCGTTCGGACCGGTAGCCCCCCACTCGTACTCGGAACCACGCCGGGACAACGCAGCCTGGAGTGCGTCGTTGGCCGCGCCCGGAGGGCCGAGGTAACTGCCGGAGTCCTGCACCGTTTGAAGCTCTGCCTGCTCGGCCGTGCTGAGGTCGTCGAGGGCGGCCTCAACCTGTTCGATCTGTTCGTCGAGTCTTGCCTTGCGCCCCTCGAGCGTGCTCACAGCACGCTCTGCTTCGACCGCGGCTTTGCCCGCCCGCTCCTGCGCTTCCGCAGCAGCGTTGCGGGCTGCATTGGCCTGATCCCTAATGCCGCTGAGCCGGTTCAAGACATCGGAGTTGTTGTTCGCGAGCACGCCCAGAGCCGACATCTGGTCCAGAAACTCCTGGCTGGAGTCGCTGGTAAGGATCGCCGACCACCGAGCGATACGGCCATTGCGGAAACTCGTGGACGCAAGGATGTCAACCTCGTCCCGGAATGACATCTCCGCACGCTGTGCCTGCTGCAGGGCTTGGTTCGCCCTGGCGAGTGCGCCGTTGGCATCGGCCAACTCCGCCTGCCGGCGCGTGAGCTGATCTTGGGCTTCGGACAGGTCTTCCTCGGCATCCGCCGCTTGTGCGCCCAGCTCTTGATAGCGCTCCATGGCGTCCGATGTGCCGTCCTGTGGCTGCGCGCTGGCAGGGAACGGAGTCAACGCGATCGTCAGCGCCACTGTGGCGACGGCGGTCTTGCTGATGGCGAAGCGGCGTGGGTACGCAGTCACGAGTGCTGGATCTCCTGGTGGTGTCGGCATTGCTCGCAGGACCGCCCCGCCGGTCCGAGGTCACAGTAGAGTAACGCCGCCGATCTTGTCCACTAGGAGACCTAGTACTAGGCGGGATCAGAGATTCAGCTCACCGTCACAGCGCGGGGTTCCAGCCGGTCGGAGCGATTGAGCACATGCACGCCGGCCGCGCACATCCCGCCGACTGCGACGAGTGCCGCCCAAGGTACCCATGGTATTCCGCTGCTTCGTGCGAGATCAAGGGCCGCACCGGTGGCGAGATTACCGACCGCAATGCCGATACCGCAGATCGTGTTGTAAAGCCCGTAGTGAGTCGCGACGAACCGATCACCTGCCAGCGTGACGATGGTATCCATCTCGAATGGGAACACCACCACCGTGCCCAGTGTGAGCAGTGCGACGGATAGGGCCAGCGGCAGGAACGTCCAGACTTGACCCGGCGGGCTCGCCGCCGTGAGCAGCGGGGCGGTAAAGGCCAGGCCCATCAGCGATAGCCCTACGGTGAGGCACCGGCCATGATCCCAACGTTGGCGGCACCACGCGGTGATTCGCAGCTGCCCCACGATGGCAAGTATTCCGGATATTCCGAAAAGGATTCCTACCTCGACGGTCCCCACGGTTTCCGAGCCGGCAAGCCTACGTGTCTCCAGCGGCAGCGCCAAGTACACCTGAAATGACAGCACGTAGGAACCGATCATGGCTGCCGAGAACGCCAGGAACCGGCGGTTGGCCAGCGCGACGCGCCAACCGGCAAGCAGTGAGTCATGCGCGTCGCGCGAGCGGCGTTCCGGCAATGATCGGATCTGCAGAACGGTCAGAACCAGGAACACGGCCGCGGCGACCAGACACGTGAGCTGGAACGCCACACCGGTCAAGGCGAGTCCGATCAAGGGGCCCAAGAGAATGCCCGACTGATAGAACACGTTGAACAATGCGAAGGCCTCGACGCGGCGATCTCCGGCATCTGCGGCGACATACGCCCGTACAGCGGGGTTGAACAGTGCCCCCGCGAACCCAGTAGCCACTGATGCCACTAGTAGAGCGGGGACAGAGTCGACCAGCCCGAGCATCGCGAAGCCCCCGGTCCGCAGGGCACAGCCGGCGACAATGAGCGGCTTGTAGCCGAAGCGGTCGGCCAGGCTGCCACCGAGCAGGAACATCCCCTGCTGGGAGAAGTTGCGGGCGCCGAGGATCAGACCCACCATCCAGCCAGCGAGCCCCAGGCCGAGCGACAGGTGTGCCGCCAGATACGGCATCAGCATGTAGAAGCCGATGTTGATCGTGAACTGGTTGAGCGCAAGGAGCTGGACCGGCCGGTCAAACGAGCGGAACTGGCGAAGAACGTCGGTCATCGATTGGCTCCAGGAGTGGCTGCGACTGGGTCGACCACGGTCGTGCAGCGAGTCCAACGCTGGACCTCGCGTTCGCGGGGATGCGCGATTGTGTCAGGCTCGGCTGGTGGCGGTGCGTCCAGCAATCGGTGTTCGGCGCAGAAGGTGTCGTTGTAGACGGTGTCGAAGTAGCGTTGTGGACCGTCGGGGAAGATCGCGGCGATCCGAACGTCTGGGGACTGGGTACGTGCGAGCCAGCCCGCCACGAGGGCGACAGCGCCGACGCTCCAGCCACCGGTCGCGTACTGGGCGGCCGCGAGCCTGCGACAGGTGATCACAGATTCGCCCGGACTTACCCAATGCACCTCGTTGAACGCCTCGTAATCGACGTTGCGTGGATAGATGCTTGACCCTAGACCCCGCATCAGACGGGCACGCGCGGGCTGGCCGAAGATTGTCGAGCCGACCGTGTCGACGCCGACGAGCTGCAGGTTCGGGTTGACGCGGCGCAACTCCCGCGCCACGCCGGCCGAGTGTCCACCAGTGCCCACCGAGCAGACCAGCACATCGATTCGATCGAGCTGCGCGGTGAGTTCGCTGGCAAGCGGCGCGTAGGCGTCCACGTTGTCCGGGTTGTTGTACTGGTCCGGGCAGAACGATCCGGGGTTCTCGGCCAGCAACTGCGAGACCCGATCGCGGCGCGCCTGTTGCCACCCCCCGGTGGGGTGGGGACGGTCCACGATGTCGACGCGTGCCCCATAGGCGAGCAGCAGGCGGTGCACGATCGGCTCCATGCCCGGATCAGCGACGAGCGCTACCGGATGTCCATACACGATCCCGGCGAGCGCCAATCCGAGGCCGAGCGTGCCGCTGGTCGACTCGACGATCAGTCCGTCGGGACGTAGCGCGCCACAAGCGCGGGCGCGAGCGACCATGTGCAGGGCGGGGCGGTCCTTCATCCCGCCAGGGTTCTGACCTTCGAGTTTGGCCCAGAAGCCCTTGCCGTCGTGATTGAACGGCTCGTCGATCCACACCACCGGCGTATTGCCTACCGTTTCCGCGCGGCGGGCGCGCGCCTGGGCAGGCCGGAGCAGGACAGGCGAAAGCATTGAGTTTCCGTTTCTGTGGAGTGCTGAGTTGAGCTGGACGAAGCAGGACGAAGCCTGCGATCAGCGCCTCAACACGCACAGCGCGTGCAACACACCGCGTCCCCAGCAACCCTCGGGCGCGCACGATCGTATTCCGCAGCGCGGTGTTCGCGAGATTCTGCCAGCGGTGCCGCTTCTGCTGAGCAGCACCAGCGGCAACGCGACCGACACGAGAAGCGAACCGTCATGTGAACGTGATGGAGCGAGATACTGCGGATGTGCTGAGTGTTCCGAGTGTTCCGGGTCGGTCTCGTGCTCGCAGTTGTTCGACGATTGCTGGTGACCGTGTGTTGTGACAGCAGCATGTGCTTGATCGGCATGCTCGTGACCATCGATACACGGTGAGGTATGAAGCGCCAGGCACGCGAAGAGCACACCGAGCGCCAACCCGAGATGGGCATACACGCGTGCACGCGTCGCGTTCTGCTGACGTCTCACAGTTTCCACAACCTACCGGTGAACGCGTCGGATCAAGGGAGCCGGACGCCCCGTTCACCCGGTCGTGGGTCGGACTCATGTCGTGTCACAGTGCAGGTTTTCCTTTGCTGGGTAACAGGTTTACCGCGAATGCATCGTCTACTAGGCGCGATCGTAAGATCATCCACATGGGGTGGGCGCCGACCATGCTAGGGACATGAGTCGGGCGCACGCGCAGGTATGTGGCGCAGCGCACCACGTAGTCAACGAGTGCCCGTCATGCCGGCCGGGTTGATCTTGACGGGCACACCTGATGGTGGCTGTGCAGAGTCGCCGTTCCCTCTGGAAGATGTAGCAGGCCAGTGCGCTGCGACCTGGCTCGCAGCTCTGGGGAGTGAGGTGCTTGGCGTTCACGATATGGATTGCCAGGCGGAGGAGTCGAGTCATGGCGCAACCGAGCCCCGGCTCGTCAGTCCCGGGCGGGGGAGTGGAAATCGGACGACGTGCCGTTGACGTGCTCGCCCCGTTACCCGGTCGAGGCCGTCCGGCTATGCCCTTCTGCGGAACAACAACCGGCAATTAAACATCTGGTGACACTTGCTCGCGAGGCGATCGAGTCGCCGTTTACTGACCCGCCGCGCCGAGCGGGCCCCAGCCCGGCGCGTCGTACGGCCAACAGGATCGCCCCGATGAACTCGGGCGCCTCGGAAGCCAGGGTCGCAACCTTCAACTTCGTGGCCGCGAACCGCAGGTGTGAGCGAACGTCCTCGTGACCTCATAGTGATCACGTCACAGGGGTTCTCTAGACCGCGGATGGTGGAGGCGGATGTTGACCAGCCGCTCCAACGGTCCCCGCCCTAACCGGCGATGCCACATCATCGAGACCGCGATCGTACCCGTCGACAGTGCGGCAAGCGGCCAGTTCGAGGTGGGAGACTGGACCGAATCGGGGCCCAGCAAGGCGATCACGACGATCTGGCCGCTGTAGGCGGTCAACGGCATAGTCCCCGCGGCCGCGAGCGGGTAGCTCGTGATCAGACCCCAATGCCAACGGGCCAGTAGCAGGCATAGACCCAGGATCGCGACGGCCACGCCGAGTGCACCACCCATGGCGAAGGGGGAAGTGGCGTGAGGCCGTATGGCCAGGAGCACGCCGGGCCATAGTCTGGTGTCCGCACCGGCTGAGGACGCGAGCGCCGCTCCGCTCCCGTAAGCCAACGCGGCCATACCGCAGCCGGCGAACACCAGTCCGGCTTGAACATCACGTCGCGGGAGGGGTAGTCGGCTCAGGGCAAGGCCGGCTAGAAGGTAGCCACAGTAAGCTACTGCGGGGTAGTAGCCGGTGACGAGCTCGCCCACCAGGTAAGTATCGATCGTGGGCCCCGTTTGGCTGGTGAGCACCTGTCTCAGAGACGCAACAACCAGCGTGCCGAAGAGTAGTGCTGCCGCAGTGCCTACCCAAAGCGTGCGGGTGCGTGACCACAACAACGGCAACGCGAGGACGAACAACATGCCATAGGTTGGCAAGATCACCGCGACCGGCGACCCGGCTGTCATTAACACCAGGCCTAGTGCGCAGACCAGAACGGCGCGCAACGCGATTTGGACCCGCAGTGTCCCGCGCGTGTGGTCGGGCGCATTGCCCGTCAGTAGGCCGAGACCGACCCCGGCCAGCACTGCGAACAGCACGGCAGATCTCCCGTCGAAAATCCACATCCAACGCGCGCTCGCGCTGGTGGTGTCCGTTTTGTCGGCACCGAGGTGCGCGACGAGCATGCCGATGACCGCAACCCCTCGGGCTACGTCGACGCCGACCAGCCGGGGGCGAGCGGCGGCTGGCGGCGCAGCCACGCCAGCGTGTTGGTCCATGCTCGCTCCTGTGGGAATTGACTTTGTGGCCGGTGGAGCGAGTTGCCGCACCCCAGGCAGTGAAACCCGTACGATTTACTATCGTAGATAGTAGCTATGCGGCTTCGGTCGATGTCCTGGGCCTGTGTGATCCGCTTGGGCTTCGTTCTCATCGCTAGCGGGCCGGAGTTTGCGCTCACCCTTCAGCCAGGTGCCGAGATATCCGGTCGTGATGCGCCATCTCCGAGCCCTGGTCCCAGGTCTGTGTGAGCCGGACAGCCAATGGCAGCTGGCCGAAGCAGGTGGCGAGGGCGTCGCTGACCGCAGCGGCCGCGTGGCGATCGGGCAGGCGGACGAGCCGGAGGTAGCGGCTGGTGCGACAGACCAGCGTGGCGATCGCTGAGCGGTTGCCACGGCCGACGATGAGGTCGCCTTCCCAATCTCCGATCCGGGTCCTGTCCGCGACGACGGCCGGGCGCCGGTCGATCGGTGTGCCCGGGATGGTGAACCGCGGTCGGCGTTGGTCAGGGCGTCGACGGCGTTTGCGCAGCGGCCGACCGGTGCGCAGCCGCTTGGTCAGCTCGCGGGTGAGCCCGCCACGCCCGCCGAGATAAAGCGCCTGGTAGATGGTCTCGTGGCAGATGTGCCAGGCTCTCCGGCCCGGAAACTCGGTGCGCAGTCAGGCCGCAATCTGTTCCGGGCTCCATTCAAGCTCCAGCTTGGCCTGCACGTGAGCCCGAAGGTCAGCGTTGGCCAGCAGCCGGCCGCGGCGTGGTCGGCGAGCTCGCTCGCGGGCGCGGGCATGGGCTATGTCGCCGTCGTAGGCGCGATCGTAGGAGGCGGTGTTGCGTCGCAGTTCCGGCTGATCGTGGACGGCGAACGGTCCAGCTGGGCTGCGATCGCGCACACACCGAGACCGTCACGGCGCAGCGCGGCGATCCGCTGCCGCTCCAGCAGGGATAGGTACCTGCCCGAGTGGGCTCGTTCGGGCAGCGTCAACGGGGGTAGTCCGCCGTTTTCCGCTCGCCATCGATAACCGGTCTTACGGCCAATGCCCAGCTGCCGACACGCCTCAACCGTGCCCACACCAGCGGCCAGCAGCTGCCAGTACTCCGACTCGATCTCCAGCCTGCGCTTGCGTCCACGCCTACCCATCAACACCCCGTATTTGATCATGGAGTGTTGCGACGAGATCTAGAACCCAAGAGACCACCCGGGTCAAGGTTCGCGAAGCGTTGACACGAGCTAGTCGAGTTGATGTTCAACCAGGCCGAGGTGCATGCCTTCTACGCGGCCATCCACGACCACGAGTTCGACGCCTCGGCCTACATCCACGCGTAACACACGGCACGACGACGCCCCCTCGACCGTCTTGGCGGAAGTCATGGGGCGTCGCTGCCTCTGAGGCCGGTATCGTCGCTCAAGCAGGCACGGTGTCTCGCCGAGTCGTCAGGTCTTCCCCGGCGTACGGTCGGCCTGGAGTCGCCGGTCCGTACCACATCCCTACCTTCTCTCGCGTGGATTTCCTCATGACCGCCGCTCGACGGCACATCCTTGATCGCGATGTAGTCGGCCTCCACCGAGGTCGAGAACAATTGTCCGGACACGCGTGAACTGTCATGCCAGGTACGTCCCGTTCGGATACCGGACGACCAGGGTGCCGCGCTCAACAAGAATGTTGACGGCTCTCGTCACCGTCTGGGTACTCACGCCGTACTCGCGGGCGAGTACTGTTCTGCTGGACAACTGATCTTGGAACTCGCCAGATCCAATACGCTCCGCCAGGTGGTCGAGAACCTGCTTGTAGTCGTAGTCGATTCTCGATGGGTCGAGTGGATAGGTCGGCTTGGGACGAATCGGCATGACGTTGCCGCTGCCGCTGCCGTCCTGTTCAGGGTTCACGGTCGCCTCGCTCGATCTCTTCTTCACGGTCATGGGCAACCATGAACATTTGGCCGGCGAGTGACACGAGCGAGCCCGCCACGCGCTCAAGCTCGCGGTACCCATATGGGCGTTCAGCGGCCTGCAGGCGCTCAAGGGTACTCACCATGAATTCGCACTGCCTCTGTATCCAGTCATCTTGGTACTTGTCGTGCGCCTCGAACATGGCCTGCAGGAGCTCTGGGTCGTGTCCTTCAGCAGGTACCGGCGGCATGGAGTCCAGCCAGTCAGTCTGAACGAGCGCCCCGAGATCACGTCGTGCTTTTGCGACCTTGGCTTCATCCTGACGGTTCTCCAGCGCTCGCCAAAGGATCCACCAGTCGTATGGGGTCATCGGGGCGAAGCTCCAACCGCCCGCTCCGTAGAAGGTGTTCGCGTGCATCGACATGAGCTACCTCCTCATCTATCTTTGCAGGTCAGGATAGCAGCTCATATGGGCGCATATGAGCCCATGTAGGCAAGTAGTCGCACATCTGGGCCCTAATGTGCGCCCTTGTGTGGGAAGACCGCAGCTCGCGTATCGACCATGAATCGCTGGAACAGCACCTGTGGGAGCAGGTAGCCGATGACTTACGCACCATGATCGGCTCCCGCAAACTGCCACCTGGCGCGAAGCTGCCGAACGAGCGCGAGCTGGCGGAGCTGTACGCGGTGAGCAGGCCGACTACTAGGCGGGCCGTCTTCGAGCTGCGGAAAGAGGGCTTGCTGATCGTGGTCACTGGCAAAGGGACGTTCGTGCGGCGCTGAACGCCCGTGAATCCTGACCAGGGCAAACGTGTGCCGACGATCTCCATTCGTGTGGATGGACGGCCATACAGGCGACTATCCGATGGGGCAATCCCGGTAGCGTCACGACCGACAAGACCTCGCGAAGCCGCGATGCGGGACGAGCTGGATCAGCGCGAGCCTCTAGTCCAGGCATCGCCGATGCACCGACCGGGCCTTCTGCTGGTAGGATTTAAGGCGGTCGTTCAGGCCGAGGGTGGTGCCGGTGAATGCCGTGACGGCGGACACTCTCCGGCCGAGCGGGGCTGTGTTAAACGCCTGTGCTTGGTCGCTAGGTCGCTCGACCCGACCGGCAAGGGCCAGGTCTTGGGGAGGTCAGCGATATCGCCGACCCTCGCCGTCGCGCACAATGGGCGCGATGAAGATCAACTGGGTATGCGTCGGCTGCGGGCCGCCGTGCGGGGACCGTTTTGCTAGCGGCCAGCGTCGGCGATAGTGATGGGCGCAATGCTAGACGCGCAATGTGTACCGGGTGCTCGTAGGTCCGCGAGGGGTATGCGGTGTCGAAGCCAATGCGCCGGACGAGGATCTTCGCCCGGTCGCGGCACGCCGAACTGGTGGTCGTGTCTTTCCGTCCGTTGGCGCGTGTACTCACGGTAGTCGGCTCGACTCGTCGCTTGACCACCTACGATACCGGCGCCAAGACCGTGGCCGATCTCGGCGCCCGCAACCAGCACGACTGACACCCCTGAAAGAGCCTAATCGAATCTGCCGCTGCACTCTACGCCCCTACGTGAGCGGATGATCTTGCTTCGGCACCATCTCGATCGCCGAACTCCGGCCAGTTTGTCAATTGGCCAAAATGGGGCCAGAACGCCTTCGCTCCATTGAGCGCCGGGAGCATCAACCGCCGCGCTGCGGCGAAACACACCAAAGGCCGATAATGGCCGGTGGATTTCCAGAACGGAAGGACAGATTCTGGAACGGGTGACGACCTGGCGGTAGATCTCCTCGAATCGGGAAAGCGTGCGGTTCTCATCGTGGGTGTCGGCGATCCCCCGGCTCGCGGCACCCATGCTGACACGCAGTTCGTCGGAGATCAGGATTCGGCGTAATGCGTCGGCGAGCCCGGCAATGTCGCCCGAGGTGAACAGGAACCCGTTCTCACCTGGTATGACCAGTTGCAGCAGTGCGACAGCGTTAGCTGCAACTACGGGCAGGCCTGATGCCATGGCCTCGAGCGTCGCGATGCTCTGCAGCTCCGCGACTCCTGGCATGGTGAACACGTCGGCGGCGGCGTAGACGGTCGGCAGCTGCTCGTCCGGCACGAAGCCGAGAAAGTGGACGTGCTCGCGCACCTGGAGTCGGGCCGCGAGGCGTTGGGCGCCCCATCTTCCTGAGTTGAATCAGCGCCCGGGCCGCACGGGCGGCGTTGACCTTGTCGCTGATTGCTGCGCCTCCTGGCCGGCGGGTCGCAGGAGAGCGCCGAACTCCGCGACCGCGCTAGCGAGCGCCTCGTCCTGATCGAGCACAACACCGGTGACGTCGTGGTTTCTCGCGGTCCAGTGGGCGGCGTCGGGCGTGGTGAAGAAGTTGATGTGGCCGCAGGTGCGGTCCACCGAGGGGCCGCAGGCATCACCGGTAGTGCCGGCGCAGACGACCGTGGTGTCGGGGTGCCAGCGTGCGGTGTCGTGGTCGACCTGAACGGTCACAGTGCGGTCGGTGCCGGGTTCCGTGCTGGTGACGGTAATCGGGATGCCAAGCATGGCGGAGATACCGAGGGCGTCGATGGCACACATCGCGTATACGGTGCTTTCTGCGCCGTCCCAGGTGACCCGGTGTCGGGTCGGGGCGTGCGAGAACGGGTAGGCGGCGCGGATTTCGCCCCGCTCGTCGACGGCGAGGACGCCACGGCCGGTCAGTACGATCAGTGCCTGGGTCGGTGAACTGCTCGGGGTCGCGGTTGGTTGCCGCCATACAGGTGATGATGTGCTGACCTTAGGGGGTGTGGTGGCCGCCGATGTCGAGGTCGGCGTGCGAATGCGCCGGGTCAGTTGTAACGGCACGTCGTCGCGGAGGGCCTCGTCGACCGTGTTCCCTGCGAGGGTGGGGTTGTCGCACAGCGCGGCCGACTGGTCCGGGTGGCGCGGCAGCGCGAGGGTGCTGTGGCCAAGGAGGTTGACGGCGGTTTCGTGGCCGGCGACGAAGCAGCCGCAAGTGTCGCGTTGATCCAGGTTTCGGTGAGCTGCTCGTCCAGTGTCTCTGCTGCGATGAGCGCGGAGATCAGGTCGTCGCCGGCTCGTGGCGACGACGGTCGATGAGCAGCTCGAAGAGCGTGGAGCGAGCCCAGTTGCCGCGAGCCCCCCGGCGATCAGTAACGACAGGCGGCAACACAGCGCGGGCGATAACCGAGTGCGCGGCCGGCCAGGGGCGTGCGCTTGCTCCCGTGATCGGGATCGGTGGACATCACGAAGCCGCATCCTTTCGCTCTGGCTCAGGCGCGGGGGTGATGCGCATGCAGGCGGCCAGGGCGGCGGCGTTGTCGGCGGCCAGCGAGCGGGCCAGCAGCACCAGTTCGGCCACCCGCAGGTCGGTCACTTTGTAGTGCGCGAACCGGCCCCGCCGGCGCACCTGCACATACCCGCAGTCCGACAAGCACCCCAGGTGGGTGGACACCCGTCCCTGCGACAGGCCAACCTGCGCCACGCACTCGGTGACCGTGTGCTCCTTGTGCAGCAGGAACTCCAGCAACCGCAGCCGCACCGGGTCGCCCAGGGCGCGGAAGAACTTGGCCACCATCTCCACCCCGTTCGGCTCGGTGGGCAGCAACGTGGCCGGGGGCTCCGGGACTGCAGCCATGGGTTTGCCGTCCTCACATCGGATATGCAACGTATGCGGATGAACGGATACCAGGCTAGCATCGTCGTATCCGCTAGGGCGAATACGTCCAGTGGTTGGCGATCGGACGACGAACGGAGAGGGGCACAGGGATGCCGTACGACCTGGCGGTGACCGGCTCGGGCGGGGGCGCGTTCGCAGCGGCGATCGCGGCCCGAAACAAGGGCCGCACGGTGGTGATGATCGAGCGCAACACCGTCGGCGGCACCTGCGTCAACACCGGATGCGTGCCGTCGAAGGCGCTGCTGGCCGCCGCCGAGGCCCGCCATATCAGCCTGGACGGCCGGTTCCCCGGCATCAGCGTCACCCCGTTCGGCGTCGACCTGCCCCGCCTGATCGACGCGAAGCGGGACTTGGTCGACTCGCTGCGGGCGGAGAAATACACCGACCTGGCCGCCGAGTACGGCTGGGACATCCTCGAGGGAACCGCCACCTTCGCCACCGACGAGCACGCCGACCCGGTGTTGCGGGTCGATCTCGCCGCCGGGGGCACGCAGGCCGTGGTGGCCGAGCACTACCTGATCGCCACCGGCTCGACCCCGTGGGCACCTCCGATCGACGGGCTCGCCGAAGCTGGCTATCTGACCTCCACCACCGCGATGGAAGTCGACACGCTACCCGCGTCGATGATCGTGATCGGGGGCAACGCGATCGGCCTGGAACAAGCCCAGCTGTGGAACCGGCTCGGCGTCCAGGTGATCGTCGTGGAGGCGTTGGATCGGCTGGCGCCGTTCGAGGAACCCGAGAACTCCGAGGTGATCGCCGAGGTGTTCGCCCGCGAAGGCATCGGCGTGGTCACCGGCGCTACCGTCACCCGCACCGACCGGGACGACACCGGCTACCGGGTGACGCTGACCGGCACCGACGGCCAGCCCACGCAGCTGCGGGCCGAGCAATTGCTGGTGGCCACAGGCCGCCGCCCGGCCACCGCCGGCCTCAACCTGGACGCGGTTGGGGTCAAGACCGGATCACGCGGTGAGGTTGTGGTCGACGAGCACCTGCGCACCGACAACCCCCGCATCTGGGCCGCCGGGGACGTCACCGGCCATCCGCAGTTCGTCTACGTCGCCGGAGCCCACGGCACCCTCGTGGCCGACAACGCCTTCGACCACGCCGGACGGACGCTGGACTACCACCACCTGCCGCGGGTCACGTTCACCAGCCCCGCGATCGCCTCGGCCGGGCTGACCGACGCCCAGGCAGTCGAGCAGGGCTACGCCTGCGAGTGCCGGGTCCTGCCGCTGGAGTACGTGCCGCGGGCACTGGTCAACCGCGACACCCACGGCCTGATCAAACTCGTCGCCGAACAAGGCACCGGCCGCCTGCTCGGCGCGCACGTGATCGCCGAAGGCGCCGGGGACGTGATCGCCACCGCCGTGTACGCCCTCGCCAATGACATGACCGTGCAGCAGATGGCCGACCTGTGGTGCCCGTACCTGACCATGGCCGAAGGCATCAAACTCGCCGCGCAAACCTTCACCCGCGATGTGTCAAAACTGTCCTGCTGCGCATCCTGACCGAACGATTCGCCCGCACCACGCCGGGTAGTCACTGCCTGAACGGACGCCACGCATCGGGGAGGAGTTCTCCTGACAAGCACAATCCGGGGCTTGGCCGACGATCTGGCCCTTGGGCCACTTCGGGGTATGCGGCGACGAAGGTGAAGGAACCAGTCAGCATGACGCTCTACCGGTGACGCCTTGTTTCTCGTATCCGGTGACCTGACCGGGTCGGACTTCTCGCGGACCGCGACCGCCGTGTGCTCGTCGGTGCATGGGCGGTCGCGCCACTGGCGGCCGAGTGGATCCACCAGGCCGCCCTGGCCGTCCGCGCCGCCGTTCCCGTCAGCGAGGGATGCTGCTCGTCGTAGCGCTGGACGGCGCGCCGCTGCAGCCACCGCAAGCACCGCAGGCAAACCCCGATCTCGCGATGCTGTCCCAGGCGAACCAGCTCCGCCTCGGGGTACTCGGTGCCGCAGCACCAGCACCCCGTCGCCGAAGCCCGTGCCTGTTCAGGCTGCGCCGACACCAGGATCACCTCCAGCCCCGCAATGATGTGCGCTGAGACCACCATCCCACTAGATGCGGCTATCCGGCTGCGGGTCTATGCTGTGCGAACGGACTGGCTCGGCGGTCGTGCCGCAGAGCTCCCGGACATCCTCTCTGCTTCGACGGCGAGCTCTGCGTGCCGCGCCTGCCGTCTACCAGTCGTCCGCCAGGAGACATCTGTTGACCAGCTACAGCGTTCTGCCCTCCGGTCCCCGCCCCACCGTCATCGCCACCTGGCCCGGCGAATGGTCCGACCACAGTGTCAAGGTCACCACCCTCGCCGACACTGACCAGGCCAGCGAACTCGCGCACGTCCTCACCCGCCTCTCGGAAGGGGCGTGGGACGCCGCCGCCTGGCTGGACACCTACTCCGCGATCGAGGCCGGCCTGACCACGCTCATCGACCAACTGCGCGCACCGGCGGACAAGATCAGTGAGATCCACCTGCCCGAAGGCGGTTACCGGCACACCGACCAGTGGAGCTTCACTGACGTCAAAGGACCTGCCAGCGGCCGAACCGCCCGCGTCCGTGAACGCGATGACCCGCGCCCAGCGGCTCACGATCGCCGACGAACTGTCCTCTGACGCCGCCAGCCGCACGCAGGCGTTGCGTCTCCTGCCGACCGGACAGGATCCCGCCGCGACCTCCCGTGCTTGGCAGATTTGCGAGGTCACCCGATCACTGCGCAACGGCCAAACCGGTCCGCTCCCCGAAGGTGCCGCCGCGTGGTTGGTCCGTGGCTGGGGACCGGATCGCTCACCGGCCGAGCGGTGGGCGGCCCGCGATCGGTTGGTGCGTATCGAGCAACTGGTCTCCGCGTGTCAGGCGCACGGCGGCCGGGCAGCGGCGGAAGACGACCCGATGCTCGCCCACCTTCGTGGTGCCCGTACGCCGTGGAAATGGTCGACGACGAGGTCTTCTATGTTTCCGTGCACGACGGACATCGCAACTCGTGGGATACCAGCCCATACGCACCGATGACCGTCACCCGTGCCGGTAATCGCAACCGTGAATCGGAGATCCTTCGGCGCGCTCGACCCGACCGACGACGACGGATTCGTCCGGACGCTCGGTGAGTGGACCCGGCTCGTGCCGTACCACCGCTGACCGGCCTGCCGCTTCAAACGATCAAGCCGCCAGCGTGCATGCGTCGGAGTCTCTCGGATTCGATCTCGTCCTCGGCCAACTCGACTGTCGCGTCCTCCCCAGCTTCAGAGCGCACAGACCCGCAAGCCGCCGTGCCCTCTCAGCGTCAATTCCAGTCACGTGCGCCGCGTGTCAGCGGAGATCGGCCTCGGGTCGATCGCCGGGTGCTCGGCCCGCCGCGCCTGTCCTACATACGCCGGTTGCCGGGGCTGTGGGAGGGACGTCATACTCGCGTTTGGACGAACTCGAATCCCCGGTGACGGACTTGCTGTGGTAAGCTGACCAGCCGTCAAGGTTGGTGCTGAGCCGGGAAAGCCAACCTCGCAATTGACATCGCCGGCAGCGGTGATGTGTCACTGACGCGGCCAGCTTGGATCCATCCCTCGATGGTCTCAATCCTGCTGGATGCCTGCGGCGATGGCATCTGCGTTGGCAAGCAGAGTCTTCACCGCGTTAGTTTGTGCTGCCTCGCGTCGGTAGGCAAGCTGTACGTCGAGCGACCACCGTGGCAACGTGAGCGACAACTCGACGATAGTTCCAGCCCGCAGTGAATCCACTGCCGCGAATTCAGGAATGATTGCCACATAATCCTGTTTGATCGCCAACTCGATCGCGACTGAGGGTAGTCCAAGAAGTTGGACCGGGCGTTCCGGCGGTCGTCGCGGATATTCGAAGATCTCGGCAAGTATATCCGCGTCTGGATTCCAGCGATAGACGGCAATCCGTGAGGTACTTAGCGCATCGATACTTACCGAAGGTTGCTCGGCCAACGGATGTCGGGGATGGCTCACGGTGAGCAGTCTGGAGCGGCACAAGTTGTGCGCCGTGATGCTTGCCGGAAAAGCCTGATTGATGACCAGTCCGATATCCGCTGTTCCATCCAGTAAAAGGTCGATTACTTCACGACTGTGGGCGACTCGGCAGTGCGCTTGTAACGACGAATCGCTCAAGATCTTGAGTACCGGTGGGAAGAGTTCCGTTCCCAGGCTGGCGGGCGCGGCAAGAATGAGCCGGCTGGATGCCTCGGTTCCCACTGCCTGGTGAGCCTCGCCGAGTAAGTCGAGACAGCGACGTGCGTAAGGCACCAGTCGTTCTCCGGCTGGGGTGAGCGTTGACCCGCGGGCTGTGCGTGCGAACAACTGCGTCGTCAGTTTGTGTTCCAGCGTGGCGATGCGTGCGCTCACGGAGGGCGTCGCGAGTCGCAGTTCCCTGGCCGCTGTGCCGAAGCTTCCGGCGCGGGCAACGGTGAGGAATACAACGAGATCGAATGTTTCCAGGCTCTCATGAGTAGCCATAGGCCCAGCCTAACACTGGCGACAGGGAGATGCCACCTACCGCGCTAGCGTACACGCTGCCATGCTGGCGAAACCCGCGCGAAGTCTATATAGGAGCACCTAACGGGCAGATCGGAGACTCCGATGGCAAAGCGTTCTCCTCGATTGAAAACACTGATGGCAGCGGCGCTATCGCTCGCGCTGGTCAGTACGTCCTGCGGGACCAATTCCGGGGCCGTTGGTTCGAACAATTCTGCGGGCCTGCCGACCACTTTGGTGGTCGCTACGGGTGACTACAAGGTTCCGACGAGCTTCTTGAACAAGAAGGGCGAGCTGGACGGGTTGAACGTGGACCTCACCAGGGCGTTGGGCCGTCGGCTCGGCGTCGAGATGAAGCTGGTGGCCGTTCCGTTCGACGCTGTGATTCCCGGTATACAATCCGGCCGGTTTGACACCGCTCTCTTCAATGTGAGCGATACGCCGGAGCGGCGCGCGGTCGTCGACCTTGTCGACTACGCGCCATCGGGCACTGTGATTGTGACACGAAAAAATGATCGTAAGGGGATCACGGCCAACCCACTTACCCTATGTGGCCGGACAGTCGCGGTGAAGGCGGGGCAGACCGAGTTTAATATCCTGAACAAGGACGTGTCGCCGAAATGCAAAGAGACGGGCGAACCTGCGATCAATTTCCAGACTTTCAAGGACGACAACGGCTTGGAATTCGCCGTGGAGACTGGGCGTGCCGACGCCTTCCTCGGGGGCACCACGGTGACGCCCTACTTCGTCAGCAGGAACTCTGACACGTTCGAGATCGTGGGCAAACTGCCGATTGCGCTGGATCCGCTGGGTATGCCCTTCGCGAAGGGGCGCGATGACCTGGTGGGTGCCGTGCTCGCTGCATGGAAGGAGATATGGCAGAGCGGTGAGTACGAGCGGATCGCGAAGAAGTGGTCACTGCAATCAATTGTTCCAAAGGATATCTCGTTGTTCACCGTGAACGGGGGCGACAAGTCATGACATCGCTTACCGAAAGCCGGGAGACGTCGCTCGACCGCGATCGGGCTACCGCCGAGGACTTCGAGGTCAAACCGGGCCTGCATATCGTGCGGTGGGTCGTGGCGGGCGTGGTTCTCCTCTTTGCTGCGCAACTGGTATACGGCGCGGCGACCAATCCTCGGCTGTCCTGGGACATCGTGGCCGACTACTTCTTTGACCCGCAGATACTTGATGGCCTGCTCGTCACCTTGGGATTGACGATGGTCTCACAGGTGCTTGCAACTGTCATCGGGCTCACCGTGGCGCTCATGGCGCTGTCACACAATCCGGTGCTCGTGGCGGTCGCTCGCATCTACGTCGCTGTGTTTCGGACAGTTCCCACGATGGTGCAGATGTTGTTCTGGTACTACCTTGCGGCCGTCGTACCAGTCTTGTCGATTGGCATCCCATTTGGTCCGGACCTTGTCACACTCGACACAAACTCGGTAATGACTCAGTTCGCAGCGGCATTGCTCGGTCTCGCACTTGGCGAGGCAGCGTTCTTGGCGGAGTACTTCCGTGGTGGAATCATCTCGGTACCGCGTGGGCAGATCGACGCAGCTGCGGCTTGTGGACTGACACCGGCGTGCACATTCCGCCGCATCGTGCTTCCGCAGGCGCTCAGGGTGATCCTGCCTGCCTATGGCAATGCCATGATTATTAACATCAAGAACACCTCGCTAGTCTTCGTAATCGGGGCCGGCGACTTGATGACGCGCGCCCAGCTCATCTACTCCCAGAACTTCCAGCAGATTCCGCTCTTGATTGTTGTCAGCGGCTGGTACATGGTGATCGTCTTGCTGCTCACCTGGCTGCAACGTCGTATCGAGGTTCGATATTCACGGGGTTATGGAGACCGACCGGCGCCCGGAAGAGTGTGGTCCTGGCTCCGTGAGAACCTGAGTACGCGGCCGAGGAGCGTGCGATGAGTGGAAGTATTGTGGTTCGGGCCGTTGGTGTTCATAAATGGTACGGCGATGTGCACGCGCTACGCGGCGTCGATCTCGATGTCCCCCGAGGAAGCGTGGTCTGCCTCCTCGGGCCCTCAGGCTCAGGTAAGAGCACCCTTTTGCGTTGTATCAATCGACTTGAAGTACCGACTTCCGGCGGTGTAGAAATCGAAGACGATTGTATCGGCTACAAGCGGGAGCCGGGACGTCTCCGTCCGTGCAGTTCACGGCGTCTTGCGGCGCAACGTCGCTGCACCGGGATGGTCTTCCAGCAGTTCAACCTGTTTGCGCATATGACGGTTCTGCAGAACGTGATGGAGGGCCAGACAAGCGGTCTGGGTACGCCGAAGGCGCAAGCCCGTGAGCGCGCGTTCGAACTGCTGGACGGCGTTGGTCTTGTGGACAAGGCCGACCATTACCCAGGGCATATCTCCGGAGGTCAGCAACAGAGAGTTGCGATCGCGCGTGCCCTCGCATCGAATCCCAAGGTGCTGCTGTTCGACGAGCCGACCTCGGCGCTTGATCCTGAACTCGTGGGCGAGGTCCTCGCAGTGATGCGATCGCTCGCGCAGGAGGACGTGACGATGATCGTGGTGACCCACGAGATCGAATTTGCGGCAGAGGTCGCGACGGAAGTGCATTTCATGTGCGATGGCTCAATTGTTGAGAGCGGAAACCCGCGCCAGGTGATCGACGCGCCACAGCAGGAGCGCACACAGTACTTCCTCGCTCATATGAGGAAACGTCGCAGTGCGGACACAAAAGCATAGAACTTATCGTGAGTAAATACCACGACAGAAGGGGCTGGAAGCAGTTGACCATTTCAGATCTGGCGAGTTGGAGTGTTGCGAATTCCAGAGCGCGACGTTGCAAACGGTGGTCGCTATATCCGGCAGAAATCATCGACCTGACCGTTGCCGAGATGGACCTGCCGGTGGCGGAACCGATCATGGCTGCCGTACGCGACGCGGTTGATCGCCAGGCCTTCGGGTATCCGCTTCCCGGGCACGACAGCGAGTTGCCGGCCGCCGCAGCGGAATGGCTAACCGCACAAGGTCTGGCGGTACAACCCGAACACGTCAACCTCATTTCGGATGTCATCAAAGGGATGGTGCTTGGCCTCAGACATTTCGCTCCTCCGCATACTCCTGTCGTGGTTATCACGCCTACGTACAGTCGTTTTCTGGACGCGGTCGAGGCCGCGCAACGACAGGTGATAGAGGTGCCGATGCTACTCGGTGAGAACGGCTACAGCCTGGATGTTCCGGAGATCGAAAAGGCTCTTCGGCAGGGCGCGCGGACCGTGCTGCTGTGCAATCCGAGTAATCCTGTGGGCCGGGTCTTCAACCATAGCGAGCTAGCTGAGCTCAGCGTGCTCGTAGAGCGGTTCGGCGCACGCGTCATCAGCGACGAGGTCCATTCGCCGCTTCGGTACGGGACGAAGTTCGTGCCTTACGCGAGCGTAAGTTCGGCGGCGGCGGAGCATTCGATAACACTGACAAGTGCTAGCAAGGCGTGGAACATCCCAGGACTACGCTGTGCGATCATGGTGCTAACGAATCCGGCGGATCAGCTCACCTGGGACGTACTGCCGCGCGCGTCAAAGGGGGGCATCTCGCCTCTCGGGATCGAGGCCTCTACCGCTGCCTTCAAACAAGGGCAGCCATGGTTGAACGAAGCGATCAAACTGCTTGACGTCAACCGGCTGGCAGTCGGCGACTATCTGAAAAGGGCCGGGTTGGGGGGGGTCATGTGTATGCCGGAGGCGACCTACCTCGCCTGGTTTGACCTACGCGAGTTCGGCCATCCGGACCCCCAGCGCTACCTGATGGAGAACGCCGGTGTGGCTACCACTAGCGGTGACGAGCACGGCGTCGGCGGCGCTGGATTCGTCAGGGTGAACTTCGCGACTCCCCAGAGCGTTCTGCTGGACGCCTTGGAACGGATGACAAGTGCGCTACGTAGGTCGCCGACCCGGAACTCGTCCTGATTGCCCGCAGATTGACGATTGACCTCATCCTGGGCCGAGTGTTGTCGGCCGTAGCAACGTCGCGTACCTGTCGGCCGGGCTTTGGTGAGTGGCTGGCCCCTGCGCCGGAGCGGTGATGAACAGAGATGAAGACTCCGATGGAAGGAAAAGTGTCGTTGTGGAATCAAATTTTGCCAAATCGGTAATCGGCGATGTGCGGGTGCATCTCGTGCGATTGCCGGGTATGACGAACGTCTTCCGAGAGGAAGCAGCGATTGTCGAAGTGCAGACAGAAGACGGCGTCAGCGGTTGGGCAGAGGCGAATGGCCTGCTGCTTGCGCTCAAGGCGCACGTAGAGGCGGACCGTCCGCATCCACGCGATCGCGGCCCGCGGGCCGCGCTGGTGGGCCAGCAGTTCGCTGATGTCCATGCTGCGGTGGAGGCGCTCCGCAGCAACACAACGTTGTCTGGACGTTCCGGGCTCGGTCGTGTAGCCAATGGTGCGATTGAGACGGCGCTGTTCGATCTCGCCGGTCGACTCGACGGCGTGCCCGCCTGGCACCTACTTCTAGGGTCGGCCGAAGGTCCCGAGCAGCACGTCATTACTCCCTACATCACGATCTTCAATCGTGGCAGCTACCCCGATGTGGTTGCCAAGGCGAAGGAAGATATCGACCGTGCCAGGAGCTTCGGGTACCGACATTTCAAGATCGAAGCAACCAGTTACAACACCGACGAACGTCAGGCGGTGACGATTGTCGATGAGGTGCGCTCTCACGTCGGTGACTCCGTGACGTTGTTCGTCGATAATGTTTACCGGTGGGCCGAGTATACCGCCGGCGCGGAGGCCGCGAAGGCGTACAAGTCATTGGGCGCCGAGTTTCTCGAGGACCCTTTTCTGCCGGAGCAGTGGGAATGGTGGCGGCGCCTTCGAGACGAGGTCGGTCTGCCGCTCGCGACGGGCGGCGGTATGGAAACGCTGGAACGTTTCTTAGCGCAGATGGAGTTCGCGAACACGGACATCTTGCAACCAGGCGCGCATGTGGCCGGCTTGCTGGGGGCGCACGAGGTAGCGCAGGCGGCTGCGAAGCGGGTCAGGAGTATCACGCCGTTTGGCGTATCGGCAACGACACTCGCAACAGGCGGTGCGCTCCACTTGGCCGCCGCAAATCCGAACGTGAAATACATTGAGTACGCTCCAGCGAATCTGTTTAGGGTATTGCGTCTGAGGTCGGACGTAACACCCGACGAGCCGGAATTGCGGCCCGACGGCACGTTCCTGGCGCCCACAACCCCGGGTATCGGAGTCGACTGCGACACGGACGCCATCGACAAGTACCGGGTGTCGGGGTAGCCAGCTGGCGGACGCTAGCTGGGTGACTAGCCGCAGGGTCGCCGGGTGTGTCGGCACCTGGCGGCCTTTGCGTGCGTACGCCGGGCTACCTGACCGGATCTGCGCCGGACATGGTGCCCGCGCGAATCTCAGGAGAGGTCGGGCGTCCGTCGTAGTCGCAGCAATGGCCCTCAGCCTCGACCCTGTGTGTCAACAAGGGGCGGAAAGGGGAGGACGGCCGTCCCATTCCTACATCCCGGCGACCACGTTGGCGGTGATCCCGGAGGCTGGTTCGTAGCGCCGGTTGGAGATGGTCCGCCGTTGACGTGTGCGGCCAGCCACCAGGGTCAGTGAACCCTTGAACGCGCAGTCCGCCCAGCGTGGCGCGGCACAATAGGCTCGAGTTCGTGGCAACGGCTGTCGGACAGCTCCGGGAGAGACCGAACGGCTACCCGCATGTCTGGGGTCTAGGGCGGTATCCCTCCCAGATGACGAGTTGACCGAGGGGCTCACGCTGCGGGCAGACCGCAATCCGCCTGCGGCCCGGCGTCGTCGCCGAGCTGCACTACGACAACAGTCTGGTACGTGCTTGGGCGTTGGATGAGCGAACCGGCTCCCCAACCGGGCGCCTTCACCGCCGATCTGGACGCGGCGACGAGATCGCCCTCGGCGCTGTCGCCACGTCGCTCGTTGCGGCTGAACTGCTCCACGGCAGGCCGTTGCGCTCGGTCGACTCGAACGTCACCGTGGTGGACTTGTGCGCGGCCCCATCCTTCGCCCGTGTCGCGGCTGTGAGTGCGGCGCGGGCTCCGGCTGCCGACTGCGACCGTCGAGATGAACCGGCCCCTGTCTAGCTCGCCGTTGACGCCCATCCTCGTAGCGTTGATCTGATACACCTCATCGGCCAGTACCCGGAAGGAGCGGGATGGTGGGGAAACCGTGCGAGTGAGTGGCGCGGGTAGCCTTGGATCTACGACCTGTGTACCAATCAACATTTCACACTCAAGCAGAACCCACTGCGCCGTCAACACCTGGACGATTTCGTCGAGCGCTACGCGTCCGAAACGCCACGCTCCGAGCGGATCGAGTCCGAACGATTCAGGCCGTTCATCTATGACGCCCTTCTCGCGCGCGACAAGGTCAACCTCGACATCACGTGGCTCCGTGATGAGTCACTCGAAGACACCGACAACCTTCCAGCCCCACACCTCATCGCCCGCGAGATCATCGAGGACCTCACCGCCGCACTGGTCGAACTCGAAGTCGTCGCTGCGGCGCTCGAACTGTCATCCGGCGGAATGTCCGACTGAAGAATGACTCGGACATCGAGAGTCCTCCGGTCAATGCTTGTCAGGGGGACTGTTTCACGGACGGTGTTTCCGACCGACACGCCGGGCGTGAGTTCGGCGGGACGGACACTGTGAGTGATGACATCTGATGCTGTGAGCGCATCGAGGAAGACCAACAAGCAGGAGCAACAGCTGTCGGCGGAGCAGGCGGGCCGCGGCCGAGCTGGTGGCGCAGGCGCGCGAGCGTGGGCTGGAGCTGACCGGGCCGGACGCGCTGTTGAAGATGTTCACCAAGAATGTGCTGGAAACGGCGCTGAACGAGGAAATGACTGAGCATCTCGGTCACGAGAAGAACCATGCCGAGTTTGGACGGGACTCGTCGAATGTGCGTAATGGTACGCGGTCGAAGACGGTGATCTCGGACGCCGTGGGCGAGGTGGAGGTCGAGGTTCCGCGTGGTCGGGAATCGACGTTCGAGCCGAAGATTGTGAAGAAGCGTCAGCGTCGATTGACCGATGTCGATGAGATCGTGTTGTCGCTGTATGCGAAAGGTCTCACCAGGGGGAGATTTCTGCGCATTTCGCTGAAATCTATGGCGCCTCGGTGTCGAAGGAAACCGTCTCACGGATCACCGACAAGGTGGTCGCCGAGATGCAGGAGCGGGCCAGCCGTCCGCTCGATTCCGTGTACGCCGCGGTGTTCATTGACGCGATCGTGGTCAAGGTGCGTGATGGGCAGGTGACCGACCGGCCGTTCTACGCCGCTGTCGGCGTCACCACGGACGGCTGCAAGGAGGTCCTGGGCCTGTGGGCCGGCAGCGGCGGCGAGGGCGCCAAATTCTGGATGAGTGTTCTCGTGGACCTGAAAACCGGGGTGTTAAAGACGTTTTCTTTCTCGTCTGCGACGGGCTGAAAGGACTGCCCGAGGTCGTGGAGAACGTCTGGCCGAGCACGATCGTCCAGAACTGCATCATCCACTTGATTCGCAACTCATTCCGGCTCACCTCGAAGAAGTACGTGAAAGATTCACATGCCGTTGACAACTCGGCCGAGTGAATCGTGCCGCTGCTGAAGTCGTGCTCAGGTGCAGTGCCGCCTCATGGATGCCTCGCGAGCGCCGTGTTGTCCGCTCTGGTTCAGATCTTGATGTCGCCGGTCTAATCGCCCGCACCAACCCGGCCGACTTCGGGCAACGGAGACGTCCCACCGGCCCGCGTCGACCAGGTGTACAGCAGGTCAGGCTCATGATGACGAGCCGGGCGGGGGAACGTCACGGTGATGGCGACGCAAAAGGGTGCGTGCGGCCTCAACACGCTAGTTGATCGTGACGCGCCATCGCTGTTCCGCATCTACGACTACCTACTCAGCGGCGGGCACAATTTGGCCGCCGACCGGCTCGTGGCCGACAAGATCGCAGCTCTGGTGCCCGAATGTGGCGTGCCATCGCTGGGCCCACCTCGCCGCGCATCCTCGGCGCGACCTCGCGCTTCTGATCACCGGCCTGCGCCACCATCCCGCCAAGGCTTCATCCGGCGCCTTGGATTCGCACGAGCTGCCTGTCGGAGGAGTGCTGCAGATGAGCGACGAGGACCTCGACGTCACCACCGCCCGGCTGTACCGCGGCCTGGTTGAGCAGCCCGGCGCCGAGTTCACCGCCAACCCGCTGGCCGCCGGCCTGGAAGTCCCGGTGACCGAGGTCGAGCGAGTACTCGGACGGTTGCTGGAGGCCAACCTCGTCACCGAGACCGGTGACGAGCGCTACCGGCTGTACGACCTGGTGCGCGACCACGTGACGCCCCTGACCGACCAGGACGACGAGGCCCGCGCGCCTCGCGGTACGTCGTCGGATGATCGAGTGGTACCTGCGGCGCACCGCGGCGGCCGACAAGGTCATCAACCCGTTCCCCCGTCGGTTCAGCCCCGTCTACTTTAGCCTCGACACCCGGGATGTTCCCCGACGCCAAGGCCGCCCTGGACTGGGTCGAGACCGAACGAGGCAACCTCCTGGCCGCACAACAGGTTGCCGCCGACAGCGGCTGGGACGAGCTGGTGTACCAGTTCGCCGACGCCCTGTGGAGCCCCCTGCGCCCCAACTACACCGCAAGCGAACTGGTGTGGTCCCAGTTCCTCGGAGCCAACGCAGCCGCCGACGCCGGACACATCCTGGAGATCGTCTGCCGTACCCGGCAGGGCTTCGGTGAAACCAACCTCGAACTCCACGAGGCCGCGATCGCCATCTGCGCCATCGCCGTACAGCGTGCCACCGAGGTGTGCGATCCGTGGCTGAAATCCGGCGCATTGGCCACTCTCCCGCGCGCACCTCAAGGCCGACGAATTCCCACGCCGCCCGCCCGGACCTGGAACGGGCGCTGGAGATCGCCGAGGACCCCAAGATCGCCGACGCCAAGCTCGCGGTACACCACCTACGGCTCGCGGCGAGCATGTTCGCTGGCATCAGCGACCACATCGGCCACGCCCGCACCGTCATGCACCTGGCGCGAGCCTCACCCTGAACGGGCAGGCCGCCGAGGCGCTGACCGAACTGACCGCGATCGAGCAAGCCGTGCACGACTACGGCTTGGTTGGCTACCTCGCCGACCTATACACCGTGCTGGGCGAAGTCCACGCCGCGCTAGGCAACACCGCCGAGGCCCGCCACCACTTCGGCAGGTCATCGACTGCTACACCGTAGCCGGCCCACTCCGGCTACGGCGACAAGCGGACTCTTGAGCCTGTTCTGAAGCTGATACGGAATGCCGCAGCGGTAACGGCGACGGATTGATGTGCGAGGTCAGGCAACGCCTGGCTCGCTATGTCCGGGCGACGAACGTTCCCCGGCCGAAGCGCGTGACGACTAAGCCGTCCTCCTTCAGCTTCAACAGCGCACGGCCGATCGTCCCGCGGGCTACGCCGTAAATCGAGGCCAGGGCCGACTCGCTCGGCAACCGCACACCTGGCGCCAACGCGCCGCTCTCGATGTCTGCGCGCAGGTCAGCAGCCACCTGTTCCCAGACGAAGTCCGGCCCGTCGTGATCAATGCGGTCTGCGCGATTGTCCCAGCTCACCTGCAGGAAAATACGCACTCCTATGCGCCTACCTTGCCATAGCGACGTCCATAGACGGACACGGACTCCTACAGACGTCCATAGGAGCCTATATTTTACCTGCAATAACGTGAGGAGGTAGAGTCATGAGAGAACCACAAGCGACGCCGCCACCCGCGCGTACCCACCGCGCGGCTCGGGAGGGGTTCACCGTGTCGCCCACCGATGAACAGTGCCTCCGGATCGCCGACGCACTGCTGGATGACAACGTGGCACAAGCTGAGGTATACCTCTGGGCTGCGTGGCACCCCACCGCCGAGTTTCCCGACGAGGATTACTCTTCCGAAGAAAGGGCCTGGGCCACCGCCATCCGTACCCTTCGCCAGCCTGCTGCGCAGGACCTGGAGAGCGCGCTGGTACGGCTGGACCAGGCGATCTGCGCCGAAACGACACACCTTCTGCAGCACGACGACAGCGCCGCGCGCGACACACTGCGTTCCGTCGGCACCCACCTTCTCGCGCGGGGCCACACGATCCTCACCGTCACGGAGTCCCAGCCATGATCGTGCGACGACTCCGCCGATACGCCAGCCTCACCCGACGGCAATGGGAGGACATGATCGACGTTCTCTGCGAGATCACCATTGCCAGTCACGGCGCGCTCGAACACCTGCAACACCGGGGGCGCGGCATCCTCGAAATCGCCCGCCGACGGCGGCGCCCCCTACCACGAGCGCATGCCCTCGGCGCCGCCGAAACACTCTTCCGCCGCGAAGTACACGAAGCGATCGGCCTGCTGGCCACCTACATCGAGGACAGTGAGATTGACGAACACTACCTCAACGAAGTCGGCGCCGAAGTTCGCATCATCGCCGAACGCATGGAATGCTTTCCCCGCGAACCACTCCCGCCGCCACCATCCAACGACATCAGCGTCCAACTCACGCGCATCAACCACGCCGTCGACGCCGAAGCAGCCATGATCTACCAACTCAAAGACACCGGCCAACCCTCCGCCACGACCTACCTCCGGCGCAGGGGCCTCCACCTCCTCGAGCTCGGCATGCTCGAAACCGAACAAGCCGGCATCGACATCACCGCCATCCGCTCAGCCATCTCCACCGCCTTCAACATCCCCAACCAAACAAATAGCGAAAGTCGCGGCCTGTGCAGATGACCTGGATTTCGCAGGAAGTCACGGGCTGCTTCTTCGGCTAGCAAAGCGCGAACTTGCCTTCCGCGCCCCCATCGGACGCGCATCACAAGTCTGCGTCGTCGAGTCGGATATCAGCTGCCCAGGCCCGGCGGATCGATAACGCACGAGCGCGGGATTGCGAACACAGTTCGGTCCAAGGGCACGGTGATCGTCTCGATTGGCAACTCAGGCACCTCCTGACCTCAGCAGTGGCGCGGTCAGCTCGTGCAGCGGTGTGATCAGCGCCGGGTGGTCGCCGAGTTTTGTGGCCCGGTGCAGCAGCCGTGCCGCCACCCACAACAGGGCCCGCTGGCCGTCGTCGGTGTCCAGCACCGTGCCGAAGGTCCGCCAGACGCGGCGCGCCACGTCGGGGACGAGCAGGCTGTAGCAGTACAGCGAGGCCGCGTCGGTGCCCGCTGGGCCGCGCCCCCAGAATTCCCAATCGAGGATGCCGAGTTCGGGTGCCAGCAGGTTGTTCCAGTGGAGATCGTTGTGGATGGTCTCCCAGCGGCGAATGTGCAGGTCAACGCCGAGCGTGTCACGCACTCGCCGTGTGTCGATGCCGCGCGTGGCGTAGCGAGATGTCGACACTTGGCGCAAACGGTCCAGGCTGTGCGCAGGGACTCCCACCAATCATCCGACAGATCCAGCGGAGCCTGGAGAACATCTGTGGGCGAGCACGGATGCCCGCCTAGGACGGTCATGACGTCGGCGCGGACGCGTCGGTGCTGGTCAGCCGCCTCCCACTGGGTGGTGTCGAGCACGCGCGGTTTCGGTACCCCACGGATGATGTTGGCGTCGAGGTTGCCAGTCCAGAAGTCGCTGCCGTGATCCAGCCATCGGGTTTGCTCAGAGCCCACCCGCAACCAGCAGAGGCCGCCGGCGCCACGGGCGACGGCGACGACGGACCGCAGCCGCCAGCCGAAGGTCGGTAGCTCGACGAGGGTCAGCCCGAAGTGGGCGGCGGCGTGGTCGAGGTTGTCGCGCATCCACGCGCGAAACGCCTCGTCGGAACGCTCAACCTCGGTCATGGAGTGATATGCCGCAGGTAGAACGCGGGCTCGGCGAGGAACCGCCGCCACTGCGCCGTGAGGTCCAGGCCGTCCCACTTCGCCCGGCGTGTCCCGTGGTCGCCGATCTCGATGATGTCGGCACCTGCGCGCCGGAGTGTCCGAGGTCGTGCATGAGCGCCACGAGCTGGAGACACGAGGTGAACGACAGCGCCGCCTCGGGCTCGTCCATGAGATAGAGCCCGCCACCTTGGAACATTTCGGCGAACACGGTCAAAAAGCCCTCGCCGTGACTCATCTCGCTCGTGTCAGCCTCCCAGTGCCCGCTCATCCCGGACACGGCATTCATCAGCCCGAACGCGGTCTCGGCGCGCAGGAAGAACCCCTTCCGTTTGGTGCGCGGGCCTGACCGCATCCGGGCACCTTCGGGTGTGGTTTCGAGTTGCACGACCTCGCCGAGGGGTGTGCGAGGGCGGTCGTTGCCGTACTTGCGGCCGGCGCGCCCGCCGTAGGCGTCGAGTTTGAACGCCTCGGCAATGGCTTCCACGACAGTGGATTTCCCGGAGCCGTTCTCGCCGACCAGCATTGTCACCGGAGCGGTGAATTCGAGCCCATTGTCGGCCAGTTCAGCCACGCACGGCACCGTGTAGGGCCACGAGGTCAGGGCAGCGGGTCGCAGCCCCTCGGGGATGAACGCGCGTCGGACAGCATCCGCCTCTCCCTAATCCCTGTTCGTCAGCCATAGTCCGGTGCGCAAGCCCCAACCGGTCGGCAGTTGCCTGCTGGTCGGCACGCCGGGCTGCACGAGGGTCCGCATTGAGGGTCGCACATGGTCGGCACGCACATCGTCGCCGGCCGATCGGCGAACGCGGTGCGGAGCTCGTTGCTGACGTGGGCGGCTTTTTCGCTGGTCAACGCGGCGGCGAGGCTGCTCTCGCGCACATTGCCGATCGGAAGCCAGCGTGAGAACACGCACGGCCACACGATGCCGTCCGCCGCGACAGCGGCCGAGCCGCGACCGCATTGTCCGCAGAGCTGACCGACCGTGCCCGGCTGCCCGCGGCCGCCGCGCCCGACGTGCCGGAGCCGATCGCGGCCGATCTCAGGTACGCCGAGGTTCACCAGCTCCGCTGCCGCTTCGTTCACTCGCTGATTGTCGGCGAGGTCGATCAGCCCGGCGCGCAGCGGAATTCCGCTGCGCAGCGCCTTGCTGATGTTGGCACGTGTGCGGGCGAGCGAGGGGCGGCCAGTGATGGCAGCGTGCCGGTCAGGGTCGTCGGAGTAGTAGGAGGTCGCGAGGCTGACGCCAGGGCGGGAGAACACATGCCACAGCTCGTCGCTGATATGCACGAGGTTGGTGAACACCTCCACTTGCACATCATGGGCGAGCGCATGGTGCACCAACTCTGGCAACGCCGGGTGCAATGTGGGCTCGCCGCCGATCAACTGCACGGTCGTGACGCCCAGCTCCGCAGCTTGGTCGAGCACACCACGCCAGCCATCGGGCGTCATCGTGCCGTGGGTGCCCATCGGCGAGCTGCCTGCGTAACAGTGAGTGCACTCAAGCTGACAGCGGCCCGTGATCTCCAGCCACAGGAACGTCAACAGGTGACGGTCGCAGGTGACAGCGGTCAGCGCGGCATGGGCGTCATCGGCGTCAAGCACGTTCCAGCTAGCGGCATGCCGCGGAGAGGGTTGCGAACCGCGGACGACCAGTCGCCAAAGAGGTGCCACCTCGCCGCGACCCCTGCCAACGCCGCTGTGGCTGATTCTGCTCCGCAGTCGTGTGTAGAGAGATCGAGCGACGCGGCGAGCGCGCACGTCGGAGAGGCGGTAACAGATTCGAGGTCGCGTGCGGTCTCCAAGCCACCCATGACGGAGACGGCCTTCAGGTCATCTGTCATTCCGCTGATGACCACGCAAAGTGATACGGCTACGACAATGTGGTGAACTCGCGGGACAATGTGGCCTCGTGGCGTGTGCTCCGGCTTATCGTGGACGATCTGGATGCGACGGTCAAAGCGGTACGCGCGGGCTACGCCAATGGGGAGGTGAGTAGGCCCGGTCGTGACGACGTCGTCGTCACTCGGGCGGCCCAGCCAGGCTCGTCGATGCGAGCGGCTCGTCCCCAGGGTCAGTGGCCGAGGACGAGCCAGGCGAGCTGGGTGAGTCGATGCCTTCACAGGTCCTTGTTGCGCATGGCGAGCCTCCTCCCACAGATGGCGGACGGCCGAGTCTGGTAGCCCGAGCCGTCGCGAGCGGGCGCGGAACGAAAGCGGGACCAGTATGACGGCACATGCAACGGGTCGGCACGAGCAGTCGGCTGGCGATCAGCGCGCGGCATCGCGTTTACTACCGCTGCGATTCACGCTGTACTTTGTCGCAACCGTGTTGGCAGCTGGCGCGATCTGGGCGGTGGCAGCGTTAACTGAAACAATCCACGGTGCAGATGGCACTACGTTCGGCGTGCTCGTGGTGTCCGGCCTGGTGGCGGGCGAGCTCGCTGGGCAGATCGAGCGTCGGCGTCGGCGCTTCTCCGACACGCCACACGTGAATTTCAGCTCGGTATGGACGCTGGCTGCCGCGTTGCTGCTGCCCCTGGACTTGGTCTCGCTGGTCGCCGTGGTGCTGTATGCGCATCTCTGGGTACGAAGCTGGCGTGGCGTGACGGGCGTGCGTGCCTACCGCGTCGTGTTCAGCGTGGCCAACGTGATCGTGTCCTGCCAGGTGGCCCAGTGGTTCGCACGAGAGTTGGGCCTGTTCCCGCTCGGGTCGGAGCTGGCACTGACCGGAGTGCTGGCTCTGGCGGTGGTGGTCCTGGCGTATTTCGCGACCAACTCGATCATCGTCGGGATCGCGATCGCGCTGCTGCATCCTGGGCGTTCGCTGGCTGGTTTGACCGGGCCTGCGAGTGAGAACGTGCTCGAGCTGGCTACCTTGTGCTTCGGGACGGTGGCGGCGGTGCTGGTGAGCACCGAGCCGTGGCTGGTGGGGTTGCTGGTGCTGCCGCTGTACGCGTTGCACCGCAGCGTGCTGGTCACCCAGTTGGAGCGCGCGGCGACGCGGGACGGCAAGACCGGTCTGCTGAACGCGGCGAGTTGGCGCGCCCAAGCGGATGCCGAACTCGATCGCGCCAGACGCCACGACAGGGCCGTGGGCCTGCTCATGATCGATATCGACCGCTTCCGCACGATCAACGAGCGCTACGACCGGGGTATCGGCGACGAGGTGCTGGGCGCGGTGGGCGCGACGTTGCGCAAGGGCACCCGGCAGGAGGATCTGTGCGGCCGGCTGGGTGGCGAGGAGTTCGTGATCATGTTGCCCGGGGTGGCCGGGCAGGACCTGGTGCGCGTCGCCGACCGCCTCCGGCGCCGCATTGCGGAGACCACGATTGCCACTGGCGCGCCCCTGCCGCTGCAGGTGAGCGTGTCCATGGGGGCGGCGAGCTATCCGCGGGCCGGCTCGTCGGTGGAGGAGTTGCTGCTGGCGGCGGACAACGGGCTGTTCGCGGCCAAGGACGGGGGACGCAACCGGGTTGTGCTGGCCGGCTGACCCCGGAGTACGTGGTTAGGGTGGCGGTGCTCGGTATTCGCGTGCCCAGTCGACCAGGGATCGCAGGGCGCGGAGCAGGCTGCGTCCAGCCGGGGTGAGCCGGTACCAGACGGCGCCGAATCGGTCTCCTTCCGCTCGACGCTCGACGAGTCCCTCATCGTGCAGTCGTTGCAGGGTGGTCGTCAGGACCTTTTCGCTGAGGGGACGCGTGTGGGAGGCCCAGCCGATGCGTTCCTCGACCTCGTTCACCTCGGCCCGAAGCTCGCCGAACCGTCGTTCTCCCGGCGCCAGGGCAGCCAGTACGGCGACGGTCCAGTCGCCGTTGAGCACGGCGAGGGTGTCGCGCACCTGCTGGCGGTATGGCATGTCCCAATCGGCCACCCCGGTTGCGTATCACGATCAACACCGCGGGTTGACGACCCCCGGCGACCCGATCGGGTGGTGTACCGCAAGACCGTTTTCGAGGGCTGACCTGGTGTAGGTCGAACGGGTGAAGATTGCCCGACTAACCCTGGGGTAAGTCGGTACTTACCTTGCACTCAGTCGAGGTCCGCGCGCTACACGTAGATCAATCCGCCGCCGCGGATGGCGACAGAGGCGCGCAGAGGGGGGACTTGGCCATGGTTCATCGTCGACCGTTGATGACCGCACCCGATCCCGCTGCCGGGGTAGCGAGATGCATCTTCTATGGGTGTGGCGATGCCGGACGAGATGCTGGCGTCTGGGGAGGCGCAGCGGGCTGTGCTCAAGCTCTGATAGGCGCGTTGCTGAGCATGCCTGGCCGCTCAGTGATTCAGGTCTTTGCGTTTGCCTGGCCGCTACGCCGTGGCCAGGTGGCTCCCGGCAGGGATGACGGCGATGAGTGCACCCGCGACGAGGACAGGGCTCAATGCGAGAGTGCTGCGCTGGCGTGGCTGCCGAGCGGCTCGCCAGGTCAGGGTGATGTCGGCTGTGGAGAGTCATGTCAGGGCCGAGGCCCCGTGGTCGCGGGTGGCGACGGGGGCACCGGTGAGTCGGGTGCCGGTGCGCCGGTCTGGTGGTCGCGGCGTTGGTCACCGGCGTGCCGCGCGGGGGGTGTGTGGGATGTCGACGATGTTGTGGCTTATTGGGGTCGGAGTGCTGCTTGGTCCCGGGCTGGTCGCCGTTGCCGAACGCAGCCTGGGCTCTCGTCAGGGACCATGCAGTTCATGTGTGGTGGTGCTGGTTGCGGCGTCGGTGGGGTGTGCGGTGTTGTTCGCCGTGGGGTGGGCGCGGTTTGGACCGGGCCCGGTGGCAGTGGCGTGGTGCTGGGCGTGTGCGATGAGCTGCGTGCTGACGATCACCGACGTACGGTCTGGGCGTTTGCCGTTTCCGATCGTGGCCGCGATGACAGCCGGAGGCTTGGCGTGCTTGACGATGGCTGCGGCCGCCGAGAATCGCTGGACGAACTTGGGCTTCGCCTGCGGGGCGGCGCTAGGGGTGTTGGCCATGGCGGCAGCGGTGCAGGCGGTGGCACCGGAGCACACCGGCGGCGGGGACACCGCTCTGTACGGGGCGGTCGCGCTGTATCTGGGCTGGTTCGGCTGGAATGTCCTGGCGACCGGACTGCTGCTGGCTGCCGGCCTAACCGCGGTAGTCGCCATCGCGGTCGCGGTGGTCACGCACCAAGCGCGCGCCCGTTTTCCCGCCGGTCCTTCCGTGCTGGCTGGCGCCCTGCTGGGGATGTTGTTCGCGTAGCGAACCGATCGACGCTGAGCGTCGGCTCGCGCGGAGCGGACGGCTCTGCGAGTTCGACAGCGTGGGGGAATGCGTGATGGCTTGCTCGATCTGGCGCTCGTCGGCCTGGGGTGTCATCGTGGCGGTGGCGCTCGGCGCTTCGTTGCTGGTGTCCGGGTGCAGCGGCGAGAGGCCGTCCGCGCCACCGCCACTGGATTCGTCTGCGCCATCCCAGGGATCGCTGGCTCCGTCGGCGTCGCTGGATGCGGCGGCCGCGGTAGAGGCCGCGTACACCCAGTTCTGGCCGCGTTCGGCTCAGACGCCGCACAAGCCCGAGGACACCTGGCGTGACGCGATCGCCGCGATCGCCATTGAGCCGCAGCTGAGCGTCACGTTAGAGGCAATGCGCCGCAACAAGGCGGCCGGGTTCACCACCTACGGTGAGGTTGTCGTGCGTATCACTTCGGTCGAGGTGAGCGGCGACACGGCCAAGGTGGTCGACTGTCAGGACGCCTCCCGTGCGGGCCAGGCCGACGCGCGCACCGGTGACCCGAAGACCGTTGGCGTGCCTCGAATGCCGGTCACGGCGACGATGAAGCGCGATCAAGCTTCCGGGCAGTGGAAGGTGGCTCGACTGCGCTTTCCTGGGGGTGCGTGCTGATGCATCGTGGACTGCTCGCCATCCCCGCGTGTCTGGCTGCGGCCACGGGTGTGCTGGCGGCCAGCCCGTCGGCGGCGGCTGACGAACCTCACGATGATGGCCAGGTCGTCGTGACGCCGGTGGACCCGTATGGTCAGTACACGCCACCGCGGGTGGATCTGCGGGCGTTGTACTCGCGCGGCGAGGCGCCGATCCGCCGCGGCGGACCGCAGGCGACGTCGTCGCCCGGGAGCCTAGCGGGCACCGACGGGACCGGGACGGCCGACGCGTCGAGTGGTCTGCCGCCGGGCTGCTTCCTGGGTGGGTTCCCCGTTGGTGACGGCCCGGGAGGTATCCGGTCGGGCGGCAATGCGGTGGGGCTGCGGTGTCTGCCGTCCGTGCCGGCGGATGCCCCGCCGGGGGCGCAGGCTCCCGGCCCACCACCCTTGCCGACTCCGGCAGAGCTGGCCGCGAGAGCGTTCGAGCAGCTTCGTCTTCCTTTGCCGGTGCCGCGGCATTCGCCGGATGTGCGGTTGCCGGATGGGCGGGACGCCACGATCGTTGGGGAGAACACCTGGGTGTGGACCGACCGGAGCGTGTGGCATCCGGCGGTGCAGCGGGTGCAGGTGGGTCCCGTCTGGGCGGAGGTGACCGCGACGCCTGTGGCGATGTTGTTCAACTCCGGCACCGGCGGCTCGATGTCGTGTGCGGGTCCGGGCACGCCGTATGACCGGTCGTACGGGCTGCACGCTGCCAGCCCCGATTGCGGTTTTGTGTACACCCGCTCGTCGGTCGGGCAGCCGAACGACCAGGCCACGGCGGAGTGGGCGATCCAGTGGTCGGTGAGCTGGGTCGGCTCGGACGGCACCACGGAGGTCGGCGGGGACTTCCCGCAGATGAGTTCGCGGGCCGCGGCCACGTTCGCGGTGGCCGAGGTGCAGGCCCTGCGCGCGAACTGACGGACAGGACTTTGACAACCGCATTCTGCGACAGATTCGTTTCTCGCATTCTGCGGAAATAAAGGCAACAACATTTTTGGAATGGGGAAGGAGTTACCCCAGTGGGTACTGCTGTGTCTTTTTCCCGGCCGCCACAGCCGCGCAGCGGCGACTCGGGGCTCACCGGCCAGGGCGAGGAGGGCGATGGCCCGCGGGTGCCCCGGCGGCGCCGCTGGTGGCTGCTGGGCGTCGCGGTCGTGCTGGCCGCGGTGGTCGCGTACGGCAACCACGCGCTGATCGCGGGGCAGGACGAGCGGGTCGACGTGTTGGTGCTGACCCGCGACGTCGGGTGGGGCCAGCGGATCGGCGAAGGCGATCTCGGCGTAGCCAAGGCGGTCCCGGACCAGCGGCTGGCCTCCATCCCCGCCAGCGACCGAGCCGGGGTGGTCGGCCAGGTCGCGCGCTCGACGCTGCCTGCGGGCACCGTGCTCGCCCCCGGCCAGCTGTCCGCGCAGCCGGTTCCCGGGCCGGGCGAGCGCCTCGTCGGGCTGCCGGTGAAACCGGGGCACCTGCCCGCCCGCGGGTTGGCACCCGGCGACCTGGTCCAGGTGACCCCGGTCGCGGGAGGCACCGGAACCGATGCGAGCCAATCCACGGCGAGCACGGCCGGGCCGTTTCGCGCGCGGGTGCTCGGGGTTGGCCCGCCGGACTCCACCGGCGCGGTCACGGTCGATGTCCTGGTCGGCGCGGACACCGCGCAGGCCGCAAGCAGCGCCGCCGCGGGCCAGGTGGTCCTGGTCCAGCTCGGTCCCGGCGCCTAAAAGACGACTGCTGTCTGGAAGGGCGGTGAGGGTGTTGGCAATGATCACGATCGTCTCGGGCAAGGGGGCACCCGGCGCGACCACGACGTTGGCCGCGCTGGCGGCGGCCTGGCCCGTACCGGTGGTGTTGGCCGACTGCGACCCAGCCGGGGGCGACCTCGCAGCGGGCTGGCTGGGCCAGTGGGTCGTGGACGGCACGATCCGCACTGACCTCGGCGTGTTGTCGCACGCCACGGCGACCCGGCACGCGACGGCGGGCGACCCGGCCACGCTGCTCGACCACGTACAGCAGGTTCCTCCGGCCCGGCACGTCGGGCTGCTGGCCGGGTTGAGCGCGCCGGGCCAGCACGCCGCCGTCGGCACCGCCGGGTGGACGCGCCTGACCGCGGCGCTGGCCGCGTTCAAGACCACGTCCGGGCACCCGGCCGACGCGCTGGTCGACATCGGCCGCTACAGCACGCTCACCCCATGGCCGCTGCTGCTGGCCGCCGACCTCGTGCTGGTAGCGGTACGCCCGACCCAGCGGCACATCCTGGCCGCACGCCCGCTGCTGGCCGAGCTCGCCGAGCGGATCGTCCCGCACCGGCTCGGGTTGGCGGTCTGCGCGACGACTCCGGCGGGCAGCCGGGAAGTCCGCGCGGCGCTGGGCCGGGAGGCGGGCGTGCAGGTCGCTGCGGATGCGCGGGCGGCGGCGGTGTTCTCCGACGGCGCCGACGGCGGCACGCTGCCACGCCGGTCGCCGTTGCTGCGCAGCGTGCGCCGCGCGGCGCGCCGCCTGCACGGCACCTACCACCAGGACACCCCGGCGGAACTGCGCACACCGGCCGCACCGGGCTCGCCGGGCGTGCTCACCGGAGGAGCCCGATGACGTTGCCGCACAACGGGTACCGCCCCACCACCGGCCCCACGGCCCCGCGTCGCCCGCCCGACCTGTCGGCACCGTTCGCTGGTGCCCTGGGAACCGGGCCAGCAGCGCCGCCAGCGCCCACAGCACCGCCGGACGGGGCGACGGGCGGCTACCTGGACCCGCAGGCCGTGCGGGCGATCCGGGAGTCGGTCGCCGCCCGCCTGGAACAGGTCGCCGCCGGGGAAGCACATTTGGACTCGCCGCTGTCGGTCGAGGAGCAGCAAGCCCGGATGCGCGCCTACGTGGCCGAGGAAGTCACGGCCTGGGTACAACGTCGCGCCGCCGCGGGCCAGGCGCCGCTGCCAGTCGACGACGAACGGCGGCTCGTGCGCGCGGTGGTGGCCGCGCTGTCCGGGCTCGGCGCGTTGGAGGAGCTGCTGGAGCGCGAGGACGTGGAGAACATCCACGTCCACGGCTGCGACCACGTCTTCCTCGAACTCGCGGACGGCTCGATCGAACGGTGGCCGCATCCGGTCGCCGACACCGACGCCGAGCTGGTCGAGATGCTCGCGGCGATGTTCGCCCGCCAGGGCCAAACCAGCCGGGAGTTCAACGCCGGTCGCCCGATGGGGAACTTGCGGATTCCTGCCGGTGGCCCGCTCGGGGCGCGGGTGGCGGCGGTGATGGAGGTGTCCGACCGGCCGCGGGTGGCGATCCGCCGCCACCGCCTGGTCAACGTCGGCCTGGACGACCTGGTCGCGAACGGCACCCTCGACCCGCTGCTCGCCTCCTTCCTGCGTGCAGCCGTGCGCGCGGGCTGCAACACGGTCGTCTCCGGTGGCCCCGCTGCCGGGAAGACCACCATGTTGCGCGCGTTGTGCCGCGAGATCCCCGCCTTCGAGCACGTGGTCACCGTCGAGGAGGAGTACGAACTCGGCCTGCACATCGGCCCCCGGCCGTTGGTCACTCCGCTGGAAGCGCGCCCAGCGAACTCCGAGGGCATCGGCGAGATCACCCTAGACGACCTGCTCAAGCAGACGCTGCGGCACTCGCCGAGCCGCGTGATCGTCGGCGAAGTTCGCGCCGGAGAAGTCACCGCCATGCTCCGCGCGCTCGGGAACGGGGCGACCGGGGGCATGTGCACCCTGCACGCGATCTCCGCGTCGGCGGTGTTCGACCGGATCGGCGCGCTCGGGCAACTCGCCGATCCACCCCTGGCCATCGACGCAGCGCACCAATGGACCGCCTCGGCGATCGACCTCGTCGTGCACGTCGCCCGCACCGACCATCCCGGGCGCCGGGAGCGGTTCATTGCCGAAGTGATCGAGGTCGGCCCGGTCGGCGATTCCGGCCGCCCGGACACCACCCGGATCTTCGGCCCCCGCCCGGTGGACGGGCGCGCCGTGCCTGCCTACGCACCCAGCCGCGACCTGCTGGAGCGGCTGGAACGCCACGGCTTCGACCGCGCCGCGCTCGACGCCGCCGGTTCCGGCACCTGGCACACCGCTGGTTTCCCAGATGCAGGTCTGCGATGACGACCGTGTGGCCGTGGCTGCTCGGCCTGGCGGCGGTGCTGGCGGTGGCCTGCGCCGTGGCCGCGTTCCTGCCGCTCGCCGCGCGGCAGCCCGACGAGTCCGCTCGAGCAACCACGCCATGGGGGTTGCTTGCTTGGCGAGCAGTCGTCGCACGGGTTCCGCTGCGCCGGGTGTTGCTGGCCGTGGCCGCAGGCGCTGTGGTGTGGTGGGCCACCGGCTGGCCGGTCGCCGCGATCATCGCCGCCGCCGGAGTGATCACGGTGCCGATCCTGGCCCGCGGACACGACGCGCAGCGGCTCATTACCCGGCTCGACGCGTTGGCAAGCTGGGTGCGGCGCCTGGCCGACGTACTCGCCTCCGGCGCCGGTGGCCTGGAGCAGGCGATCGCCAGCTCCGCGCGCACCGCACCCGAGGCGCTCGCCACGGAAGTGGAGACCCTGGCGGTGCGGCTGCGCACCCGCGGCCTGGAGCAGGCGTTGCGCGCGTTCGCCGAGGACGTCGGTGACGAGGCCGCTGACGAGGTGGTCCTTGCGCTGATCTTGCGCTCGCGGGCGGGCGGGCGTGGCCTGGTCGACATCCTCGACGCCAAAGCCACCGCTCTGGAACGGGAAGTGGTGGCGCGCCGGGACATCGAAGCCGACCGCGCCAAACCCCGCACCGACGTTCGCGCGATCCTCGGCATCACCGCCGTCCTGTTGGCCGGGCTGGTGTTCTTCGCCCACGAGTTCCTCACCCCGTTCAACGATGTGCTGGGTCAGCTGGTGATGGCCGGGATCGGCGGACTCCTGGGCGCGGCCGGGTGGTGGATGCACCTCCTGACCCGAACTCGCCGCCCGGCGCGGCTGCTCGGCGCGGCCTCGCGCACCCCGGTGGGGGCACCGAAACCGACGCGGAAGGCGGCCGTGGTCGCCCCGGCCGGGGAGGGGGTGCCGCGATGAGCCCCGGCTTCACCGCTGCGGTGCTGGGCGCGCTCGCAGGGCTCGCGGTCGTGTGCGTGATCCTGGCTCTGGTACGCCCGGCCCCGGTCAACCTGGCCGCCGCGGTCGCCGAGCTGGACGACCGCACCGCTCGCCGCGCCGACGGCGCTCCGCCAAGGGGCCGGTGGGCGACGCGGCTGGAGCACCTCGCCGGCTACTCGGCTCGGTCATCGAGCCGCTGGTGGGGCATCCCCACCGCCGACCTCGACGTACTCGACCACACGCCCGAACGCTATGTCGCCCGCCGCCTGGCCTGGGCCGCAGGCGCCACCGCGGCCGTTCTCACGGTGACGGGGCTGGCGTGGTTCGCCCGGCTCGGCTTTCCCACCACCGTGGTGGTGCTGGCCGCCGTGATCGCAGCCGTGGCGGGATCGGTGGTGCCGGTCCTGGCCGTGCGCGAGGACGCCACCCGGGCACGGGAGGAGTTCCGCCGCGCGACTGCGGCCTACCTCGACCTCGTGGCCCAGGAACGAGCCACCGGCCGTGCGCCGAGTCAAGCGCTAGGCGAAGCCGCCGCGGTCGGCGATTCCTGGGTGTTCGCCCGGATCAGCCGCACGCTCGGCCGCGCGATGCGCGCCGGGCACACCCCCTGGGTTGCCTTGTCCCGGTTGGGAAAGCGGATGGGCGTGGTCGAACTCGCCGACCTGGCCGACATCCTCGCCACCGCCGCCGACGGCGCCGCCATCTACAGCACGCTGATCGCCAAAGCGAGCGCGCTGCGCTCCGCAGCCCTGGCCGCGGACAAGGCCGACGCCAACGCCCGCTCCCAACGCCTCGCGCTTCCGGTGGCGCTGCTGCTGGTCGCGTTCCTCCTGCTGGTCATGTACCCGGCCATGATCCGGTTGATTGCCGGAGGCGCCTAACAAAACCTCTGGGTTCAAAACCGCTGCGGGACAACAGAACCGCAGGTGACGTGAAGGGAGTTGAACACCGATGCCGAAGACAGTCCGCAGCATCCACACCAGAGTCCGGTGGCGCTACGGGCAGCTCGTTGGGGTCCTCACCGGTCTGGCGGTGGCGCTGGTCACCACCGTGGAGAACCGGTGGGCACAGGCACGGGCGTCCGGTGATCGCGGTTCGGAGTCGGTGGAAAAGGCCGTGCTCGTCGCTATCGGTCTGGCCGTGGTGCTCGGGCTCGCGTTCGCCATCCGCGCCGTGGTGCAGAAATACCAAGGCCAGCTCCAGTGATCAGCGCGACCGGACTGCGCTGCGCCGGTGGCTGGCGTGCAGGAGTCAACGAAGGGAGCGACCAGGATGGCGACGACCGAAGAGATCGAACGCCGGGTTGAACAGGCCGACGCCGCTCGTAGCGCGAAACGCTCAGCCGTCGCGAAACGGGTCGGGGAACTCGCCCAGCAAAGGGCCTCGATCGCGGAACAGCTCAGCGACATCGAGCGTGAGCTCGGGGACGTGCTTGCCGAATCCACGGACGTCATGGAGATCGCCGAGCTGGCGCGCTTCACCGACATCCCGGCGGCTGACCTCAACCGGTGGCTGGGCAGTCGGAAGGCGACTCGCTCCAAGCGGAAGAAGCCTGCCGGGCGCGCGTCGAGCACGAAGAGCGCCGCGACCCCGGCATCGTCCACACGAGACACACCAGCGGCGGACGCGCCATCCACCCGACGCAAACCTCCCGCGCCGGGCGACGACACGGCGAACGCGTCCGACCCGGTGACCACGGAGGTCGGCTGATGCTATCCCGCGGCCTGGGCAACGACACCGGCTCGGAGTCGGTGGGACTGGCCTTGCTGTTCCCAGTCGTGCTGCTGCTGATCCTGTCGGCGGTGCAGGGCGGGTTATGGTGGTACGCGCACGCCGTCGCCAGCCAGGCAGCCCAAGCCGGAGTCGACGCTGGTCGTCCGGTCGGCGCCACGAACACCACGGCGGTCCAGTCGGCGCGTTCGTTCGCTGCCCGAGCGGGAAGTGGCGTGCTTGCCGCCCCCGAGGCGCAGGCCGTAGTCACCGCGGACAACGTGCAGGTCACTGTGTCGGGGTCTGCTCCACGTTTGCTGCCCATGCCGGGCCTAGACATCGAGATCTCCGCCACCGCGCGGGCCGTGAAGGAGCGCTTCACCGTGCCCCTGGCCGCCGGAGGTGGCTCATGAGCCGCAACACCCGACTCCGTCGACATGGTCTGCGGTCGCGGTGGTGGGGTGATGCGGGTTCGGTCAGCGTCGAGGCCGCGGTGCTCGTGCCTGCCGTGCTCTTCGTCGGGCTGCTGATCGTCGCAGGTGCCCGCACCTCCTCGGCGCAGCAGGCGGTCGACAATGCCGCCACCGCCGCGGCGCGGGCCGCCTCGATCGCCCGCGGCCCGGCTGCGGCGCAACAGGCCGGGGCGGCGGTGGCCCGGGAACGGTTGGCGCGCGAGGGCATCACCTGCCGCGAGTCCAGCGTGGCGATCGACGCCAGCCAGATCACGGTCGGCCGCGCCGGGTACGTCCGAGCCAGCGTCACGTGTCGCGTTCCGCTCGGCGATCTTGCTTTGCCCGTCCCGAACGGAACCCGAACGATCACCGGTGCCTTCACCAGCCCGGTCGACCCGTATCGAGGCATCCCATGACCTCCCGAGCAACGACGGCACCAACACCGCCGCGGGATGCCGGGTCCGTGAGCGTGATGGTCGCCGTCCTGGTGCCCGCGCTGCTGCTCGTGCTCGCCTTAGTCGTAGACGGCTCCGCGCGGCTGCGGGCGATCGCCCGCGCCGACGCGCTGGCCGCCGAAGCCGCCCGCGCGGCCAACACCGCGGTGGACACCCGCAGCCCCGCGGTCAGCATCGACACGACGACCGCAGCGCGCACTGCCGCCGACTACCTCGCTCGTGCCGGGTATCCCGGTCAGGTCAGCGTCGCCGGACCGCGCGCGGTCCGCGTGACCGTCACCGTCGTCGAGCCCACCCCCATCGGGTTGCTCGGCGGTACCGCCGAGGCGACGGGCACCGCGTTGGCCGAACTCGGCGTCGGCACCCGGACCGGTGACCTGCCATGACCGCCGCACCAGCACAGCGGATTCGCGGGGCACTCGCCGCGCTGGCCTTGCTTGCCTTCATTGCCGGGATACCGTGCGGACTTCTCGCGCTTGGCGCCGACCCGGCCCGCCTGTTTCCCGACCATTGGCCCGACCCGGCTCCGATCGGTCAATGGCCCGAACGGATCTGGAACGCGTTGCGGTGGGCGTGGCTGACCGGCGACCTCGTGCTCTGGCTGGTCGTGGCGGTGGCGTGGGCCGGCTGGTTCTTGCTGACTCTTTCCGTCGTGGTCGAGGTGATTCGCCAGACGGGGCACGGTGTCCGTACCGCCCGCGGTCTGCTGCGCCGGGTGCCGCGTGGCCGATGGATCGCCGGACTGGTGGCCGCCGTTCTCGTGGCCACCTCCGCCGGTACCGCAGGGGCATCGACAGCCCCGGCAACACCGGTTGCGGCCACCGCGCCGCCATGGCCCCACGAACATCCCGTCACGGCAGCCCGGGTCTCCGCAACGGACACCGCGACCGACCAGACTGCGGTGACGGTCGGCGCCCCAAGCACGTCGTCTCCCGCAGCGGCGGGAACAGACGACGCCGTGCCCTACACGGTGGTCCACGGCGACACCTTGTGGGACTTGGCCGAACGCCACCTCGGCCGTGGCACCCGCTACCACGAGATCGTGCGGCTCAACCCCGGCCTGCTCGCCGACAGCCCCGGCGACCTGGAACCGGGATGGACGCTGCTGTTGCCACCGGACGCCGTCGCCTTGCCCCATCCCGCGGACATCGCCACAGCGAGCGGGCGCACCGTCACCGTCGAGCCCACCGACACGCTCTCGGCCATCGCGGAACGCGAACTCGGCGACCCAGACGCCTGGCGCGCGATCTTCGACCTCAACGCCGGCCGCACCCAACCCGACGGCCGCGCGCTGCGCCACCCCGACCAGATCCTACCCGGCTGGCACCTCGTCCTGCCCGCCCAAGCGGCACCACCACCCGCGCAGCCACCAGAGCAGCCCGCGACGCCACCGAACAGCCCGGCACCCGCTCACGCCCCAGAAGGCCCGGCTACCTCCGCCGAGCAGCCCGCCCCGCCGCACGCACCTCGAGGAGAACAGCCGGACATGCCCGAGGCACAACCCGGAACCGGTATCGCACTGCCGACCGGTGCGTTCGTCGGCCTCGGACTGGCTGCCCTGATCACCCTCGCGATGATCACCGTCCGACTCCGGCGCCGCCGCTGGTACCACCCCGGCGCACGCGACGACGCTGACCCTGCCGGCCTCCCGGTCGTCCGCGCACTGCGCATCGCCCACGACACCACCGCGCCCCAGCCGGTCGACGACAACCCGGCCGCTGCGCCCGCACCACCTGGACATCCACGACCGGCCGACATCCACGCCCGCGACCGAGCCCAGGCCACGGTCCGTGCTGTGCTCCCGGCACCCCAGGACACCTCGCTCGGCGTACGCGACGGGCACGCCATCGCGCTCGACCTCGCCAGCACGCGAGGACTGGGACTCACCGGTCCCGGTGCCCACGCCGCCGCACGGGCCTTGATCACGACCCTGCTCGCGCAGGCCACCAGCGATGACCTCGACGCCATGATCGTGATGCCCGCCGACGACGCCCGCGCGCTCTTCGGACACGACCTGCCGGATCCCGTCCCGGACCGGCTCCTCGTCGTTGACGACCTGCCCGCAGCGCTGGCGACGTTGGAGGCCGAACTGGTCGCCCGCACCGACACCGGCGACCTCGCGCGGGACGACCCACCAGCGAACACAGCGTTTTCGAGCGGCGACACCGGACCTGCCGTGGTGGTAGCCACGCCCACCGCGGACACGAACCGGCGTGCGCACGCCGTCCTCGACAACGGCGCGCACCTCGGTCTGGCTGGCGTGTTCCTCGGCCCCTGGCACCCCGGCGGCACCGTGCGCGTGCGCGACGACGGCACCGTCGAAGCGACCAGCCCCACCCTGAGCGATGACTTGGCCGGCACCCGACTGTTCACCTTGCCGGACGCCGACGCCCGTGACCTGCTCGCACTCCTGCACGCGGCCGAGCCCGGCAGCGACGACCCGATCCGAGACCGCACCGGCGCCAGCAGCGCCGTGGAAACGGGCACACAGCGGCAAAGCCGGGCCGAGAACACGACGGCGAGTCCCGAGCCACCCGTCTTCGAGTACGAGTTCGCTACCGAACCCGACGCCGCAGCCGTGACCCCACCGACGGAGACCGCCAGCGACAACCGCGGCGAGCACCCCACGACCGGACCGTCCGGACCGGCTGAATCAGAAACGACCGAGCCATCCCCGACGGAGGTCAGCAACCACCCACGCCCCTCGGCCGCCCGGCGCGACGACAACCCAACGACCGAGCCGCGCCCGGCCACAGAACCAGCCCCGGCCCCGCCACTGCACCTGCAGGTGCTCGGCCGGCTGCACCTGACCAGAGCGTATCCCGAACCCCGTGACCTCATCGACGTCCTCGCTCCGCGGCAACGCGAGATCCTGGTCTACCTGGCGCTACACCGTGACGGGTGCCGACGCGAAACCCTCAGCGCCGCGCTCTGGCCGGACGCGCCCGGCGAACGTCCCTACAACAGCTTCCACGCGACCCTGTCCCAGCTACGCCGCGGCCTTCGCCGGGCAAGCAACGACGACACCCTCGACATCATCGTCAACCAGGACAGCCACTACCGGCTCGACCAGACGATCCTGACCGCCGACCTCTGGCGGCTCCAGGACGCCATCACCGCCAGCCGCCAAGCCCCGGCAACAGAGGCTGTCGCGGCGGCGAATCGCGTCACCGAGCTGTACCGCGGAGACCTCGCCGAAGGCATCACCGCGGACTGGATCGACGGGCCCCGCGAAGCCCTCCGCCGCGATGTCCTCGACGCGCTCAGCACCCTGATCCGCAAGATCAGAACCGACAGCCCCGAACAGGCACTCGCTCTGCTGGAACAAGCCCGCCACCTTGACCCCTACAACGAGGCGATCTACCGCGACCTCATGCGTCTGCAGGCGCGCCTGGGCCAGCACGACAGCATCCCACGCACCCTGCACCTGCTCACCACATCGCTGGCCGATCTCGACCAACGCCCCGCCCCGAGCACCCTCAGCCTCGCGGACGCCCTACAACAGCCGAGAAATCACATATCCAACCGGCAGGCCAGCTAAACGAACCCAGCGCCTAACGCAGGAAGTAGACGCGAATCTCATAGCGATCCGCCAGTTTCCTGAGGCTGTCCAACACGAGCCAACGTCGTTATACTGGGTTAATTCCTCGCGGATACGTTGAACGCCGGGATGTGAACTTATTCGCGTGATTCCGGGAAGCGGCGGTGGCGGCCCGCGGAGGCGAGCTGCAGCACGGCCCGAGGCCAGTACTCTGCCGCGTGTACAACCGGCATGGAGTCGGCGGCGAGCCCGTAGACCTCTCGCCCGTCCACCTTCCTCTCGACCTTCCTTTCCGTCTTCCTTTCCGGGCTCCCACTAGAGAGGAAGGGGCGCGTCAAAGCCTTGTTGCAGGCCAACGCTGGGCAACCCCTTCCTCCGTGTTCCCCGACTTCGGTGCCGGCAGGCACGTGAACAGTCGGCTTGGGTGGTGTGTTGGCTATCTGATGCTCGCACTGCCTTCCGTCCGCAAGTCCCGTTCTGCTGTAGCCAGCTTCTTCTTCATTCTCCTTCGCCACAGCTTCCCTTCCATTCTTTCTTCTTTTTGATCCTAAGTGACTGCATGGCTCTTTCCGCCTTCTCCTTGCCCGCAAGATAAAACCTAACGATACAGAAACATGACTCATAGATGTTGACAACCATATAAACGGCGTGGCTGCAAGTGGTGTGATTCAAAAACCGCAAGATATCCAAAGAGAAATTCGTACTGAATCCAAGCTGTGCGGGTCGCGGGCGCGGGCGCTGGCTGCCGCTGTGCGGGTCGCGGGCGCGGGCGCTGGCTGCCGCTGTGCGGGTCGCGGGCGCGGGCGCTGGCTGCCGCTGTGCGGGTCGCGGGCGCGGGCGCTGGCTGCCGCTGGGCGCGGGCGCTGGCTGCCGCTGTGCGGGTCGCGGGCGCGGGCGCTGGCTGCCGCTGTGCGGGTCGCGGGCGCGGGCGCTGGCTGCCGCTGTGCGGGTCGCGGGCGCGGGCGCTGGCTGCCGCTGTGCGGGTCGGTCTCTTCCTCTGCGTCTTCCCAGCTCAAGGGCCCAACCGGCCCTGAGCGGCGAGGTCGACGCCGAAGGTAACGGCGAGATAACGGAACCCGGCTGGAGCTTGAAAGTGTCTAGGCAGTGTGTCAACCTAGACATGTAACCGAGACAGACCGGAGGGGATGAGACAGAGAAGGGCGTGAGGACCGGGACACGGCGTCCCGCGAGCGATCTCCTTCCTTTCTTCTCCTCAAAGGATTGGCCGTTACGAACCATAAGACCCGCATAGCGCGGGCAGCGGCTTGGGCCGCGCGGACAGCAGCGAAACCGTGCAGGGCAGTAGTGGGGAACGACGCGTAGCCAAACGCGCATTTCTAGTCTGAGATGCGTAGTAACTGCGCTTGCAGCCCCGTTATGTGAATCCCTTGCTATAGAGCGGAGTAGCGCGCATAAAGGCATGCCTGCCACAGGTGTGTCCCCAAGATAACTACATGGTGGTCTAGCACCGAAAAACGTCACAACGTGTGGGCGTCCGGATTGTGTAAAGCGGTTGCCGACATTGAACGACACTCTCTCAAGCGCGTCGCGCCTTTTCTGTTCATAGCACGCTATGTCTTACGGGCATGGTTCCCTGCGTTGTGCACTAGACATAACGGCTTCCCTTTTAGGGAGGTTCAGGGAATGCGCTACCGGCCGACCGGGCGCTATCGCTTGCGTTTACGCATCGCACGGACATAGAAGATGATCCCCTTTGCGTGAATCGCACCCGACGCGTCCACATTTCGGCCCGTACCAGTTCGCAACTGGCCTGAACCGCCAAACGACACGCAACTACAACATCATTGGAGGTTCTGTCATGACGCGTAAAGACTTCAAAGAAATTGCCGATTCCGTACGTCGGGAAGTTGTCGCCGACGACGAACGAAAAGCGCTCGCCGACGCCTTGTGCACGTACTTCAAATCGGTAAACCCCCGATTCGACCGCGACCGTTTCTTTGCCGCATGCGGTCTGTGACTCGCACTAATCCGCACCCGCTGGGAGTGTCAATCATGAACAACCCTGAAATTTCGTTTTCCGAAGATGCGCACTTGTTCTTCAGGCAGAATTTCCGTTACGGGACATGGGACGGTGAAGACTGCGCCCGAGATAATGACTGGTCCGGATTCGGGTTCGTGCTCGGATCGGGCGGTGACCCGCTGCCAATTCCCGGCGATTACCTCACCGGGCACCAGTGCGCCCACCTGGCGGACGTGTCCAACGGGCACGCGGCGGTGCGGCTCATGGAGGAAGCGGCACCCGGCAAAGCGGCCGAGTGGAACGGCCTTCTCGCCTACGACTACGGCGATTCCGCCGCACGTGAGGCCGCCGACCGTATCGGTGCCGCTCTCGCCGGATACCCGCTGCTCGACGACGAAGACCTGTCAGAGCGGGAATCCGAGAACGCCGCGCGCGTGCTGGTCGACTGCTACGACGTGCCCGAGGAAATCGCGGCGGACGTCGTTTCGGCGCTGAGCGATGACGGACAGACCTTGTGCACCGACTGTCACGGCTGGGATATCGACCACATCATGCCCGAGCTGGGATATCGGCAATGCGTCGAGTGTGACAAGTGGCTCGAAAGCGCTTGTGATGAGCCGCTGCATTACGACTGCGCCGAATACTACGCAGAAGACGACTGCGAATGCGTTTCGGCCATGGTCGACGGATACCGACACGGCAATCACACCGTAACCATGTCGGACGTTCGCGAAACATTGCGTGGCTGCGAACACTGTTACCCCGTTGTCTACCCCTACGGCAAAAACGTGGCGTAACGAACGCGGCCCGTCAAACGGCACTAGGAAAAGGAGTCACCGTGGATACCAACAACCCGGTTGCCGGAAGCGAGCAGGACCGGCAATACGCGATCTTTCGTGACTACGCCGACCAGCACGGAGCCCGGCGCGCGTACCAAGCATTATCCACCATGGGTGTCCACCATGAACTATTAGTGAGCCTGGTCGTGCGTTATCTCGCCGAATCGGGCCCACAAGGGAATGACCGGCCCGACGACGAAACCGTATTCGCCTACGGCACCGAGCACGGACACGTGCGCGTGATCCTTCGGTGGCGCGGATTGTGGCGCGGGTTGGCGTTCTGCTCGGTTGAGCCCGACGAAACCGAGCAATGGCACCGGCATTTCAGCGATGCCGAACGGTGGCTTTCGCAACGTGCCGCACTAAGCCGGGCAGAAGAATCCATGCGATCTCACTACCGCAACTAGCCGCACCGCGTTGTGCCGTTTCGGTGCCGCGCGCGTTCGCGTGCGGACGCCGTGACCGCACAACGGTTTCCGTATCACATCCGATAACGAAAGTGGGTCTGTCATGTCCAAAGAAACCAGCGAATGGCTCAACAACAATGTGTTGATTGGGTTCACCGACAAGCGCGGGCACGCGTGGCACTACCGGGCATCGGCGCAAGGCAGCGAGCCGAACCACTACGCCGGAGCAATCCCGGTCGCCGATGTGCAGCGGCGCTTGTTCCACTGGACCGCCGAACCGGAACCGGGGCTTGTGGCGGGCAAGTTCGGCCTTCGCCGCGTGCCCAACAAGCAAGCCATCACCGCATCGGATACCGGTGACGTCCTCGGGATCTTCGCCGACGGGTACACCGTGCACCAGTACCAGGAATGGCTACTGGACAAGGTCGGCACGATCCTGGACGACGGTCTGTCGATCGGTTCCGCGGGCCTGCTGCGCGACCGCCGACAGGCCTGGGTGAGCGTGGAAGTGCCCGAGAACATCACCACCCCGGAAGGCGTGGAGTTCCGGCCGAACCTGGTCGCCTGCACCAGCCACGACGGCAGCCTTGCCACCACCTACAAGCGCACCGTGACCAACGTGGTGTGCGACAACACGATGTCGGCAGGGCTGCGCGAGTACGGCCAGCAGTTCAAGGTCAAGCACTCCAAGAACGGCAAGTTCCGCATCGTGGAGGCCCGTGACGCGCTCGCGATGGTCCACACGGTGGCCGAGGAATTCGCCGCCGAGGTCAAGGCCCTGTGCGAAACGACCGTGACCGACCAGGCATGGCGCGCCTTCCTGGACGCACACACTCCGGTGCCCGAGGAAAAGGGACGCGCCCGCACTACCGCGACGAACGAACGGGCCGCGCTCAACCGGTTGTGGAACACCGACAACCGGGTCAGCCCCTGGCGCGGTACCGCGTGGGGAGTGGTGCAGGCCATCAACACCTACACCCACCACGAAGCGATCGTGCGCAACGCCTCCCGCGCCGAACGCAACATGTCCCGCGCGGTGGACGGAAAAGCCGACGCGCTCGACCAGGACACCGTGACCACGCTCGGCAAGGTGCTGGCCTCGGTCTGAAAAGGACTGTCGCCGCTTCGGTGCCCGCGCGGCCATGCGCCGCGCGGGTGCCGTGGCCGCGAGATGGCCACAGCCGACGCCCGAACCAATTCCGGCGCACACAAATCCGCGACACAGGAAGGAAAACGAACCCATGGACATGCAGGCATTTGCGGTAGCGATGGCGGAAGCGCTCGACGGGACGTGGACGGTCGAACCGGGCTACCACGGTCACCGCGACCGGGTCCTGATCGGCCCAGATGGTGAAGACGTTCACGTGTGCTACTCCGACTGGGAGAAGGCACCACGGCTCAGGCTTTCCGCCAGCCTCCCGGCCGAACTAGCGACTATCCGGAACCGCCACGGAAACCCAGCGCCATTACACGAAATTACGGTGTCCCCGGCCAAGACACCCGAAACCGTCGCCGCCGAGACTGCCCGGCGGCTGCTGCCCGGCTACCGGGCCACCCTCGCGGAAACCCGCGAGCTGAAACAACGAATCGATGACCAGGCCGCCGCACGCGACCGGCTCGCGCACGCCATCGCGGACCCGCTCGGCGCGACCGTCCAACCGCCCGGACTCAGCCCGCTCGGCTGCGACCCGCAGGAAGCAATCGTGCGCTACCAGGGGCCGCTGGCCGGCACCGCCACGGTGCCCCGCAACTGCAAGCACGTGGCGTTCGCCTTCTCGGTCGCGTCGGACGACGCCGCCAAAGTCGCCGCGTTCCTCGCGACATTCCCGCACACCGACCACCCGACCAAGTCCGAACCGGAAAGGAAACCGACGGACCAGGAGATGCCGCACTTCACTCGAGACCAGGTTTCCCGCGCCGTCAACGACGGTGCCGACCTCGTGATCGACGAAGTGGCCACGCGCGACCGTGACGACGACCTGATCAATCTCGTTGTGAACGCCGCGCTCACCCGCCTCGACAACCCCACCGCTGACCTGGACCAGGTCATCACCGAGTGCTACGACACCGAGCCCTCCGAGGTCCGCAGCTGGTGGAGCGACTGGTCCTGACCACCCAGCCCACGAACTCAATCCAGAGAGGACAGAGGGACCATGAGCAAAGGCACCATGAGCGGCGAGTGCGGAACCCCAGGGTGCGACAACATCGGCATGGGGATTTCCATTGCCGTGTCACACCCCAGCGTCTACCGGTGCAGCACGTGCCTGGACTGCATCAACGCGCTGGCCCCGCGCTGGACACCCGGTATGACCGACCGCGACGCCTACGACGCCCGTACTGACGCGATCGGCGAGATGGACGCCGACACCCTCCGCAGCGAAGCGGCACCTATCCTCACGCGACTCACCACGGCCCGTGACGCGTACGCCCGGCTGGCCGACCTGATCGGGGCCACCGCCGCACGGGACCTGGTGAGCGCTATCGTCGATGCGGGAGACCGCGTCATTGACGTCACGGTGACCAACTGGTGGGCCGCGTACCGCTGGCCCGCACACCACCGGACCACCGCCCCCGAGCAGGAGCGGTTCGCCTTTACCCACGCATGGCCCATCACGGTCAACGGACTCGGCATCGGCACCGTCCGCCGCATCACCGAAGGGGACCGCGAGCGCTACACCGCCCGCGACCTCACCGGCGGCAGCATCCGGCCCGACCTTCCCGCCGCCGAGGAACCCACCTACGGCACACCGCACGAGGCCGCGCGCGCACTCGCCGCCTGGGCCGCCCGCATGGGATGGGACCAGGACCACTGACCCGCCCGCGTTTGTCACCCGCCCGCTCGCCGCCTCGCCGCCACCGACGGCGGGGCGGCGAGCCCTGCCCACAGGAGCACCACCGATGAATCACCAGACCGACCACGACCCGCTCGCCGAGGCCCGCGCCGAGGCCGACCGGAACCGTGCCCGCGCCGACGCGGCGGAAGGGCTCGCGGCACTGCGCGCTGCCAGCCTCGCCGAACTCGCCGCCTACGCCGAAGAGCTGCGCTGCCAGGTCGCCGACCTCACCGACGACGCGCACACCCTGTTCAAGGCCACGCCCTACCCACCGGACGGGCTGCGCTACGTCACCGCGCGCATGAACCGCCTCGCCGACACCATGGCACGCGCCGCCGCCGGATACACCGGAGTCCGCGCCAAAGACATGGCCTACCCCCGCATTCTCGACGACCTCGCCGCGCACGGATGGGCCGCCCGCCCCGATCACGAACTCGACGGCACCCTGCCGCCGATCCCGTCCGCCGAATTGGGCGAGCGGCGCGGTTACCGGCGCGGCTGGGTCCGGGACGGGCACACGCTCACGTTGTGGTTCACCGGGCCGCACGGGCTGGCCTACGCCGATTCCAGTGAGCGCGGACGCCTGTTCGAGACCACCGAGGTTCGCGCTGTGATCACCGGCGAATCCGGTGCAACCGACCGTGCGCCCGTCACCCCGGGGCAACCACTCGACGCGAGCTATGCCCAGGTCGCCGAGTTCTTGCACGGGATGGGGTGGACCGGCCCCGCGGACACCTACGCCTGCGATGAGCACGGCATCCGGTGCACCACCGGGCCCGGCGTTCACGCCACCTGGACACGCCCCAGCAATCCGCAGGTCGAGCTGTCCGTGTGGGGCATCGGCGACGAGCCCGCCCACGCCCGCTACTGGGCCGGGCCCATCACCTCACTCGTCCAGCTCGCCCGCATCACCCGCCACCGCTGACCACCTCGCGCCCCAAGAGCAGCCGCGCAGGTGGGACCGCGTCGCGCAGAAGCACAGGAAAGCCAAGCAACGCAGGAGAAACAGCCATGACCGCATCAACAGAAAGTGACCCCGTACTAGACATTCTCGGCGACATCACAAAAATTTTCGGCTCACTGTTCGACCAGATGGACTGGGCCGAGGAGGAAATCGCACGAGCGATCACCACTAATCCAGCTGAGGCGGACACGCTCTACCACGGTTTTTCGCTGCTCACGCCCACGCATGAGCGCATGTCCCGCGAATTCGTGTTCCGGCCGCACTGCCGCGAAATCCTGAATCGGGTCGTCAACGGCGCAGACACCAGACCGGGCACGGCAGTCGAAGTGTGCTGCGCCTGCAGCGAAGTCAGCACGATTGCCCCGATGCGATCCGCTGCCGCCGGACTGTACGCCCGCATGTGGGCCGCTGCCTTCCCCGATGCTCGCGTGTTCGGTGAGCGGCAGTTGCACCACGAAGCGCTGGAAGGCTCGACCATCGACGACCTCGAAGCCGATGCCCGCCGCCGACTCGCGGTCAAAGATCGCATACTCGGCACCATCGAATGCGCCGGACGTCACCACGGCGAAATCGTTCAATGCAAATACGCCGGAGCTTGACCGCCACCCGTGCAACGCGCCGCCATGCGCGCGGATTCGTATCTACCTAATTCCATTACTGAAAGGGCATCGTCATGGCCACTGGAGCCGTCGTCAACGCGGCAACTCGACTCGATTGCGGACATGTTTCGGTGCCCGACGGAATCGGCACCGGATTCGCGACCGACTCCGCTACCGGCGCGACCATCTGCTACGCCTGCGCCACCGAACGACAGCGCGACGCACTCAACCACGCGACCCGTTTCGCCGCCTACGTCGCCTGCGACAGCGTGACACTCACGACCTGGTCAGGCGGGCATCTCGCCACCATCGACCCGGCCGACCGGCACCAGGCCGGCGAACGAGCCACCACGCCAACCGGGCACCGCTGGACCCGCTTTACGTGGCACGCCACCGACGGCGACGGCGGCCGATGGTTCGGCGTCAATGGCGGACCGGGCCTCGTGGTCTTCCTCCGCCGCCTCCGGGTGTGCGCCTGGCAAACCGAATTCGGCGACGGTCGCCCGCCGCGCTACTGCCATCGGCGCGCAACCCAACAGGTCAGCAGCGCACCGCACACCCTCTGCTGCCGCCAGCACGCCCGCATGGCGCGCGATCTCTATGCCTGGACCACCCAGCCGATCACCACCACCCGATAACGCCTCTGTGCAAGGAAAGGATCTGCCATGTTCACACCGAATCTCACCGCGACAGACGGCGACGTGTACGTCGCCCTCGCCGACACCACACAGACGTTCCCAGCAACCATCGAAAACGAGCGTTGGAACGGATTTGCTGTGCCCCGGTTCCGGCGCACTGTCGCCGAGGCCATTGCCTTGTGGCTCAACACCATGCACGACCACGACCCCGACGAATGGCCCGACACCGCCACTTTCGACGGTGACGTGCTGACGGTCCTCGAAACCGAGGAGCACAGGCCGGACCGGATCGAGCCGGACGAGAACAACCGCTACGCGATCGGCTATCGCGGGTGGTGCTGGGAACTCACCGCTCCGCCAACCGATCCGCAGGCTGATGCCGGTCTGCTGGCCGACTCCGCCCAGCTCGTGCCCGAGGACGACGAAATCCTGGTCACGATCAACATCGACGGTACGGACCCCGCCTTTCCTGCGCTCGCCTCGGAGATCCATGGGTGGAGCAGGGCTGGATGCCCCCGCTTCCGGCGCACCGTGGCCGAGGTGGTCGTCGCCTGGATCAGCGACACCGCCCGCAAATACCCGGGAAGGATCTGACCTCGCCTACTGGGACGGCGACACGATCGTCATGGTCGACCACCAGGCCATCGGCGAAGACGGATACCTGCCTGACCGGATCACCGCCGCCGAAGACGGCCGCTTCTCGATTGGTGCCAACTTCGAGTGGGAGCGCGCGGACTGACCGGGCCGGTAGCCGACCGCGAAGCGGGGCCCGGCCATCGCGGTCAGGAGGGGCCGTCCCTGACGGCCCCTCCGCTTTTCGCAGCCATGCCTTCAACCGGCGGCTGTGCCGCGCAGATGACAGATCGAACGACAGCGGACACAGAGGAAAGCCATGCATGCCAAGTCAAATCGCGTACGTCCACTCGGGCCTGTCGCTATCGACAAACTAGACCCGACGATGTTCGCAGGTGACGGCGAGCCCCGGGACACCGCCAACCAGGACGACATCATTCACGACAACACCCGCAAGGCCGGATTCGCTGCAACTGCCATCAACGCCTATGCCGCGCAGGTCGGCGGCGGCTACGAGACCTTCCACGCCCTCATGAGCGACTTCTTCGCAGACCTGCACCACCTTGCCGACGCCCTCGACATCGATCTCGCCGCCGCCATCAACGACGGCCGGGACGACTACCTCGCCGAGATCGGCTGCGATCGATAGCCGCCGAGCAGCGACAGGCCCGGCGGAAACGGAAGAAAGAAAGGAAAACAGCAATGACCGAAGTGAAACTGACCAAACTCACCAACGATAATGTTCGGGCGCTCAGGGAAACGATGAGCAGCGAGCAGGCGGCGAAAGTCCGGCAGGCCCGGCCCCCCGCCGTCGCGGCCGACCGAGACGCCCCGCCAGCATCCCACGTAAGAACCACGAAGCCGCATCCTGGCCCGTCGGCCGCACGTCGCTCCCGGCCACATCAATGACGAACAAAATCCGCCTGTGGGGACGGCATCCGATGTCATCCCCACAGGCCCGCTGTCCTGATTGGAGATCCGTATGAGCGCCCAAGAATTCCGTATCTCGTGGACATTCATGCAGAAGTTCGCGATGACACTCACGGTGGACGAAGCCCGCGCCGTCTTCACGCCCGATCCGTCAGCCGTAAACCAAGACGCGGACCGCGCCCGCCAGCAGCTCGCAGTGAGTGCGACGATCGAAGAGCTGCGGGACCTGCTGCAGAAGAACCCGACTGTTCTCTACGACGCGATGTGTTCTGTGGAGGACGACGAGGTCGAGCACGTGCGCCGCCTCGACAGCATCGAGATCGTCGGGTGAACGCGCATGGGCCACCACGACTGTCACGAAAAGACGGATGATCCGGACCTGGCTCGCTACGACATCATTCTGGTGAATTCCAGTGGCGGCAAGGATTCCCAAGCGATGCTCGACGTCGTCTGCCGCCGCGCGGCTGACGCGGGAGTTCTGGACCGGATCACGGTCCTGCACTGCGCGCTGGGGCGCGTCGAATGGCCAGGAACCGCGGACCTCGCTAGGCGGCAAGCCCTGCACTACGGCGTCCGATACGAGGAGCGCCACCCAGAGCAGGGAGACCTGCTGACCCAAGCCCGCCAGCGCGGGCGCTGGCCGTCGGCCACAGCTCGCTACTGCGCCTCTGACCAGAAGCGCGGCCCAGCAAGGAAACTCGTCACGCAGTTAGTCAACGAGCTAGGCACGATCAACCGGCCCGCTCAGGTGCTCAACTGCATGGGCCTGCGTGCCCAGGAGTCTCGCGCACGTTTGAAGAAGTTCCAGCAATGTTGCGCTGGCTGCATCACGGGTCCGGCGGGATTTGCCTGTGAGGTGGCGCGTGGCCGGTTCGCGCGACGACCGAGTTCTATCACGTGCCCGCCGTGTTGATCGAGGCGTGGTCCGGAACATCGTTTGAGATGGTGTAGCCTGCGCGCTATTGGTGCGTTCGGTGCATCATAGGGGGGCGATCTGGGACGACCTTGGTTGCGGAGGGTGACGATTGGTCGATGGGGGACGGACTGCGGGCCTCCGCCGTTCCGGCGTGTCGTCTGTTGTGCCTGGGGTTGCCACGTTGCATGTGGTGCCGGGTGTGTCGATGCTGCGGCCTGCGGAGGCGGTGTTCGAGAAGACCCTGCAAGGGTTCGCTGATCACCAGCGGGCTCGGCGGTTGACGAAGGACACGGTGCGCCAGCGGTTGCGGATGGCTCGGCAGGTGCAGGGGGTGGCGGACGGCTATCCGTGGGAGCCGGTGTGGAACCGGGGTCTGTTCGATCGGTGGTCGGCGATGCTGGCCGACAGCGTGGCCACGTCCACGATGCGCAAGTACCAGAACGATCTCGCGCTGTATCTGGCGTATCTGAGTGATCCGGCCTACGAGTGGCCGCAGGTGTGTCAGGGGTTGTTCGGCAGGTTCAACTCGTTCGCGCTGCGGGATCTGAACGCGGTCCGTCATGCGCAGGAGTACATCGGCAAGCCCAGCGGGAATCGGCCGCTGGCCCGCGAGGAGATCAAGCGCCTGTTCGGTTCCATGGAACCGGAGATCCGGCGGCTGCGGGCGGAGGGGCACAAGGGCGCGCTGACTGCGGCTCGTGACCTGGCGCTGTTGACCACGCTGTACGGCTGGGGCCTGCGGCGACGGGAGGCGGCGCGGCTGGAGACGCACGACTGGCGGAGGCAGGCGAAGCTGCCCGAGTTCGGCGACCTGGCGGCGCTGGCGGTGCGGTGGGGCAAGCCCAGCGCCGGGCAGCCGCCTCGGCGGCGGATGGTGATCTCGGTGTGGCCGTGGGCAGTGCAGACGGTGCAGGTCTACCTGGAGAACGTCCGCCCGCTGTTCTATGTCGACCGCGAGGACGACGGCGTGATGTTCCCGACCGAGCGCGACGAGATGATCTCGGAACGGGCCGTCAACCAGCGCTTCCAGCACTGGCGCGAACTGGCGGGCCTGCCGGATCATCTGGGCCCGCACTGCCTGCGGCACACGTACGTGACCAGGCTGATCGAGTCCGGCTACGACGGGCAGTTCGTCACCGACCAGGTCGGTCACTCCCACTCGGCGACCACGGCGATCTACACGGCGGTCAGCAGCGATTTCAAGAACCTGAAGGTCCGTGAGCACCTGGACGCGGCGGAGGAAGCCGCGTTGCAACGTGCCTTCGCGATGGCCGAGACGGAGGCGGAGATGGACGACGACTTCAGCGATCACGCGTCAGGTGAGCCTGCTGGCCGCCGGAGGAGGGTGCGATGAACGCGGTGTCCCGGCCAGGGCCGGACGAGCAGAACGACGACGTGCAGGCTCGGCAGCCACGCTACGAGTGGCGACTGCGGGAGCTGATGGCGGTCCGCAAGAACTGGTACACCACCACGAAGCTGATCCCGGAGTTGCGCAAGTACGGCTTCGAGTTCGACCGCAGCTCGATCTATCGCCTCGTCAGCACCGAGCGTCCGCCGAAGATGCCGATCGAGTTGATCCTGGCCCTGTGCAAGATCCTCGATTGCCGGTTCGAGGACCTGGCGGTGGAGATCGAGCCGCACCCAGCCGTCGAGGAGCCACCGCGCCGCGGCCCGCGGCCGGCCGTGCCGGACATGCCGTTGTTGTCCGCGGACTTCTTCGACGCCGAGAGCTGACCGAACACGGGTAACGCACGTGGGGAAAGGGCGAGGTGTCTGCGCCGGCTGCGGACGCGACCGCTCGCTGGTCACCAGCGGGCTGTGCCATACCTGCTACCACGCCCGCCGGGACAAGGAGACCTGTGTCGGGTGCGGCCGACTGACCGTCCCGATTGGACGCACAACCGAAGGGGCGTGGTGCCAGAACTGCAACGGAAAGCGCCGCGCCGAACCGTGCTCGCTGTGTGGCCGGTCCGGGCGGGTGGCCGCGCGGCGCGACGGGCAACCGGTGTGTCGGCGGTGCTGGCAGCGCGAGCGGCGCGTCCCTCAACCATGCTCGGTGTGCGGGCGGACGATGAAAGCCACGAAGAACACCGCTCAGGGCCGGGTCTGCTACACCTGCCACCGCAAGACGCTTCCCCGCGAGCCGTGCTGGGTGTGCGGCAAGGTCGTGCTGGCCACCGCCCACACCGAACAGGGAGCGTGGTGCGAGCGGTGCCGCCGGACGCATCTGGCTGAGCCCTGTTCACGGTGCGGTCAGACAGCACCGGTCACGTCCGCGACGACGAGGAACGGCCGGTGTGCCGGCGGTGCTGGCAGCGCGAGCATCAGCGGCCTCTGCACCGGTGCGTCGACTGCGGCGAGGACAAGCCGGCGGCGCGGCTCACCGACGAGGGCTCGCTGTGCGAGAAGTGCGACAACCGGCGTGCGCCAAAGCTGCTGTGCCCGCGCTGCGGGAAGACCCGCAAGATCGGGATCCTGAGCACCGGTGTCTGCCGGGTCTGCGCCCGGCAAGCCATTCCGCGGCGGCCGTGCCGCACCTGCGGCCAGACCCGGTTGGTGGCCTACCGCGACGCCGACGGTGAACCATGGTGTGACCGCTGCCGCCGCCAAGCGCAGGCGGAACCGTGCTCGGGCTGCGGCGCCCGCAAAGTGGTCTGCGCCCGTGACCACAATGGACCGTGGTGCAAGGCGTGCTGGGAAGCGGTGCGGCCTGGCCCGCCGTGCACCGACTGCGGGCAACGACCGTCGATGCCTGTGCCCGGTGTGGACGGCGTGGCCAGGTGCGTGCCGTGCTACCTGGCCGCCCAGGTGCCGTGCGCGCGATGCGGAACCACCGCCCGCGCCGAACGGCATTGGCCGGAAGGCCCGGTCTGCCTGTCCTGTGTGGACGCCGTACGGCTCACGCACGAGCACTGTCACCGCTGCGGTCAGCTTGCCGGGGCGTTCCGCCGCGAGCCCGCCGGGCCACTGTGCCCGGACTGCGCGGGCGTCACCTTCTCCTACCGCTGCCCGACCTGCGGGGCCATGGGCCGTCTGCTGCGCGGCCAGTGCCTGCCCTGCACCGCGCGTCAGGACCTGATCGAGGTGTTCACCCAACCCGACGGGCAATCGGCAGCCTGGTTGGCGCCGCTGGCCGAGCTGCTGGAGAACTACGACAACCCGTACTCGCTGTGCCTGTATCTGCGCCGGCCCGGCGGACAACTCATCCGCCGGATGGTGACCGGCGAACTGGCCTGTTCGCACGAGGCACTCGACGAGCTCCGGCAGACCACCGCGGTGCAGCACCTGCGCGGCCTGCTGGTGCTCGCCGAGATCCTCGAACCCCGCGAGGAAGAACTCGCCCAGCTCACCCGCGACGTCCAGACCCTGCTGGCGCGGGTGACCGCCCCGCAGGACAAGACCATCCTGGCTCGCTACGTCCGGTGGCACCTGATGCCCTTGGCCCACCAGCGCGCCGAACAGGACACCAATTTCACGTACTACCAGCGCGAACACCTCGGGCGGAAGCTGGATGCTGCCCGGCTGCTGCTGAGCTACCTCCGCACCCGCGGGATCAGCCTGGCCGCCCTGACCCAACCCGTGGTGGACCGCTGGCTGATCCGCAACCGGCCCCGCCAGCGCTACGCGCGCCCGTTCCTGCTGTGGGCCGCCACCAACGGCCTGGCCCCGGCCCACGTCGCGATCGGCACCTCGGCCCACACCGGCAACCGGGAGATCATGAGCGAGACCGACCGCGTCCTGCTCGCCGTCACGCTGGAGACCGACGACACGCTGGCGCTCACCGATCGGGTCGCCGGCTGCCTGGTCCTGCAGTACGGACAAAGCTGCTGGCGGCTGGTCAACCTCACCGTCGACGATGTCCTCGCACACCCCGACGAACCCGGCATCCTCGGCCTGCAACTCGGCCGCGACCCCTTGTGGCTCCGGCCCCGGCTGTCCGCACTCCTGCACCAGCTCGTCACCCACCGCCGCCCGCTCGCCGGCGCGCTGAGGCACCGCCCAACGCCCTACCTGTTCCCAGGGCTGCGCCACGACCGGCCAATGGCCTCGGCCACGCTTCAGACCCGGCTGCGCAAGCTGGGCGTCCCCAGCGCCCGCACCGCCCGCAACGGCGCCTGGCTGTCACTGGTCGGCTCGGTCCACTGGAAGATGCTCGCCGACCTGCTCGGCGTCGCCGACACCACCGCCAGCACCTGGCACCGGGAGAACGGCGGCGACCGCGCCAGCTACGTCGCCAGCCGCCTGCGCCAAGGGCAGAGCATGGCAGGCCCCGAATAACCGGCGGCCCGGTGCGCCCAGGTGGGCCCGGACGACACCGGGGGAAACCGGCGCGAAGTGGCCCCATGTGGTCGGTTTAGACGCCGGATTCGTGGATAGCGGCTTGACCTTGCCCCGCGGGCAAGCCCCTACGTTCGGTGGCGTCGCGGGTCGGGCGCGCCCCGAGCGGGCGCTGCTCGGTCCGGCACGACAGGCAGATGTTGCGGAACCGAAGGAGGTTGGTGATGGCGGTCGCGACCGTGGACGAGACGAACAAGAGCACACGGGCCCGCGTCGCGCCGGACACCGCCTGACCCGCAACCGGGTCAGGCGGTGTCGGCGGTCTCGATGATGCGGCAGACGACGGCGTCCTCGCCGCGGCGTTGGCTGTCACGGGCAGCGCGGCGGGCCTCGACCAGGGTCCGGCGCATCGCGCGCAGATCGGAGAGTTTGCGGTCGATCTCGGCGATGTGGGCGTCGAGCAGGGTGGTGACCCGCCCGCAGGGGGCGGCGCCGCAGCGCTGCAGGTCCAGGATGTCTTTGATCTCGCCCAGGGTGAGGTCCAGTGCCTTGGCTTGGCGGATGAACCGCAACACGTCCACGTCGTCCCGGCTGAACGTGCGGTACCCGGCGTCGGTGCGTTGGGCGGGCGGCAGCAGGCCCTTGGACTCCCACAACCGCACTGCCTTGGCGCTGACTCCGGCCGCCTCCGCGGCGGCCCCGACAGTCATCTCCATCACATGGCTCCCTTCCGACGCACTCCAGTCTTGACCTTACCCCTCGGGCAAGGTTCTAGCGTGATGTCAGCGAGAGAAAGAGCAGCTCAGAAGCGTGGAGGAGTCCCGTGATGGAGTCGTGGGTGTTGCAGGTTGAGGGGATGTCGTGCAGCGGGTGCGAGCAGCGGATCGGCGCCGTGCTGCGCCGGGTCGACGGCGTGTCCGGCGTCGTGGCCGACCACACGTGCGGGCGGGTCGAGGTCCGCGTCGACCCGGCGGTCACCGACCGCACCGTGTTGGTGGAGCGGATCGAGGCCGCCGGCTACCACGTCGCCGAGGAGGTCTCGCGATGAGCCTCGTGACCGAAGACCGCCCGCAATTGTGGGCGTCGGAGCCCAGCGCGACGCCGGGCCACGAGCGGATCCGGGCCCGGATCGCCGGGCTGCACTGCTCGCTGTGCACCGGCACGATCGAGAAGGCCCTGGGCCGGATGGACGGCGTGGACACGGTGGCGGTGAGTCTGACCCACGAACAGGCCCTGGTCGACTACGACCCGCAGCGTGTCTCGCCGGAGCAGATCCTCGGCACGCTGCGGGATGTCGGCTACGAGCTGTATGACCCGCGCAAGCTGCGCCCGTTCGAGGAGGAGGAACGCGACCTCGTCCGCGAGGGCGCCAGGTTGCTGGCGGCGATCGCGGCGAGCCTGACTGCGATCGGGTTGATCGCCACCGTGACCGGGATCTGGTCGGTGCTGGTGCCCGCGTCGGTGGTGGCGTTGATGGTGCCGTTGTCGTTCGCGTTGCTGCGCCCCGCCGGGAACCTCAAGGCCCTGGCCGGGGCGGTGGCCATCGTGACGCCCGGCGTGGCGGCGCTGGTGCTGCGGGCGACCGGGGTGCTGGCCGAGCCGCTGATCGGGTGGCTGGCCGGGGTGTTGGCGGTCGGGGTGGTGGTCGGGGTGGCGCCGCACATCCTGCGGATGGCGTATCAGTCCGCCCGCCGGGGCATCCTCAACCAGCACGTGCTGCTGGAGGTGGGCGCGTTCGCCGGCATCGCCGGCGGCGTCATCGGCCTCACTGGGGTGCTGCCGGGGTATCCGACGGCGGCGTTCTTCGCGGTGTCGGTGCTGGTGGCGAACTATCACATCTTCTCGGAGTGGTTGTCGCTGCTGGTCAAGACCCGCTCCAGCCAGTCGGTCAAGAAGCTGCTCGATCTGCAACCCGACCTGGCCCGCGTCGTCGACACCGACGGCGGCGAATCCGAGGTTCCGGTCGAGGACGTGGCGCTCGGACAAGTGGTGCGGGTGCGGCCCGGCGAGCGCATCCCGCTGGACGGGCGGATCCGGTCCGGGGCCTCCGCGATCGACCTGTCCCTGGTCACCGGCGAACCAATCCCCGCCGAACGTGGACCTGGCGAGGAGGTCGTCGGTGGGTCGATCAATGGCACCGGCAGCCTGCTGATCGAGGTCACCGCCAGCCACACCGAAGGCTTCCTCGCTCAGGTCGTCCGGCACGTCGAAGACGCCCGCGCCCTCAAACCCGGCATCCTGCACCTGGTCGACCGGGTGCTGCGCGTCTACACCCCCACCGTGCTCACCATCGCCGCGCTGGCCCTGTTCGGCTGGCTGGCCGGCAGCTGGGCGCTGGCCGGGGAGCCGGATGTGCGGCGCGCGGTGTTCGCCGCGCTGTCGGTGCTGGTGATGGGCTACCCCTGCGCTGTGGGCATCGCCGCGCCGCTGGCCATCGTGCGCGGCACCGGCGCCGCCGCCGACCGCGGGATCGTGATGCGCACCGGGGAGGCGTTCCAAACCTTCAGGCTCGTCACGCGGATCGTGCTGGACAAGACCGGCACCCTCACCCAAGGTCGCCCCACTGTCCGCACGGTCGATGCCCTCGACGGCGACACCGATGGGCTGCTGGCCGTGGCTGCCGGGGCGGAGGGCCCGTCGGAGCACCCGCTCGCCCGTGCGGTGGTGACCGCCGCCCGCGAGCGCGGGCTGATCGTGCCCACGGCCGAGGAGTTCGCCTCGGTCACCGGCTCCGGTGTCCGCGCCACAGTGCACGGCCGGGAAGTGCTGGTTGGCCAGCCCGCGTTCCTCACCGACAACGGCCTTGATCTCACCGCCGTGACCGGGCGGGTCGACCAGTTGCAGGCCGCCGGGCACACCGTGATCGTGGTCGCCGTGGCAGGCACGGTTGAGGGGTTGATCGCGTTGGGCGACGAGGTGCGCGCCGATGCCGCCGAGGCCGTGGCGCGCATGCGGGCTGTCGGAATGGACCCGGTCCTGGTGACCGGGGACAACGAACGCGCCGCGCGGCGGGTCGCCGACCAGCTCGGCATCAGCCAGGTGCGGGCGGGGGTGCGCCCGGAAGGCAAGGCCGAGATCGTGCGCGAGTTGCAGGCCGACGGCACTCGCGTGGCGATGGTCGGTGACGGCATCAACGACGCCCCCGCCCTGATGCAGGCCGACGTCGGCGTCGCCGCCGGTGGTGGCACCGACATCGCTGTGGAATCCGCCGACATCGTGCTGCTGCGCGACGAGGTCACCGCGGTGCTCGACGCCCGCGAGATCAGCGACCGCTCCTACCGCCGCACCCGCACCAACGTGGGGCTGGCGTTCACCCTCAACGGTATCGGTGTCCCGCTGGCCACCACCGGCCTGGTGTATCCGGTGTGGGCGATGATCGCGATGGCCGCCTCGGTCACCGCCATCTTCCTCAACTCCATCGGCACCCGACCCTCCCTACTGGTCCAGGCCATCAGCAGCGTCGGTCGGCAAGGACGTCAACACGACGCCGAACAGGCCGAAACAGAACACCAGCGGGCAGCCGCCTAGCGACTACGCGTCGACGGGCGGGTAGGTCCAGCCGGCCTCCCGCCCGCCATGCACGCCCTGACAGCGAAGGAGCGAGTCATGTCCTCGTTTCCGATCCTCGCCCACGGCGACATTGCGGCGGCGCTGAACCGGCCCGACTTGGTGCTGCTGGACTTCTGGCAAGCCTCCTGCGCACCCTGCCGAGCGCTGGAGCCCAGGCTGGACGAGTTCGCACGCGTCCACCCCGGCGAGTTCAGCGGCTACCGCGTCGATGTCGACACCAACCAGGCCACCCCGGCACAGTTCGGAGTGCAGTCCATCCCCACCCTGGTGCTTTTCCGCGACGGCCGGGAAGTGGCACGGCTGGACGGACTCATCCGTGTGGCCGACCTGGAACAAGCCCTGCGGGATGCACAGACCGGCAACCAGTGAGGACGGCCAGCCGCACACCTGGATGCTGGCCCGCTACCTCGTCGCCGGCACACACGATCGGCGCTGGGCCACCGTGGTTCGCGAATCGCACTGTCGGTTCGACCCGCGTGGGGTGAACGGCCAACCCGCGAGTTGACCTTCCCCCGGGGGCAAGCTTCTACGGTCAGCTCGGCAGACACAGCACGGTCAGCGTCACGGCAACCGGGAGCGGCTCCAGCGGCCGATGCGGTGGCGTGGCGTTGTCGTGGTGGGGAAACAGCAAACGTGCGTAGGGAGAGAACGCGTGGATCGGATTCGGATGAAACCAGCGCCGCGCGGCGCGGTGGCGAGCATCGTCGGGGTGACGTCGGTGGCGACATTCCTGTCCAATCTGAGTTCCACCGGCACCTATTTGGCGGCACCGGAGATCACGCGGGCCTTGGGGGTGGCTCAGCCCGCCGCGATCGTGACCGTGATCGCCTATCTGGTGCCCTTTGCCGTCGTGATGCCGGTCATCGCCAAGCTCGGCGATGCCTTCGGGCACAAGCGGCTGCTGCTGGCCGGGCTCGGCCTGTAGCGGCCGGGTCGCTGGCGACCCCCGCGGTCCCGCAGTTCTCCGCGTTCCTCGCGCTGCGGCTGGTGCAGGGGCTCGGCGGCGGCATCATGCTGGTGTCGATGGTGTTCATCGCCCGTCAGCTCGCCGACCGGCAACGGGAAACCGGGTTGGGGATCTGGCGGGCGGCGCTGTTGGCCGGCACCGTCGCCGGCCCGCCGATCGGGGGCTACCTCGCCAGCCTGCTGGGCTGGCAGGCGATCTTCTGGGTCACCGGGCTGGCCGGCGCCGCCACACTGGGCTGGGCGGCCGTCACGTTGACGGAACTGCCCCGGCAGCGGCGCCGCCGGTTCGACTGGGTCGGCGCCACCGCGTTCACCGTCAGCTTCTCCGCCCTGGTTGTCGGGCTGGCCGCGGCCGGGTTCCTGCGCACCATGGGCGGCGGTGCCACCACCGGCCCGGTGGCCGCCCTCAGCTCGCTCGCCCCCGTCTTCCTGGGGATCTTCGTGGTAGGGCTGGCGGTGCTGGTCATCAATCAGCGGGTCAACGCGCAGCCGTTGTTCGCGTCGTCGCTGTGGCGCAACCGGCAGTTCCTGCTGGGCAACGCGGGCACCTTCCTGGTGTGCGTGGGGATGTTCTCGGCGATGATGTTCACCTCGCTGATGCTGCGCAACGTGTTCGACCTTCCGGCGGTGCAGGCATCCAACGCGCTGCTGCTCATGACCGTGGGGGCGGTGGTCTTCGGCGTGTGGGGCGGGGCCCTGGCCGGCCGGTTCGGACCGGGGTTGCCCTGGGCGAGCGGGTTCGTGCTCACCGCAGCCACATTCGTCGCGCTGGCGGTGCTGGTGTCCCCGGTGGCCTCGGCGGTGTGGCTGTTCGTACTCGCGCCGCTGTCCGGCGCCGGGCAGGGCCTGCCGCTGGGCCCCACCGCGTCGGTCGCGCTCCGCGACGTGCCCGACGAGGACACCGCGGAGGCCACGGGCTGGTTCGACTTCTCCCACAACATCGGCCGCGCCGTAGCCATCGGCGGCCTGGGTGCGCTGTTCGTGCCCGGTGACGCGGCCAGCTACACCCTCATCTTCTGGGTCAGCGCCACACTCACCGCGCTCGGGGCGGCCCTGGTGCTGGGCATCAAGCGCCCCGCATCCGCTACCCAGGCACAGCCCGCTGCTGCGACCTGACCCGGCCCGCTTCCGCACCGGTGTTTGCCCCGGCGTGCCGCGCGCGGCGGCGCCGTTGGCTAGGGCAGGCGTGCTGTACAGGACAATCAACGCAAAGGAGTGCAGATGTCTGATGAGGTGGTCTCGCCCGCTGCTCCGCGGGGCATGCTGGCGCTGCTGACCACTGCCGCGTTTCTGATCTTCGCGCAGATCTTCATGGTCGCGCCGATCCTGCCGCGGCTGGCGGAGGTGTTCGACACCGCGCCGGGGTTCGTCGGGCTGGCGGTGCCGGCCTATCTGGTGCCCTACGGGGCGATGACGCTGGTGTGGGGACCGCTGTCCGACCGCGTCGGTCGGCGCCCGGTCATCCTCGGCTCGCTTGTGGCGTTCATTGCGCTGACCGCCGCGACCGCGCTGGTCGACAGCGCCGGGGCGTTCATCGCGATGCGGCTGGCCACCGCGATCGGGGCCAGCGGTGTCGTCCCGATCGCGCTGGCCCTCATCGGTGACCTCGTCCCGTTCCACCGCCGCGGGTACGCCCTGGGCTGGCTCTTCGGCGGCATGGCCGGCGGGATGGCGGCAGGCGCCGCTGGCGGTGCACTCGGCGCACCCCTCCTCGGCTGGCACGGGCTGTTCCTGACCGCCAGCGTCAGCGGGCTCATGCTGCTGACCGTAGCGCTCGCGGTACTGCCCGCGACTCCCCGGCCGACCACGGTGCCGCCGCTGCGGGCGGTGGCGGCCGGCTATGTGGCGCTGTTGCGCCACGCGCGGGGACAACGCACCTACGGCTACGTGCTGATCAACGCCGTGCTGCACTCCGGCATCTACACCTGGCTCGGTGTCTACCTGCACCAGCGGTTCGGTCTCGGCGAGTTGGGCATCGGCCTCACCCTCCTCGGCTACGGCATCCCTGGGCTGCTGCTCGGCCCCGTCATCGGACGCCTCGCCGACCGCTACGGCCGCGCCCGCATCATCCCCGCTGGGCTCGCTGTCGGCGCCGTCTGCGCCCTACTGCTGGCCATCCCCCTCCCGCTGCTGGCCGTGCAGGCCAGCATCATCACCCTGTCCCTGGGCTATGACATGACCCAGCCACCCCTCGGTGGCATCGTCACCGATCTACCCGGCCACCGGGGGCAGGCCATGGGCCTCAACGTCTTCACCCTGTTCACCGGCATGGGGTTCGGCAGCCTCGCTTTCGAAGCGGTGTTACTGCCCGGCGGATTCCCCACCGCCCTGCTTGTGTTCGGCGTGGCCGCGGCACTGGGCGCCGCACTCGCCGTCCCCCTCTTCCACACCGAACAACCCCGTGCCGCTGTCGAGTAGGTAATTGTCCCGGCACCACCCAGGCGCAGTGAGCCCAGCCTCGGTGGCGGCAACGCCGGGCTGATGGCCGCCCACCGCGTGCCTGCAGCCGGCCGCGAGGTCATGGCGAGGCGGGATGAACCGCCGCTCAGGCAAACGCCCTCGACCGTCGCGTTAAGACTCGCGGTCCTCATGGTCGTGGCAGTGCTACGCGGGCGCGTTACTACTGAGGATCCCGGCCAGAGGCTGACCGCCTCTGTACTTGCGCCCGCAAGCAGAACCCCGAGCGGACCACACGCACGTGACCAGGAGTCACCGCAGGGTTGGAGCATTCGGCGCGGACGAGCATTGCTCGTTGCCAGCAGGCGAAGCTGAGTCCGGATCACACCGCGAGCAACGGCCGACGCGAAGTCAGCACGTGGCTGCCCATCCACGAGTGGACCGAAACGGAGGTATGGCAACACATTCGCGCTAGCGGTGTGCCCTACCACCCCGCTTACGACGCCGGAATGACCCGGTTGTCGTGCTCTCTGTGCATTCTCGGGAGCCGCGCGGATCTCCTGCGCGCCGCACGCCTTCGGCCAGACCTTGCGGCCGAGTACGCACGGATCGAGGACGAGATCGGGCATCGGTTCCGCAACGACATGTCGATGGCGGAGATCATCACCGCCGCAAATCCTTAGTGGACAGTTCCTGTTCTGAGTCCTCCCGAGTTCCGATAGTCCGCTGTTCGTATCACGAACGCTGAGAACGATTGAGGTTCGCCATGCCTGCATCCGATGACATCTCCGCGCACGACTTTTCTTGATGCGCGCGACTGAGCCACCCACGCAATCCGTCGGCGCCTACGCCGCAGTCCACGGCCCAGTGGAGGCCGCCGACCGCATCCGCGCCGGTTGTGCACCCCCGGCGGTGCTCGCCGAGGTCGCACAGCCTGAACCCGATCTACGCGACGACCTCGCCGCACTCGAGGCGGGGCATGCCAGGCTGCTCACCCCCGAGGACGACGACTGGCCGAACGCGGCGGCGCACGACCTGGCCGCCTCCGGCACGGGAGCGCCGCTGGGCCTGTGGGTGTGCGGTGACCCGCAGCTCGGAGTCCTCACCGCTGGACCGGTGGCCGTGGTCGGCTCGCTGGCTGCCAGCCCGTATGGCGAGTACGTCGCTGCGGAACTCGGGCAAGGCGTCGCCGATCGGGACATCGCCATTGCCAACGGTGCCGGGTTCGGGGTCGAAGCGCACGCGCTGCGGGGTGCCCTGAGCACCTCCGGACGCGGCCGGTGCCTTGTCGTGCTGGCGTGCGGTATCGATGTCGGCTACCCCGCCGACCACGGTCCGCTCTTGCGGGAGATCACCGACTCCGGCGGAGTGCTGGTCACCGAGTACCCCCTTGGCACGAAACCTCGCCGCACTCGTGGCTACGCACGGCAACGCCTGGTCGCCGCGCTGAGCGAGGCCACGGTGATCGTCGAGGCCGGCCGACGCAGCCCGGCCCTGGCTGTAGCGCGTACGGCGTCGAGGCTCGGCCGCCGCGTCTACGCGGTCCCCGGACCGGTCACCTCGGCGACGTCGGCTGTTGACCGGACTACTGAGCGACACGCCGACCAGGCGTACACGTGGCTGATCTCTAGCCGGTAGAACACGTGCAGCTTATGAAGGAGGCTGCGTGAGTCCGGTGGATGGAGCTGAGCGCGATTTGGGGTCGCTTCGTTTACCTCGGTGGGGGCGGGTCGTCGCTGTCGAAGGCGTGGTGCCGTGGTTGCTGCTGGATCCGAGCGGCACGGCGGTGGAGCCCGTCGAGCGGTTCCTGCGGGATTTCGCGACGCGTAACCGGCCTGCGTCGGTGCGTAGCTATGCCTATGACCTGCTTCGCTGGTGGCGTTGGTTACAGGTCGTGGACGTCGCGTGGAACCAAGCCACTCCCGCCGAGGTGCGGGACTTGGTGCTGTGGATGAAGCAAGCCGCGAAGCCTCGCCGATCACCGAGGACGGTGTCGGCATCGATCGCGGGCACGGTCAACCCCATCACGCGCAAGCGATATCTCGGCGATCAGTACGAACCGACCACGGTCCGGCACTCGAATGCCGTGCTGCGCAGCTTCTACGATTTCTGGTTAGACGTCGGCGAAGGACCGTTGATCAACCCGGTGCCACTTCACCGCGCGCCTGGTCGCCGCCCGCACGAGCATCACAATCCGCTGAAACCATTCCGCCCCGAAGGTCGGTTGCGTTACAACCCGAGTCTGGCCAAGCGCAAGCCGCGAGCGATGCCTGACGGTCAGTGGAACGAACTGTTTGCCGGACTGCGGTCCAATCGGGACCGCGCGATCGTGGCGTTGGCGATCAGCAACGGGGCCCGCGCTGCCGAACTCCTCGGCGTTCGAGGAGTCGACCTCGACTGGGGCGACCAGCTGATCCGAGTGGTTCGCAAAGGGACTCACGTCGAGCAGTGGCTGCCGGCCAGCCCGGAGGCGTTCGTCTGGCTCCGCCTCTATCTCGCTGACCTCGGCGTTGCGCTGGAGCCGAACGAACCGATATGGCGGACACTGCGTCGCCGTGACCACGGTGATGGGCTACGCAGGCAGCCGCTGAATTATGAGGCGCTGCGGGCGGTGTTCCGGCGACTCAATGTCCTGCTGGGAACTAACTGGTCGATGCACGATCTGCGGCACACCGCAGCGATCCGGATGAGCCGCGACGGTTCGTTGTCCATGCGAGACGTGCAGATCATTCTCGGTCACGCTCACCTGTCGACCACCGCCGACGTGTATCTGATCGAGGACGAGGATCAGGTGATCAGCCGCGTCGCGCAACACCTGGCAACCCGCGATCATCGCGAACCGCCAGCGCCGGTGACGACCGGCTACGCCGACGCAGATCTGTCCGTGTTGTTCGGGAGGTCATTGTGACCACAGCCACGAACGCGACGCACACGTCCGCCAGCCCGCTCGGCCGGCATCGCATGCACGACTACCAGCATCTGCTCACCCGCCATCGCGTCGGGCCGCTGGATCGCTTGCCAGCACACGAGATCCTCGCTCAGCTTCCCGAGACACCCGCCTGGTCTTCGCTGCGGCGCAACCGCAGGCTCGAAGCGATCCGGGGCGCTTCGACCGTCTTGGACTGGCTGCATACGCACGACGGCGGCGGCTGGCAGGACCGATGGGTGAACTCCGGCGCCGACAACAACACGGCGTGGATCGCCACACTGGGCCTTCAGGACACGCGAGCCACGGACACCAAACGTGCCGAGCACCTGCGTGGCCTGACCATGCTGCTGCTCTGCCGTGCGGTGCTGCCGAGCTACGATTTTCTCCTCAGCTATCACTCGACCCGGCTGCTCGATCGGGTCCGCGAGTTCATGCGGCCAGACGTGTTCACCCGTGTCGAGCGAGCAGCGATCGAGCGTGGCCTCAGCAGTCACCAGACCCGCGAGACACTGGGTGCGCTGAGCAAAATCGTGCTGCACACCGGCCAGGAGATCGACCAGCTGTCAGCCGACGACCTGCTGGAAGCGCATGTCTGGAGCCTGCGGATCCGCGTCGGGTTCGGCAAGTTCCCCGGACTGCACGCCGCCTGGGACCTGCTGGCCGCGATCGGTGTCTTGCCGGCCGGGTCCAGCCTGAGCAGCGTGGGCCTACGCCGTGGTCCTCGACCGACCGCGGAACTGGTCGACGACTACGGGGTCGTCTGTCGCCCTGTCCGTGATCTGTTGGTTCGCTATCTCGACGAACGTCGCCCAGCCCTGGACTACAGCACTTTCCGCGGCCTGGTCGCGATCCTGGTCGAGCGCTTCTGGGGTGACATCGAGCGGCACCATCCCGGCATCGAGACGCTGCAGCTGCCCGACGATGTCGCGCGCGAGTGGAAGAACCGGCTGCGAACGGTCACCGGAGCTGACGGAACGATCCGGGAACGCAAGAACTTCCACCAGATCCTGATGCGCATTAGGGCGTTCTATCTGGACATCCAGCAGTGGGCCTTGGAGGACGCCAGGTGGGCACCTTGGGCCGTGCCCAGCCCGGTTCGACGGATCGAGATCCAGGGACTGAACAAGGCGCATAAGAGGACGCAGGCGGCCATGCACCAGCGGGTACGCCAGCGGCTGCCGCACCTGCCGTTGCTGGTCGACACCGCAGATCGATGCCGCGCCGAGATGACCGCATTGCTGGCCGCAGCCGAGCGATGCCGCCCCGGGCAAGTATTCGACCATGCCGGCGTCCGCTACCGTCGCGTCGCGCCGAAGACCGCGAAACAGGGGCAACCTTGGCAGCAGAGGAACTACGCCACGCAAGTGGAAAATCTCGTCAGCGGCGAGGTGTTCAACGTGACACAACGGGAGGATGAGTTCTTCTGGGCTTGGGCCGTCATTGAGACGCTGCGACACACTGGTGTCCGCTTGGAGGAACTGCTCGAGATCACGCACCTCGCCTTGGTATCCTATCGGCTTGCCGACAGCGGCGAAGTCGTTCCGCTATTGCAGATCGTTCCCTCCAAAGGGAACGAAGAGCGCCTGTTGCTAGTCAGTCCCGAGTTGGCCAGCGTTCTCGCCACGATGATTAGCCGCCTGCGTCGCGCCAACCACGACAAGGTTCCACTTGTTCGCCGCTACGATGCCCACGAGCGCGTCACCGGTCCGGCGTTGCCGCACCTATTTCAACGCCGGACGGGCACCCGCAATGGCGTGATCAGCCCTGCCACCCTGCACAAGCTGATCAATCTCGTGCTCGCCGCATCTGGGCTGACGGACGCCGCTGACGAGCCACTTGCTTACACCCCGCACGACTTCCGAAAAATTTTCACCTCGGAAGCCGTCGCCAGCGGTTTGCCGGTCCACATTGCCGCCCGGCTACTCGGTCATCACCACATCTCCACGACCGAGTCGTACTTGGCTGTGTTCCAGGAAGACTTGATCCGTTCCTACCGCGCATTTCTCGACAAACGCCGGGCCGTCAGGCCCCCGGAAGAATACCGGGAGCCCACTGACCAAGAGTGGCAGGAATTTCAGCAACACTTCCAATTGCGCAAAGTCGCACTAGGAGACTGCGGGAGACCATACGGATCCAGCTGCCAGCACGAACACAGCTGCGTGAGATGCCCCATGCTCCGGGTCTCACCCACCCAGAGGCCCCGGCTCATCGAGATCATTCACAACCTCAACGCCCGAATCAACGAGGCAAAGATGAACAACTGGCTCGGCGAGGCAGAGGGCCTGCAGACCAGCCTCACCAAGGCCACAGAGAAACTCGTCAGTCTCGACCGCGCCATAGACCGCGCCCACAGCACGACGACTAAACAGGGAACCACTGACCTCGGCATGCCTGTCATCAACCCTCGATGAGGCCCATCGCCCGTCTAGTCCAGAGAACCGGCGGGACCAACGAGCTGCTCCGTACCGGGATGGCCATGGCCGTCACCTGCGCCGACGAAGTCACCGCCACCCGCGGACTCCGATGACGCGCCGGAACCGTGGGACCAGGTCAGCAGGGGTGTGTCGCGACCAGGAATCGCTGGTCACGACACACCCCTGCTGACCGCAGGCTGTCTCGGTAAGGTGTCTAGGGCGACACGGCGACGAACAGATGGTCAGCTACGCCCAGAGGCCGGCCAACCCCCGGGCCACGCGAGAGAGGGCCGCAGATGGACAAGGACGAGCACATCGCGCAGCTGCGCGCCCGCCGACAGCGCATCGAAGCGATCGAAACCGCCCTGGAGAGCATCCGAGACGTGGAAAGCTCTCTGCAGGAGATGCGGGAGATCCTGCTCCAGCAGAGGAAGGTCGAACGAACGGAGCGGCTCACCGATATCCGCGAAGCGGACAAGGCCGGTGTGCCAAAGACCAAAATCTCCAAGGAGGTCGGCCTCAGCCGCGCGAACCTCTACAACCACCTCAAAGGCACCCCGCCGGACGAGTAGCCGGACTCACGCGGCTGGACGATCATCGGAGAACCAGAGCCATGCGCCGGAACGCTCCGGAAATGTCACGGAGGCTCTTCCCTGCGACGCGGCGGATGCGCACCTATCGGCAGAGCTGGCCTCCTCGCTGCCGGTAGAACTCCACCGGGTCGACGGCTTGGCCGTTGGCCTCAATCTGCAGGTGCAGGTGCGCTCCGGTGGACGCTCCCCGATTTCCGACCGCGGCGATGGGCTGGCCGGCTTGAACGGATTGCCCTTCGCGGACCAGATTGTGGTCGTTGTGGCCGTAGATCGTCACGATCCCGTCCCCGTGCTGGATGCGGACCCACAGCCCGTAGCCGGACGCCGGGCCTGAGCTGATCACCGTGCCGGAGTTGGCTGCCAGGATCGGAGTACCGATGGGCGCACCGATGTCGAGTCCTTTGTGGAATTCGCTGCCGCGATAACCGAATGCGGAGGTGCAGGTGCCGCTCGTGGGTGTCGTCCAGCCGCCGGTCGTCGCACTGGTCGTACAGGTGGCACCTTGGACAGCCCCGACGATCTGGCGCGCTGCTGGCTCGAATTTCCCGTAGCGGTCAGGAAAGCCTGATCGCTGCACGGTCTGGGCGGCCACGGTGACCGGCATGTTCTGCCAGTTCGGCAGCGCCAGCAGATGCCGGTAGAACTGCTCGCTGCTGTAGGTGGGGTCCATGATCTGCGTGACACTTCCCCAGCCTTGGGACGGCCTCTGTTGGAACAAGCCGACGCTGTCGCGATCGCCGTAGTTCAGGTTCTTCAGTTGCGACTCGGTGAGCGCCGTGGCGACCGCGACGACCCAGCCTTGCTCGGGCACGTTCATCCGTTTGCCGACAGCGACGATCGTCGCTGCGTTGCTCATCTCCTGCGGTCCGTACCCCGCTGCCGAGGTCGCGCTCGCCCCGGCGGGGGCACAGTTCATGCCCCCGCCGGAACTGCTGGAACTGCCGAATACGGCTTGAACCACAGCGATGGCGCCGCCACCGATGAAGAGCATGATCACGACGACGAACCCGGCACCGGCGGCGGCCACCTTGCCCATGGCGCATCACCTCCACGGATGCGCGGGGTCGGGCGGGGGCATCGGGGAGGGCGGGGCCACCTCCGGACGTGCGGTGGCGGGCGTGGCGGCGGCCGTCGGACGCTGCCCACCGCTGGGGGCCGAGGCGCGCAAGTTCGGCCAGAGGGTGGGCAGGTCAGCCAGCGCCACCCGACCGGCGGTGCCGGACTCGTCGAGCCGTCGCCAGCGCGGCGCGGCCATATCGAGCGGGTCCGCCGCGGCCTCGCCGCTGCTGGTCGCCACGGGTACGCGTGCAGGCCGGTCGAGACCGCGCAGCGCCTCGGTCATCACCCTGCGTGCGTTGACCTCGCGCCTGGCACTGGGCAGCCACACCAGCACGGGTGTGGTGATGCCCGTGACCTCGGCCAGCCGTTCGTAGCGGGCGAGCTTGCCCGCCAGGCGGGACAGTTGCTCGGTGCCGAAGTCGAACTCGATGAACCACTCGACGTCCCGGCCAGTCTCACGCCAGCGTCCGTAGCCGTCCGGGGTGACGATGTCGCCCCAGTGCCGGCCGCACCGGGCGGCCGACCACCACGCCGCGAGCACACCAGCGGCACCGGGTTGACGCGCTCGGCGGATCAGGGTGGTGAACAGTCCGTTGCAGCCCACGGTGTGCGCCAGCTGTAGCGAGAATGCGCGTCCGATCTCGCGTTCACGGCTGTAGCCCAGTTCCTTGTGGTCGATGCCGTCTTCGCGAGCGAGGGCGACAGCTCCGGCGGTGTCGAGGACGTAGTACATCGGGTGCGATCCGCGGTCGCGGTGCGGCTGGAACCGGTGCAGTACGCCCCACTGGTAGAGGTTGCGCAGGCGCAGGTTCGCCCCGCGGCGACCGGTGAAGGCGATATCGATGATTTGGGTGCTGGTGAGCACGTGGTGCTCGAACAGCATCCGGCACAGCCACCGGTCGCGATCGGTGAGATGCCGGGCCAGCCACGCGTGATGCTCGGCCGAGTTGAGCACCCGCGCAACAGGTCGTTCCGGCCGATGTGCACGCAATTGTCGTTGCTGGGTGGGATTGCTCACCATCGTGCCGTGCACCTCCAAGGACGGCAGGACGCGAGAACGCCCTGCGGGCAAACGGAAAAAGCTGAAGGGTCAGGCCGCGCGGCGCGGATCGAACGCCACCGGCTGGACGTGCTCGGCCGGATCGGGCGTGCTTCGAGGCTCGGTGTTCACGAGCGCGAGCCGACGGATCTCCTTGGCCCGACCGGGAATCGCGGGCTGAAGCTTCTCGGTGACCGCGGTGAACGGGGGAGCTTCCTCGCTGTCGAGCACCAGCCGCGCGGCGATGTGGAATCGGCCCAGATTGGCGAGGTCGTGCTCGGAGAGCCGGGGCGCGGTATGCCGGGCCAAGTCTCTGGCGTCTTCGGGCGACGCCGAGAAAATGATCTTCGAGCGGGCGTTGGTGCTGATGCCTTCCTCCAGTTCGCGCGGTAGCTGCCGCAGGTACTGGTGCGCGAGCGTCATCGACATCCGGTAGCCCCGGGCTTCGGCGAGCATGTCTTCCATCGGGTACGCCAGATTGAGGAAGTTGTGGCACTCGTCGATGTAGAGCGAGGCATCGTGCCGGTCGCGCTGCGGTATCCGGGCTCGCCGGGTGGCGGCCTGCCAGGTGCGGGCCACGACGATCGAGCCGATCAGGCGTGCGGTGTCCATCCCGAGCGCGTCCTTGCCCAAACGCACCAGGCAGATTCCGCCGTCGAGTACCGCGTCCATGTCCACTGTGGATTCGCCACCGGCGAGGGATGCCCGCACGAACGGGCGCAGCAGCAGGCCGCGGAGCTTGTTCATCAGCGGCGCGACGACCTGTGCCCGGCTGGCGTCGGACAGATCGTCGTACCAGTGCCAGAACCCGGTCAGGACGTCGTCGGAGATCTGTTCGAGCGCACGCTGCCGGAATGCGGGCACCGTCAACAGTTTCGGCAGATCGGTCAGCGTGGGTGTGCCGGGCAGCTCGCGCAGGGTCAGCAGACCGGAGCGCAGGATGTCCTCGGTACGCGGCCCCCAGCTGGAGGCGTAGACGTGGGAGAAGATCGACACCAGGTTGTCCACGGTGCGGGCGGTGTCGTCGCCTTCGAGCGGGTTGAGCACGGGCGGGCGGGAGCGGCTGTCGGCGTCGAAGAGCACCACTTTCTCCCCGAGCCGCGAGGGCAGCCGCATCAGGGTGTCCGCGACCAGGTCTCCCTTGGGATCGATCACGACCAGGCCGCGGCCGGCGTTGGCGTCGTCGAGGATCATCCGCGCCATCAGCTCGCTTTTGCCTGACCCGGTCGCACCCAGGATGTGCAGGTGATGACGCGCGTCGGCGACGCGTAGCCCCACCGGCCGGGAGTGGCCGGAGTCGGTGATCCCGATCGGTTTCACTCCGGCGCCCGCGGTGGCGATTCCCGGTGGCGGCGGCACCGCCTTCGCTCCGGCGCGCTGCAAGCCGGGCACGGCCTCGTCGGTCGGGACGTGCGCGAGCGCGGCCAGTTCGGTGATCGAGAGCAGATCACCGGAGGTGAGGCGTCGTTCGGCCACGGACTGGACCGGGTGCGCGAGCCGGACGCGACGGTAGTAGTTATGTTCGCTGTAAGCCGCGAACGCGCTGGCGATGGCATGCCCGCGTCCGCGCAGGTGCTCCCGCACCGGAACCCGCTCCGCGCCGGTCGCGTGCTCGTCGACCAAGGTGGCCACGGCGTACCGGATGCGGGTCTCGTACTGGGAGCTGCGCTGCTTGGCCACGATGACCCGGTCCTGCGCCGAGGTTTCCAGCGAGGTCTGGTGATCGACGACCGGCCGCTTCGTGGTCGCGTGGGGTTTGCGCGATCCGGTGTGCGGGGTGATCAGGTCCAGGAGGCGCCCGGCCAGCCGGACCGAGCTGCCCGTGCGGACCCGGCGGGCGGCTCGGCGGGCTTTGCGGACACGCGCGCCGGTGACCGGGCGCGCAAGGATCTGCACCACGGCACGTTCATGAGTGGCCATGCCGACCGGAGCGCCCAGCAAGGCACGGACCGGATCAGTGGGGAAGTCCGACCGGATGGGCAGTGCCTCGCTGCGGGCCAGGCGCAGTTCGCCGCCCACGGCCTCGACCGCTTTGCCTGGCGGGTTGGCCAAGGGGATCGGCGGCTTGGCCGGGGCTGTGCGGGTGTGCGCGCCGGGCCAGGCAGCCTCGATGGCGCGTTCGGCCATGCCGGGCGGCACGACGCCCGGCAGCCACAGCCGCAAGGCGACTCCGGCATGGGAAAACACGTACTCCCACACGATGTGCGGCTGGCCGTGCATCCGCCGTTTCCAGCCGGACCGCAACAGCCCGACCAGGTTGGAATATAGAGCCGCCGCGCCGTCCGGATCGACCGTGGGCGGAGCCAGCACTGTGACCACCCGGGCGTCGGCGGCCATTCGGTCATGGCACCGGCGCGTCCACCACCGTCGCCCGACCACGACGCCAGCCACCGCAAGCGCGACGGCCGGCCCGACCAGTGGCCCCCAGGTCAGTGCGAATTCCCGCAGTGCCGTAACAACAGCGCGCATTGCGGCACCGGGATCGCGCAGGTAGTCCTGCAACGGTGAGGCAAGCGTCCTCGATGACGCGACAACAGATTGAGTGGATGACATCAGAAATCCCCTCTCTCGCAAGGAAAAGTCGACAGGACGCGGATTCAGGCCGCGTGTCGCTCGGCGTCGTCCTCGCTCGGTTGGCCTTCCGGCATCGAGGTAGGTGCGGACGGGTCGTTGGGCACGAGTCGCAGATGACGGCGCCGCTTGTGTGTTCGTTCGGCGTCGATCTCGGCCTGCCACTCCGACAGCCGCCGCCCGCCCATGCGCTTGAGGAACTGCGGGATGCGGTTTGCGGGCACCCCGACCAATCGCGGGCCGAGCACGGCGAGCAGATCCGAGGCTTCCTGCGACGACCACCCGGCCTCGGTGATGGCGTCCTCGTCGGGAAACACGTCGGCGACCCGGTCACGGTCGGGGTCAATGAAGGAGTCTTCGCGACCGCCGTAGCTGTACACCCACAGGAAGTTCTCGGGCGGGTCAGGTTCGATCAGCCTTTTGAATCGGCGAACTTCCTTTGTGTAGCAATAGAAAGTCACCTGTGGGCAGGCTCGCATCACGCGACACCACGCCAACGTGTAGGCATCGCTGAAAAAATCGCCTGCGTCGTGAACCCTGACAAATTTCCCGACCAGGCGCGGTGCCGACAGTTCGCGGATCATTGCCTCTGTCCAACCGGGAAGATCGTCCATAACGAACGCGAGATTGGCTGTATGCTTGGCGTTGACCGCAGGGAAGAGATAAGTTCCGTTGCGCGCGTAGCAGATCCGAGTGCACGCGCTTGCCGCCGGGCAGGTCACCTGCGTCCGTCCGTCGGGCAACCGGGCGGCCAGTGCAGGCAGAGTCCAGTTCCAGACACCGATTGCGCGCATCTCCCGGTTCTGTGTCAGCAACCGGGCTGGCCGCGCCGGAACCGTAGTTATGTGGGCGGAAGAAGACATGCGACACCTCGCAAAGGCAGTCAGTCGGGGTGCAAGAAACGAGCAGAAACGTTGTGGTTGAAGGGATCGATCCGTCGCGGTGGGGCGGGTTACGCAGCGCTGCCGAGGTCGACGTGACCGTCAGCGTCCGCATCAAGCGTCAGCTCGGTGTCGTCGACGCCGAGATCGACAAACGTGCCGCCGTCGTCCGTGCTAGATTCGTGTTCCGCGTACTGCGCCAACTCGGCCGGATCTGTTGTGATGAGCGCGTTTTCCTGCGGCGAAGCCAGCGACTGGAACGCGACTCTCTGCGTCCCGGTCGAGAGCAAACCTTGTCCCTTGTCCGCGGAAATCAGGAACTGCTTCTCGCCCTCGGACAGGTTGAAGGTCGCCACGATCTCGTCGATCGCCTGCGGCGCTTGACGTAGAAGGATCTGCGTAGCCGCGTTCGCGATGATCGCCTTACCCAAGTCTGTCCCGAGGACATCGCCGACATCTTGGGTCGCGATCGTCAAGCCCGCCCAGTGTTTCCGGGCTGCTTTGGCCATCCGGTGCAGAAAACGCGCCCCGGCAGGGTCCTGCATGAGCAGCCACGCTTCGTCGACGGTGATCAGTCGTGGCCGCCGGATGGCCGGGTTGGACACCCGCCGCCACACCGTGTCCAGCGTGAGCAGCGTGCCGATCGGCCGGAGTTCGTCGGGCAGGTCACGCAGGCTGAACACGGTCAGGTGCCCCTCGGGCCGCGTGGTGGCCGGCCCGGAGAACATCGCCGAGAACGCGCCCTCGACGAACGGATGCAACCTGGAGCCGAGATCCGTGGCGACCGGATCGCCGGTGGCGGTGAGGATTGCGGCGAGATCCGCCAGCAACGGCGCCTGCCTGCCCCAGGTCCGCGGGTCGCTGGTGATCCCGGCTTGCTGGTAGGTGGCCATGATCGCCCGGTCGAGCACGGCGCGCTGCTGCGCAGACAGTTCGGTGCCGAGCAGCACTCCGATGACGGTGTGCAGGAACAGCGCCCGGCGCGTCAGGGCGTCCTTGGGGGCGGTGCGGCGACCGTCCGGGCGTACCGCGATCGGCAGGTCGAACGGGTTGATGCGGACATCGGCGTCGCCGAGGTGGATGTAGGTACCGCCGATGGCCTCGCACAGCCGCCGGTACTCGTCCTCCGGGTCGATGATCGCGACCTCGACCCCGCGGTAGAGGCTGCGCAGGGTTTCCAGCTTCACCAGGTAGGACTTGCCCGCACCGGAGCGCCCGAGCACCACCGCGTTGTAGTTGTCCGCAGAAAAACGGTCCCAATGCACCAAACCCTGCGATCCGACGTTGAACCCGTACAGCACACCGGCCGGTGCGGCGACGCTGGTCGGGTCAGCGGGCGGCAGATCGGGGCTGGTGAAGGGAAACGCGGCGGCCAGCGCACTGGTGTCGAAGGTGCGGCGCATCCCGATGAGATCGAGCGCCAGCGGCAGGGTGGACACCCAGCCTTGCAGCGACCGGTAGGTGGTCGGCTGCGCGTTCATCAGCAGCGACGCCGCGAGCGCCCGCACCGCGGCCACCTGCTCGCCGAGATCGGCTTCGCTGGTGGCGTGCACGGTCAGATACAGGCCGAGCCGATACAGCTTCCCTTCGCCGCGGGCGACGCGGGCCGAGAGGTCGTAGGCGTCCTCGGTGGCGGCCTCGACCATCGGGTCCAGCAAGCGTCCCTTCTCGCTGGTGTGTCGCCGTCCCGATTCCAGCTTGGACAGCTGGCGCTTGAGCCGGTTGGCGGCGGTGACCGGGTCGATCGGCTCGATGTGCAGGGACACGTCGACGCGGCCGGGGTAGGACAGCAGTGGCTGCAGCCACCCCGCATGCACCTCGCGCGGGTAGCCGGTGATCGCGAAGGAGGAGACCCATTCGCCGCCGATCTCCAGGTGCCGGGGTGCGACTGACAGCGAATCCGGCGTGAACGCACTGGCCCTGCCCAACGGTGCATTCGTGTGCGGCTTCCCACGGCCTCGAATACGGCCGAACTTGCTGCTCATAGGTCCCCGCCCTCCCATTCATCCAGGGCCGACGGCTCCGGCGCAGCGCTGTCGCGCCTGTCCCAGCTGGCCGTGCTTCGGTGATGGACTGGTGGCTCGTCGTCGGGGTCTGCAGCGGCGGTGGTGATCACCTCGTCCGCGCCGGCCAGACCCGCCGAGGGCGGGATCAGGCTGTCCGGGTTGCATGCGGTGGCCAGCACGGCGGTGGCCTGCCCGGCGTCCAGAGGCGTGATCGTGATCCCGGCCGGGGAGAGCAGTTCGGTGGCTTCGCCCAGCCTCCGCACGAGCCGGGTCTCCGCCGAGCGCCGCGCGGTCTCGGTGACCTCGCCGTCCCGGCTGCGGGCGCGTCGTGCCCGCAGCGCGGCGAGCGGGGACGCGCCGCCGAGCCCGTCGGTCGGCCCCGTGGCGCGGATCGGCTCGCGTAGCACCAGCAGTACCTGGCGGCGCAGCAGATCGGTGGAGCGGCGCAACTGGTCGAGGTAGGTCGCGTGCTCGGCCGCGGCGGCTTCGAGCATCGGATGCGGCAACCCGGGGGCGGCCTCGCGCAGGTCGCTGATCTGACGGCTCAGGTCCAGCCGTTCGGCTCGGATGAGCACCTGTACCGGCGCGGAGATCGAATGCAGATACCGGCCGAAGCTGGCGACTAGAGCTTCCTGCTCACCGGGCGTGCGGAGCGCGAAGTTGACGGTGCTGGCCACCGCGACCATCGCGACCCCGTCGGGGCCGAGGTCGACGACACCGGCCTCGGTGACTCCTTCCGCGGGCAGCCGCAGCGCCGCCGGAGATACCTCCGATGTGCTCGCAGCACCGGTGGCATCGGTCGCGGTGATACTGCTGGTCAGCCACTCGGGTGCGGCCCGCACCCCTTCGGGAGCGGCGACCCGGTGCCGAGGTTGCAGCCGCTGGCGGACCGCGGCGAGCAGCAGCCGGTCCAGGCTCATGCCATCGCGCTGCCCCAACGCCAGGACCGCGGCACTGACCCCGAGAGGAACAGCGACGATCAGGAAGACCGGCAGCGGCACCACACCGCGGGCCAGCGTCCAGGCGCCGTAGAGCACGATCCCGGTCACCGTGAGGATCGCCAGCTGGCGAGCGGTGAGGTTGGCCAGGACGCGATCCTCGCGATCGACGTCGGACGGGATGCGTACGGGCTGGGTCACTAGTGCACCCTCTTCCGTGCGGGCCCCTGGATGGGGCTTGTGGTAGGAACTAGGCGGAAGTCGG
>NZ_SWMS01000024.1 GCF_005146945.1 Prauserella endophytica
CCTTTCTGGATCGCGTCGGGCAATCCGATCTTGGTCCATCCGCGGCTTACACAGTTGTCATGACACGGCCGTCTCTCTCACGGTGGGGTTCGTCTACTACTGGTTCCGGTTCCTCAGCGTGGACGAGCACGCCGCCACCCTTGACCGACAGGTCTCGGGCTTGGCGCAGAAGGCAGCGGAGAACGCGTCCGCCGCCGCGGCCCTCGAAGAGCAGGTGCGCAGCCTGGGGCAGGAGCCCGTGGTGGAGGCCCCGCCCGCCGACGACGGCATGGACTACGCGGCGTTGCTGCGCGCCGCCCGTGCCGCCGTGGAAGACTACTGCGCGCACGATCGGTGCAGGGGGGCCGATGGTGAGGCCCCGAACATGGACGCCATCGTGAGCGACGTTCTCGCCCTAGTCCGAGCCCCCAGGGACGGCGAAGACGGCGAGGATGGGCAAGACGCCCCGCCAGTGACGAGCGACGAACTGTTCAACCAGGTCGCCGCCTACTGCGGCCAACCCGAGGAGCCATGCCGGGGCGCCCCCGGCGAGGACGGCGAGGACGGACAGACACCGCCCTGCATGTCCGAACCCTCCCAGTGCCAGGGCCCGAAGGGCGACAAGGGAGACCCCGGCCCCACATGCCCACCGGGCTACACCGCGAACAGCCGAACCAACGACCCCACCCCACTCGCCCCTGACTCCGGGGACGAGGAGACCTGGTGGGTGTGCGTCGCAAACGAGGAGAACTAGCGCCATGGCCCGCGGTTTCGATGTCTCCCGGTGGAACACCATCACCGACCACGCCGCCCTCGCCGCGTCGGGTGTGACGTTCGGCTGGGCCAAGATCAGCGACGGGATACCCGGCCGGAACGTCGGCCCGTGGCACGTCGCCCCGCTCCGCAACGTGGGCATCAAGATGGGCGGCTACCACTTCGCCCGAACCCACACAGCACCCGAAGTGCAAGTGTCGGCGTTCATCCGCGAACTCGACACCTACAACGCCCTGGACCTGCCTCCCGTGCTGGACCTCGAAGGCGCGGCGGAGCACGGTTTCACCGTCGACACCACACAGGGGCGTGCCGCCGCGAAGAACTTCGGGGTGGAGTTCCTCCAGGGGCTCGCTGCCGCCGGATTCCGGCCGGCGCTGTACATGAATGAGTACTTCGCCACCCAGCTCAAGCCGTGGGAGTGGGGAGTTCCTCGCCTGCTGTTGTGGGTCGCGAACTATTCCCGCCGCCCTCAGGTCCCACACACCGTGTGGCAGCGCTCCCAGACGGGGCGGCTCCCCGGGGTCTCGGGGGACATCGACCTCAACGAATCCAGCACGAACTTCTGGGAGGACCCCATGGCGTGGCGTGTAGCGAGAAGTCTTCTGAAGCTGCGGGACCAAATTAACGCCCGCTACCCGAACCGGAACAAGGCGTCAGACGGCACGATCGGCGACGCCGACCACCAGAACCGCAACTCCGACCACAACCCGTGGTATGGGCCGGGGATCGTCACGGCGATGGACATCACTCACGACCCCGCGAAAGGTGTGGACATCGATCGGCTGACCGACGAGCTTCAGGCATCGCGGGATTCGCGGATTAAGTACGTCATCGCCAACAACCTGATCATGTCCGGTGCTGGTGGCCCATCCCCGTGGGTGTGGCGCCGCTACGCCGGCCCCAACCCGCACACCCAGCACTTCCATCTGTCCGTGGTCGCCGCACCAGCGTGCGACGACACACGGCCCTGGAATCTGCCATCACTGACCGGCGGCGGTGGATCCGCCCCAGGAGGAGGAGACGACATGACTCCCGAGCAGGACAGGATGCTGAGGCACGTCTTCAACGTGCTGCAGCGCTTCAAGCCGTCGGTGGAGGGCGGCAAGGACGGCGCGTACGACACCGGCGAATACGTGCGGGCGCTGTACCGCGAACTCGTCGAGCCGAAGCCCGCCGTCGGGAACCCGAACTACAAGACCAACGTGCTCGGGTTCGCGCGGAACGCGGACCACTACGGCTACCGGAACCTGCAAGAGCAGGCGGGGCATCTGGCCGCGATCAACAAGCTCGCCGAGGCCGTCGCCAACAACTCCAACGTCACCCCCGAGGAGTTGAAGGCCGCAGTGGCGGAGGCGATCCGGGAAAACGTGGTCAAGGTCGATGTGACCGTGACCGGGCAGGAGGAACAGGCATGAGTGTCTTTCTGAAGGACCTGCTCGAGCGGGTCACCGCCACCTTCTCCGCCGGGTTCGTTGCCGCCCTGGTGGCGAACTGGACCGGGGCCATCCCTTCCGACTGGAAGGCGTGGCTCCTCACTGGTGTCCTCGCTGGCGCGGCATCCGTGGTGAAGGGGCTCGCCGCGAAGAAGATCGGTGACCCGTCGTCCGCGTCCGCGGCTCCGTCACTCAAGACTGAGCAGGTCGCTGGTGGAGGTCACAGCGCCTGACATCCCCCGCTAGAACGGGGGCCGCCATCCCAGGCCGCGGCCCCGACAGAAGCCCCCGCGCTCCCAGCCAACCGTCTCTGGCTGGTTGAGCGCGGGGGCTTCGTTGCGTGGTCCCTGGTGCTCGAGTTGGGGCTACCGGAGCACACGTGCATCTACGAGCTCGAGGCCGCCCAGATGGACATCGAGTTCGGCGACGCGGACGGGGATGTGTACGAGGTGGCGTATCAGCGGGTGACGCGGCTCTACGTTGACCGGTGACTTTACGGGGTCGGGTAGAGTTGCCCGGCAGTCGAACACATGTTCTAATCTGGGCATGGCGCAGCGAGGTGAGTTCGGGCCTGAAGACGCACCCATCATCGGCGTCGCGCGCTGGGAACCAGGCAAGGGCGGAGGCGTGCGGGAGATCCCGCCCGACACCTGTCCCTGGGGGCACGATGTCCGACCGGACGGCTCCATGTGGGTGGGCTGGCACCACGGCCACAGCCTCCGCATGTACACCTGCCGGGCCTGCTATCAGGCCGGCGGGGGCGGCTACTGGTGCGTCCAGAAAGACGAGCGGGCGATGTGGCAGGCACACCTCGACGGCGGTGGGACGCTGCCGCCAGGCCAGACGATCGACAGTCTTGTCCGGTGATCCCCTCGCGGGTCGGCCGGGGTGACGAGTGCCCGCCCCTCCTGTCAGAGGTTCGACGTGCGCACGTGGACCCCGGCCTGTTCCCTTGCGCCCTCTCGGAAGAGGTCCGACCAGCTTGGTGGCGTGGCCTGCGCGGATCAATCCCCTGATGCGGTGACGGAGGCCGGGTCGCCGCGCAGGTAGCGGTCGTGGCAGTCCGTGCAGTTCCTCAGTGGCCCGCGGTGCCGTTGGCGCGCCTGCTGCTCCCGCTCGGACGGGCACATGTGGTCCTCGGGGACGCGCTCGCCGCACCATGTGAACCACACGCCGTCCCGGTGGTAGGCGATGTGGCGGGTGTCCGGGTCGTGGTCGAGGATGGGTCGGCCGTTGATGCCGGACCCGGCTGGGATCTCGCGGACGTTAGCCATGATCGTGCCTCGGGTCGGTGGACTCGACGGTCCCTTCGGCGCGGCCGTCGCGGATGGCTTGCGCGGCGACGTTCTGCATCCACGTGAGCGACGCGTTCCCTGCAGCGTGCGCCACGCGTTCGAGCTGCTCGGGGGTGAGCGTCACCGAGTCTCGGCTGGTGAGGCCGAGCTCGTCGCGGATGGCGGACAGGATGAACGCGGCATGCTCCTGTGACACGCAGCTCACCGTACAGCAGTCGGCCCCCGCGCCCGGTCGGGTTGCGGGGGCCTGACGAGGGATCGTTACGAGCAGGAGCCGCAGCACCCGCACTTCGGGCCGGTGCAGTTCCCGCAGCATCCGCAGCCACGCATAGTGAACCTCCTATTGCCGGGTGCGCATGACGCTACGGATCCGGTCAGGTGACGGGCTACCGCTGGACGGGCGGTCACGTCCTGTCGCGTCGTATTCAGCCGTCGGCGGAACCAGCACAGTGGGCACAACACCGACAGCGGCTCAAGGCGGATGTACCAGTCGTACTTGGCGACCTCCTGCATCAGCTCCTCCACGGAGGTGAACGGGGAATCCGGCACTGGCAGGCCGCAGTCCTCGCACTCCGCGATGAGGTGGCGGCGGGTCACGGTGCGCCGATCTGCTCCGGAGCGGGAACCCTCGCTAGGCATGCCTCGCAGGGCATGCCGTGGATCCCGGGGAGAAGCTCGAGCTCCCCTTGCCCGAAGTTCGCCCCGCAGTACGCCGCGAGCCTGTCCGGGGGCGTGTCGGGGTAGGGAAACACATGCGTGACCCGTCGCGTCTCGCCGACCAGCCCAGGGCGGGGTCGCGCGACGAGGATCCGCACAGACATGCAGGTCACAATAAGCGCTCTACATGCTTCTGTATAGGGATACATCACGTTACAGCCAGGTGCACTCCGCTAGTTTCATGATCATGTTGGGTGACCGCCGCGACCGGATCCGGCACGAAGGCCCTGTGTCACTGTGGCGGCAGGTCGCTGACGACATCCGCACCGACATCAAGACCGGCCGACTCAAGCCGGGCGTGAAACTCCCCTCGTATCCAGACCTGGGCGACATGTACGGCGTCGCGACCCTGACTATTCGGCGAGCTGTCCTTGAGCTGCGTAAAGAAGGTCTGCTGGTCGTGACTGTTGGCCGTGGCACCTACGTCACGCACAAGTAGAAGGGGCATCTCGCCTATCAACCGAGTGAGGCCGCGGCCTGCGCCACAGCTGGTCATCCCTCCTCAATGGTTTCGAAGGCCTCGCGCAACTGCTCCCCGCACCAGTCGCTCAACCCCCCCTCGGACAGTACCTGCGCGTCGGCGCACTCCTCCTGGAAGCGGAGTTCCTCATCCAGCTCGTTCACGGCCTGGAAGAACAACACCACGCTCCAGATACCGAGCGCCAGCGTGAACACTCCGACGATGGCGGCGGTGATGGTCATCTTTTTGTTACTCGCGGTACCGCGGCGCACGCGGCCCCAGCCGAGGAGGCCGAATAGGACAGCGAGCGCTCCGAGGATGACGGCGATGAACCCGGTAATCGGCATCCAGCCGAATACGAATCCGACAAGGGCGAGGACGAGCGCTGTGATACCGAAGCCGTTCTTCGGCTCCCGGACTACCTGGGCATGTTGAGACATGGGTTCTCCTCCAAAGAGTCGATCTCGTGGTCGTTTTGACTCAGACGGTTGTTGCGGTGGATGCAGAGTTGAGACAGGCCTGTGACCAGCTGAAGGGGCTAGCAATCCCATTCGATCTTGGTGGGTATGGATCGGGTACGGACCAGGTTCACCGGTGCGCACCCGGATGCACCATCACGAACCGATGTTTTGTGAGGTCAGAGGGGTCGCAGGTCGGGATCGCCCTGGTCAGAGTTTCCCGGAATGCGCTACATCGACAAGCGGCGCCTGTACCGGGACTGACGGCTCTGTCGGCCGCGCCGGGTACGCTTCTGCGGACGCCAGTTAGATCCGAAGGAGCACCGTGACAGCGACGGCCGAAGCACGAGACCTCGCGACCGCGGCCGCGCACGCGGCCGCGGACAAGAAGGCGACCGACGTGGTCGTGCTCGACGTCTCGGAGCGGCTCGTGATCACCGACGCGTTCGTCATCGCGTCGGCGCCCAACGAACGCCAGGTCGGCGCCATCGTCGACAACGTCGAGGAGAAGCTGCGGCTGAACGGCCACAAGCCCGTCCGCAGGGAGGGCACCCGGGAAGGCCGCTGGGTGCTGCTCGACTACGTCGACGTGGTTGTCCACGTGCAGCACGACGAGGAGCGTTCGTTCTACGGGCTCGAGCGGCTGTGGAAGGACTGCCCGCGCATCGAGGTCGAGGGCCTCGACGGCGAGAGTGCCCCTCGGTCCGCCGACGACGAGGAAACGGGCACCCCGTGAGCCTGCGGCGGCTCGTGCTGTGGCGGCACGGAGAAACCGACTACAACGCGGCGGGCCGGATGCAGGGCCACATCGACTCGGCGCTCACCGAGGTCGGCTGGAACCAGGCGCGGTTCGCGGCGCCGGCGCTCGCGCGCTTCGAGCCCGATCTGGTCATCGCGTCCGACCTGCGGCGGGCCACCGACACGGCCACCGTGCTCACCGACGCGATCGGCGTACCGCTGCGCATCGACAAACGCCTGCGGGAGACCCACCTCGGCGACTGGCAGGGCATGACCGGCGCCGAGGTCGACGCGCAGGCTCCGGGGGAACGCGACCGCTGGCGCACCGACGCCACGTGGGCTCCTCCGGGTGGTGAGTCGCGGATCGACGTCGCCGAGCGCGCGGGCGAGGTCATAACCGACCTGCTGCGCGACGACGACGAGCACAAGACGGTGCTGCTCGCCGCGCACGGTGGGCTCATCCTCGCGCTCACCGCGCACCTGCTCGCGCTGCCGGTGGGGTTGTGGCCCTCTCTCGGAGGCATCTCCAACTGTCACTGGGTGGAGCTGGGCAGGCGCAACGACGTCTGGCGGCTACATGCCTACAACGCGGGCATGACCGGTTGACCATGGCCACGCCCCGGCTGCTGGTGTTCGGCGACTCGCTTAGCTTTCATGGCCCTGACGGGGGCTGCCCGTCCGACGAGCCCCGCCTGTGGCCGAACGTGGCGGCCCGCGAACTTGGCGGCAGTGCCGATCTCGTCGCCGGCATCGGCTGGACCGCGCGTGACCTCTGGTGGTCGCTCACCGGGGATCCGAGGGTGTGGGCCGAGCTGCACCGCGCCGACGTGGTGGTGCTGGCGGTCGGCAGCATGGACACTCTGCCGTCACCACTGCCGACCTACCTGCGCACCGGCCTGCGGTATCTGCGGCCAGACGGGCTGCGTCGCGTGGTCCGCAAGGCCTACCTCGCCGCGCAGCCGAGGCTCTCGGTCGCGTTCAGGGGACGTCCGGCCGTGCTCCCGCCGCGGCTGACGGCGCGGTACCTGGACACCTCGGCCTCCGCGCTGCGCACATTGCGCCCGTCGCTACCGATCGTCGGCTGGCTGCCCTCGGTCCATCGCGCGGCGTCGTACGGCTACGTCCACACGGCACGCGAGGAGACAGCCGCCGGCATCGCGGCGTGGGGCGCGAAGGCGAGTGTGCCGCTGCTCGACCTGCCCGCCGTCGTCGGCGCGCACGTGCTCGGCGGCCACGGCAACGCCGACGGCATGCACTGGGGGTGGGAGGGCCACGAGGCGGTCGGCAGGGCTATGGCGAGCCTGATCGCCCCCCTCTTGGCCGATGCGGGCGCGGCGGCTCCCGCTCACGGCCGGGCGGGAACGTAGGCTGGCGTCCGTGCCGGTCGCCGTTGTCACGGACTCCACCGCCCACCTGCCGGAGGGTTTCGCCGAGAGGCACGGGATCCGCGTGGTCCCGTTGCACGTGCTGATCGACGGCGTCGCCGCACTCGACGGCATCGACGTCGGGCCGGTGGCGCTCGCCGAGGCGCTGGGCCAGCGGCGCATCGTGACGACGTCGCGGCCGACCCCATCCGCGTTCGCCGCGACGTTCCGCGCCGCGCTAGACGAGGGAGCCGACACCGTCGTGTCCGTGCACCTGTCGAAGCGGCTCTCCGGCACCTGGGAGTCCGCGGTGCTGGCCGCGCAGGAGGTGGGGCCGGACCGGGTGCGGGTCGTCGACTCGCGAACTACCGCCATGGGCCTCGGTTTCGCGGCCCTGCACGCCGCCGCCGCCGCGGCGGACGGAGCGTCCGGCGAGGAGGTCGAGGCGGCGGCGGTCGACGCGGCCGCGCGCTCGGAGACGTTGTTCGTCGTGGAAACGCTGGAGTACCTGCGGCGAGGCGGGCGGATCGGGCACGCCGCCGCGCTGCTCGGCACCGCGCTCGCCGTCAAGCCGGTGCTGCGCATGGACGGCGGCGAGATCGTCCCGCTGGAGAAAGTGCGCACGATGAACCGGGCGGTGGGCAGGCTCGTCGATCTGGCGGTACAGGCTGCCGAGGAAAAGGACATCGCGCTTGCCGTGCACCACCTGGCCTCCCCGGAGCGCGCGGCGGAGCTGGCCACGCGGCTCGACGAGCGGCTGCCGCGGTCCCGTGGCTGCGTGGTCTCCGAGCTGGGTGCCGTGATCGGTGCGCACACCGGTCCCGGCGTGCTCGGCGTCGTCGTCCAGCGGCCGGAGTGACGCGCGAGGCCGGGACTTGTCCACATCACCCGGTCAATCCACAGGCCCCGCGATTCCGCCTGCCGCGCCCAGCTGCTCCTCCCTAGCGTCGAATGTGTGTTCGACCAAGCGAAGCTCGGTTCCAGCGACGCGGAACCACGGCCAGAACCGGAGCTGCGAGCGCAGCCGGGAGCGTCGCGCGTACGGCTGGCTCAGCTGGCCGCACAGGTCACTGTTGAGGAGAACGGGCCGCCGGACCGGGTGCCCGCGCAGCCGGGGAAGGCCGGGAGGTTCGTCGAGCGGTGGCTTCCGCCCGGCCTCGCCGGCGCCCCGGCGGGACGGCAGCGCCGGATCGCACTGATCACCGCTGTCGCGGGGATGGTGCTGGCGGTCGGGCTGACGGTTTTCGTGCTCGGCGGCCGTCCCGAGGCCGAACAGCCGCCGCCGTTGCCGGTCGCGCGCGCGGCGGGTGCGAGCGCGGGTCCGGCGACGAGCACGGCCGCGGCCGAGCCGCTGGTCGTGAGTGTGGTCGGCAAGGTCAAGGAGCCTGGCGTCGTCACGGTCGCGGCGGGCTCGCGGGTCGACGATGCCGTCAGGGCCGCGGGTGGTCCGGTGGCCGGTGCCGACCTGCTGAGCGTCAATCTCGCGCGTCGTCTGGTCGACGGCGAGCAGTTGTACATCGGCATCCCGGTGCCGCCGGGCATGCGGACACCCGCTCCGGCGCCTGCCGCGGGAGTGCCCGGCACGGATCCGGGCGGCACCGCGAGCAGCCCGTTGGTCGACCTCAACACGGCGGACCAGGAGCAGCTGGAGAACCTGGACGGGATCGGCGAGGTCACCGCGCAGCGCATCCTGGAGTGGCGGGCCGAGCACGGCCGGTTCACGGCAATCGAGCAGCTCCGTGATGTCGACGGCATCGGCGAGAAGCGGTTCGAGCAGCTGCGGGAGCAGGTGCGGGTCGGATGACCTCCCTGCTGTCACGTGAGCCGGTCACCGTGGAGCGCCGGCACGACCTGCGTCTGGCGCCCTCCGCCGTGACGGTGTGGTCGGCCGCGCTGTTCGGGTTGTTGTGGGGATGGTGGGCCTGCCTGGTCATAGGGGCGTTGGGCGCGCTGATCGCGGCCGCCGTCGCCTGGCGCGACGCGCGAGCCGGACCCGAGGCGGCCCGCCGGTTGCCCGCAGCGGGCGCGCTCCTCGTGTGCGGACTGCTCGCGGCGGGTCCCGTGGCCGTGCGGCTGGCTGGTGCCGAGCAGGATCCCTTGCGGGAACCGGCGCGAAACGGCAGCGAGGTCACGCTGCGGGCGACCGTCGCGGAACGACCCAAGCCGGTGCGGTCGGCCGGATACGCGGGACGGCAGGGCGGAGCCCGCTCGGTGGTGGTCCCGGTCGACGTCCTCGGCGCGAGCGTGCGCGACCGGCCGGTCGCGTCGACGGGCCGGGTGGTGCTCATCGCCCCGTTCGCGGAGTGGTCGCGGCTGCTGCCCGGGCAGCAGGTCACCGCGTCCGGCTCGCTCGCCCCAGCCCGGACGGGCGAGCTGACCGTCGCGGCGGCGTACGTGCGCGGGCCTCCGGAAGCGGTCGGCCCGGCCCCGTGGTGGCAGCGAAGCGCCGAATCGATCCGGGCCGCGCTGCGGGTCGTCTGCTCGGTGCTGTCCGAGGAGCCAGCGGGTCTGCTGCCGGGCCTCGTCGTGGGTGACACGAGCGCACTGCCCGCACGGGTGGAGCAGGAGTTCCTCGACGCGGGGATGTCGCATCTCACGGCTGTCAGCGGCGCGAACGTGGCGATCGTGTGCGGTGCCGTGTTGCTGCTGGCCAGGGCGCTGCGGCTGGGGCCGCGACTGTCGGCGGTCGCCGCCGGGGTGGTGCTGATCGGGTTCGTGGTGCTGGTCGGCTACGAGCCGAGCGTGCTGAGGGCCGGCGTCATGGGAGCGGTCGGGCTGCTCGCGCTGGTGCTGGGTCGGCAGGGATCCGCCATGCCGGCGCTGGCGGCAGCCGTCTGTGCGCTGGTGCTTTACGACCCGGCGATGGCGGCGAGCATGGGTTTCGCGCTGTCGGTCGTGGCCACCGCCGGCCTGGTGCTGCTGGCTCCGAGGTGGGCCGAGGCGCTGACCCGCCGTCGGGTGCCCTCGGGGCTGGCCGAGGGGCTCGCCGTGCCGGTGGCCGCGTTCCTGGTCACCGCGCCGATCATCGCCGGGATGGCCGGTGAGGTCAGCCTCGTGTCCGTGGCCGCGAACCTGCTGGCGGCGCCGGTGGTCGCGCCGGTGACGGTGCTCGGGGTGCTTGCCGCCGTGCTCGCGGGGCCGTGGCCCGCCGGTGCGGAGGTCCTCGTACACGTCGCGGGCCCCGGAGTGAGCTGGCTGGTGCTCGTCGGGAGGGAGGCCGCCGGGGTGCCGGGCGCCGTAGTGGGGTGGCCGTCCGGCTGGTGGGGCGGGCTGCTCGCGGCCGGCATCGCCGGCCTGGTGGTGCTGGCGCTGCGACATCGTCCGGCGCGCATCGCGCTCGCGCTGGCGCTGGCGTCGCTGCTGGTCGTCCTGGTTCCGGTGCAGGTCGTCGCGCCGGGGTGGCCGCCGAGGGACTGGGCGATGGTCGCGTGCGACGTCGGTCAGGGCGACGGGCTCGTGCTGGCCACCGGTGAGCCCGGCCGTGCGGTGGTGGTGGACGCGGGGCCCGAGCCGGGACCGCTGGACCGCTGTCTCGACCGGCTCGACGTCGACCGGGTGCCGCTGGTGGTGCTGAGCCATCTCCACGCCGACCACGTGGGCGGACTCGCGGCGGTGCTCGACGGGCGCTCGGTCGGCGCGGTGGCGGTCGGTCCCGGCCGGACGCCGGGCTGGGCATGGCGGGAGGTCGCGGCCGAGACGTCGGCCCGGGGCGTTCCCCTGCTCGAACTGAGCGTCGGGGACCGGCTCGAGTGGCCCGCACTGCGGCTCGATGTGGTGGGACCGCGCTATGTCCCGCGAGACCAGGGGGAGGAGGACGACGGCACGGGGATCAACAACAGTTCCGTGGTCCTGCGCGCGAACACGGCCGCAGGGCGAGCGCTGCTCACCGGCGACGTCGAGCTGGCTGCCCAGGGCGACCTGCTCAGTGCCGGGGCCGACCTGAGGGCGGAGATCCTGAAGGTGCCGCACCACGGGTCTCGGTTCACGCTGCCGCAGTTCATGGGTGCGGTGGCACCGAGGGTCGCGCTCGTGAGCGTGGGCGCGGACAACACGTACGGACATCCGAACCGCACGACGCTGAGCGTGCTGACGAGAGGAGGGGCACTCGTGGCCCGCACGGACACCGGCGGCGACACCGCCGTGGTGCCGGGCGACGACGGACCGGCCGTTGTCAGGAGAGGAGCGTCGCGATGACAGAACCACTCTGACTGGCCGTGAATCCGGTTGCCGGAACCGGACGGCCCCGGCACGCTCGCGCCATGATCAATACCGGACTCGGTCAGAAGGTCGTGCTGGTGACTGGTGGCAGCGGCGGCATCGGCGAGGCGATCAGCCGGGCCTTCGCCGCGCAGGGTGCCCGCGTGGCCGTACACCACCATCCCGGGGAGGAGGCGCGGTGGGCGCACGTCACCCCGCCCGTAGAGGCCGCGCGCCGGCTAGCCGGGGAACTCGACGATGCGGTCGCGGTGGCGGCCGACCTGGCCGAGCCGGATGCGGCGGCGCGGTTGTTCGACGAGGTCGAGGCGCGGCTGGGTCCCGTGGACGTGCTCGTGAACAACGCCGCGCACTGCGAAACCCCCGACACGGTGGACGCGCTGACGGCGGGCAGCCTCGAGCGGCACTACCGGGTCAACGCGATCGCGCCCGCGCTGCTGATCAGCGAGCTGGCGTGCCGACAGCAGCCGGACCGGGCAGCGCCGTGCGTCGTGAACATCTCGACCGACGCGGCACGCGCGTTCCCCGGCCAGCTCGGTTACGGCTCGTCCAAGGCCGCGCTGGAAGGGCTCACGCGCGGCACGGCATTGGACCTCGGCGCGGCCGGGATCAGGGTCAACGCCGTGGCTCCGGGGCCGGTGCAGACGGGCTGGATGGACGAGGACCTGGTGGCGAAGGTCAAGGAGATCGTGCCACTCGGTCGTCCGGGGAAGCCGGACGACATCGCCGACGCGGTCGTGTTCCTGGCGTCGGAGCAGGCCCGCTGGATCACCGGCCAGGTGCTGCAGGTCGCAGGGGGGCACGCCCTGTGAGCCGCGGCCCGTGGCGACTCAGGTGTGCTGTCGGTAGACGTTGGTGCGGGTCGACGATCTTGAAATGGGGCGAGCGTCCTCCTCTGTCGTGCGAGCCACCACGGTGATCCCGGCCCGCACGGCAGAGGATTGTCAGAGACGACCTAGCGGCCGAGGACCTCGTTCACGGCGTCGGCCGACGGGGGCACGGTGGCCTTCGGGCCGATCTTGCCCTCGACGGCGTCCAGCGTCTTGAGGCCGTCGCCGGTGATGAGCAGCACGGTCTCGGCGTCGGGGTCCAGCCTGCCGGTCTCGATGAGCTTCTTCGCGGTCGCCACGGTGACGCCACCGGCGGTTTCCGTGAAGATGCCCTCGGTGCGGGCCAGGAGCCGGATGCCCTCGACGACCTCCTCGTCGCTGACGTCCTCGATCGCGCCGCCGGTGCGGTTGACGGTGTCGAGCACGTACGGGCCGTCGGCGGGGTTGCCGATCGCGAGCGAGCGGGCGATCGTGTCCGGCTTCACCGGCTGCACCACGTCGTGCCCGTTGCGGAACGCGGCCGAGACCGGCGAGCAGCCGGTGGCCTGTGCCCCGAAGACCTTGTACGGCGACTCGTCGACGAGGCCGAGCTGGCCCAGCTCGCGGAAGCCCTTGTCCACCTTGGTCAGCTGCGAACCGGAGGCGATCGGAACGACGATCTGCTCGGGAAGCCGCCAGCCCAGCTGCTCGGCGACCTCGAAGGCGAGGGTCTTGGAGCCCTCGGAGTAGTAGGGGCGCACGTTGACGTTCACGAAAGCCCAGGTCTCGTGCTCGGCGGCGAGCTGGGTCGCCAGGCGGTTGACGTCGTCATAGTTGCCGTCGACCGCGATCAGGGCGCCGTCGTAGACGGCCGTGGTGAGGATCTTGGCGCGCTCGAGAGAGGAGGGGATCAGCACGACCGACTGCCAGCCGGCGCGCGCGGCGGCCGCGGCGACCGCGTTGGCGAGGTTGCCCGTCGAGGGGCAGGCCAGCGTGTCGAAGCCGAACTCGCGGGCAGCGGCCAGCGCGACGGCGACCACGCGGTCCTTGAACGAGTGGGTGGGATTGCCGGTGTCGTCCTTGACCCAGATGCGCTTGACCCCGAGGGCCTTCGCGAGGCGGTCGGCACGCACCAGCCTGGTACAGCCCGGCTCGGTGTTGGGGATCTCCTCGACGTTGGAGGGCACCGGCAGCAGCCTCTTGTAGCGCCAGATGTTGCGAGGGCCGGCCTCGATGTCCTCCCGGCGCACGCGGCCGAAGTCGTAGGCGACCTCGAGCGGCGAGAAGTCCTCGGCGGAGACGAACTCCGGGGCCAGCGGCTGGCGGTGGCCCTCTTCCTTGGACACGAGCTCCACGGCCGGACCGAGGTCGACGGACTTCGTGGTTTCGAGCGCTGCAGTCATCGCGAGGTTCCTTTCCTCATCTGCCCCGCTGGCGCGGGTCGGAATTGGCACCGTGATCGCCAGCTACCTCGCGGAATCGAGATGACAGGCTGACGCCGGTTGCCGGGGCTTCATCGGGCCGTTCCCTCTGCCCCTCTGGATGAGCGGTATTCGGTTGTCCGTGGGCGGAATCCGCCCGACGTCGTGAGGAAGCCTACGTCATCGGGATCAGTTCGTGCCACGGCTGTGCGGGTTACGTCACCGTGGCAGGATCGGCAGCGTGACCGCGCCAGCCACCACGCCCGCACCACTGCAGCTCGTGCTCGGGGACGAGGAACTGCTCGTCGAACGCGCGGTGCGAGCCGCGCTGGACTCGGCGCGGCTGGCCGACGCGACGGCGGAGCTGACGCGCGTCCGGGTGTCCGAACTCACACCACCACAGCTCGCCGAGCTGGTCAGCCCTTCGCTGTTCAGCGAGGGCCGCGTGATCGTCATCGAGGGCGCGCAGGACGTCTCGCAGGAGATCTCCGACGCGATCCTGTCCTACGTGCGCATGCCCGCCGACGGCATCGTGCTCGTCGTGGTCCACACCGGTGGTGGGCGGAGCAAGGCGGCCAAGGCGCTGCCGGGTGCGCTCAAGAAGGCGGGCGCTGCCGTCATCGAGTGCGACAAGATCACCAAGCCCGCCGAGCGGGAAGCCTTCGTGCGCAACGAGGTTCGGCGGGCGGGCGGACGGATCGACGCGCCAGGGGTGGTCGCGCTCATCGACGCGGTCGGCTCCGACCTGCGGGAGCTCGCCTCGGCCGCCGCGCAGCTCGTGGCCGATTCCGGCGGCAGCGTCGACGAGGAGGCCGTGCGGCGGTATCACCGCGGCCGGGCCGACGTCACCGGGTTCATGGTCGCCGAGAAGGCCGTCGCCGGAGACCGCGCCGCCGCGCTCGAGTCGGTGCGGTGGGCGCAGCAGATCGGGGTGCCGCACGTGCTGGTGGCCGACGCGCTGGCCGACGCGGTCCGCACGATCGCCAGGGTGTCCGCGGCGGGCCGGGGCAACCCGAACCAGATGGCGGGCGAGCTGGGGATGCCGCCCTGGAAGATCCGCAAGGCGCAGGGCCAGTCGCGCGGCTGGAACTCGGGTTCGCTCGCCGAGGCCATGCGCATCGTCGCCCGCGTGAACGCCGAGGTGAAGGGCGCCGCGGCCGATCCGGACTACGCGATCGAGCGTGCCGTGCTGGACCTCATCGCCGCGAAGCAACGCCGCTAGGCGACGCGCCCCAGCGCCACCTTTGGTGCGCTCGGGGCACCGCCCGTCTCCCACACCCCCAACGGAGACGCTGCGCCATAGGGGACTTTCGGCGAACACGCGCCGACAACGGCGAAGCCCCCGGAGACCGTTGGTCACCGGGGGCTTCGCGACAGCTTGTCGGCAGGCTCAGAGCTTGTTGGCGCGCTGGGCCATCGCGGACTTCTTGTTCGCGGCCTGGTTCTTGTGGATCACGCCCTTGCTGGCAGCCTTGTCCAGCTTGCGCGCGGCCTCTCGCTGCAGCTCGATGGCCTTGTCCTTGTCACCGGCGTCAGCGGCCTCGCGGAACTTGCGGATCGCGGTCTTCACCGCCGACTTGACCGACTGGTTGCGCTGGCGCGCCTTCTCGTTGGTCTTGATGCGCTTGATCTGGGACTTGATGTTGGCCACGCGGGCGCTCCTCACATCGTTCGGCGGGATTGTCGTTGTCGCGTTCTCGTGGCCCCGGTGACTCACCGGGCTTCCTCCCTGGCGGAATGCCACACGGCAACGGCTGAACAGCATAACAACGGGTCACCGCGGGACCTCGGCCAGGTCGGTTACCTGGGCTCGCAGTGCCTGGGGTTTCGCCGTCTCCCCGCTGGCGCAGGCTCGCGCACAACCAGGGGGTTCGGCTACCTCTACGACCCGGTCTCCGCCGTCGCTCTGCTGCCCGTGGTGCTCGCGATGGTGTTGTTCGGCGTCCGGCGTCCGGAGTGGAGCTGGCCGCTGGCCGCCGCCGTGACGGTGGTCTGCCATGTGCTCCACGGCGTCGTCCTGCAACGCGGGCACGCGGTCGGCGACCTGTCCGTCGTGTACCCGGTCGCCAGGGGAGCGGACCTCTGCTGTCGGTGCTCGTCGCCGTGCTGGTGCTCGGGGAACGACCGGGCCGGCCCGGTCTGGTGGGGAAGCTGCGGCGGGAGCACCGGCGTGAGGTGCTGCTGGTGTGTCCGCTGTCTCCGTTGGCCTGCCTGCTCGTGCTCTTCGCCTTGCGGCTCGCGCCGGTGAGCCTCGTCGCGCCCGCCAGGGAGCTGAGCATCGTGCTCGGCAGTCTCGCCGGCTGGTTGTTGCTGGGCGGCGGCACCCTGGTAGGCGGCCGGGCGGTTCTTTGCTCGTGCTGTTCGGGATCACGGCGACCGCACTCGCATGAGACCGTGTTGCCCATGGACGTGCTGAGCAGCAGGGTGCTGGTGCATCCCAGGGATCCCGACGTGACGAAGGCCTTCTACCGCGACACGCTCGGGCTCGCGGTCTACCGCGAGTTTCCCGGCGGCACCGTGTTCTTCCTCGGCGGCGGGTTTCTCGAGGTCGTGGGAGAGGGCCGCACCGGCGCCACCCCGGACATGGCGCTGTGGTTGCAGGTCAGAGACGTCGCCGCGGCCGTGGCCGAGCTGCGCGCGAAGGGCGTCGAGCCGGTGAAGGGCCCGCAGCGGGAACCGTGGGGACTCGACGAGGCGTGGATCTCCGACCCGGACGGCACGCGGATCGTGCTCGTGGAGATCCCGTCGAACCACCCGCTGAGGGTCGATGTGCGCTCCCAGTAGCTCCGTCTCGGGGATGCCCGGTTCGCCGAGACCGGGATCCTCGTGACGATCGGATTCGCCAGGCAGAGGGCTCAGCGCTGTGGCCGGCACCGTCGAGAGCCGCCACCAGCGGCTCCGGGCGCTGCCTGCCGGGGATGAACCGGCCACCGAGCCGCGGCGGCCGCGTTCAGGCGGGCCGCCACGCCCGCAGCTGGGCCGCGCGCGTGGCGGCGAGGCCGGGCGGGTCCCACACCCATGTCTGCAGGTCGCCGAAGCCGGCGGCCTCCAGCTCGCTGGCGAGGTCGTGCCGTGGCACCGGCAGCCACTTCTCGTGCGCGGAGAGCACGAGCCGCCCTCCCGGCCGCAGCACGCGGAACAGCTCGGCGAACGCGGCTTCCCGGTCGGCCCACAGCTGCACGTTGTTGACGCTGAGCACGACGTCCACGGACTCCCCTGGCTGCCCGGTGGCGGCGGCGGTGCCCGCTCGCAGCTGCACGGTGCCCTCACGCACCGCTGCGGCGCATCGCGCGCGGCACAGCTGGAGCATCTCCTCGGAGGGGTCGACGCCGACGGTGAGCCGGGCGCGGGCGGCCACCTCGGCGAGTCCGATGCCAGGGCCGGGTCCGAGCACGAGCACCGTCTCGTCCGCGGCCGTTTTCGCCACCTCGACCACGTGCCGCTCGGTCGCCGCGTTGCCGTGCGCCATCAGCGCTCCGCCGATGCGGCCGAGCAGACCTCGGGGGTGACCGAAGGCCCGGTCGAGCGCTTCGTCAAGTACAGAACTCATCGTTCGAGGTCAGCACGGACTGGACGAGACCCGCATCGGGGATGACCCGGAAATGTCGGTGTGGCGGCATGGGAACATGGAGGGTGCCACCCGCGAGCGACCTGAGGTAACGAGTGACACAGACACGCCCGTCCGCCGACACCACGTTCACGCCCCCGGAGCACATCCGGAACTTCTGCATCATCGCCCACATCGACCACGGCAAGTCCACCCTGGCCGACCGGATGCTGCAGCTCACCGGCGTGGTCGAGGAGCGGGCCATGCGCGCCCAGTACCTGGACCGGATGGACATCGAGCGGGAGCGCGGTATCACGATCAAGGCGCAGAACGTGCGTCTGCCGTGGCGGCTCGACGGCCAGGACCACGTGCTGCACCTCATCGACACGCCGGGCCACGTGGACTTCACCTACGAGGTCTCCCGTGCGCTTGAGGCGTGTGAGGGCGCGATCCTGCTGGTGGACGCCGCGCAGGGCATCGAGGCGCAGACGCTGGCGAACCTCTACCTCGCGCTCGACAAGGACCTGCACATCATCCCGGTCCTCAACAAGATCGACCTGCCCGCCGCGGAGCCGGACAAGTACGCGGCCGAGCTGGCGAACATCATCGGCTGCGAGCCCTCCGACGTGCTGCGGGTGTCGGCGAAGACGGGTGAGGGCGTCAAGGAGCTGATCGACGAGGTCGTGCGCCAGGTGCCGCCGCCGGTGGGCGACTCCGACGCCCCGGCGCGCGCCCTCATCTTCGACTCCGTCTACGACACCTACCGCGGCGTGGTCACCTACATTCGCGTCGTCGACGGCAAGATCACTCCGCGCGAGCGGATCAAGATGATGTCGACCGGGGCCACGCACGAGCTGCTCGAGGTCGGCATCATCTCGCCGGAGCCGAAGGCCGCGAAGGGACTCGGCGTCGGCGAGGTGGGTTACCTCATCACCGGCGTGAAGGACGTCCGCCAGTCGAAGGTCGGCGACACGGTGACCGCGGAGCGCCACGGCGCCAAGGAGCCGCTCGCCGGCTACCGCGAGCCGCAGCCGATGGTCTACTCGGGCCTGTACCCCGTGGACGGCTCCGACTACCCGGACCTGCGTGAGGCGCTCGACAAGCTGCGGCTCAACGACGCCGCGCTCAGCTACGAGCCCGAGACGTCGGTAGCGCTCGGCTTCGGTTTCCGCTGTGGGTTCCTTGGCCTGCTGCACCTGGAGATCACGCGCGACCGCCTGGAGCGTGAGTTCGGCCTCGAGCTGATCTCCACCGCGCCGAACGTCGTCTACCAGGTCTTCCTGGAGGACGGCACCGAGCTCGTGGTCACCAACCCGTCGGACTGGCCCACCGGCGGCAAGATCGCCGAGGTGCACGAGCCGGTCAGCAAGGTCACGGTGATCGCGCCGTCGGAGTTCATCGGCGCGATCATGGAGCTGTGCCAGAGCAAGCGCGGCCAGCTGCTCGGCATGGACTACCTGTCCGAGGACCGCGTCGAGCTGCGGTACCAGCTTCCGCTCGCCGAGATCATCTTCGACTTCTTCGACTCGCTGAAGTCGCGTACCCGCGGCTACGCCTCGCTCGACTACGAGGAGGCGGGGGAGCAGGCCGCCGACCTGGTCAAGGTGGACATCCTGCTGCAGGGCGAGGCGGTGGACGCGTTCTCGGCGATCGTGCACAAGGACGCCGCCTACAGCTACGGCAACCGGATGGCGACGCGCCTGCGCGAGCTCATCCCGCGCCAGCAGTTCGAGGTGCCGATCCAGGCCGCGATCGGCTCGCGCATCATCGCTCGCGAGACCATCCGCGCGATCCGCAAGGACGTGCTCGCCAAGTGCTACGGCGGTGACATCTCGCGTAAGCGCAAGCTGCTGGAGAAGCAGAAGGAAGGCAAGAAGCGCATGAAGACCGTCGGCCGCGTGGAGGTGCCGCAGGAGGCCTTCGTCGCGGCACTGTCCACTGAGGACAGCGGTGGCGACAAGGGCAAGGGCAAGAAGTAGCCTCCCGTTCTTGCAAGACAGCGGGGAGCCGCGCCGGGATGATGCGAGAGTGATCAGCAGAATCATCCCCTATGCCGACGGAGCAGATCTCGGCGCGTCCCGGGACTTCTACGTCGAGGTCCTCGGACTCGAGGTCGCGATGGAGGATCCGGTGCTCGGTCTGCGATCGCCGGCCAACCCCACGGCGCAGGTACTCGTCCTACCGCCCGGAGCGGAGCACCCCCAGCCTCGTTTCGGGGTCGATGTCGGCGAACCGGCGGCCGTCGACGCGGCGCATGCCTTGGCGGTGCGTCGTGGCCTGCGGGTCGTCTACCCGCTCACCGACGAGCCGTGGGGCGTTCGACGCTTCTTCGTCGAGGACCCTGGCGGCACGGTGATCAACGTGCTCGCACACCTGCGGTGACCCCGCACCCTAGCGGTCGCTGATCCGCACCGCCTCGACGAACAGGGCGGTGCGCCGCTCCTCCGCCATCACGCGGTCGTACTCGGCCCAGTCGTCGTGGGTGCCGCCGGCCGCGGTGAAGATGTCGCGCAACAGCTGGGGCAGCCGCTCGGCGGGGAAGTGCTCGCACGTGTCGTCGGGCCCGATCAGGCGCGCCGGGCCCTGCACGGACACCCATCGCCAGCCGTGCCGGAAGACGAACGTCGCGTGTCCGCTGCGGCGCAGGAGTTCGCGCTTGCGGGCTCCGCCGACCAGTACTGCCGCGACCGAGGGCCTCCCGGACACCGGGTCGTCGAGCACGCCCGCGTTGACCACGGAGGCGTGCACCGTGCCGTCGGGCCGGGTGGTGGCGAGCGTCGCCAGGCCGTGTTCGGCGGCGGCGAGCTCACGGACGAGGGCGAGATCGGCGGGCATGCCCCCACGGTAACGACGCCAGGGCCGCGCGGGGATGGTCTCCCCACGCGGCCCCGGGACGGGTTGCGCCGTCAGACGCCGAGCAGGATGGCGAGCGCCTCGACCAGCGATGCCGACGTGGCGGCGATCGTCTCGTCCAGGTACTCGGCGATCGGGGTCAGCTCGGCCGCGGACGCCTGGCCCCCGACGATCGCGAGCATGGGCACCGTCAGCGCGCTCACCGCGACGCCGCGCATGGTCCAGCGCTTCGCCGTGCTCCGCGCGGTCACCTGGTTGTCGGTCATTGCCGTCCTCTTCCTCTCGGTTCGACGCGAACGTCGCTCGCGTCGTGGGGGCAGCCTGCACTGGGCCAAACGGCGCAACAAGGCGATTTACGGACGGTTTTCGATCATGAAACAGCGGCTAGCTCGGCGGGGTGACACCCGTTTACCCGATGGTCATGCCGGTGAATTCGTTTCTCACCTTCCCGTAACGAGGGTGGTGACCGGGCGCGTCATCGCGGTCCGTGAGGGCTTCGTACGCTTGGCGCATGTTCGACAGCTTGCGTGTCCCGGTGGTGGTGGCCCCGATGGCCGGTGGTCCGTCGACGCCGGAGCTCGTGGCCGCGGCCGTGCGTGCGGGAGCCTTCGGCTTCCTGGCGGGCGGCTATCTCGGTGCCGCGGCGTTGGGGGATCAGATCAGCAAGGCAAGGGAGCTCTGCGGTGACACGTTCGGCGTGAACCTCTTCGTGCCCGGCATCCGGGCCACCGTGGACCTGCGGCCCTACGCGGAACGGTTACGCGAGGAGGCGCGGCGTTACGACGTCGAGCCCGGCGCCGCGCTCTGGGACGACGACGGCTACGGCGCCAAGCTCGACCTGCTCGTGGAGCAGCGGGTGCCGGTGGTGTCGTTCACCTTCGGGGTGCCGCTGGAGACCGACATCGAGCGGCTCCACCAAGCGGGCAGCACGGTCGTTGTCACTGTCACCTCGCCAGAGGAAGCGCGTCAGGCCGCCGAGGCGGGCGCGGACGCGCTGTGCGTGCAGGGGTTCGAGGCCGGTGGGCACCGTGGCCTGTTCACCGACGACGCCGGCCGGGCCGAGGGTGGCGAGCTGTACGGGCTGCTCGCGGCGCTCCGGCTCGTCGGGGCCGAGACGGACCTGCCGCTGATCGCCGCCGGTGGTCTTGTCCACGGCGGGGACGTGGCCGCCGTCGTCACCGCGGGCGCGGTGGCGGCCCAGCTCGGCACAGCGTTCCTGCGGGCGGACGAGGCGGGCACCAACGCGACGCAGCGGCGCGCGCTCGCCGACGCGGGGCGTCCCACCGCCTTCACCCGTGCGTTCAGCGGACGGCCCGCACGTGGCCTGGTCAACCGGTTCCTGCGCGAGCACTCCGGCGACGCCCCGTCGGCCTACCCGCAGCTGCACAACCTCAGCAAGCCGATCAGGGCAGCGGCGAGTGCGGCGGGCGACCCCGAGGCGATGTCGCTGTGGGCGGGGCAGACGTACTCGCTCGCGGGTCAGGCGCCCGCCGCCGAGATCATCGAGACGTTGCGGGAGCAGGCCAGGGCAGCGCTGGAGCGGAGTGTGCGCAGGTTCGGCTGAAGCCCGGCCCGCCTCAGTGCGCCTCAGCCAGCCGCGCCCGCGGCGGCGGACGGCAGCGGGGCGGTCTCGGGCCGGGCGCGGTTGCCCTGTGCGAAGTAGGTCAGCACCTCGGCGATCGCCTGCGGGTCGTCCAGCTGTGGGCAGTGCCCCCAGTCCTCGCGCTCCAGCAGCCTGCTGTGCGGCACGAGCGCGTGCAGCTGCCGCCCCGACGCCGCGCTCACCAGCCGGTCCTTACCGCAGACGATGATCAGCAGCGGTGCGGTGATGCGGTCGAGCTGGTAGGCGGACTCCAGCTCGGCGACGAGCTGCCTGGCCTCGGCGAGCCTGCTGGTGGTGGTGCTGTAGTCGGGGAAGAGGTCGAGGAACCGGCGGACGTGCACGGCGTCGGCCATCTTGATGTCGGCGTAGAGCAGGCGCGGCACCACCTGCTGGGCGATCGAGCGCACGACGAAGCCGGGCACGGGCAGCGGCAGCGACGCACACAGGCGCAGCGCGAGCGGGTACTTGGCGACCGTCCTGATCAGCCACGAGTCCACGAAGCCGGGCGCGGCGATCGAGACGATCCCGGCGATCGGCAGCTTGGGGTTCTGCGCGGCGCGCAAGCTCATCGTTCCGCCGAGCGAGTTGCCGACGAGCACCACGCTGCCGAGCGCGGCCTGCTCCCGGATCACGGCGGCCGTGAACGCGTCGAGCTGGGGAAGCATCGCGCCGGGGCGCAGCGGAGCGGCCTCACCGAAGCCGGGCAGGTCGACGGCGAGCACCGCGATGCCGGCGTCGGCGAGCTGTTCGAGCACGGGGCGCCAGGTGTCGGCGCTGTCGCAGTAGCCGTGCAACAGGACGATGCGGGGCGCGTCGGGCCGGGCTCCCTGGCGGCGCCTTCTGGTGCGCCTGCCCGACTCGACCATGCGCGGGCCGACCTCCAGCACCCTGGTGCGGAAACCCGCGAAGCGGCGATACCCGGCCCGGATAACCGGGCCGGGCAGAGCTTCTCGCTGCGCCGCGATCATGCTTTCAGGTTAACCGGAATACGGGATTTTCAAGCCCGTTCTCCCGGACACGAACCCGTATCGGCGCAATGTCAACACGGTGTCTGTGCAGGTCAGCAGCGTTCTGGGAAACTAACGCACAAACACGATTTTCCCGGCGGTGGCGCCTTTCAGCATGTCCGAAAAGCCCGACTCGGCCTGCTCGAACGGCAGCTCCGCACCGATCTGCGGCCGGATCCCGGCCAGGTCGGTGTAGGAGAGCAGGTCGGCCAGCTCGTCGCGGGTGCCCATCGTGGAGCCCACCACGTTCAGCTGCAGAAAGAACAGTCGCTGCAGGTCGGCGCTCGGGTCGGGGCCGCTGGTGGAACCCGACACCACGATGGTCCCGCCCGGCTTCAACGACTTCATCGAATGCGACCACGTGGCCTTGCCCACCGTCTCGAACACGGCGTCGACGCGCTCGGGCAGGCGAGTCCCGGACTCGAACGTCTGGTGGGCGCCCAGCTGCTCCGCCAGTGCCCGCTTCTCCTCGCTGCGGCCGGTGACCCACACGCGGAACCCCGCCGCCCGGCCCAGCTGCACCAGCGCGGTCGACACACCGCCGGAGGCGCCCTGCACCAGGAATGTCTGCCCCGGCCGCAGCCCGGACTTGACGAACAGCATCCGGTAGGCGGTCAGCCACGCGGTGCCCATGGTCGCTGCCTCCGCGAACGAGAGGCCCGCTGGCTTGGGGAGCACGTTGCGGGCCGGGACCACCACCGAGTCGGCGAACGTGCCCTGGTGCTTCTCGGTGAGCAGCGTCCGCTTCGGGTCGAGGGTGTCGTCCCCGCGCCACGAGGCGTCGTTGACCACCGAGTGGATCACCACCTCGGTGCCGTCGTCGAGCACGCCGGCGCCGTCGCAGCCCAGGATCATGGGGAACTGCTCCTGCTTGATCCCCACGCCGCGCAGCGTCCAGATGTCGTGCATGTTCAGGCTGGCCGCCCTGACGGAGACCTTCACCCAGCCGTCGGGGACCTCCGGCTCCGGTCGTTCACCCACCACCAGCGAGGCGAGCGGATCGTCGGGGTTGGCTTCTTTGGCATAGACGGCGAACATGGCGTCAACCTACCTGGCGTACGCTCTTCGTTGTGTTCGACGGAGTGGCCCGCTGGTGGGACAGCCTCGAGCTGTGGCTCGCGCAGCAGTGGTTCCCCGTGCAGTTCGTGCTGGTGATGGCCGTGCTGATACCGCTGTGCGTGGGGCTGGCATGGCTGATCCACCGTGTCGTCCACGCGGTCGCCGACCGCGTCAGCAGGTTCCGCGGCGCAACCCGCCGCCCGGACAGAACGTCCTAGGGAGGCGTGGGTGCTCTCCCGTAGGCGCATCAGTGTGGCGCTGGTCGGGCTCATCGTGCTGGTTCTCGGCGGATGGCTGATCAGGGACGTCATGGCGGTTGACGCCCCGCCAACCGGGCCGGGTAGCCTGCCGGGCGCGGATTCGGGCCTCGAGGTGGTGTCGCTGTCCAGCCTGCCACCCGAGGCGGAGGAGACGTGGCGGCTCATCGAGCAGGGCGGCCCCTTCCCGTATCCCGCGAAAGACGGCACGACATTCGGCAATAGGGAGAGTGTGTTGCCTGAGAAGCCCTCCGGTTACTACCGGGAGTACACGGTCGAGACGCCGGGCAGCCCCGACCGCGGTGCGCGCAGGCTGGTCACCGGCGACGGTGACGAGCTGTACTACACCGGCGACCACTACGCGTCGTTCCTCGTCGTGGACCCCAGGCGATGACCGTCCCACCCAGGCCCGACCTCAAGACGGCCACGGAGCAGGCGCGTGCCCGTGGCGCGTTCACGCACGTGCTCGACGGCACGAAACACCCCGACAAGCTCGGCACGCTCGACGCGATCGCCGCCGCGCTGTCGTTCCCCGACTACTTCGGCCGCAACCTCGACGCGCTCTACGACTGCCTGACCGACCTCGGCTGGCTGCCCACCGGCGAGCACGTGCTGATCTGGGTGGCCTCCGACGTCCTCAAGCAGGCCGATCCGAGGGCCTACCTCGCGGTGCACAGCGTGCTGTCCGACGCCCAGCGCGCACTCGCGCCGGGCGGCGAACGCACCGACAGCCGCACCCTCACCGTGGTGCTGGCGGACTGACCCGGCCGCCCTCCCTCTTTCCGGCCGCAGTGAAGGCCACCATGCCTGCGCCCGCCCGTCTCCCTCCACCACCCAGACGGAGGCGCTCCGCGCCGCTGAGTCTGGTTCAACGCAGTGAAGGTGGCCTTCACTGCAGAGGGCTAGTCCTGGGGCACCCAGCTGGGCTTGCGCTTCTCCGCGAAGGCCATGATGCCCTCCTGGCCCTCCTCGCTCGCGAAGAAACGGGCGGAGGTGGCCAGCATCGTCTCGAACGTCTTCGGCATCTCCCGGCCGCTCTCGCCCTGCAGCAGGTCCTTGGTGGCGGCGAGCGCGGCCGGGCCGCCCAGCGCGAGCGAGGTGACGTAGCGCTCCACGGTGGTGTCGAGCAGCTCCGCCGGCACGGCGGCGTTGATGAGCCCGATCGACGCGGCGCGCTCGGCGTCGAAGACGTCACCGGTGAGGAACAGCTCGTGGGCCGCGCGCGGGGTGAGCCTCGGCAGCACGGTCACGGAGATGATCGCCGGGATCACGCCGATGCGGACCTCGCTGAACGCGAACGTCGCGCTGTCCACGGCCACCGCGATGTCGGCGGCCGCGACGATGCCCACGCCACCCGCGCGCGCGGGCCCGGCCAGCCGGGCCACCACCGGCTTCGGGCTGGTCCAGATGCGCTCGAGGATGGCGGGGAACTCGTTGACCCCCTGGTCCTGCGAACCGGCGCCGCGGGCCTCCTTGAGGTCCATCCCGGCGCAGAAGACCGGGCCGGTGTGCGTGAGCACGATCACCCGCACAGCGTCGTCCGCGACGGCCTGCTCCAGGCCCGCGCTCAGCTCCTTGCGCAGCTGCGCGGACAGGGCGTTGCGGTTGTGCGGGGAGTCTAGGGTGATCGTCGCGACGCCGCCGGTCACGTCGTAGTGCACGAGTTCGTCAGCCATGCCGACACCTTCGCACAGCGCGACGTCAGGCGGAGCGAAGAGTGGCGGACAACGCCGCGAGGTAGCGGTCGAGCACCACGTCGGCGACCCTGTCCTCCGCGCCGAGTGGAGCCGCCATGGGGGAGCCGGGCGCGGCCTGCTCGGTCAGGTCGCGGATGCGGTCCGGCAGCAGGCCGGGCGCGAGGAACCAGGACGCGACGGCGAAGCGGCCCGCGCCTTTGGCCCGCAGCTTGGCGATCGCGGCGGGCACGTCGGGTTTGGTGGCGCTCGCGAACGCGGGCGCGACGAGGCAGCCGTGGCGGGCCTGCCAGCGTTCGGCCAGCCGCGCGACGACGGCGTTGGCCGGGGCGTGGGAGGAGCCCACGGCGGAGAGCACCACACCGAGGCCGGGGTCGGCGAGGTCGACGCCGGTGGCCCTCAGCCGGTCCAGCGCGACGGCTTCGAGCAGTGGGTCGGCGCCCAGCACGTCGGCCACCGAGACGCGCAGCCGGGGCAGCCGCGCGGTGACCTCGTCGACGATGCCGGGCAGGTCCACGCGGGCGTGGTAGGCACGGCCGAGCAGCAGCGGCGCCGCCACGACGTGCCGGTGGCCTTCCGCGTGCAGGGCGGTGAGGACCTCGGGAACGGACGGTGCGGACAGGTCGAGGAACGCGACCCGGACGTCCACGTCCGGGGCCGCCGCGCGCACGACGTCGCCGAGCGCGCGCACGGTAGCCGCCGACCGGGGGTCGCGGCTACCGTGCGCGACCACGACGAGTGGCGCCGAGGTCACTCCTGCTCCGAACCGCCCAGCGCGCTGAACCGCTCGCCGACGAGCCCGGCCGCCAGCGTGTCGCCGTCCTTCGGGTCGATCACGAGGAACGCGCCGGTGCGGGCGCTCGTCGCGTAGTCGTCCACCGGGATCTCCTCGGAGAGGCGCAGCTTCACACTGCCGATCTCGTTCAACTCCAGCGAGTCCGGACCCTCCACAATCGACAGAGCTTGCTCGTCGAAGCGCGAGTTGAGCTCCTCCACCATCGCCTGCACCGTGCGCGCGCCGTGCTTGACGAGCACCCGCGCACCGGGCTGCAGCGACTTCGTGGACAGCCAGCACAGGGCGGCGGTGAACGCGTCGGTCACCTCTGGACGGTCGGCCGCCGAGGCGATGAGGTCACCGCGCGCGATGTCCAGGTCGTCGGCGAGCAGCACGGTGACCGAGCTGCCCGCGCCTGCCTCCTCCAGCTGGCCGTCCGGGGTGTCGACGCGCTCGACGGTGGTGCGCAGCCCACGCGGCAGCACGACGACCTCGTCGCCGGGCCGCACGGTGCCGGCGGCGATCTGGCCGGCGTAGCCGCGGTAGTCCGGGTACTCAGGGGTGCGGGGCCGGATGACGTACTGCACGGGGAACCGGAACGGCGCCTCGTGCGGGTCCGGCGCGACCGGCACGTTCTCCAGGTGCTCGAGCAACGTGGGGCCCGTGTACCACGGCGTGTTCTCCGATCGCGTGGCGACGTTGTCGCCCACCAGCGCCGACACCGGGATGGCGAGCACGGAACCCTCGGAGTAGCCCAGCGACGACGCGTGCGCGGCGAACTCCTTGGCGATCACCGTGAACGCGGCCTCGTCGTAGCCGATGAGGTCCACCTTGTTCACCGCGAGCACGAGCCGGGGAACACCCAGCAGCGCCAGCACGGCGGCGTGCCGCCTGGTCTGCTCCACCACGCCCTTGCGGGCGTCGACGAGCAGCACGGCGAGCTGCGCGGTGGACGCGCCGGTGACCGTGTTGCGGGTGTACTGCACGTGGCCGGGAGTGTCCGCGAGCACGAAACTGCGCTTGGGTGTGGCGAAGTAGCGGTAGGCCACGTCGATGGTGATGCCCTGCTCCCGTTCGGAGCGCAGGCCGTCCACCAGCAGGGAGAGGTCCGGAGTGGACAGACCGCGGTCGACGCTGGCGCGCTGCACGGCGTCGAGCTGGTCGGCCAGCACCGACTTGGTGTCGTAGAGCAGCCTGCCGACCAGCGTCGACTTCCCGTCGTCGACGCTGCCTGCCGTGGCGAGCCTCAGCAAAGAGCTCATGGCTAGAAGTACCCCTCCCGCTTGCGGTCCTCCATGGCGGCTTCGGAGAGCCGGTCGTCCGCCCTGGTGGCGCCGCGTTCGGTCAGCCTGCTGGCCTGGACCTCGGCGATCACGTCCTCCACGGTGGACGCGGTGGACTCCACGGCACCGGTGCACGATCCGTCGCCCACGGTGCGGTAGCGCACCGTCAGTTCCTCGACCTTCTCGCCCTCGCGGGGGCCGCCCCACGGTCCCTCGGTGAGCCACATGCCGTCGCGCCGGTACACCTTGCGCTTGTGGGCGTAGTAGATCGAGGGCAGGTCGACGCCCTCGCGGGCGATGTAGTTCCAGACGTCCGCCTCGGTCCAGTTGGACAGCGGGAACACGCGCACGTGCTCGCCGGGGCGGTGCCTGCCGTTGTAGAGGTTCCACAGCTCGGGCCGCTGCCTGCGCGGGTCCCACTGGCCGAACGCGTTGCGCAGGCTGAAGATGCGCTCCTTGGCGCGGGCACGCTCCTCGTCCCGGCGGCCGCCGCCGAAGACGGCGTCGAACTTGTGCTCGGCGATGGTGTCGAGCAGCGGCTGGGTCTGCAGCGGGTTGCGCGTGCCGTCGGGGCGCTCGACGAGGCGCCCGTCGTCGATCCAGTCCTGAACGTGCGCGACCACGAGCCGCAGCCCGTACTTCTCGACCACGCGGTCGCGGAAGTCGATGACCTCCTCGAAGTTGTGCCCGGTGTCCACGTGCAGCAGCGGGAACGGCACCGGCGCAGGCCAGAAGGCCTTGATCGCCAGGTGCAGCAGCAACGTGGAGTCCTTGCCACCGGAGAAGAGGATCACGGGCCGGTCGAACTCGCCCGCGACCTCACGGAAGATGTGGACGGCTTCCGACTCCAGCGCGATGAGGTTGTCCCGCGCCGCGTCGGTCGCGGCCTCCAGTGTGGTCATGACATCCTTCCTCAGGCGTGCAGCCCGCACTCGGTCTTGGTCTTGCCGGCCCAGCGGCCGCTGCGCGGGTCGGCACCCGGTGCGACCTTCGCGGTGCACGGGGCGCAGCCGATCGACGGGTAACCCTCGGCGACCAGCGGGTTCTGCAGGATCCCGTGCTCGTCGATGTAGTTGTTGAACTCGTCGTCGGTCCATGCCGCGATGGGGTTGACCTTCACGAGGCCGTTCCGATCGTCCCACGTCACGATCGGTGTATTCGCCCTGGTCGGGGCATCTACTCTGCGTACACCCGTGACCCAGCACGAGTAGTTCGCCAGCGTCTTGCGAAGCGGGATCACCTTGCGCAGGTGACAGCACTGGTTCGGGTCGCGGTCGTGCAGTTTCGGCCCGTACTCGGCGTCCTGCTCGGCCACGGACTGCTCCGCCTGCGCGTTGACGACGGTGATGTCTGGGTAGACCGTCGCGACGGCGTCGCGCGTGCCGATGGTCTCCGCGAAGTGGTAGCCGGTCTCCAGGAACAGCACATCCACATCGGACTTCACCTTGGTCGCCAGGTCGACCAGCACGGCGTCCTGCATGTTCGATGCGACGATCAGGTCGTCTCCGAACTGCTCGACCGCCCAGCGCAGCGCCTCCTCGGCGCTCGCGTTCGCCAGTCGCTCGGACGCCTCCTCCGCCAGTGCCTTCAGCTCTTCGGTCGAAGCCGCCGCGGTCATCGAGTCACCTCCGGTATCTGCAGGCCGATGAATGTCACCGAGAACACCCGCCGACAGGACGAACACAGCCAGGCACCGTTCTCTTCCGGTCGGAGATCCTCGTCGCCACAGTACGGACAGTAGAACGCGGTGGCCCTGGTGGGCGGGGTTCCTCCTGAATCCGTCACTTCAGCTCGGCTTCCTCGGCGCGGGTGACCCACTGGGCGAACCTTTCCCCTTCCTCTCGCCCGGCGAGGTAGTTGCGCACGACCCGCTCCACGTAGTCCGTCAGCTCCGCACTGGTCACCTTGTGTCCGCGAAGTTTACGGCCGAAGCCGGCGTCGAGTCCGAGGCCACCGCCGAGGTGCACCTGGAAGCCCTCGACCTGGTTGCCCTCGTCGTCGGTGACGATCTGGCCCTTGAGGCCGATGTCGGCGACCTGGACGCGGGCGCACGAGTTGGGGCAGCCGTTGAGGTGCACGGTGACCGGATTGTCCAGTCCGTCCTGGATTCCGGCGAGCCGCTGCTCCAGCTCGGCCACGAGCGCTTCGGCGCGGGCCTTGGTCTCGACGATCGCGAGCTTGCAGAACTCGATGCCCGTGCAGGCCATGACGTTGCGCCGCCACGGCGACGGCTCGGTCTGCAGGCCTGCCTCGGCGAGCTCGGCCTTCAGCCCGTCCACTTCGGTCTCCGGGACGTCGAGCACCACGAGCTTCTGCTGCGGGGTGAGGCGGACGCGGCCGGAACCGGCGCGCTCCGCGGCCTTCGCCGCCGCGATCAGCATCGAGCCCGACGAGCGGCCGGCGACCGGAGCGCCGCCGACGTAGTACAGCCCGTCCTTCTGCTGGTGGACACCGATGTGGTCGATCGGCCGCGCGGGCACCTCGGGCGCGGGCCCGTCGATCAGCGGGCGCTTGAGGTACTCGGTCTCCAGTACCTCGCGGAACTTCTCGGCACCCCAGTCCTTCACGAGGAACTTGATGCGCGCGCGGGAGCGCAGCCTGCGGTAGCCGTAGTCGCGGAAGATGCTGATGACGCCGGCCCAGACCTCCGGCACCTCGTCGCGCGGGACCCACGCCCCGAGCCGCTGCGCGATCATCGGGTTGGTGGACAGACCGCCGCCGACCCAGACGTCGAAGCCTGGCCCGTGCTCGGGGTGCTCGACGCCGACGAACGCGACGTCGTGGATCTCGTGGGCCACGTCCTGCTGCCCGGAGATCGCGGTCTTGAACTTGCGCGGCAGGTTGGCGAACTGCGGGTCGCCGACGTAGCGGCGCTTGATCTCCTCGATCGCGGGCGTGCCGTCGATGATCTCGTCCCTGGAGATGCCCGCGACCGGCGAGCCGAGGATGACGCGCGGGCTGTCGCCGCACGCCTCCATCGTGGTGAGGCCGGCATCCTCGAGCCTCTTCCAGATCGTCGGCATGTCCTCGACCTGGATCCAGTGGTACTGGATGTTCTGCCGGTCGGTGATGTCGGCCGTGTCGCGCGCGTAGGTCTGCGAGATCTCGCCGAGGAGCGCCAGCTGATCGGTGGTCAGCGCGCCGCCGTCCAGCCGCACCCGCAGCATGAAGTAGCTGTCGTCGAGCTCCTCCGGCTCCAGCGTCGCGGTGCGGCCGCCGTCGATGCCCGGCTTGCGCTGCGTGTAGAGGCCGTACCAGCGGAAGCGGCCGCGCAGGTCGCCGGGGTCGATGGAGTCGAAGCCACCGCGGGCGTAGATGTTCTCGATGCGGGCGCGGACGTTGAGCGGGTGATCGTCCTTCTTGGAGCGCTCGTTCGGGTTCAGCGGCTCGCGGTAGCCCAGGGCCCACTGACCCTCACCGCGACGTTGCTTGGTCCGTGCGGGGCGGCCTGCGTTCGGGGCCATCTGTCCTGTCCTCCAGGGCGGTGTTCGCGGTGGACGGCGCCGCGCGTGCCGGAACGCCCTGGACGAGCCGTGGTGGGAGCAGTTCGCGGCACACCGGCGCCAGTTTGTCCGTAAATGGGCAAATGACGCGGGAGTCAGAGCCGGCAGAGACTGCTGGAGACACGCAGATAGTCGACGTGGCGCCGGACCACGAGCGAGACACCTGCGTAAGTCATTCTCCCAGGGTGCCATGCTGCTCAGAATGTGGTCCAGCACCGCCCGCATGGTGGGAGCAAGGTCATATGCCCTGTTCCGCGGCTAGAATGTTCCGTCTGCAGCCCTTGGCCAGCGCTCGCTGCCGGAGCAGGCGATCGACCAGCCGCAGGGGGGCCAGCGGGCCTCCCGGAACGCCCCGTCGTTCCGTGACCGTCAGCTCGTCGCCCCACAGCGTGCCGCTCAGCGACCACGGTTCCCACCGTTCGAGATCGGGCATCGAGTAGTCGTGACCGAACACGAGGGCGCGGGTGCCGTCCCCGCGCAGCGGCTCGCCGGCGAGGCCGCGCAGAACGACGCGCTCGTCCGCCGCGTCAGCCACGTCGACCACGTCGACGGCCAGCGCGGCGCTGCGCTCACGCACCACCAGCGCGTGGCGACCGGCGTCGGTCCTGGCCGGCAGCGTGTGCCGCGGCTCCACGCGGCGCAGGCGCACGATGATGCGCGGCAGCCACCACCAGTTCTCCCGGCACAGCAGCGGGCTGTCCGCGAGGGTGCGGGAAGGCGGGTATTTGACCAGTTCCTGGGTCAGCAGCTCCTCGGTGAAGAACTCGCCGCTGGTGTCGTCGGTGACCGAGGGCGTGCCGAACCACGCCCCGCCGGCAGCTCCCACGCGTAGTGACCGGGAGTCGGTGACGGTGAACGCCACCCGCCGCGCCCCGCGCAGGCTCGCCGCCTCCTCGGCGCGCGCGTACGGCAGCGCGACGCACGCCACTGCGCCGTCGACCACGGGTGTCACAGCCAGCGCGCGGGGCTCGCCCGTCCCGTCGAGCCAGCACACCTCCCCGGTGACGGCGCGCCGCCACGCCGGACATAACGGATCTGGATCAGTCATCGCCCAAAGCCTTATCAGACAGGTGCTCGCCTGTTACGGTGCCACCTCGTCAGAGGCTCCCGCCAACGATGTCAGTGGAGTTGACCCGGCATGCCCGCCATCGTCGTCGTCCTGGTCGTGGCCGTTCTGTTCTACCTCGGCTACCGCTACTACTCCAGCTATTTGGCAAAGAAGGTCTACGCGGTCGACGCCGCGTTCGTGACCCCGGCGCACAGCATGCGTGACGGGGTCGACTTCGTGCCCACCAACAAGCACGTCCTGTTCGGCCACCATTTCACGTCGGTGGCGGGAGCGGCGCCCATCGTCGGCCCGGCGATCGCCGTGTTCTGGGGTTGGGGACCCGCGCTGGCCTGGGTCGTGCTCGGGACGATCTTCGCGGCGGGTGTGCACGACTTCGGCTCGCTCGTGGTGTCGGTGCGGCATCGCGCGAAGAGCATCGGCACGCTTGCGCGGGACGTGATCAACAAACGGGCCCGGACCCTGTTCCTGCTGATCATCTTCTTCCTGCTGACACTGGTGAACGCCGTGTTCGCGGTCGTGATCGGCAACCTCTTCATCGCCACGCCCGAGGCCGTGCTGCCGATCCTGCTGGAGATTCCGCTGGCCATCGGCATCGGCCAGTACATCTACCGCACCCGCAGCGCGGCGCTGGTCCCGTCGATCGTCGGCGTGATCCTGCTCTACGCCTCGATCCTGCTCGGCCAGGAGCTGCCGATTTCGCTGGCAGGCATCGCCGCCGAGGACGGCCTCTTCACCGAGCGCAACCTCTGGGTCATCTTCCTGTTCGCCTACACGTTCATCGCCTCGCGAATCCCCGTGTGGGTGCTGCTGCAGCCCCGCGACTACATCAACTCCCACCAGCTGTTCATCGCGCTCGGCGTGATCGGGCTCGGTGTCGCCATCGGCTGGGACCGGATCGTGGCACCCGCCTTCAACGACACTCCCGAAGGATCGCCGAACTGGTTCCCGTTCCTGTTCATCACCATCGCCTGCGGGGCCATCTCGGGCTTCCACAGCCTGGTGTCCTCGGGCACGACATCGAAACAGCTGGACAAGGAGACCGACGCCCGCTACGTGGGCTACGTCGGCGCCGTGGGTGAGGGCTCGCTCGCGCTCGGCTCGATCCTCGCCTGCACGGCGGGCATCGTGGCCACGACGGCCGACTGGGAGGCCGCCTACCGCGACTTCTCCACCGCGTCCGGGGACGCGACGTCCAACTTCGTCAACGGCGTCGCGCACTTCGCGAGCAACCTCGGGATCGCCAACTCGATCGCGGTGATCTTCGCGGCGGTGGTGGTGATCAGCTTCGCCGCCACGACGATGGACACGGGTGTGCGGCTCCAGCGCTACATCGTCCAGGAGATCGCGGACATCGCGGGCGCGCGCGTCGTCTCCCGCAACGTCACGCTGGCCACGACGATCGCCGTCGTGGTGCCACTCGTCATGGCCCTGTTGCCCGGCGGAGGGGACGCGGGGTACACGTTCGGCGTGCTGTGGCAGCTCTTCGGCACCACCAACCAGCTCACCGCGGGCCTGGCGCTCGCCGTGATCGCGGTGTGGGTCACCAAAAAGCGGCGCAACCCCGTCGCGGTGCTCGTGCCGCTGGTGTTCCTGTTGGCGATGACCAGCTGGGCGCTGATCGAGAACCTCCGCAACTTCGTCGACGAGGGCCAGTGGGTGCTGGCGCCGCTCGACGCGATCATCTTCGTGCTGGCGGTCTGGCTGATCGTCGAGGCCGCGCTGGCGATGCGCCGGGCCTGGGCGGGAAGGGCCGAGGTCGGCGAGCCGGAGCGGGAGCCCGAGCGGTGACGTTGTGGCGCGGGCTGGTCTCCGCCTGGAAGCGGGTGGAGGCCGGCCACGACGCCGTCTTCGTCGCCCGGTGGCGGCAGGGCGTGCGGCGCGAGGCCCGCAGGCAGCAGGACACCCTGCGCGCACTCGTGCTGCTGGAGTCCCTCGGCGTCGACAACCCGGTGGCCTACGAGACGCTGGACCTCATCCCGTACCTGGTCGCCGACGTGCACGAATGGCACCAGCGGATGGGCCGCGAGACCTTCGGCGACGCCGGAGTCTGCTGTTGAGTCCGGTGATCCGGTTCTTCGGCGGCAAGGGCGGGGTGGGCAAGACGACACTGGCGGCCGCCTTCGCCCTGCGGCAGGCGGAGCGGGGCACGCGGACGCTCGTCGTCTCCACCGACCCCGCGCACTCGCTCGGCGACGTCTTGCTGGCCTCGCTGGCCGACACCCCGCGCGAGGTGCTGCCCGGACTCTGGGCGGCGGAGATCAGCGGCGAGGAGCAGGCGAGCCGCCGGGTCGCGGAGGTCGCCGAGGACGCCAGGCACGCCGTGCCCCGTGAGGTGCTGCCCGCCGTCGAACGGCATCTCGCGAGAGCGGCGAGCAGCCCCGGCACGGTGGAGTCGGCCCTGCTGGACCGGCTCACCGACCTGACCGAGCAGGTGGGCACGCGGTGGGACCTGCTCGTCGTCGACAGCGCCCCGACCGGGCACATGGTGCGCCTGCTGAGCCTGCCCACCCTGCTGACCCCGTGGATCGAGGGCCTGGCACGCCAGCGTGAACGGGCCCGCAACGCCGACCGGCTGGTGGCGGGCATGAGCGGGGACGCCGCCGACGACCCGGACCCGCTGCTGCGGCGGCTCCACGTCCGCCGCGACCGCATGGAGCGCATGGCGCGACGGCTGCGCGCGGAGGCGCTCGTCCACCTGGTGGTGGTGCCCGAGCACCTGGCCCTCGCCGAGACCCTGCGGGCGGCCGACACCCTCGCCGACGCGGGCCTGCCGCTGGGTGCCGTACTGGTCAACCGGGTCGTGCCCGACGAGGAGACCGGAGTGCTGGCCGGCCGCAGGGACCAGCAGCAGGAGGTGCTCCTCCGGCTGAAGGAGCGGTTCGCCGACGCCGGGCTGGTGCGGGTCCCCCTGCTCGCCGGGACGCTCGCGGGCGCCGCCGAGCTCGCGGTCCTGGGCACGGTCTTCGACGGGGCCGGTGGGACACTGGCGGGGTGAGCACCGCCGTATCCCCTGACGCCTTCGTCCTGCCCTCCTCCGCGCTGCGCGGGCTGGGCACGCGGCCGTTCGGGGTGTACGTCCACGTGCCGTTCTGCGCGACGCGGTGCGGCTACTGCGACTTCAACACCTACACCGCCGGTGAGCTCGGCACGGCGGCCTCGCCCGGGTCGTGGCTGGAGGGCCTGCGCCGCGAGCTCGACCTCGCCGCGGGGATGCTCGGCACCCCACCCGCCGCGGACACCGTCTTCGTCGGCGGCGGCACGCCGTCGCTGCTCGGCGCCGACCGGCTCGCGGCCGTGCTCGAGGCTGTGCGGCGGTCGTTCGGGCTCGCCGACGACGCCGAGGTGACCACGGAGTCGAACCCGGAGTCCACGTCGCCGGAGTTCTTCGCCGGCCTCCGTGAGGCGGGCTACACGCGGGTGTCGCTGGGTATGCAGTCGGCGGCGCCGCACGTGCTGCGGATCCTCGACCGCGTCCACACACCGGGCCGTCCCGTCGCCGCCGCGCGGGAGGCGAGGGCGGCCGGGTTCGAGCACGTCAACCTCGACCTCATCTACGGCACGCCGGGGGAGCGGTCCGAGGACCTGCGGGAGTCGCTGGACGCCGTGCTCGCCGCGGGTGTGGATCACGTGTCCGCCTACGCCCTGATCGTCGAGGACGGCACCGCGCTCGCGCGGCGCGTGCGCAGGGGCGAGCTGCCCGCGCCCGACGACGATGTGCTCGCGGCGCGCTACGAGCAGCTCGACGCGGCGCTCTCCTCGGCAGGCCTGCACTGGTACGAGGTGTCGAACTGGGCGGCGTCCGAGCAGGCGCGGTGCAGGCACAACCTCGGCTACTGGCTCGGCGGCGACTGGTGGGGCGCGGGGCCCGGCGCGCACAGCCACGTCGGCGGCGTGCGGTGGTGGAACGTCAAACACCCCGCCCGCTACGCCTCCGTGCTCGCCGGCGGCGAGGTGCCCGTCGCGGGGCACGAGGTGCTCACCGACACCGACCGGCACCTTGAGCGCGTCATGCTGGAGCTGCGCCTGGCCGAGGGGCTGCCGCTGACCGCGCTCGGCCCCGGCGGCGTGCGCGAGGCACGCGCCGCCGCGGCCGAGGGGCTGCTCACCGGCGACGGGCTCGCCGAGGGCAGGGCGGTGCTGACCGACCGCGGCCGCCTGCTCGCCGACGCCGTCGTGCGCAGGCTGGTCAGCTGATCTCGCGGATCGTCAGCCCCGCCTTGCGCAGCCGCTCCAGCAGGGCGTCTCCCATCGCCACCGCGGTGGTGACCTGGCCGGACGTCGCGGGCAGGTCGTCGAACGCGAGGCACAGCGCGGACTCCGACAGCATCTTCGCCGTCTCGTCGTAGCCGGGGTCGCCGCCCGCGACCTCGGTGACGACCCGCTTGCCGCCACCTTCGCCGGTGAACCGGACGTTGAACCACGACTTCGCCCTCCGCTGCTCGCTCGGTCCCTCGCCGGGCTTGCGCAGGCGGCCCAGCGCGGTGCGCGCGGGCGGGATCTGGGCGAGCACGGCGAGCACACCGAGGCCGAGCCCGGCCGCGACGATCGTCGGCAGGCGCTTGACGGCCGCCGTGTGCCGGTAGGTGAACGCCGGGCCGTAGCGGGGCAGCGCCGCGGCCGAGCGGGCGACGATCTGCGGGTCGATGGTCGGCATCGGCACGAGCCAGCGGCCCGTCTCGCGGTCGCGGGTGGGCGCGCCGAGCGGCGTGTGGATCGCGCGGTCCTTCGGCCACGGCTCTGCCCTGCGCCGCTCCTTCGCCGTGCGCGCCATCTCCCTGGCCCGCGAGAAAGCCGTCAGCGCCGAGGAGTACGTGCCGCCGGAGAACTGGGCGCTCGCCCTGATCTGGCCGGTGACCGTGAGCGGCACGCCCTCGGGCAGCTTGCTCACGGTGTAGTAGACGCCGAGGTCGTAGGGGATCGAGTCGAACCCGCACGCGTGCACGATGCGGGCGCCCGTGCGCTGCGCCGTCGCGTGGTGGGCGAGGTAGGTCCGGTCGACGAACTCGGGCTCCCCGGTGAGGTCGACGTAGTCGGTGCCGCTCTCCGCGCACGCGGCGACCAGTGGCTCGCCGTAGTTGAGGTACGGGCCGACGGTGGTGATCACCACGCGGGCCGAGGCGGCGACGGTGCGCAGCGACCCGGGGTCGGTCACGTCGGCGTGCAGCAGCGGCAGCTCGGCGCAGTCCTGGTTGAGCTCCGCGAGCCTGGCGCGGGTGCGTTCCAGCTTCGCGCTGTCGCGGCCGGCGAGCGCCCATCGGCACTCCGGCGGCGCGTGGCGCGCCAGGTACTCCGCGGTCAGGCCGCCGGTGAACCCGGTCGCGCCGAACAGGACGATGTCGTGCTCACGCTTGGCTGCCATGGGTTTCCTTCCTCTGCAGGTCCACCGGCTCGTCGGGCCCGAGCTCGACGCCCTCGGACCGCAGCGCGGCCTCGATGGCGCCGCCGACGAGCGTGGTGAGGTAGTCGACGATCTCCTCCTCCGGCAGGCCGGGGTGGTCGAGCCACCAGTTCCCGGCCGCCTCGACGGCGCCGACGAGGCCGTGCGCCCACGGGGCCGCGCCCCGCGAGTCGACCCCGAAGGCCCGCAGGTACTCGCCGAGCATCGCGGCGATCGGTCCCGCGGCGGCCGTGCGCTCGGCTCGGGCCTGCTCGCCCGCCCTCGCCGCGCAGACGAAGCGGAAGACGTTCGGGTGCTCGGCGAGCACGCCGACGTAGGCGCGCACGCTCATCCGTACCCGCACACGCAGGGGCGCGGGCTCGGTCAGTGCCGGGGCGAGCCGGTCGCGGACCAGTGCGAACGTCCGCCGCGACACCGCCTCGTGCAGCTCGGCCTTGTCGGCGAAGTGCCGGTACAGCCGGGGTTTGGCCACCCCGGCCTCGCGTGCGATCTCGGCCATGCCGACCCCGGGGCCGTGTTTGTCGATGGCCCGGAACGCCGCGTCGACGAACTCCGCCCGCCTGGCGGCACGGTGCTCCCGCCAGCGCTCGGTGCGGCCGTCGCTGTGACCGCTGCCACTGCCCGTCACGGCGTAGAGCGTACCCGAAGTACGGGATACCGGTGGTACCCCCGAATCGATCCTGATTGGAATCCCGCAGGCCGGGGTACCTCCCGATCATGAGCCACAACCACGACCTGGTCCCTCACGCCGATGTCGACGAGCAGCGCCGCTCCGTCAGCGAGGGCGACGCGGGCACCCCCTCGGACGTCTCCGTGCCCCTCGAGGCCGACCCCGCCGACGCGGCCGAGCAGGCCGCCGCTGTGCCGTTCGACGAGGAAGACGGCCCTGCCCCGACCGGCGGCCCGGAATGAGGTGTGAGTTCCGGGCAACCGGGGTACACCGCGCGCGCGACGCGCGCATGGCACGTTCACGGAGGTGACCGCATGACCGATACGTCTCGCCTGCCCACTCCGGTCGCGGAGGTATGGGAATGGCAGCGGCATGGCAACTGCCGCAATCTCGACAGCTCCGTGTTCTTCCATCCTGACGGAGAGCGCGGGTTCGCGCGAGCCGACCGGGTGGCCCGCGCGAAGGAGATCTGCCGGACGTGTCCGGTGATCGTCCAGTGCCGCCACCACGCGTTGACCGTCCAGGAGCCGTTCGGCGTCTGGGGTGGCCTGGACGAGACCGAGCGGCGCGACGCGATCGCACGGCGGAAGAAGCTGGAGCCAGCGGCCCACTGACACCACCCGGCGCAGTCATGCGACGAAGGGGGAGTTGTGCGTTTCGGATACACCCTGCTCACCGAACAGGCCGGCCCGAGGCAGCTGGTCGCCGACGCGGCGGCGGGGGAGCAGGCCGGCTTCGACTTCGAGGTGATGAGCGACCACTACTCGCCGTGGCTCGACGAGCAGGGCCACGCGCCGTACGCGTGGAGCACGCTGGGGGCGGTGACACAGTCCACCGAGAGCGTGGAGCTGATGACGTTCGTGACGTGCCCGATCATGCGGTACCACCCGGCCGTCGTCGCTCAGAAGGCCGCGACGGTCCAGCTGCTGTCCGGGGGCCGGTTCCTGCTTGGGCTCGGGGCGGGCGAGAACCTCAACGAGCACGTGATCGGCGAGGGCTGGCCACCGGCCAACGCCCGGCACGAGATGCTCGGCGAGGCGTTGCAGATCGTCAACGGCCTCTTCGACGGCGGCTACACCAACTACGCCGGTGAGCACTTCCGCGTCGACTCGGCCAAGCTGTGGGACCTGCCGGAGCGCAGGGTGCCGGTGGGCGTCGCGGTGTCGGGAGCGCAGTCGGTGAGCAAGTTCGCGCCGTTGTCCGACGCGCTGATCGCGGTGGAGCCGAACGGGCAGCTCTGCACGCAGTGGGACACCGAGCGCTCCGGTGCCGGGCTGGAGACGTCGCGCAAGATCGGCCAGCTGCCGGTGTGCTGGGACCAGGACAAGAAGGCCGCCGTGCGAAGGGCCCACGAGCAGTTCCGGTGGTTCGCCGGCGGCTGGAAGGTGAACGCGGAGCTGCCGGGCACCTCGGCCTTCGCGGGCGCCACGCAGTTCGTGAGCGAGGACGACGTCGAGGGGGCGCTGGCCTGCGGGGGCGACCCGGAGACCGTCGTCGAGGCCGCGCGCCCGTTCTGGGAGGCCGGTTTCACCGATCTCGCGCTCGTGCAGATCGGCGGCGACCACCAGGCCGAGTTCCTCGACGCCGCCAAGCGGACGCTGCTCCCCGCGCTGCGGGAAGCAGCGTCCTGAGCGCGCGAGGCCGTCAGGCCCGCACGCGCAGGCGGCTGAGCACGTCGTAGGGCGGGACCCAGCCGTGCTCCACCAGCGCCTGGTAGAGCGCGGTCAGGGCCTTGTCGTTCTCCTCGTCGCTGTAGGCCTCGGCGAGTGTGCGCATCAGGTCGAGCACGGCCTCGTCTCCCCTGGCCGACGGCCCGGGGCCGTCGCCGTCGAGCGGGATCGAGCCTCCCGCGGCCGCCTCGTGCAGCAGGGGCTCCAGCTGGGCCTGCTCGACACGCTGCGCCAGCTGGACGAGCGCCTGCGCGATGCGGTGAAGCTTGATGTTGTACTGCTGCGACAGCCGGACGAGGACCTGGAAGGCCTCCTGCGGCGTGCAGCGGTGCGAGACCACGAGCACGCCCATCGCCTGCTCGATGGTCGCGCGCGTGCGCAGCGCGCGACGTAAGCCGTCGAGTTCGTTCTCCAGGTGGGCGACCGGGGCGAGCAGATCCGCGTCGTCGGGAGAGCCGGAGCCGTGGTTGTCCGGGGTGTGACCCACGCGTCGGACCGCCGGGCTCAGAGCGCCGAGGCGCGCGGCGGGATCGGCTGGAACGGCAGTGGTGTCATGATGGCTCCCTCGGTCGGCAGTCGCGAAGAAAAGCGCGGACGCGAGGACACTCACGGTTCGGACCAACCGGGAAATCCGCGGTCGGTGCGGAGCACGCAGCGCCTCGCTTCGCACGAACGCCAGGCGGCTCCCGGATCCGGCCGGATGCTCGCCTGGCGCGCTGCGGCTGCTTGCTCAACCGCTTGTTGCGTCAACTTTAAAGAGGGCGCTCACCTGGCCGCACGGCGGCCCTTGCGTGTGATCACCCGAGCGGGAGTTCAGAACCCGCCGTCCTGGTTGACGAGCGCGCGAAGCCTTGCCAGGGCGCGGTGTTGCGACGTGCGGACGTTCGCGGGGGAGAGGCCGAGGGCGTCGGCGGTCTCACCGGCGGAGAGGCCGACGACGATGCGGAGGATCACGATCTCGCGCTGGTTGTTCGAGAGGAAGCCGAGCAGGCCGTTGAGCCGGTGCCCCAGGTCGGTGTTGAGCGCGTGCCGCTCCGGCTCGTTGTCGCCGCCGTTCTGCTCCGGCACGTCCGGGGTCGGGTCGGAACGCTCGCGCGACACGAGCCGGAACGCGTCCGAGACCTTGTTGGACGCGATGGCGTGGACCAGGTAAAGGAACGAACCACCCCGGTCCTGGTAGCTCGGCAGCGCCTTGAGGACGGCGACACACGTCTCCTGTGCGACGTCGTCGGCGGAAACGTACGACAGGTCCCGCCTGCCGAGCCGCGCGCGGCAGTACCGCGTGATGATCGGGGTGATCATCGTGATCAGCTTGTGCACCGCGAACTGGTCGCCCGCGGCGGCGGACCGCACCACGGGATCGAGCTCCGCTTTGGTGAGCTGCGGATCGCCCCGGTAGGGCTCGGTGTCCGCCCCACTATGTTGGGGGACAGGACCTATGGCAACGCTTGGCATAGCCGGCTCCCAGACCATGAGCAATGCGGTTGCCGTCGGGGTCCATGACGGCTGCTGTCGGGGTTCGAGTCCCGAGCCGCAGGTGCGGGGAGCCAGCCAGCTCGGTGACCACTGAGCGTAATGCTAGATGCCTCCAGCCGGGTAATCCAGATATCAACAGAATTTGGCCCGTTTGCACGAACGCGATCGGCTGTTAGCGCAGGAACACGAGCAGGCTCGAGAGTGCGGTCGCGGCCGTCAGCGCGGCGACGGAGACGTACAGGCCCCGGCCCGCCGCCGGTGGCTCCGCCTCACGACGGAGGACCCGGTCGCGCCGCCAGCCCAGTACCGCGAGCGCGGCCGCCGTCAGGCCCGCGACGGCGGCAGGCGCCGTCAGCGGCCCCCAGCCGTGGCGGGCGGCCGCGTGCAGGAGCAGGACCGCGCACGCGCCCGCGGCGAGCGACGTGCGCTGCCACGCGAGTCCGGTGCGCTCCGGCTGGAGTCCGTCGGTCATCCGACGACCACCAGCACGGCGGCGAAGACCGTGAGCACCGAGATGCCGCCCGCGAGCACGAGCAGCAGCACGCTGCGCGGCAGCGGGGCCCCTCGGCGCATGGCCAGCTGGACCGCGCGCCAGCGCGGGTAGCTGGCGGCGGCGAGCACGGCGGCCAGCGCGATGCAGAGCAGCGCGAGCGCGGTCCTGGCGCCCGCCGTGGCCAGTCCGGGGACGAGCTGCTGCACCGCCACCCCGCCGGCCACGAGGCCGAGCGCGGTGCGGATCCACGCGAGGAAGGTCCGTTCGTTGGCCAACGTGAACCGGTAGTCGGGCTCGGTCTCGGTCGGCTGGTCGTCGCGTTCTGTCACCTGATCATCTTGACGCGTCGGGCGAACACCCACGAACGGAGCAACAGGAAGCGGCAGATGCCGCCTGCGAGGCTGGTCGCCACGAGCACGGTCGCCTCCAGCTCGGGCGACGGCGAGGCGTCCAGCGCGTGCAGCAGGACGAGAGCGGCCGAGCCGGCGCCCGCGTAGTAGCCGAACGTCAGCACGGTCTGCAGATGACGCCGGGCGGGCGGCGTCGTGCTGCCCGCGAACGTGACCAGCCGGTGGAACTCGGTGTTCAGGATTGTGGTCAGGCCGATGGCCACGAGGTTGGCCCCCTGCGCGCCGAGGGGTCCGCGCACGGCGAGGTACACCAGGACCTGCAGTACGGTGCTCACGGCGCCGGCCACGAGGTAGAGCAGGGCATGCCTGCCGAACTCGTGGCGGAGGCGCGCCAGCACGGCGAGCAGGTGCCCGCCGGCTGATGCGTTCACCGTGGTCATAGCGCGAAGGCTACTCGGGTTTCACAAAGTCGTGAAGTTAGAAAAGACCCTGAACGTGTGGTGTTCGGCTCACTCCGGAGCGCGCACGGCGTCGAGCGCTTCCTCGATGCCCGCGTACATCGGCGTCTGCGCGGCAAGCCCGGTCGCCTCGAGCGGTCGCAGCACGACGCGGCTGGTGGCGACGACCGCCCACCGCAGGCCTTCGCCGATCGAGTGCTCGGTGAGCTCGGCGAGCACGGACAGGCCCGCGGAGCCGAGGAAGCCGACGCCGTCGAGATCCAGGACGAGGCCGCCCAGCGGCAGAACCTCTTCCTGGATCCACTTGCGCAGCTCAGGGGCAGATAGCAGATCCACCTCGCCGGAGACGCGAGCCAGCACCACGCCGTCCTCTCGATGAGAGGCCTCGATGCGCATGCCGTGCGCGTCCCGTGAGGTGGTGCGGGTGGTCGCCGGCGACTGCGCTGTCAGGCCGTTCTGTTCGGTGCTTGGCACGGTTGCCCCTCCGGGGGTTCGGATCGGGATCACACGGACTCGACGGAGCCGCCACGGTCGCACGCGGCGTGTGAAGCGGTCCCGTCCGTATTCGGCTGTGTGCTCAACCGTGGTTCCAACCGTAGGAATCCTTCCAGCCTCTTCGCAACCTCGCCCGGTGAGTGATCCACAACGGCCCCGCGTGCGTTTGCCCGTTCTGGCCCTCGGGTACAGCCGTACCCGAGCTGTTGGGAGGGAAGGCCACATGGACGACGGCAAGGATTCCGCGACGCCTCCGCAGGACACCGGGATGCCGGACGCCGCCGAAACCGATCCGGCGGCCCTGAACAGCGCGGAGGACCTCGACGAGGACCGGCTCAAGGTCGACCCGCTCGAGGAGGGCGTCGAGCCCCCTGAGCAGTGGAGCGAGGTGAACCGGTCCGGGACGACGCCCTTCGAGCAGCAGCAGGGCGAGAGCCTCGACGCGCGGCTGAGAGAGGAGCGCCCCGACTTCGGGGAGGAGGAGCCGCCCGTGCCGGAGCGCCCGGTCGCCGCGACCCCGGCCACCGAGCTGGACGACTCCATCGACCACGTCGCCGAGGACGTGGAGCCGGTAGCGCCCGAGGACGAGCCCGGTGAGCCGAGCACGCCCGCGATTCGCCGAGGGCAGAACGCGGACCAGGCGGGTGGCTCGGTGGCCGATGCCATCAGGGCCCCCGGAAGCGAGCAGCGGTGAGCGCGGGCGGGCTGGGTGTTCACGGCCTCACGGGCCGGCTGCTGACCGTGGCCAGGCTCGGCGACCTCGACGCGCTCACCGCGCTGCTCACACAACTGCTCGGCCGGGGCGCCCCGCACCGGCATCTCTACGACCTCGTGCTGCGCGAGCTGGTCGCGATCGTCGTGCGCGAGCTGCGCGAGCGGGCGGAACCCGATGGTGACGGCGAGGGTGTCTTCGTGGTCGACGTGTTCGACGACGAGGACGCGACGGTGCCGATCGACGAGGTGCAGCCCGCGCTGAGGGCCGTGCTGCGTGCCGTGCTCGCCTCGCTCAACGAGGACCACGCCGACGCCGGGTTCCAGCTCGGTCTCGTCGCCGACGACCCCGACCCGCTCGCCCGCCTCGACGCGGCGCTGCACGTGCTGCTCTGGGCGAACGTGCTGAGCGGAGGTTCCGACTGACGGTGGTCAAGTACGAGGGAGCGGAACACTACGTGCCGGAGGGCCGCGGGCTGGCCGAGCTGCGCGAGGCCGCCGAGCGCTGCCGGGGGTGCGATCTCTACGCAGACGCCACGCAGACCGTGTTCGGGGCGGGCCCGCAGGACGCGCGCGTGGTCATGGTGGGCGAGGTGCCCGGCGACAGGGAGGACGCCACGGGCAAGCCGTTCGTCGGTCCCGCGGGCGGCCTGCTCGACAAGGCGATGAAAGAGGCGGGAATCGACCGCGACGGCGTGTACGTGACGAATGCGGTGAAACATTTCCGTTTCACCCCCGCGGAACGAGGGAAACGCCGTATACACAAGAAGCCTTCGCGCGGGCAGATCGTCGCGTGCCGGCCGTGGCTCGTCGCCGAGCTGGAGGCCGTCACGCCCGGCGTCGTCGTGTGTCTCGGTGCGACGGCCGCACAATCGTTGCTGGGCACGGATTTCCGCGTGAGCAAACAGCGTGGCGAGTTGCTCGACCTGCCCGGCGGTGAAGCACGAGTGCTCGCCACGGCACACCCTTCGGCGATCCTGCGCGCGCCGGCCGACGACCGCGAGCAGGCGTACCAGGATCTCGTGAAAGACCTTCGAATCGTGGCAAAAGCGACGTAACCGACGTGACGCACCGGGGTGGCCGGGCGGCGCGCACGGCCGGGTCCCCCTACGGTGGGGGGTGGCAGCACGACAGCAAACCGAAGGGACACGTCGAACATGCTTGCGATGACTGACGCTGCCGTCGAGGCGATCAGCGCTCTGACCTCCCAGGATGGACAGCAGGCAGCCGGTCTGCGGTTCGCGGTACGGGAGGAGAGTGACGCGGGAGCGCAGCTCGCGCTGTCGATCGCCCCGGCGCCGGAGGACGGTGACGAGGTGCTCGGCACCGACAGCGGTGCCCGGGTTTTCCTTGAACCACAAGCGGCTTCCTTCCTCGACGACAAGGTGCTGGACGTCCAGCAGGACGAGCAGGGCCAGCTGAACTTCGCGGTGATGCAGCAGCCCGAAGCCTGACCAGGCACGGCGCCGGTCACCGGCGGACCACTCCCCGTGGCCGCCGGTGCCCTCGCCTGCCGGTGAAACTCTCCGCATGCTCCCAAGTGGACAGTCGGCGTAGAATCAGTCCTCGTGGGAGGACGCCGGGGTAGGCCCACGCTGGCCGTGGGCGTACTCGCCGTACTGCTGACCGCGAGCTGTGGCGCCGCGGCCGAGCGGGCCGCCCAGGCTGTCGCCGACGATTTCCTCCACGCGCTGGGCAATCCCGATCCCACTGCCGCCTGCGCACTGCTGGCCGAGCAGGTCCGCTCCGACCTGGAGTCGGCGAGCGGCCGCTCCTGCGCAGCGGCGCTGCCCGAGCTGCACCTGTCCGCCACGCCGGTGGTCTCGGTGCGCGTGTGGGGCACCGAGGCGCAGGTTCGCACCAAGGCCGACACCGTGTTCCTGCACGAGTTCGCGTCGGGCTGGCGCATCACCGGAGCCGGCTGCCATGACCAGGGTGAACGCCCCTACGACTGCGAGGTGGGCGGCCCATGAGCGCGCGGCTGATGTTCTCCCTGTACCTGGCAGTGGTGCTCGGTGGCTGCGCCTACTTCGTCGTGGTCGGGCTGCTGCGCTGGTGACGGGGAGCTGATTCACATGCGGCGGTTCCTGCGGGACAACGGGCTCTCGGTGGTGTTCGGGCTGCTGTTCCTCGGTTCCGTCGTGGGACAGGCGTTCGCCGGGCACGCCGACTACGTCAACCGGCAGCTCGCGCGCGGCGGCGACCCGGTGAGCTTCTGGGCCTACGTCACGTCGTCGGACTTCGCCGTCGACATCGCCGAGAACTGGCAGTCGGAGTACCTGCAGTTCTTCCTGTACGTGATGGCCACGGTGTGGCTCGTCCAGCGCGGCTCGCCCGAGTCGAAGCAACTGCGCCGCATCGGCCGGGAGTCCGACGCGGACCAGCTGGTGGGCAGGCACGTCACCGAGAGCTCCCCACGCTGGGCGCGGACCGGCGGCTGGCGCACGGTGCTGTTCTCGCGCTCGCTGGGACTGGTGATGGGCTTGTTGTTCCTCTCATCCTGGCTCGCGCAGTCGATCGCGGGGATGAGCGCGTTCAACGCCGAGCGCCTCGCCGACTTCACCGATCCGCTCACCTGGCCGCAGTACGTGGCCTCCGCCGACTTCTGGAACCGCACCCTGCAGAACTGGCAGTCGGAGTTCCTCGCGATCGGTTCCATGGCGATCCTCAGCGTGTACCTGCGCGAGCGCGGCTCGCCCGAGTCGAAACCCGTGGGCGCCTCGCACACGGTGACGGATGAGTCGGGCTGAGCCTCCCGGGGTATCCGCCGCATGGGGAGCACCGACGCGGAAGGAGACTCCAGATGAAAGCCGTGACCTGGCAGGGCAAGCGGAACGTGCGGGTCGAGGAGGTGCCCGATCCGCAGGTCCGTGAGCCGACGGACGCGGTGATCAGGGTGACCTCCACCGGCATCTGCGGCTCGGACCTGCACCTGTACGAGGTGCTCGGCTCGTTCATGAGCCAGGGCGACATCCTCGGGCACGAGCCGATGGGCATCGTCGAAGAGGTCGGCAGCGCCGTGCCGAACCTGAGCAAGGGTGACCGCGTGGTGATCCCGTTCAACATCGCGTGCGGGCACTGCTGGTACTGCGACCAGAAGCTTTACTCGCAGTGCGAGACCACGCAGGTGCGCGAGCACGGCAAGGGCGCCGCGCTGTTCGGCTACACCAAGCTGTACGGGCAGGTGCCCGGCGGGCAGGCCGAGCTGCTGCGCGTGCCGCAGGCGCAGTTCGGCCCGATCAAGGTGCCGGAGGGGCCGCCGGACGAGCGGTTCCTCTATCTGTCCGATGTGGTCCCCACGGCATGGCAGGCCGTGGAGTACGCGGGCATCCCGCAGGGCGGCAGCGTGACGGTACTCGGGCTCGGGCCCATCGGGCAGATGTGCGCTCGGATCGCCAAGTTCCGTGGCGCCGCAACGGTTATCGGCGTGGACCTCGTCGACGAGCGGCTGGAGATGGCCCGACGGCACGGGGTCGACACGATCGACCTGCGCCAGCACAAGCGGCTCGCCGACTACATCCGCGGCCGCACCGACGGCAGGGGCACCGACTCGGTGATCGACGCCGTGGGCATGGAGGCGCACGGCGCGCCGTTCGGCGCGCTCGCCCAGCAGTTCGCGAGCCTGCTGCCGAACCCCGTCGCGGCGAAGGTCACCGAGAAGGCCGGTGTGGACCGGCTGAGCGCGCTGCACCTCGCGATCGACATCGTGCGCAGGGGCGGCACGATCTCACTGTCCGGTGTGTACGGCGGCATGGTCGACCCGATGCCGATGCTGACGTTGTTCGACAAGCAGATCCAGCTGCGCATGGGACAGGCCAACGTGCACGCGTGGATCGACGACGTCATGCCGCTCGTGACCGGCGAGAGCGACCCGCTCGGCGTCGAGGACCTCGCCACGCACCAGCTGCCGCTGGACGACGCGCCGCACGCCTACGAGATCTTCCAGAAGAAGCAGGACCGCGCGATCAAGGTAGTCCTCAAGCCCTGATGGCCGACCGCAGTGAAGGCCACCTTCACTGCGCCCACCCGTCTCCCGCCACCACCCAAACGGAGGCGCTGCGCGCCGCTGTGTTCGATTCCACGCAGGCATGGTGGCCTTCACTGCGGGTGGGTCAGGCTTTGGTCGCGAGCCACTCTGTCACCAGCTCCGCGCTCTGCGCGCGCAGGAGGGGGAACGCCTCGCGCCGGGCGTGCTCCAGCGACTCCGCGTGGTCGATGAGTGCCCGGCTGCCCGCGATGCCCGCCGCGGCCAGCTCCTCGGGTTCCAGCGCGACGCGCCCGGCGACCGCGAGCACGGCGACGTCGTGCTCGCGCGCCATCCCGGCGATTCCGGCCGGGGCCTTGCCCGCGAGGCTCTGCCGGTCGAGTGAGCCCTCGCCGGTGATCGCCAGGTCGGCGCCCGGAAGTGCGTCGGCGACACCCGTGAGCTGCGCGACCATGGCGAAGCCCGACTCGGCCCGCGCGTCCAGCGCCGCCATGGCGCCACCCGAGACGCCGCCGCCCGCGCCCGCGCTGGGGACGTCGCCGAGTGCGATCGTTCCCGCCCGCTCGAGTGCGTCCGCCCACGCGCGCAGGGACGTCTCCAGCACCTCGACCTCCCGCGGGCCCGCGCCCTTCTGCGGGCCGAAGACCGCCGCGGCGCCCTCGGGGCCGAGCAGCGGGTTGGTGACGTCGGTGGCCACGCGCACGTCCACGTCGCCGAGCTGCTCTCGCACGGCGGTGAGGTCCACGGTGGCGATCGCGCCGAGCGGCCCGCCACCGAACTCGAACGGCCGCTCCCGGCCGTCGAGCAGCACGGCGCCGAGCGCGCGCAGCATGCCGGAGCCGCCGTCGGTGCTGGCCGTGCCGCCGACGGTGAGCACCACGCGGCGGGCGCCGCCCGCGATCGCGTGCCCGACGAGCTCGCCGACCCCGTAGGTGTGGGCGGCCAGCGCGACCTCAGGGGAGGGCTCGACGTACTCGATGCCGCACGCGCGCGCCGACTCCAGGTAGGCGGTGCCGTCGAGCACCACGTACCAGGCGTCGACCTGCTGCGACAGCGGACCCGTCACGCGCAGGTCCACCCGCTTGCCCCCGGCGGCGAGCAGGACGTCGAGCGTGCCCTCACCCCCGTCGGCGACCGGGCACTGCGTGATCTCGGCGTCGGGCAGCACGTCGTGCACACCCCGCGCGATGGCCTCCGCCGCCTCGACGGCCGTGAGGCTGCCCTTGAACTTGTCCGGTGCGATCACCACGCGCATCCCGTTCATCCCTTCACCGGGGTCAGCGGCTCGCCACCGGAGAGCACGGCGGCCGTGTTGCGGGCCGCGAGCACGGCCATGGCGGTACGGGTCTCGACGGTCGCCGAGCCCAGGTGCGGCGCGAGCGCGACATTGTCAAGCTCCAGCAGACCGGGGTGCACCTCGGGCTCGTTCTCGAAGACGTCGAGTCCGGCGCCGGCGATCTGGCCGTTCGCGAGGGCCTCGGCCAGCGCGGCCTCGTCGACGACGGGCCCCCTCGTGGTGTTGACGAGGTATGCCGAACGCTTCATCACCGCGAGCGCGCGGGCGTCGATGAGATGACGGGTCTCGGGCGTGAGCGGGCAGTGCAGCGACACGACGTCGGCCGTGCGCAGCAGCTCCTCCCGGTCCAGGTACGTCGCCCGCAGCTCGCGTTCGACGTCTTCGGGAGCCCGGCGCCGGCCGGAGTAGGCGATCTCCATGCCGAACGCGAGCGCCCGCCGGGCCATGGCCTGGCCGATCTGCCCGAGGCCGACGATGCCGAGTGTCTTGCCCTGCAGGCCGGAGCCCAGCATGAAGCCGAGGTGGAACGACCACGGCGTACGCGAGCGCAGCAGCCGCTCGCCCTCGCCGAGCCTGCGGGTGACCGCGAGCAACAGGCCGAACGCGAGGTCGGCGGTGGCGTCGGTGAGCACGCCGGGGGTGTTGGTGAAGACGACGCCGCGGTCGGCGAGCGCGGGCACGTCGGCGTTGTCGTAGCCGACGGCGACCGTGGAAATGACCTTCAGCCGCGGGCCCGCGGCGTCGGCGAGCGCGCCGTCGACGCGGTCCTGGAGGGTTGCGACGATCGCGTCGGCGTCGCCCACCACGCGGTGCAGCTCCTCGGCGGGCAGTGCCCGGTCCGGTTCCGGGGCCCACACCTCCCCGGCTTCCCGCAGGATCTCCATCGCCGCTTCCGGGATCTTCCTGGTCACCACGATTCGTGGCCGCGTCATCCACCACTCCTGTCCATCACTGCAGTGAAGGCCACCCTACTTGCGTCGGATCAATACAGCGGCGCGCAGCGCCTCCCTTCGGGCGGTGGCGGGAGACGGGTGGGCGCAGTGAGGGTGGCCTTCACTGCCGTTGACGAGAGCGGGCGGAGACGGATATGTTCTTATGAAGAACTTGTGTGCGTAATGCGAACAACGAGGTGTGGCAACGTGGCAGAGATCGTTTCGCTTGCCGAGGGGGTCGGCAGGCTCGTACATGACGGCGACGTGGTCGCCCTGGAAGGGTTCACGCACCTGATCCCGCACGCGGCCGGGCAGGAGATCATCCGGCAGCGCCGCAGGGACCTCACGCTCGTGCGGATGACGCCCGACATCGTCTACGACCAGCTGATCGGCGCCGGGTGCGCGCGCAAGCTGATCTTCTCGTGGGGCGGCAACCCCGGCGTCGGCTCGCTGCACCGCTTCCGCGACGCCGTGCAGAACGGGTGGCCGGTGCCGCTGGAGATCGAGGAGCACAGCCACGCCGGCATGGCCAACCGCTACGTCGCGGGCGCCTCCGGGCTGCCGTTCGCGGTGCTGCGGGGCTACTCCGGCACCGACCTGCCCAAGCACACCGACACGATCAAGCAGATCACCTGCCCGTTCACCGGGGAGCAACTCGCCGCCGTGCCGGCGCTCAACCCGGACGTCTCGATCATTCACGCGCAACGGGCCGACCGCGCGGGCAACGTCCAGATCTGGGGCCTGGTCGGCGTGCAGAAGGAGGCCGTGCTCGCCGCCAAGCGCAGCCTGGTGACCGTGGAGGAGGTCGTGGACGAACTGGAGCCCGTGGCGGGCCAGACGATCCTGCCGAGCTGGGCCGTGACCTGCGTGGCCGAGGTGCCGCACGGCGCCCACCCCTCTTACGCGCAGGGCTACTACGACCGCGACAACGCCTACTACGAGCATTGGGATTCCATTGGGCGAAAGAGGGACTCGTTCGAGGACTGGCTTCGCGCCAAGGTGTTCGACATGGAGGTGACGGAGAAGTGACCGCGACGACCGAAGCGCAGCAGGCGTACACCTCCGACGAGATGATGTCCATCGCCGCGGCCAGGGTCCTCGGCAACGGGCAGCGCTGCTTCGTCGGCATCGGGCTGCCGTCCACCGCCGCGAACCTCGCGCGCCGCACGCACGCCCCCGACCTGGTGCTGATCTACGAGTCGGGCACGCTCGGGTCCAAACCGGACCGGCTGCCCGCGTCGATCGGCGACGGCATCCTCGCCGAGACCGCCGACGCCGTGATCAGCGTGCCCGAGGTGTTCAACTACTGGCTCCAGCCAGGCCGCATCGACGTCGGCTTCCTCGGCGCCGCCCAGCTCGACAAGTTCGGCAACATCAACACCACGGTGATCGGTGACGACTACGCCAACCCTAAGGTGCGCCTGCCCGGTGCGGGCGGTGCGCCGGAGATCGCCGCGTCGTGCCGCGAGGTGTTCGTGGTCGTGCGGCAGAGCAAGCGCAGCTTCGTCGACAAGGTCGACTTCGTGACCTCGGTGGGGCACGGCTCCGGCAAGGGCGACCGCGAGCGGCTGGGCCTGCGCGGAGCGGGCCCGACGCTCGTGATCACCGACCTCGGCATCCTCCGCCCCGACCCCGAGACCTCCGAGCTGGTGCTTAGCCAGCTGCACGAGGGCGTCGAGGTGGAGCAGGTGCGCGAGGCGACCGGCTGGGACCTCAAGGTCTCGCCGCAGCTGTCCCGCACCGAGGCGCCGACCGAGGCCGAGCTGGCCACGCTGCGCGCGCTGAAGGAGGCGGGCAAGTGAACGACGTCTTCGTGCTCGACGCCGTCCGCACGCCCTTCGGCCGCTACGGCGGCGCGCTGTCCGGGGTGCGGCCCGACGACCTCGCCGCGCACGTGCTGAGCGCGCTCGCGCAGCGCGTCGACCTCGACCCCTCGGCCGTCGACGAGGTACTCCTCGGCGACGCCAACGGAGCGGGCGAGGACAACCGCAACGTCGCGCGCATGGCCGCGCTGCTCGCCGGATGGCCGACGAGCGTGCCCGGGAGCACCGTGAACCGCCTCTGTGGCTCCGGTCTCGACGCCGCCATGCAGGCGAGCCGCACCATCGCGGTCGGCGACGCCTCGGTGGTGATCGCCGGTGGCGTGGAGTCGATGAGCCGGGCGCCGTGGGTGCTGCCCAAGCCGGGCAGGGCCTTCCCGAACGGCCACGAGACGATGTACTCCACCACGCTCGGCTGGCGCATGGTGAACCCGGCGATGCCGGAGCAGTGGACGGTCTCGCTCGGCGAGAGCACCGAGATCCTCGCCGAGCGCTACGGCATCGGCCGCGAGGCGCAGGACGAGTTCGCGCTGCGTAGCCACCGCAACGCCGCGAAGGCGTGGGACGCCGGGTTCTACGACGGTCACGTGGTGCCGGTGCCCGGCACGGAGCTCACCCGCGACGAGGGCGTCCGCCCGGACTCGAGCATGGAGAAGCTCGCCAAGCTCAAGCCCGCCTTCCGTCCACAGGGGACGGTGACGGCCGGGAACTCCTCGCCGCTCAACGACGGTGCGTCGGCGGTGCTGCTGGCCGACCAGGCCGGCGCCGACCGGCTCGGCGCGACGCCGCTCGCCCGCGTCGCGGGCCGCGGCGCGGCCGGGGTCGACCCGCACGTGTTCGGCATCGGCCCGGTCCGCGCGGCCGAGATCGCACTGGAGCGGGCCGGGATCGGCTGGGAGGACCTGGCGGCGGTGGAGCTGAACGAGGCGTTCGCCGCGCAGTCGCTCGCGTGCCTGGCCGACTGGCCCAAGCTGGATCCCGAGATCGTGAACGTCAACGGCGGCGCCATCGCCATCGGGCACCCGCTGGGCGCCTCCGGCGGTCGCATCCTCGGCGCGCTCGCGCACGAGCTCCGCCGCCGGGGCGGCGGCTGGGGACTCGCCGCCATCTGCATCGGCGTCGGCCAAGGGCTGGCCGTCGTCATCGAGGCGTGAACCAAGGAGGTTTCATGACCGCGTTGTCGGAGTCCGGGCTCGTGCTGCCGAGGTACCGGCGGGATCCGGAGGGGACGCACCCGCCGCTCGACTCGCCGGACTACAAGTCGACCGGGTTGCGGCACCCCAAGCAGCCGCTCGTGCTGCTGCCGCACAAGCTCACCGAGATCACCGGGCCGCTGCTCGGCCCCGGCAGGCTGGGCGAACTCGACAACGACCTCACGAAGCAGCACCCCGAGGAGCCACAGGGCCAGCGGATCGTCGTGCACGGCCGCCTGCTCGACGGGGACGGGCGGCCCGTGCCCAACTCGCTCGTCGAGATCTGGCAGGCCAACGCGGGCGGCCGGTACAAGCACGTCTGGGACAACTGGCCGTGCCCGGTGGACCCCAATTTCGACGGCGTCGGCCGCACCATCACCGACAACGAGGGCCGCTACGAGTTCACCACCATCAAGCCCGGCGCCTACCCGTGGAAGAACCACGACAACGCCTGGCGGCCAGCGCACATCCACTTCTCGGTGTTCGGCACGGCGTTCACGCAGCGGCTGGTCACGCAGATGTACTTCCCGGACGATCCGCTGTTCTACCAGGACCCGATCTTCAACTCGGTGCCCGACGAGAAGGCGCGCAACCGCATGATCTCCCGCTTCGACCTGAGCCGGACCGTGCCGGAGTGGGCGCTGGCGTTCGAGTTCGACATCGTGCTGCGGGGCAGGGAAGCCACGCCCTTCGAGGACGAGGAGGACGAGTGAGCGACGATTCTGGCCCTTCCGCTCGCGGAGTCCGACCGGGTGCGGGTGTCCCGCAGAGCACAGAGGAGGAGCACTGATGAGCACGCCTTCGCAGACGGTCGGACCGTACCTCTCGCTCGGCCTGCCCTGGGCGGACGGGCCCACGGTGGTGGAGGAGGGCACGCCTGGCGCGGTGTGGATCCGCGGTGTGGTCTACGACGGCGCGGGCACGCCGGTTCCCGACGGACTGATCGAGACATGGCAGGGCGACGCGCACGGCCGGTTCGACCACCCCGACGACCCGCGCGGCGCGCAGCCGGGCTTCCGCGGCTTCGGCCGCTGCCCGACCAACGACGACGGCGAGTACGGGATCCTCACCGTGGTGCCGGGCGCGCTGCCCGGCGAGGCGCCGCACATCAACGTGTCGGTGTTCGCGCGCGGGCTGCTGCACCGCGTCGTCACCCGCGTCTACTTCCCGGAGAACACCGAGGCCAACGCGGCCGACCCCGTGCTCGCGTCCGTGCCGGAGGAGCGCAGGGGCACGCTCGTCGCCCGCAGGAGCGAGGACGGCTACACGTTCGACGTGCGTTTGCAGGGCGAGGGCGAGACAGTGTTCTTTGATGTCTGAGCTGTTCGACCCCGTCCTCGCCGCCGGCCCCGTGCGTGACGAGACCGGCGACGCCGCGTGGCTGAAGGGAATGCTGGACTTCGAGGCCGCACTGGCCTCCGCGCAGGCCGACGTCGGGCTCATCGGCCGCGAGCATGCCGACGCGATCGGTGCGGCCTGCCGTCCCGCGGACTACGACGTCGCGGAGCTGGGCAGGGCCGCCACCGGGATCGGCAACCCCGCCGGGCCGCTGGTCCGGGCGCTCACCGACCGCGTCGGCGGCGAGGCGGCCCGGCACGTGCACCGAGGGGCGACCAGCCAGGACGTGGTGGACACCGCGGCCATGCTGGTCGCCACGCGCGCGCTCGCGCCGCTGCTCGCGGACCTCGGCGCGTGCGCCGACGCTGCGGCCCGGCTGGCGGAGGAGCACGCGACGACCATCCAAGTGGGACGGACGTTGCTGCAGCACGCGACGCCGGTGACGTTCGGGCTCACCGCGGCGGGCTGGCTCACCGCCCTCGGCAACGCGGGCGAGCGGCTGGCCGCGCTGCGGCTGCCCGCCCAGCTCGGCGGCGCGACGGGCACGCTCGCCTCGCTCGGTGACCACGGGCCGGCCGTGCTCACCGCGCTGAGCGCGCGGCTCGGCCTCGCCGAACCGGTGCTGCCGTGGCACACCGACCGCACGCCCGTCGCCGAGCTGGCCGGTGCGCTGGGGGAGACGGCCGGTGCGGTGGCTGGGATCGCGAGGGCCATCGTGCTGCTCGCGCAGACCGATGTCGGGGAGGTGCACGAGCAGGGCCCGCCCGGCAGCGGCGGCTCGTCGACCATGCCCCACAAGCGCAACCCCGTGGCGGCGGTGTCGGCGCTCGCCTCGGCCAAGCAGGCCCCGGGGCTGGTCGCCGACCTGCTCGCGGCGATGGAGCAGGAACACCAGCGCGCCGCCGGGGCGTGGCATGCCGAGTGGCGACCGCTCACGGAACTGTTGCGCACCACCGGTTCCGCGATCCACTGGCTGCGCACGAGCCTCGGCAGGCTGCATGTCGACGCCGGGGCGATGCGGGCGAACCTGGACCGCAGCGGAGGAGTGTTGCTCGCCGAGCGTGTCACCACGGAGCTGGCCGCCGGGACAGGCCGCCTCGCCGCGCACGACGCCGTCACCGCGTGCTGCCGGCGCGCGCTCGCGGGCGAGGGCGAGCTGGCCGGCCTGCTCGCGGAGGATCCGCTGGTGGGCGGGCGGCTCTCCCGGGAACGCATCGCGGAGCTGCTCGATCCGTCGGGTTACCTTGGCAGCGCCGGAGTGTTCGTGGAGCGCGCGCTGGCCGCGCATCGGGAGCGGAAGGAGAGGTCGTGAAGGTCAACCATGTGGTCGAGGGCCCGCCCGACGGTGACGTCGTGGTTCTGTCCGGTTCGATCGGCAGCAACCTCAGCATGTGGGACCCGCAGATCGGCCCGTTGACGGCGGCCGGGTACCGCGTGGTGCGCTACGACCAGCGTGGGCACGGCCGCACGCCCGTTCCGGATCACCCCGCCATGCTCGACGAGCTGGGCGGTGACGTCGTGGAGCTGCTCGACACCCTCGGCGTGGAGCGCGCGCATTTCGTGGGGCTCTCGCTCGGGGGCATGACGGGCATGTGGCTCGGCGTGCACGCGCCGGAGCGGATCGGCGGGCTCGTGCTGTGCTGCACGTCGGCCAAGCTCGGCACCCCGGAGATGTGGGAGCAGCGGGCGAAGGACGCGCGCACGCAGGGCATGGAGGCGATCGCCGACGGCAGCATCGGCCGCTGGTTCACCGCCGACTGGCTCGTCGCGCACCCCGATCTCGGCCGCGAGTACCACCACATGACCGCGGCGACCCCGGCCGCGGGCTACGCGGCGTGCTGCCACGCGATCGCTTCGATGGACCTGGTGGCCGACCTGCCGAGGATCGCGGCGCCCACGCTCGTGATCGCGGGCGCGGACGACCCGGCGACGCCGCCGCAGGAGCACGGCGCGGTGATCGCCAAGGGCATCCCCGGCGCGCGGCTGGAGGTCGTGGAGCAGGCCGCGCACCTCGGCAACGTCGAGCAGCCGGAGCGTTTCTCCGAGCTGATCACCGGGCATCTGAAGGAGGTGCGATGAGCGGCGAGGCCTACTCCGAGGGCATGAAGGTGCGCCGCGAGGTGCTCGGCGACGAGCACGTCGACCGCGCCGTGGCGAACACGACCGAGTTCACCAAGCCCTTCCAGGACTACATCACACGCGCGGCGTGGGGCTCGGTCTGGACGCGCGACGGTCTGGACCGCAAGACCCGCAGCTGCATCACCCTCGCCGTGCTCACCGCGCTGCACTGCCACGGCGAGATCGCCATGCACGTGCGGGCCGCGATCGGCAACGGGCTGACCCCGGAGGAGATCTCCGAGGTGCTGCTCCACACGGGTGTCTACGCGGGTGTGCCCGCGGCCAACGAGGCCTACCAGATCGCGTCGCGCACGCTGGCCGAGATGGGTGAGCCTTAAAGTCACGTCATGGAAGAGGAAGCCACTCGCGGCGCGCACCACGTGCAGTCGCTGGAGCGCGGGCTCGCGGTCATCAAGGCGTTCGACGCGGGCTCGCCGACACTGACGCTCAGCGACGTCGCCAAGGTCACCGGGCTCACGCGCGCGGCGGCGCGGCGGTTCCTGCTGACGCTCGTGGATCTCGGCTACGTGCGCACCGACGGCAAGTACTTCTCGCTGACGGCCCGCGTGCTCGAGCTCGGCTATGCCTTCCTGTCGAGCCTGTCGCTGCCGGAGGTGGCGCGGCCTCACCTGGAACGGCTCTCCGCGGAGGTCCACGAGTCGAGCTCCGTGTCCGTGCTGGAGGGAACCGACATCGTCTACGTGGCCCGCGTCGCGGTCTCGCGGATCATGGCGGTGACGATCAACGTCGGCACCCGGTTCCCCGCGCACGCGACGTCGATGGGGCACGTGCTGCTCGCCGGGCTGCCGAAGTCCGAACTGGACGAGTACCTGGAACGGGCGTCGTTCGAGCGGCTCACGTCGCACACGATCGTCTCGGCCGACGCGCTGCGGGCGGAGCTGGACACCGTGCGCGCCAACGGTTACGCGGTCGTGGACCAGGAGCTGGAGGAGGGGTTGCGCTCCGTCGCGGCGCCCATTCACGGCGCGGACGGCTCGGTGGTGGCGGCGGTCAACCTCTCCACCCACGCGAGCCGCAACACGCCCGAGTCGGTGCGCGGCGAGCTGCTGCCCGCGCTGCTCGCCGCGGCGAAGCGGATCGAGGCGGACCTGGCGATGACTTCGTCGGCGCGCGTGTCGTGAGCGTCGCGGGCGTGCTCCTCGCGGCCGGGGCCGGCAGGCGGTTCGGCAAGCCGAAGGCGCTGGCCGAACTCGAAGGCGAGGCGCTGGTGACGCGTGCCGTGCGCGTGCTCGCCGAAGGCGGCTGCGACCCCGTGCTGGTGGTGCTCGGCGCCCGGGCCGACGAGGCGCGCGCCCACGTGCCGCGGCACGTGCGCACGGTCGTCGCGACCGACTGGGCGGAGGGCATGGGTGCGTCGCTCCGTGCCGGGCTGACCGCGCTGGCCGATCTCGACCCCACGCCGGACGCGGCGCTCGTGCACCTGGTGGACCTGCCGTGGGCGGGCGCCGACGTGATCGCGAGGCTGGCCGCGCTCGGGACACCGGAGGCCGTCGCGCGAGCGGCGTACGACGGCGTGCCCGGCCACCCCGTGCTCTTCGGCAGGCGCTGGTGGGCGGACGTCGCGGCGCAGGCGAGCGGCGACCGGGGTGCCCGCGGCTGGCTTGCGGACCGCGCGGACGTGCGCCTGGTGGAGTGCGCCGATCTCGGCAGCGGAACCGACGTGGACACCCCTGGCCACGGAGTCGGTTAGCCCGGTCGCCCCGGCTGCAGTGAAGGCCACCTTCACTGCGCTGAACGCAGTGAAGGTGGCCTTCACTGCGGACGCGACCCGGCCCGGGCGGCCGGTGAGTTCCGTGCATCAGGTGAGATCCATCTAGGCTCTGCAGATGTGACAGACGACAGCACCGCAGCGGTCGGCTCACCGGACGAACTGGCGAAGCTGCTCGAAGGCATCGGTTACCTCGCCGACGAGGGCGTGGCGACCGCCGCGTTCCTGGCACTGCGGATGCGCAGGCCGTTGTTCTGCGAGGGCGAGCCGGGCACCGGCAAGACGTCTCTGGCCGTCGCCCTCGCCGAGAGCCTCGGCCTGCCGCTCATCCGCCTGCAGTGCCACGAGGGCATCGACGCCGCGCAAGCGCTCTACGAATGGGACTTCCCCCGCCAGCTGCTGCACCTGCGCGCGCTGGAGGCGGCCGAGGGCGGGCGGCTCGACGTGGACGTGGCGGAGCAGTCGCTGTACACCGAGCGGTTCCTGCTGGCCAGGCCGTTGCTGCGCGCGCTGCAGTCCGCGCCGTGCGTGCTGCTCGTCGACGAGATCGACCGCGCCGACGACGAGTTCGAGGCGTTCCTGCTGCAGCTGCTCGACGAGAACACGGTGACGATCCCCGAGTACGGCGAGGTCCGCGCCGTCGTGCCGCCGCTGGTGGTGCTCACGTCGAATCGCACACGTGAGGTGCACGACGCGCTCAAGCGCCGCTGCCTCTACCACTGGCTGGAGCACCCCGGCCTTTCGCGGGAGATCGCGATCCTGCGCAGCCGCATCCCCGGCATCGGCGAGCGGCTGTCCGAGCAGGTCGCCGAGGCGGTGCAACGGCTGCGCACGATGGAGCTGCTCAAGCCGCCCGGCGTGGCCGAGGCGCTCGACTGGGCCCGCGCGCTGTTGTCTCTCGACCGTGACGAGCTCGACGCCGCGTCCGCCGCCGCGACACTGGGCGCCGTGCTCAAGTACAGCGAGGACCTCGACCGCGTGCGCGCCCGTTTGGACGCATTGCTGGCGTAGGTGTCGAAGTCTCGTCCTCCGCTCCGATTGATTCCCGGAAGGAACGTTCGGACACAGAGAGGACGAACCGATGCGAAGACTCTGGGGAGCGCTCGCGGCCGTGCTGGCCGTGCTGCTCGCCGTACCGGCGACCACGGCCGCGAGTGAACAGCCGCACCGCAGCCACCACGGCTGGATCAACGGGGCGGAGTACCGCGTCGAGGTGCCGCACCGCTGGAACGGCACGCTCGTGCTGTACAGCCACGGCTACCTGCCGCCCGGACTCGAACTCCCGCCCGGCGTCGCGCTGTCGGCCGTGCCCGCGACCGAGCAGTGGCTGCTGGACCACGGCTACGCGCTCGCGGCGTCCGACTTCCGCGGCCGGGTCGGGTTCGCCGTCGAGGAGGCGCTGGAGGACCAGATCGCCGTGCTCGACTGGTTCGAGGCAAACGTCGGCACGCCGCGCACCACGGTGTCGAGCGGCATGTCGATGGGCGGCGGCATCGCGACGGTGCTGGCCGAGCGCAACCCGCACCGCATCGACGGCGTGCTGAGCCAGTGTGCCGAGTACGACTTCACGGGCACCTGGAACACCGCGCTCGACATCGGCTTCGTCGTGCGGGAGCTGCTCGCGCCCGACGCGGGCATCGAACTGGTGGAGGCCGCCGACCCGCAGCGCAGCACGGACCTGCTCATCGCCACCGTCAACGACGCGCTCACCACGCCGGAGGGCCGCGCGAAGCTCGCGCTCGCCGGCGCGCTGGGCAACATCCCGCCGTGGTACTCCTCGCACGACCCCGAGCCCGCTGAGCTCGTCGAGCGGATCACCCAGCAGGCCGGCTGGACCAGGGACGCGTACTCCTGGGGCATCGGGCCGAACGGCCGCGCCGACCTGGAGCCCCGCGCTGGCGGCAACCCGTCGTGGAACACCGGCATCGACTACTCGCGCCAGTTCGCCCGCTCCGCCTACGCCGACCTGGCCAGGAAGGCATACCGGGCCGCGGGGCTCGATCTCCGTGCCGACCTCGCCCGACTCGACGCGGCCCCGCGCATCGCGGCGGATCCTGGCGCCCGTGCGTGGCTGACCGGCCTCAACCCGAAGGGCACCACCCCGGCACCCGTGCTCACCACGCACACCATCGGTGACGGCGGCGCGATCACCGATCAGGCACGCTGGTACGCCGAGCAGGTGCGCCGCTTCGGCGACCCCGGAGACCTGCGCCAGCTCTATCTCGACCGGGGCGGGCACTGCTCCTTCAGCGCCGCCGACGAGATCGTGGCCCTGCGGTCGCTGTTGCGCCGCGTCGAGTCCGGGCACTGGCCGGACCTGCGGCCGCGGGAGCTGAACCGCGCGGTCGCCGGGTTCCCCGCCGAGCCGTACCAGCAGGTGTTCGACCTGGTCAGCCAGGAGGCACGGGTGATGCCGCCCGGATTCGCGCACTTCCTGCCGCCCCGGTTCCTGCGGCCCTCGGCCTGACGACCTGGAGCGGAATCCAGGGCACAATGGCGGGTATGGGCACACCGGTGACCGTTGACCCGCTGCCCGGCCTCGTCGGCTTCGCCGCCGTGTTGCGCGAGGCCGGGCTGCCCTGCGACGCCCACCGGGTCCAGGCATATCTCTCCGCCGTCGAACGCCTCGACGCGAGCGATGCGGCGCAGGTCTACTGGGCGGGCAGGCTCACACTGTGCGCCGATCCCGACGACCTGCCGCGCTACGACGAGGCGTTCGACGCGTGGTTCAACGCCGCGCCGCCGCTGCGCGAGCGGGCGTCCGTGCCGCGGCCGCAGCGGGCGACCATCGCCGCGCTGGTCGCCCGCGAGCAGGGCGACGGCGAGGGCGGCGAGGTGGGCGAGCAGCTGGCCGTGGCCGCCAGCGACGCCGAGGTGCTGCGCGAACGCGACCTGGGCGAGCTGACGGCGGCCGAGCGCAGGCACCTCCGGGAGCTGATGAGCACGCTGCGGCCCGTGCTGCCGTCCCGATCGTCGCTGCGTTACCGGCCCGCCCGCCGGGGACGGCTCGACCCCGGCCGCACGCTGCGCGCGATGCTCGCCGACGGCGGCGAGACCGGCAGGCTCGCCTACGCGCGGCACGGTCCGCGCCCGCGCAGGCTGGTCCTGCTGATCGACGTGTCGGGCTCGATGAAGCCCTACGCCGACTCGCTGCTGCGCTTCGCCCACGTCGTGGTGCGCGCCGCGCCCGCGCGCGTCGAGGTGTTCACGCTGGGCACGCGACTGACGCGGGTGTCGCGGCAGCTGCGCCAGCGCGATCCCGAGCGGGCGATGCTCTCGGCGGCACAGGCCGTCGCCGACTTCGCGGGCGGCACGAGGCTCGGCGAGACCCTGCGCGGCTTCCTGGACCGCTGGGGCCAGCGAGGGCTCGCCCGGCGGGCCGTGGTGGTGCTGTTCTCCGACGGCTGGGAACGCGGCGACGTGTCGCTGCTGGGGGAGCAGGCCGCGCGGCTGCGCAGGCTCGCCCACCGGGTGTTCTGGGTGAACCCGCACGCGGGTCACGAGGGTTACGCTCCGGTGCAGTCTGGGATCGCCGCCGCGCTCCCGCACGTGGACCGGTTGCTGGCAGGCCACAGCCTCGCCACGTTGGAACGACTTCTCCGGGAGATCCGAGATGCATGACGTGCTGGACGAGCTCCACCGCCGCTGGTCGGCGGGCGAGACGGTGGGTGTGGGAACCGTGGTGGCCACGTTCTCGTCGGCGCCGAGGGCGCCCGGCGCGGCGATGCTGGTGGCCGCCGACGGCTCCGCCGTCGGCAGCGTGTCGGGCGGCTGCGTCGAGGGCGCCGTCTACGAGCTGGCGCAGCAGGTGGTGGAGGACGGCGCGCCGGTGCTGCAGCGCTACGGCGTGAGCGACGACGACGCGTTCGCCGTGGGGCTGACCTGCGGCGGGATCATCGACATCTTCGTGGAGCGGGTGGACCGCGAGTCCATGCCCGAGCTGGCCGACCTGGTGACGTCGGTGCGGGAGGGCAGGCCGGTCGCGGTCGTGACCACGATCGAGCACCCCGACCCCGCGCTGCTCGGCAAGCGCATGCTCGTGTGGCCCGACCGCGCGAGCGGGGGGCTCGGCTCCGACCGCATCGACGACGCCGTGCTCGACGACGCGCGCGGGCTGCTCGCCGGCGGGCGGTCGGCGACCCTGCACTACGGCCCCGACGGGCAGCGCAGGGGCGAGGGCATGGCGGTGTTCGTCAACACCTTCGAGCCGCCGCCGAGGATGCTCGTGTTCGGCGCGATCGACTTCGCCGCCGCGATGGCCAGGATGGGCACGTTCCTCGGCTACGAGGTGACCGTGTGCGACGCGCGGCCCGTGTTCGCGACCAAGACCCGGTTCCCCGAGGCGCACGACGTGGTCGTCGACTGGCCGCACCGCTATCTCAAGGCCGAGGCGGAGGCGGGCCGGATCGACGGCAGGACCGTGATCACCGTGCTCACCCACGACCCGAAGTTCGACGTGCCGCTGCTGGAGGTCGCGCTGCGCCTCGACGTCGGCTACATCGGGGCGATGGGCTCGCGGCGTACCCACGACGACCGCATCTCGAGGCTGCGTGAAGCCGGGATCACCGACGCCGAGCTGAAACGGCTCGCCTCGCCGATCGGCCTCGATCTCGGCGCGCGCACCCCGGAGGAGACCGCCGTGTCGATCGGCGCGGAGATCATCGCGCTGCGGTGGGGTGGCGGCGGGCGGCGGCTGTCCGATCTCGACGGCCGCATTCACGGCGAGCAGGAACGCTAGCGTCCTGCGCCGGAGGTTCGGCGCAGGACACCAGGCGTCCAATTCCACGCCGATTTGGCGTGCGTCTGGAAACTTGGTGACCGATCGGGGGACACGTTCCGCGAATCGGGAATGATCAACGTCGTCGTGCCGCAGGTGCGGATCGAGCCGGGTTTCCTCTCCAGACGGGGGGTTGTCCCATTGGGCCGAAAGTAGCAGGCTCGCCCTGTGAGGCCGATCACCGGCGACGGTGCTCGGCTCAGGCCGTTCCACAGCGGCCCGCCTGGCGGGCCGAGCCACCACAGGAGGCCCAATGCGCATCACCGTCACAGTTGACGGCACCAGCTACACCGACGACGTCGAGCCTCGCACGCTGCTCGTGCACTACCTGCGCGAACGGCTTGGGAAGGTCGGCACGGTGGTTGGTTGCGACACCAGTAACTGCGGAGCCTGTACCGTGCATCTCGACGGGCACAGCGTCAAGTCCTGTTCCGTGCTGGCCGTGCAGGCCCACGGCAGTGAGGTCACCACCATCGAGGGCCTCGCCCGCGACGGTCAGCTCCACCCCGTGCAGCAGGCGTTCCACGACAACCACGCGTTGCAGTGCGGGTTCTGCACCCCAGGCATGATCATGCAGTCGATCGACCTGCTCTCCGACAACCCCGACCCCGACGAGCACGCGGTCAGGGAGGGCCTCGAGGGCAACCTGTGCCGGTGCACCGGCTACCAGAACATCGTGAAGGCGGTGCGCGACGCGGCACACCACATGCGGCCAGGCGCGGGCCCGGAGGCCGAGCGCGTGACCGGTGCCGATACCGGCAGCAGGACCGCGTCGAGCGTCGGAGGGGGTGGCGAGTAGATGACCGCCACCATCGAACCGGAGGTCGGCAAGGGCCGGCTCCGCAAGGAGGACGAGCGGCTCATCACCGGCCGCACGCGCTGGACCGACAACCTGACGCTGCCCGGCCTGGTTCACCTCGCGGTGCTGCGCAGCACCGTGGCCCACGCCAAGATCGTCAGCATCGACACCTCCGCCGCCAAGGAGATGCCGGGCGTGCTCGCCGTCTTCACCGGCGACGACCTCGACCCCGAGGGCAAGATCGGCATGCCGTGCGCGTGGCCGATCACGCCGGACATGAAGTCGCCGCGCAGGCCGGTTCTCGCGCAGGGCACGGTGAACTTCGCCGGTGAGGGCGTCGCCGTGGTCGTGGCCCGCAGCGCGGGCGAGGCCGAGGACGCGCTCGCCGAGATCGACGTCGAGTACGAGGACCTGCCCGTGGTGCTCGGGCTGGAGAACGCGCTCGCCGAGGACGCTCCGCTCGTGCACGAGGACCTCGGCACAAACCGCAACGCGCTCTGGGTGTTCGACTCCGGCGAGGCCGGCTCCGGCGGCAACGTGGAACAGGCGATCGCCGACGCCGAGGTGGTCGTCAAGCGACGGTTCCGCCAGCAGCGGCTCGTCCCGGCGTTCATGGAGCCCCGCGCATGCGTGGTCGACCCGACCGCAGCGCAGCTCACCATGTGGTCGGCGACCCAGATCCCGCACATCCTCAAGACGATGTCGGCGCTGACGCTCGGCCTGCCCGAGCACAAGATCCGTGTGATCGCGCCCGACGTCGGCGGCGGGTTCGGCGGCAAGATCGCCGTGCTGCCCGAGGAGATCATGTGCCTGCTGATAGCGCAAAAGCTCGGCAAGCCGGTCAAGTGGACCGAGTCGCGGTCCGAGACCATGGTCGCCGCGCACCACGGCCGTGACCAGATCCAGGACCTGACCATCGCGGCCAAGCGCGACGGCACGGTCACCGGGCTCAAGGTCGAGCTGCTCGCCGACATGGGCGCCTACCTCGGCCTCGTCGGGCCGGGCGTGCCGATCCTCGGCGCGTTCATGTTCAACGCGATCTACAAGATCCCGGCGTACCACTTCGCGTGCACCAACGTGTTCACCAACACCACGCTCACCGACGCCTACCGCGGCGCGGGCAGGCCCGAGGCCACGTTCGCGATCGAGCGGATGATGGACGAGCTCGCGGCGGAGCTCGGCATGGACCCGATGGAGCTGCGCGAGAAGAACTGGATCAAGCACGACGAGTTCCCGTACACCACGGTCTCGACGCTGACCTACGACTCGGGCAACTACGAGGCCGCCACGCAGAAGGCCATGGAGCTGTTCGGCTACGAAGCGCTGCGGCAGGAACAGCGGGAGCGCCGTGAGCGCAACGACCCCGTGCAGCTCGGCATCGGCATCTCGACGTTCACCGAGATGTGCGGTCTCGCTCCGTCGCGCGTGCTCGGCTCGCTCGACTACGGCGCAGGCGGCTGGGAGCACGCGGCGATCCGCATGCTGCCGACCGGCAAGGTCGAGGTGATCACGGGTGCCTCGGCGCACGGGCAGGGACACGAGACGGCGTGGAGCCAGATCGTGGCCGACCAGCTGGGCGTGCCGTTCGAGGACGTCGAGGTGCTGCACGGCGACACGCAGTCGTCGCACAAGGGCCTCGACACCTACGGCTCGCGTTCGCTGGCCGTCGGCGGCATCGCCGTGGTGAAGGCGACGGAGAAGGTCATCGAGAAGGCCCGCAAGGTCGCCGCGCACATGATGGAGTGCTCGGAGGACGACCTCGAGTTCAGCGGCGGCAAGTTCACGGTGAAGGGCACCGACCGCTCCACCGGCATCGGGGACATCGCGCTCGCGGTGTTCGCCGCGCACGACCTGCCGGAGGGCGTCGAGCCGACGCTCGACTCCGAGGCCGTGTACGACCCGGAGAACTTCTCCTTCCCGCACGGCACGCACCTGTGCGCCACCGAGGTGGACACCGAGACCGGACGGGTGCGCATCCGCTCGTACGTCTGCGTGGACGACGTCGGCAAGGTGGTCAACCCGATCATCGTGGAAGGCCAGATGCACGGCGGGCTCGCACAGGGCATCGCGCAGGCGCTGTACGAGGAGGCCGTGTACGACGAGAGCGGCACGCTCACGTCGGGCACGTTCGCCGACTACCTGCTGCCCTCGGCGGCCGACCTGCCGTCGTTCACGACCGACCGCACCGAGACGCCGTCGACCACCAACCCGCTCGGCGTCAAGGGCGTCGGGGAGGCGGGCACGATCGCCTCGACCCCGGCCGTGGTGAACGCCGTGGTCGACGCCGTCCGCCAGTTCGGCGTGAACGACATCGAGATGCCACTCAGCCCCATGCGGGTGTGGCAGGCGATCCGCACCGGCGAGAAGGCCGCGGGCGGACCCGGTGCCGAGGCCGGTGGCGGCCTCGGTTCGATCGACCCGGCACACGGAGGTGCTCAGTGATTCCCGCTCCGTTCGACTACGTCGCGCCGTCCACTGTGGATGACGCGGTTCGGGCGCTCGCCGACGCGGGCGAGGACGCCAAGGTCCTCGCGGGTGGGCAGAGCCTGCTTCCGGTGCTGCGCGTCCGGCTCGCCGCTCCGACGAAGATCATCGACCTCGGCAAGGTCGCTGAGCTGCGCGGCGTGCGCGAGGAGGGCGACCACCTCGTGATCGGGTCCATGACGACGCACTACGACGTGCAGCGGGACCCGCTCATCGCCGAACACGCGGCGCTGCTCGCGCGGGCGACCGACACCGTGGCCGATCCGCAGGTGCGGCACCGAGGAACGTTCGGCGGTTCCATCGCGCACGCCGACCCGGCGGGCGACCTGCTCGCCCCGGCGCTCGCGCTGGACTGCGAGATGGTCATCCGCGGCATGGACGGTCAGCGCACGGTGGCGGCCGCCGACTTCTTCGAGGACTTCTTCACGACGTCGCTGGCGCCGGACGAGATCCTCGTCGAGGTGCGGGTGCCGAAGCACACCGGCTGGCACGCGCACTACGAGAAGTTCAACCGCGTCGCGCAGGCGTGGTCAATGGTCGCCGTCGCGGCGACGGTGCGCACCGACGGTGACACCATCGCCGAGGCCCGGGTCGCGCTGACGAACATGTCGTCGGTGCCGGTGCGGGCCCGCGGCGTCGAGGAGGCGCTGGTCGGGCAGCCGGCCACCGCCGAGTCGATCCGCGCCGCCGCCGAGCACGCGGCCGAGGGCACCAACCCGACCGTCGACGGCAACGCCGACGTCGAGTACCGGCAGCACCTCGCCCGCGTCCTCACGGGCCGCGCGATCTCCGCGGCCATGGCAGGCTGAAGTTCTCCGGTCCCCAAGGCCACCTTTGTTGCACTCAACGCAACTAAGGTGGCCTTGGGGGCAGCTTTTCCGCGACTCAGGAAGGAGGTCGGCCCGTGCGGCTCGACCACGAGTTCACCGTCCCAGCGCCCATCGACGAGGTGTGGAAGGCGGTGCTGGATCCGGAACGGGTCGCGCCCTGCATGCCGGGAGCCACGCTCACGTCGGTGGAGGGCGACACGTTCAAGGGCACGGTGAAGGTCAAGCTGGGCCCGGTCTCGTTGCTCTACAAGGGTTCCGGCGAGTTCCTGGAGAAGGACGAGGGCGCCCGGCAGATCAAGATCAAGGCGTCCGGCAAGGACGCGCGCGGTGCCGGTACCGCGGCCGCCACGGTCACCGTGACGCTCGCGGCCGACGGCGACAACACCAAGGGAGCCGTCGCCACCGACCTGAACGTCACCGGCCGCCCGGCCCAGTTCGGCCGCGGCATGATCTCCGAGGTCGGCGGCAAGATCCTCGACACCTTCGCGGGCAACCTCGCCGAGGAGCTGGGCGCCAAGGGCGAGGACACCACCCCGGGCAAGGCCCCGGCGAGTGAGCAGCCCGCCGATGCCTCGTCGGCCGGTGGTGGTGCCGCCTCGGCGGCGAGCGGAGCCGGTGCGGCGGCGACCGCCGCCGAGCCCGAGAAGCCGAAGCTCGAGGCCGTCAAACCGCCCAAGGAGGCCGAGGCGATCGACCTCTTCGACTACGCGGGCGCCTCGGTGGCCAAACGGCTCGCCCCGGCGCTCGCCGGCCTCGCCGCGCTGCTCGGCGTGGTCGCGATCGTGAGGGCGCTCCGCCGCCGCTGACGCCCCGGCCCGCGAGTCCCCCGCTCGGGCCCGCGAGTCCCCCGCTCGGGCCCGCGAGTCCCCCGCTCGGGCCCGCGAGTTCTGCACTCCTGCTCGCGAGTTGTGCGTTCGGAACGGCGAGTTGTGCGTTCGCCAAGGAGCACAACACGCGGTCCGGAGTGCACTCGCGGTCGGGAGGCACGACTCGCCGTCGGGAGTGCAGAACTCGTGGGCTGGAGCGGGGGACTCGTGGGCTGGAGCGGGGGACTCGCGGGCTGGAGCGGGGGACTCGCGTGGGGTGGGCCACTCGTGGCCGGGGAAGGGCACGGCCGGGGCGGTGGTTGTACCCGGTATGCGGGCTGATCACGAGACGGACGTCGCCGTCATCGGTGCGGGGCAGGCCGGGCTCTCGGCCGCCTACTTCCTGCGCAAGGCCGGGCTCGCCAACGAGAGCGGGTTCGTGGTCCTCGACCACGGTAAGCGCGCGGGAGGGGCGTGGCAGTACCGCTGGCCCTCGCTGAAGCTCGACAAGGTCCACGGCATCCACGACCTGCCCGGTCTCGCGCTCGGCGACACGGCCTCCGACCGTGACAAGCCCGCCTCCGAGGTGGTGTCCGCCTACTTCGACCGGTACGAGCGCACCTTCGATCTGCCCGTCCACCGGCCCGTGGACGTGCTCTCGGTGAGCCGCACCGGCGACGGCCGGTTCCTCGTCGAGAGCGCCACCGAGTCGTGGGCCGCTCGCGGGCTGATCAACGCCACGGGCACGTGGGACCGCCCGTTCTGGCCGTACTACCCGGGCCGGGAGACCTTCCTCGGCAGGCAGCTGCACACCGCCGACTACACCGGCGCCGCCGAGTTCCGCGCCAAGCACGTCGTCGTGGTCGGCGGCGGCACCTCCGCGGTCCAGCAGCTGCTCGAGATCGCCCCGGTCGCCGCGGGCACCACGTGGGTGACCCGCAGGCCGCCCGTGTTCCACGAGCACGACTTCACCCCCGAGTACGGCCGGTCCGTCGTCGCGCAGGTGGACGAGCGGGTCCGCGAGGGCAAGCCGCCGCGCAGCGTCGTCAGCGTCACCGGCCTGCCCCTGACAGCTGAGGTCCGGGCGGCCCGCGAGGAAGGAATCCTCGACCGCAAACCCATGTTCGAGCGCGTCACCCCGCACGGCGTGCAGTGGGCCGACGGCACCACGCAGCGAGCCGACGTGATCCTGTGGGCCACGGGCTTCCGCGCCGCACTCGACCACCTCACGCCGCTGCGCCTGCGTACGCCGGGTGGGGGCATCCGAATAGCGCCGCAGGGTGGAGTCCTTCCGCCAGGGGTGGCGGTCGGGCCACGGGCGGGCGGCACGCGGGCGGTGGACGAGCCGCGCCTGCACCTCGTCGGCTACGGGCCCTCCGCCAGCACCGTCGGCGCCAACCGCGCCGGGCGCACCGCCGTGCGCGAGCTGCTCGACACCTTGGGCTGACGCCGGGTCACGCCTCGTGCGTCGCCGTGCCCGCGTCGAGTCGCGAGTGGTAGCGCTCGCGCGCCTCCTCCAGCAGGTCGGGGCTGATCCACGCGACCGGCTGGAGATCCACGAGCAGCGGTTCGTTGTCGGGACCGAAGTCAACCTGCTTTCCGTCGAGCACCCACGGGCGTGCGCCCTCGCGCAGCTCCCGCAGGTACTGGCAGACGCGCCGGGCGAGCCAGTCCTCCAGCGGCAGGCTCCACCACTCGGGCGCGGCGAGCGGGTTCACCGACACGCCCGGCATGAGCAGCCCGCTCTCGTGGTCGGTGCTCGGGTGCGAGGCGTCCGACTCGGGGCCGGGGGAGTAGCGCAGGTAGGGCGCCATGCCGAGCCCCACGAGCTCGCTCAGCTCCCGCAGGGTGTGCACGGTGAACATGTCCGAGGGCATGCCGCCCGATTTCCCGGCGGCGCTCCAGCCAAACCCCTCGCCAGGTCGGGCACCCCGAGCGCAGTGAAGGCCACCATGCCTGCGTTGAACAAGCACAGCGGCGGGCAGCGCCTCCGTTTGGGTGGTGGGGGAGACGGGCGGGCGCAGTGAAGGTGGCCTTCACTGCGGGTGGCGGCTGCGGGTGGCGGCTACTCCCGGTCGAGTTCGTGTTCGGCGCTCGCGATCACGGCGAACTCCTCCTCGGGAGCGGCCGCGACGAGGCGGTGCCTGCTGTAGAACCAGAAGTACCCGACCGCGGCCACGAAGATGGCGGCGGTGATGGCCGCCGCCATCCTGTCCACCAGGAACGTCGCGATCACGGCGGCGACGGCGAGCACGAGCGCGATCCCGGTGGTCACGACGCCGCCCGGCGTGCGGTAGGGCCGCTCCAGGTCCGGTTCGCGCACCCGCAGCACGATGTGGGAGAGGTTCAGCAGCACGTAGGACACCGTCGCGCCGAACACGGCGATGTTGATCAGCAGCGCGCCGTCCTGGGTGGCGGCGGCCAGCACGAAGCCGATCGTGCCGGGCACGAGCAGCGCGAGGTAGGGCGTCTTGCGCCTGCCGGTGCGCGACAGCCAGCGCGGCAGGTACCCGGCCCGCGAGAGGGCGAACAGCTGCCGCGAGTAGGCGTAGATGATCGAGAAGAAGCTCGCGACGAGCCCGGCGAGACCGACGTAGTTCACCACCTGGGCCAGCGCGTTGTTCCCGCCGTACGCGGCGCGCACCGCCTCGGGCAGCGGGTTGTCGGACGTGGCGATGGTGCTCGACCCGGCCGCGCCGGGCGCGATGAGCAGGATGAGGGCCGCGAACACCACGAGCACGGCCAGGCCCGCGATGATGCCTCGCGGCATGTCCCGCTTCGGGTCGCGCGCCTCCTCGGCCGCGAGCGGGACGCCCTCGATCGCGAGGAAGAACCAGATGCCGTACACGAGTGCCGCCATCGCGCCCGCGAAGCCGAACGGCAGGAACTCGCTCGCCCCCGCCGCGGCCTCGTCGGGGACGATGTCGAACAGCTTGTCGGCGGAGAACTTCGGGATCATGCCGATGACGAACGCGGCGAGCGCGAGCACCGCCACGGCCGTGATCGCGAACATCAGCCGCAGCGCCTCGCCCACGCCGTACAGGTGGATGCCGATGAAGATCACGTAGCAGCCGAGGAAGACGGGCCAGCTGCTGGTGAGCCCGAACAGGCCGAGCGTCTCGATGTAGCCGCCGATGAACACCGCGATGGCGGCGGGCGCGATCGCGTACTCGATGAGGATCGCGACACCGGTGGCGAAGCCGCCGAGCGGGCCGAGCGCCCTGCGCGCGAAGCCGTAGCCGGCCCCGGCCACCGGCATGGCGGAGGACATCTCGGCGAGGCCAAACACCATGCAGCTGTACATCACGGCCATGAGCACGGTCGCGATGAGCAGCCCGCCCCAGCCGCCCTCGTCGAGCCCGAAGTTCCAGCCCGCGAAGTCGCCGGAGATCACGTACGACACGCCGAGGCCCGCGAGCAGCAGCCAGCCCGCGGCGCCCCGTTTGAGCTGGCGTTCCTTCAGATAGTTCTCGTCAACCTCGCTGTACTCCACGTGCTTGGCCATAACCCGGCTCCTCGGCAATGGGTACTTCGCCAGTCCTTTGAGTGTGCTGAGGGTGGTGCAGCCCGGTAGAGTTGTCAAGGGTTGACGCCCGCCTGGTAGGCGACTAGAAAAGCTTTTAATGGATCATAGTTGACCCTTTGAGTTCGCTCCGGCCGTGCGGGAAGGTATTCCGATGGGGAACAGCGACGGCATGCTCACCCTCGACACCCTCCGTGCGCTCGTCGACGCGGGCAGGGTCGACACCGTGCTCGTGGCGATGACCGACATGCAGGGCCGGTTGCAGGGCAAGCGGTGCGCCGCGCGGTACTTCCTCAACGAGGTGGTGGACCACGCCACCGAGGCGTGCAACTACCTGCTCGCCGTGGACGTCGACATGAACACCGTGGACGGCTTCGCGATCTCGTCGTGGGAGCGCGGCTACGGCGACTGCGTCCTGCGGCCCGACCTCGCGACGCTGAGGCTCGTGCCCTGGCACGAGGGCACCGCGATGGTGCTGTGCGACGTGGAGTGGGTCGAGGGCGGCGAGGTCACCGTCTCGCCGAGGCAGATCCTGCGCCGCCAGCTGGGCAGGCTCGCCGAACGCGGGCTCACCGCGTACGTCGGCACCGAGCTGGAGTTCATCGTCTTCGACGACTCCTACGAGAGCGCCTGGCAGAGCGGCTACCGCGACCTGCGGCCGGCCAACCAGTACAACGTGGACTACTCGATGCTCGGCACCGCGCGCGTGGAGCCGTTGCTGCGGCGGATCCGCAACGCCATGAGCGGAGCGGGACTGTACGTGGAGTCCGCCAAGGGCGAGTGCAACCCGGGCCAGCACGAGATCGCGTTCCGTTTCGCCGAGGCACTGTCCACGTGCGACAACCACAGCATCTACAAGACCGGCTCCAAGGAGATCGCCGCGCAGGAGGGCAAGAGCCTGACGTTCATGGCGAAGTACAACGAGCGCGAGGGCAACTCCTGCCACATCCACATCAGCCTGCGCTCGGCCGACGGCGAGCCGGTGCTGGCCGGGGACGGGCCGGGCGGCTTCTCCCCGCTGATGGAGCACTTCCTCGCCGGGCAGCTCGCGTGCCTGCGGGAGCTGACGTACTTCTTCGCGCCGAACATCAACTCCTACAAGCGGTACGTGCCCGGCAGCTTCGCGCCCACCGCCGTCGCGTGGGGCGCCGACAACCGCACGTGCGCGCTGCGCGTGGTTGGCCACGGCGACTCGCTCCGGGTGGAGAACCGGGTGCCCGGCGGGGACGTCAACCCCTACCTCGCCGTGGCCGCGCTCGTCGCGGCGGGGCTGCACGGCATGGAGAACGAGCTGCCGCTGGAGCCGGAGTTCCACGGCAACGCCTACGCGAGCGACAAGCCGACCGTGCCGACGACCCTGCGCGACGCCGCGGAGCTGCTCGGCGACAGCAAGGTCGCCCGCGCGGCGTTCGGCGACGACGTGGTGGAGCACTACCTCAACGCAGCCCGCATCGAGCAGGCCGCCTACGACGCGGCGGTGACCGACTGGGAGCGCCTCCGTGGCTTCGAGCGGCTCTGACCCCGTCATCGGCATCTCCACCTACTCCGAGCGCGCGGCGTGGGGTGTGTGGGACACCGAGGCGGCGCTGCTGCCCCGGACCTATGTGGACTGTGTGGTCAAGGCCGGTGGGGTGCCCGTTCTGCTGCCACCCGTCGGTGAGGGCCACCAACGCGCGGTGGCCGCTGTGGACGGGCTCGTGCTCGCCGGGGGCGCCGACGTGGATCCCGGCAACTACGGCGCCACGGCCCATCCGGCCACGGTCTCGCGGCCCGAGCGCGACGCCGCCGAACTGGCGATGCTGCGGGCGGCGCTGGCCCGTGGCATTCCCGTGCTCGCCGTGTGCAGGGGCATGCAGGTGCTCAACGTCGCGCTGGGCGGCACGCTCACCCAGCACCTGCCCGAGCGCACCGGCACGAGTGATCACCAGCCCGCGCCGGGGGTCTACGGCGGCACGGTCGTGAGCCTGGAGCCCGGCAGCAGGATCGCCGGGATCCTCGGCGAGGAGACCAAGTGCCACTGCTACCACCACCAGGCCGTCGACGCCCTTGCGCCTGGCCTGCGGGCCGTCGGTTGGGCGGGCGACGGCACGGTGGAGGCCGTCGAGCTGCCGGGAGAGTCCTTCGTGATCGGCGTGCAGTGGCACCCGGAACAAGATGTCAACGAGCTGAGGCTGTTCGCGGCGCTGGTGAGGGAGGCGGCGAAGGAATGACGCAGACGTTCGAGGTGCGCAACCCCGCCACGGAGCAGGTGCTCCGTGCGGTGGAGCTGACCTCGGCCGAGCAGGCCGACGCGGCCATCGAGCGCGCGCACGCCGCCATGCCCGCCTGGCGGGCCGTGGCGCCCGGCGACCGGGCGAGGCTGCTGCGCCGCTTCGCCGACGCCGTGGACGCCGACATCGAGCACCTGGCCCGGCTCGAGGTCGCCAACTCCGGGCACACCATCGGCAACGCGCGCTGGGAGGCGGGCAACGTCCGCGACGTGCTGCACTACTACGCCGCCGCGCCCGAACGCCTGACCGGCAAGCAGATCCCCGTGCCGGGCGGCGTGAACGTCACCTTCGCCGAGCCGCTCGGCGTGGTCGGCGTGATCGTGCCGTGGAACTTCCCGATGCCGATCGCGGGCTGGGGCTTCGCGCCCGCGCTCGCGGCGGGCAACACCGTGGTGCTCAAGCCCGCAGAGCTCACCCCGCTCACGGCGCTGCGGCTGGCGGAGCTGGCCCGTGAGGCGGGAATCCCCGAGGACGTCTTCCAGGTGCTGCCCGGCAAGGGCGGCGTGGTGGGGCAGCGGTTCGTCGAGCACCCGCACGTGCGCAAGGTCGTCTTCACCGGCTCCACCGAGGTCGGCAGGCGGATCATGGCGGGCTGCGCGGCGCAGGTGAAGCGCGTGACGCTGGAGCTGGGCGGCAAGAACGCCAACATCGTCTTCGCCGACGCCGACCTGGAGCGGGCGGCGGCCACCGCGCCGTACGGCGTGTTCGACAACGCGGGCCAGGACTGCTGCGCACGCTCGCGCATCCTCGTGCAGGCGTCGGTCTACGACCGGTTCCTGGAGCTGCTCGAACCCGCCGTCAAGGGCGTCGTGGTGGGCGATCCCTCGGCGGAGACGACGGAGATGGGGCCGCTGATCTCGGCGGCGCACCGCGAGCGGGTCCGCTCGTACCTGCCCGACGAGGCGCAGGTCGCGTTCCGCGGCAGCGCGCCCGATGGCGCCGGGTACTGGTTCCCGCCCACGGTCGTCACGCCGAGGTCGGCGACCGACCCGCTGGTGACCGACGAGATCTTCGGCCCGGTCGTCGCCGTGGTGCCGTTCGCCGACGAGGCCGAGGCCGTCGCGATGGCCAACGACACCGCGTACGGGCTCTCCGGCTCGATCTGGACCCGCGACGTGGGGCGTGCGCTGCGTGTCTCCCGCGGAGTCGAGGCCGGCAACCTCTCGGTCAACTCGCACTCGTCGGTGCGGTACTGGACGCCGTTCGGCGGGTTCAAGCAGTCCGGCCTCGGCCGGGAGCTGGGTCCGGACGCCGTCGAGGCGTTCACCGAGGTGAAGAACGTTTTCATCAGCACGGAGGAGCGGTAGATGTCTCAGCGGCTGGAGGGCAGGGTCGCCGTGGTCACCGGTGGTGGCAGCGGGATCGGGCTCGCGTCGGCGAAGCGAATGGCCAGCGAGGGCGCGCGGATCGTCGTCGGCGACGTGGACGTGGCAGGAGGCAAGGCGGCCGCCGAGGAGGTCGGCGGCGAGTTCGTGCAGGCCGACGTCACGGTGGAGAGCGAGGTCGAGGCGCTGTTCCAGGCCGCCGCCGACCGCTTCGGCTCGGTGGACATCGCCTTCAACAACGCCGGCATCTCGCCTCCCGAGGACGACTCGATCCTCACCACGGGGCTGGAGGCGTGGCGCAAGGTCCAGGAGGTGAACCTGACCTCGGTGTACCTGTGCTGCAAGTACGCGATCCCGCACATGCAACGGGCGGGGAAGGGCTCGATCATCAACACCGCGTCGTTCGTGGCGGTGATGGGCGCGGCGACCTCCCAGATCTCCTACACCGCGTCCAAGGGCGGGGTGCTGTCGATGAGCCGCGAGCTGGGCGTGCAGTTCGCGCGCGAGGGCATCCGGGTGAACGCGCTGTGCCCGGGACCGGTCAACACGCCCCTGCTGACGGAGCTGTTCGCGAAGGATCCGGAGCGGGCCGCCCGGCGGCTCGTGCACGTGCCGATGGGCCGGTTCGCGGAGCCGGAGGAGATCGCCGCCGCGGTGGCGTTCCTCGCCAGCGACGACGCGTCCTTCATCACTGCGTCGCAGTTCCTGGTGGACGGTGGGATCTCGGGCGCGTACGTTACTCCCCTATAAGTCCATATCGAGGCTGTTCGAGCCAGGGCGGGAGAGCCCCCGTGCGACGGGGCACCGAAGGAGCAAACTCCCCACAATCTCTCAGGTACCGCTACCGCCCATGGTTAGGCCACTCTGGAAAGCAGGCTCTCGTAAGCCTCACCCAAGGTGAAAGCCGTGTTCACGCGCGGTGAAACTCTCAGGTGCCATGACAGAGGGGGAGTTCCCCAGCACGGGCGGGTATCCCAACCGTGCGCGAGACAAGGAGCTCCTCATGTCGTCGACCTTCGCCGCCCGGCACATCGGCCCCGGTGAGGCCGAGCAGGCCAAGATGCTGGCCGAATGCGGGTACGGCAGCCTCGCCGCACTCGTCGCGGCGGCCGTACCCTCGGCCATCCGCACCTCGGGAGAACTGGACCTCCCGCCCGCCGCCTCCGAGGAGGAGGCCATCGCCGAGCTGCGTGCCCTCGCGGCCCGCAACCGCCCGATGACGCAGCTCATCGGCCTCGGCTACCACGACACGATCACGCCCGCCGTCATCCGGCGCAACGTGCTGGAGAACCCGGCCTGGTACACGGCGTACACGCCCTACCAGCCGGAGATCTCGCAGGGCAGGCTCGAGGCGCTGCTCAACTTCCAGACCATGGTCGCCGACCTCACCGGCCTGACCACCGCGAACGCCTCGATGCTCGACGAGTCGACAGCCGTCGCCGAGGCGATGATGCTCATGCGCCGCGCGTCGAAGGCGAAGTCGCAGGTCATCGTGCTCGACGCCGAGTGCCTGCCGCAGACGATCGCGGTGGTGCGCACGCGTGCCGAGGCCGTCGGCATCGAGGTGGACGTCCGCGACCTGGCCCAGGGGCTGCCGGAGAACTTCTTCGGCGTGGTCGTGCAGTACCCGGGTGCCTCGGGCGTGCTGCGTGAGCCGGGCTTCTACACCGGCATCGGCGAGGCCGCGAAGGCGGCAGGCGCGCTGTACTGCGTGGCCGCCGACCTGCTGGGGCTCACCCTGCTGACCCCGCCCGGTGAGTTCGGCGCCGACCTGGCGGCGGGCAACACGCAGCGCTTCGGCGTGCCGCTCGGCTATGGCGGCCCGCACGCCGGGTACCTCGTGGTGCGCTCGGGCCTGGAGCGCTCCCTGCCAGGACGGCTCGTCGGCGTGTCGATCGACGCGGGCGGCGCGCCCGCCTACCGGCTCGCCCTGCAGACCCGCGAACAGCACATTCGTCGGGAGAAGGCCACCAGCAACATCTGCACGGCGCAGGTGCTCCTCGCCGTGATCGCCTCGATGTACGCCGTCTACCACGGCCCGGACGGCCTCAAGCGCATCGCCGAGCGCGTGCACGGCCACGCCGCCGGGCTCGCCGCCGCACTGCGCGGCGCCGGGGTGGACGTGGTGCACGAGCACTTCTTCGACACCGTGCTCGCCCGCGTCCCCGGCCGGGCCGCGTCGATCGTGGCCGCTGCCCGTGACGCCGGGATCAACCTCGGCCGGGACGGCGACGACCACGTGCGCGTGGCCGTCGACGAGACCACCACGCCCGCGGTGCTCGACAAGGTCCTGCGGGCGTTCGGCGCCGAGGGCACCGTCGAGGACGGCAACGCGCTGCCCGAGGCCCTTTCGCGCACGAGCGAGTACCTCACGCACGAGGTGTTCCACACCCACCGCTCCGAGACCGCGATGCTGCGCTACCTGCGCGCGCTCGCCGACTCCGACTACGCGCTCGACCGGGGCATGATCCCGCTCGGCTCGTGCACGATGAAGCTCAACGCCACCACCGAGATGGAGCCGATCACCTGGCCGGAGTTCGCGGGCCTGCACCCGTTCGCCCCGGCCGAGGACGCCGAGGGCTACCACGAGCTCGTCGGCCAGCTCTCGCGCTGGCTGTGCGAGGTCACCGGCTACGACAGCGTCTCGCTGCAGCCCAACGCGGGCAGCCAGGGCGAGCTGGCCGGGCTGCTCGCGATCCGCGCCTATCACCGCGCGGGCGGGCAGCCCGAGCGCGACGTGTGCCTGATTCCGTCGTCGGCGCACGGCACCAACGCCGCGTCGGCCGTGCTCGCCGGGATGCGCGTGGTGGTGGTCGCCTGCACCGCGCAGGGCGACGTCGACCTCGACGACCTGCGTTCCAAAGTGGACAAGCATCGCGACACGCTCTCGGCGATCATGGTCACGTACCCGTCCACGCACGGCGTCTACGAGAGCGACATCTCCGAGCTGTCCCGCATCGTCCACGAGGCCGGCGGACAGGTGTACGTCGACGGGGCGAACCTCAACGCGCTGCTCGGCCTCGCCAAGCCCGGCGAGTTCGGCGGCGACGTCTCGCACCTGAACCTGCACAAGACGTTCTGCATCCCGCACGGCGGCGGTGGACCCGGCGTCGGCCCGGTCGCCGTGCGCGCGCACCTCGCGCCGTACCTGCCCAACCACCCGCTGCTGCCCGCCGCGGGCCCGGAGACCGGGGTGGGGCCGATCTCGGCCGCGCCGTACGGCTCCGCGTCGATACTGCCGATCTCCTGGGCCTACGTCCGCATGATGGGCGCGCAGGGGCTCACCAGCGCGACGCAGGTCGCCGTGCTCGCCGCCAACTACGTCGCCGCGCGGCTCGCCCCGCACTACCCCGTGCTCTACACGGGACAGAACGGCCTCGTCGCCCACGAGTGCATCCTCGACCTTCGCCCGCTGACCAAGCAGACCGGCGTGACCGTGGAGGACGTCGCGAAACGGCTCATCGATTACGGCTTCCACGCGCCGACGATGTCGTTCCCCGTCGCGGGCACGCTCATGGTGGAGCCGACCGAGAGCGAGGACCTCGCCGAGATCGACCGCTTCTGCGACGCGATGATCTCCATCCGCCGCGAGATCGACGACGTCGCCGCGGGCCGTTGGCCGGTGGAGCGCAGCCCGCTGCGCGGCGCGCCGCACACCGCCGAGCAACTCGCAGGGGAGTGGGACCTGCCCTACGATCGGGCGCTGGCCGTCTACCCGGGGAAGACGGCGGCCAAGGGCAAGTACTGGTCGCCGGTGCGGCGCATCGAAGGCGCCTACGGCGACCGCAACCTGGTGTGCTCGTGCCCGCCGATCTCTTCCTACGAGGGCTGATACATGAAGACCGCACTGCACGAGGTCCACACCGGACTCGGCGCCTCCTTCACCGACTTCGCGGGCTGGTCGATGCCCGTCCGCTACTCCAGCGAGCTGGCCGAGCACCGCGCCGTGCGGGAGGCGGCCGGGCTGTTCGACCTCTCCCACATGGGTGAGATCGAGGTGACCGGCCCGGAGGCGGCCGACGCGCTCGACTACGCGTTCGTCGGCAAGCTCTCCGCCGTGAAGCCGGGCCGCGCCCGCTACACGATGATGTGCAACGCCGAGGGCGGGGTGCTCGACGACCTGGTTGTCTACCGGCTCGCCGACGAGCGCTATCTCGTGGTCGCCAACGCGGGCAACGCCGCGGTCGTCTCGGCCGAGCTGACCGCCAGGGCGCGCGACTTCGACGCCGAGGTGACCGACCGCTCCGCGGAGACGTCGCTGATCGCCGTGCAGGGGCCCGCCGCCGCCGAGATCGTCGGCAAGCTCACCGACGCGGACCTCTCCTCGCTCAAGTACTACGCCAGCACGCCCGCCGTCGTCGGCGGGCAGGACGCGCTGCTCGCCCGCACCGGCTACACCGGCGAGGACGGCTTCGAGCTGTACGTGCCGGGCGAGCGCGCCGCCGCCGTGTGGCGGGTGCTCACCGAGGCGGGGGAGCCTCACGGGCTGCTGCCCGCGGGCCTCGCGTGCCGGGACACGCTGCGGCTGGAAGCCGGAATGCCGTTGTACGGCAACGAGTTGAGCGCGGAGCTGACCCCGTTCCACGCCGGTCTCGGCCGCGTGGTGAAGTTCGAGAAGCCCGGCGACTTCGTCGGCAGGGCCGCACTCGACACGCGCCGCGACCCGGACCGCGTGCTCGTCGGCCTCAAGGGCAGCGGCCGTCGCGCGCCCCGGCACGGCTACCGCCTGCTCGCCGGCGGCGAGGACGTCGGCGAGATCACCAGCGGTGCGCTGTCGCCGACGCTGGGCTACCCCATCGCGATGGCCTACGTGCGGCCGGCACACGCCGAGCCGGGCACGGCCCTGTCCGCGGACGTGCGCGGGCGAGAAGAGCCCGTCGAGGTCGTCTCGCTGCCGTTCTACCGGCGCTCCTGAGTCCTTCACCTTCTTCGAAAGGCCGTCATGCGCATTCCCGAGAACCTGAGCTACACCAAGGAACACGAGTGGGTCCGTCTCGACGGCGACGTCGCGACCGTGGGCGTCACCGCGTTCGCCGCCGAGTCGCTCGGCGACGTCGTCTTCGTGCAGCTGCCCGAGGCGGGCGACACCGTGACCGCGGGTGAGTCCTGCGGCGAGATCGAGTCGACGAAGTCGGTCAGCGAGCTGTTCTCGCCGGTCAGCGGCGAGGTCACCGAGGTCAACCAATCCGTCGTCGACGGTCCTGAGGTCGTGAACGCCGACCCGTACGATCAGGGCTGGCTGTTCCGCGTGCGGACTGCGGACCTGCCCGAACTGCTGGACGCCGCCGCCTACGCCGCACTGACCCAGGAGGACTGAGGAAGAATGAGCTCGTTCGACGCTGACCTGTCCACTGTAGACCCGGAGGTGGCCGAGGCGGTCGCCGCCGAGCTGCACCGCCAGCAGTCGACGCTGGAGATGATCGCCTCGGAGAACTTCGCGCCCGCCGGCGTGCTGGAGGCGCAGGGCTCCGTCCTCACCAACAAGTACGCCGAGGGCTACCCCGGCAGGCGCTACTACGGCGGGTGTGAGCACGTCGACGTCGTGGAGACGCTGGCGATCGAGCGGGCCAAGGAGCTGTTCGGCGCCGAGCACGCCAACGTCCAGCCGCACTCCGGTGCGCAGGCCAACGCCGCCGCGATGGTCGCCCTGCTACAGCCCGGCGACACGATCCTCGGGCTGGATCTCGCGCACGGCGGGCACCTGACCCACGGCATGAAGCTCAACTTCTCCGGCAAGCTCTACAACGTGGTCGCCTACCATGTCGACAAGGAGACCGGCCTCGTCGACATGGCCGAGGTCGAGCGCCTCGCCGCCGAGCACAAGCCGAAGCTGATCATCGCGGGCTGGTCGGCGTACCCGAGGCAGCTCGACTTCGCCGAGTTCCGGCGCATCGCCGACTCCGTGGAGGCCAAGCTGATGGTGGACATGGCCCACTTCGCGGGCCTGGTCGCCGCCGGGCTGCACCCGAGCCCGGTGCCGCACGCCGACGTGGTGACCACCACGACGCACAAGACGCTCGGCGGCCCGCGCGGCGGCATCGTACTCAGCCGTGCCGAGTACGCCAAGAAGATCAACTCGGCGGTGTTCCCGGGGCAGCAGGGCGGCCCGCTCGAGCACGTGATCGCGGGCAAGGCCGTGGCGCTGAAGATCGCCGCGAGCGAGGAGTTCCGCGAGCGGCAGCAGCGGGTGCTGGAGGGCGCGAACATTCTGGCCGAGCGACTGTCCCAGCAGGACTGTTCCGATGCGGGGGTTCGCGTGCTGACCGGCGGAACCGACGTGCACCTGGTGCTCGTCGACCTCGTCGGGTCCACATTGGATGGCAAGCAGGCCGAGGACCGGTTGCACTCCATCGGGATCACGGTGAACCGCAACGCGGTGCCGTTCGACCCGCGCCCGCCGATGGTCACCTCCGGTCTGCGGATCGGCACCCCGGCGCTCGCCACGCGCGGCTTCGGCGCCGACGATTTCACCGAGGTCGCCGACGTGATCGCGCTGGCGCTGCGCCCCGACTTCGACGAGTCGACCCAGCGGGACCTTGGGGCACGCGTGGAGGTGCTGGCGAAGAAGCACCCGCTTTACGCGAACAAGGGCTGAGTCCGCCTTACACTCGCGGGAGGAAGGACACCGCGAGGAGGCACCGTGAGCGCTCAGCCCGGCAGGGACGTCGCGCACGGTGCCGAGGGCGGGATCAGCGCGGGGGAGGCGCTGTTCCGCCCCGTGCGGGCGGGCAACGCCTTCGAGGAGACCGTGGAGCGGCTGTTGCAGGCCGTGCGGCTCGGGGTCGTGGGCGCGGGCGAGCGCCTGCCCGCCGAGCGCGAGCTGGCCGAGCGGCTCGGGATCAGCAGGGTGACCCTGCGAGAGGCGATCCGCGCGCTCGCCGACGCCGGGTACGTGGAGTCGCGGCGCGGTCGCTACGGCGGCACGTTCGTCAACGAGGTCCTGCCCGTGCCCCCGTCGCCCGCTCGCATGCGGGACCCGGGCGTGCTCGAGGACACCCTCGCCTTGCGGCACGTGCTGGAAACCGGGGCGGCGGAGCTGGCCGCGGCGCGGTCACTCTCGCCCGCAGACCGGCGGCACCTCACGGGCACGCTCGCCGAGGCGTGCACCACCAGCGTCGACGACTACCGGCGCCGCGATTCCCGACTGCACCTGGCGATCGCGGAGGTCACCGGCTCGGCGTCGCTGACCTCCGCGGTCGCCGACGTCCGCATGCGCGTGAACCAGCTGCTCGACGAGATCCCGCTCCTCGAACCGAACCTCGAGCACTCCAACGCGCAACACGAGGCGATCGTGGACGCGATCCTGGCCGGTGACCCGGCCGCCGCGCGCGGCGCGATGGCCGAGCACGTGGAGGGCACCGCGTCGCTGCTGCGCGGCTTCCTGGAGTGACCCCGGTTCGCGAGTCCCCCGCTCCAGCCCGCGAGTCCCCCGCTCCGGATCGCGAGTTGCCCGCTCCGGATCGCGAGGCCTGCGTTCCCGACGCCGAGTCGTGCGTTCCCGGTCGCGCTCCGATGCCGGAACGCACGACTCCGCCGTCCTGAATGGGGGACTCGCCGTCCTGAGCGGGGGACTCGCCGTCCTGAGCGGGGGACTCGCGCGCGGTGGTCAGCCGGTGACCAGGGCGATCGCCAGGCCGTCGTAGCCCTTGACGCCGACGGTCTGCAGGGCGGTGGCGTCCACGCGCGGCTCCGCCGCGATCAGCTCGGTCATGTGCTGCGTGCCGCGCACGGACGGGTCCTCGCTGCGCTGGTCGGCCACGGCGCCGCCGCGCACGATGTTGTCGATCACGATCACGCTGCCGGGCCTGGTCAGCTCCAGCGCCCACCGGAAGTACTCCGGATTGCTCGGCTTGTCGGCATCGACGAACACCAGGTCGAAGGGCGCCTCATCGTGCAGCTGCGGCAGGGTGTCGAGCGCGCGGCCGACCCTCAGGTCGATGACGCCGTCGAGCCCGGCGTTGGCGAAGTTGCGCCGCGCGACCTCCGCGTGCGCCGGGTCTACCTCGAGGGTGACGACCTTGCCGTCGGCTGGCAGCGCCCTGGCGAGCCAGAGCGTGCTGTAGCCGCCCAGCGTGCCGATCTCCAGTATCGAGCGGGCGCGGGCGATGCGGGCGAGGAGGTGGAGGAACTTGCCCTGGTTGGGGGCGACGGCGATGGGCGGGAGGCCGGCGGCCTCACCGGCCTGCAGTGCGTCGTCGAGTACGGGGTCCGGTGGGACGAGCTGAGTCCTGAAGTAGCCGTCCACCGCGTCCCAGGTTTCCTGCGTCATGAGGCGAGCCTAGGGGACCGGGGCTCGCCTCGAGCGTCCACAGTGGAACGCGAATGGTCACTCGTCTTCGGTCTCGGGGTCCTCGCCGGAGCGCGCCACCTGGACCACCGCGTCGCGCAGTGCGGCGCGCAGGCGCCCGACGTCCAGCGGGGCGAGGACGGCGGCCTCACCCGGTGGTGCGACGAGCACCACCCGCTCGCTGCTGACGAAGACGGTCAGCTCCCTTTTCCTGCCCGCCAGATCCCGGCAGGAGATCGCCCATTCATCCCGCACCGCCACGTCGATCGCCTCTCGTCTCGTCCCGGTGTTCTTCGTGCGTGCGACTGTGCGACGGGCGTGCCCCGCGACCATGACGCGAAAAACCGCGAAACTGACATATCAGTTTTTCAGGCTCCGGCGTTACGCGCCACGGGTGTAGCGTCGAGTAGCCCACGTCACGGCTTCGTTCGGGGAGGGATCAGGGATGTCCGAGCCCAAGCGCATCGTCATCGTCGGCAGTGGACTCGCGGGTGCCACGGCGGCGGCCCGGCTGCGGGAACGCGGCTACGGGGGTGAGGTGCTCGTGCTCGGTTCGGAGTCACATCGCCCGTACGAGTTACCGCCGTTGTCCAAGGGACTCCTGCTGGGTGACACCGACGAACCCGACTGGGTGCGCGAGGAGAAATTCTACGCCGAGCACGACATCGACCTGCGCGGCGGCGTGACGGCCACCCGCGTCGACCCGGGGGAGCGCATGGTGCTCGACGCGCAGGGCGGCGAGCACCGGTACGACCGGCTGTTGCTGGCCACCGGCTCGCGCCCGCGCTCGCTGCCCGTGCCGGGCGCGGACCTGCCGGGGGTACGCACGCTGCGAACCCTCGACGACGCGCTCTCCCTGCGCTCGGCTTTCGAGGACGCCGAGCGGGTGGTGATCATCGGAGCGGGGTGGATCGGCACCGAGGCCGCTGCCGCGGCGCGCAAGCACGGTGCCGAGGTGACGGTGGTCGACCAGGTCGCTCTGCCGCTGCGCACCGTGCTGGGCGACGAGGTGGCGACCGTGTTCCGCGACCTGCACACCGAGCACGGCGTGAACTGGCGCCTCGGTGCGACGCTCGCCGAGCTGACCGGGGACGCCGGGGGTGTGCGTGGCGTCCGGCTCGGCGATGGCACGGAGCTGCCCGCGGACGTGGTGCTGCTCGCGGTGGGCGTGGCGCCCAGGGTGGAGCTGGCCGACACGGCGGGCCTCGAGCTGACCGGCGACGGCGGGGTCGCGGTGGATGCGGGGCTGCGCACGGCGGCGCCCGACATCTACGCCGCGGGCGACATCGCCTCCCATTTCCACCCGCGTTACGGCCACCGGGTCCGCGTCGAGCACTGGGCCAACGCCAAGAACCAGGGCGGGCACGTCGCCGCGAACCTGGTCGGCGAGAACGAACCGTATCTGCGCAGCCCGTACTTCTTCACCGACCAGTACGACCTCGGCTGCGAGTACCGGGGCATCGCCGACCCCGCCGCCGACGAGCTGGTGGTGCGCGGCGACCTCGCGACCCGCGAGTTCATCGCGTTCTGGCTGCGCGGGGGACAGGTGACCGCGGCGATGAACGTCAACGTGTGGGACTACGGCGACGAGCTGCAGAAGATCGTCGACGGCCGCGTGACCGTGTCGGCAGGGCAGCTACGCGATGCCGACCTCGGCGAGCTGGTCTGAGCCACGCCGCCGCGTGAGCGTGCCGACGCTGACCAGCCCGAGCCCGGCGAACGCGGCCATGAGCAGTGCCATCGGCAGCGCCGAGCCCTCACCGGCGAGCCCGGCGATGGGCGAGGTCAGCCCGCCGACGGTGAACTGGAGCACGCCAAGCAGGGCCGATGCGGACCCGGCCATCTCCGGGTGGTCGGCGAGCGCCAGTGACGTCGCGTTGGGCATCACGAGGCCGACGCTGGCGACCGCGACGAACAGCGGCGGCAACACCCCGCCCAGCCCGAGCCCGGCCAGTGAGGCGAGGACCATCGCGAGGGCTCCTGCGGTGCCCGCGACCAGCCCGGTGACGAGCAGCGTGTGCTGGCGGAACCTGGCGACGAGCCTGCCGTTGACCTGGCTCGCCAGCACGAGCCCGACGGCGCCGCCGCCGAAGACGAGGCTGTACTGCTGCGGGCTGAGGCCGTAGGTGCCCTGGAGCACGAACGACGACGCCGAGATGTAGGTGAACATCGCGGCGAAGGCAAGCCCGGCGCCGAGCGCGTAGCCGACGAAGACGCGGTCGTGCAGCAGGCTCAGGTAGCCACGGAGAACGCCCGCGGGTCGCGCGGGCCTGCGCCGGTGGGCCGGAAGCGTCTCTGGCAGGGCGAACGCGGCGACGATCAGCAGCAGCGCGCCGAACGCGGCCAGCGCGCCGAAGATGCCCCGCCACGACGTCAGTGAGAGCAGCTGCCCGCCGAGCACGGGGGCGAGGATCGGGGCGAGCCCGGTGACCAGCATGAGCATCGAGAAGAACCGGGCCATCTCGATGCCGGAGAAGAGGTCGCGCACGGCGGCGCGGGCGATCACCATGCCGGCGGAGGCGCCGAACGCCTGGAGGACCCTGGCCGCGATCAGCAGCTCCACCGTGGGGCTGAGCACGCACAGCAGGGACGCGACGACGAACAGGGCGACGCCGGCGAGCAGCGGCTTGCGCCTGCCGAAGGCATCGGAGAGCGGGCCGAGCACGAGCTGCCCCGCGCCGACGCCGAGCACGAACGCGGCCAGCGTGAGCTGCAGCGTGGCGTCGCCGGCGTGCAGGTCCTGCGCCATCGCGGGCAGCGCGGGCAGGTACATGTCGATCGACAGCGGGCCGAAGGCGGTGAGCCCGCCGAGCACGAGCGCGTAGCGGGCGGTCCGCAGTCGTCCCGGGGAAGCCGCTGGTTGTCCGATGTCCGTGCTCGTGCTCATGGCAGAGAGAACTTGCGTAGCGGTACTAAATATTCCGGGCGAGGCACGGATGCTCCCGTGCACGCTCTTGAGAGCACGTCCAGGCCCGAGGGAGCGCGTCGAGCGAACGACCGGTGAGGAGGCGCGCGATGATCCTCGAAGAATGGGCTGACGTGCCCGTGGCCTTCTGACCGCGGCGGGGCGGCCCTCCGGCGAGGTGTCCTATCGTCGGGTGACCCGTGCGACGGACGAACCGAAGGAGCCCGCGTGGCCGATCTCGCCGAGCAGCTGGCGCGGGCCCTGGTGGTCCGGCTCGACCAGCTCGCGGACGAGCTCGTCGCGGACATCCTCGCGGAGAACCCCGGCTACCATGACGCCGCGCTGGTCACGCTGGCCGAGCTGCGCCGGTCGTGCCGCAACAACCTGGAGCGCGTGCTGCAGCTGCTCGGTGACACGGTTCCCCGCGGCGAGGACCCCTACGACGCGGCCACGGTCACCGGCTCACGGCGCGCCGAGCAGCGGGTGCCCCTGGACTCCGTGCTGCGCTCGTTCCGTCTCGGCGGCCGCGTCCTGTGGCGGGGGCTCGTGCGGATCGGCAAGGAGAGCGACGACATCGATCGCGACCGGTTGCTCGACGTCGCCACGACCGTGTGGACGGTCGTGGACGAGGCGTCGTCGGTCGTCGCGCGCGCCTACCGCGACACCGAGCTGCAGCTGCGCAGGCTCGACGACCACCGGCGTCAGTCGCTGGTCGGCGACCTGTTGCGCGGCCGGGGCCGAGAGGCCGGCTTCGCGGGGCAGGCCGCGGCCGAGCTGGGGCTCCCTCGTGAGGGCGACTACGTGGTGTTCGTGGCCGACTCCGCCGCCGATGGCACGCCCGGGCTCGCGATGCCGCAGGACACCCTCGCCGGGTACGGGATCAGGTCGGTCTGGGAACCGAGGGACCAGCACACCGTCGGCCTGGTCGCGCTCGAACGCCGCGCGCTGGACGGCGTGCTGGAGCTGCTGCGCGGTGGGGTGCGGGCCCGGGTGGGCGTGAGCCCGGAGGTGCGGGGGCTCGCGGAGGTCGGCGTCGCGCACGACCTCGCGCTGCTGGCGCTGCGCACGCTGCCGTCCGGGGCGACCGGGCTCGCCGTGCTCGACGAGCGGCTGCCCGAGGCGCTCGTCGCCCGCTCACCCGAGCTGGCGCGGCGGCTCCGCGCCGGCGTGCTCGGCCCGCTGCTGCGACTGCCCGAGCACGAGCGCGAGGTGCTGCTGGAGACGCTCGCGGCCTGGCTGGAGACCAACCGTTCCGCAGCGGCAACGGCCGCGCGGCTCTACTGCCACCGCAACACCGTGCTCAACCGGCTGCGCAGGCTGGAGGCCGTGTTCGGGCACTCGCTCGACGACCACCGGACCGCGCTGGCCCTGTCGCTCGCCCTGATCGCCCACCGCGACGGCGTGCGCTGAACCAGCCGCAGTGAAGGCCACCTTCACTGCGTGGAATCGGGCACAGTAGCGCGGAGCGTTTCCGTCTGGGCGGTGGTGGGAGACGGGCGGGCGCGGGCAGGGTGGCCTTCACTGCGGTTGCCGGGGCGGGTTCAGTACCAGGCGGTGCGGACGTCCACGGTGCGCACCTTCGCCGTGGCGCCCTTCCGGTTGGGCATCGTCCACACCGGCTCGGACACGTCGGGCAGGCCGTAGAGGAAGTCGGCGTGGCCGCAGCCGTACGTCGGGGGGTCGCCCTCCAACGACGGCGGGTCGCCCTTCAGGCCGATCACTCGCGCGCACTCGCGGCCGTCCGCCAGCTCGATGTACCACGGCGTCGCCTCCGGCGCGGGCGCGACCGGTGCGGCGGCGGGCGGGGCGCCGGGAGCCACGGGCGTGCGGTCCTCGATGAGGGTGAGGCGCACGGCCTCCTTGCGGGCCGGGTTCTGCAGGCACACGGCGACCTGGGGCACCCGAGGAGGACCGAGGAAGCACGGGTCGTGCAGCACCTGCAGCTCGCTGGTGCAGCGGCGCGCGACCGGGTTCGCGACGACCACCACCGAGGGCGAGCAGATCGCCTCCACGTCCTCCAGGATCGTGACCTCCGGCGAGATCTCCCCGGTTTCGGTGAACGGGTTGGTCAAAACCGCCTGTGTGGTCGTGACGGGTGCCGTCGCGCCCTGCTGAGGCTCGTTGCCGCTGGTGCAGGCGGTCAGGACCAGCAGCAGCACCGCGAGCCCGGTTCCCCACCTCAGCGCGTTGTGCCGCACGGACTGCCACCTCCCGTCCTCAGGCGCGCCCCGTTACGGCGCGCGATCGACGGTCCGAGCCTAGCCCGATGGGGTGCCGTCGGCCGCGCCTGCCCCGTGCCCGCTCCCGTGTTGCCGACACGCGCGCCGAAAAAGGAGCAAACTGGAGGAATCGCCGTCCGAATCCGCTCAGGGGAAGGCAGACAGATGGAGCACTCCCGCATCCTCGCCTTCTCCGCCGCCGGGCTCGGCATTCTCGCGGCCATCGTCGCCTCCGACGCGTGGTGGTTCCTCCTCGGCCTCATCGCCTTCCTGCTGCTGTTCCTCACCGGAGAGGTCTCCGGCGAATGACCACGCGGGAGGACGACCTGATGCCCACCGAGGTCGTCAGAAGGCGTCCCGGCAGCCACCTCGCGCGGGACCGCGCCACCGCGGTCGCTGATCGCCGACGACCTCGTCTTCACCAGCCCCAGCACGACCGCGGCCGCTCCGATCCACAGTGGACACCTCATCCGCAGAGCCGGATGACGTCGCCCAGCCGATCCTGATCGCCCGCGGGAAGGCGGCGCTCGGCGTGCAGCATCCGTGCCGCCTGCGCGAGGTGCCGCCGGTCGTCCGCTGTGCCCGTGTCGCCGTAGTAGGCGGGCAGCAGCAGGCACAGCGACCGCAGGTCCCCGCGTGCGCAGAGGTCGCGGAGCAGCGCCTCGGTGCCGGCCGAGGCGGCCGACGGTTCGACTGCGCCCGTGCCGCGCAGACCGTCGGCGATGCTGTAGCGCAGCCAGTCGCGGTAGGGCCCGGCGGGGACGTCGGCGAGGTGGTGCGCGGCGAGCCGGAAGTGCTCGCCCGCGGCCGCCGGGTCGCCGAGATCGCGGTGGCAGCGGCCGAGGTTGGCGTGCAGCGAGGCGTAGAACCCGGTCACGTGCTCGTCGCCGACGCGATCGGCCAGCCGCAGGCACTCCGCGTTCCAGTGCAGGGTCAGCTCGGGCGTCGGCTGGTGCCGGGCGAGGTAGTGCGCGGCGACGCACGCCTCGTAGTCGCCGGTGGCGGCAGCCCAGGCCTTCTCGTACAGGGCGCGGGCCGCGTCGTCGTCGCCGCCCGCCTCGGCGGCCATGCCCTCGGCGCAGAGACGTACGACGGGGTTGTCGGGGTTCATGGCGTTCCTTTCAGGGAAGAGCGACGGGCATCACGAGGGTGGTGAAGCTGCCCTGGTCGGCGGAGCGCACCACCACGGGACGGTCCGGGGCGGCGATCTCGAGCAGGACGTCCGGCCCCACGCCGGCCTCCAGCGCGGCGCCGAGCACGGCCGGGTCGAACGCGACGCGCACCGGCCCAGAGCACACGGCGGGCAGCGTGACCTCGCCGAGCACCAGCTCGTCGGCGCCGATGTCGAGCACGGCGGGTGAGGCGCACGCGGCGAGCGCGTCGCGCAGGGCGACTCGGCCGGTGAGCACGCGGTGCACCGGTGCGTCGAGGCCGCGCAGCATGTCGCGGTAGGCCGGGAAGGTTCCTCCGGCCACGGGCAGTGCGTGGGTCTCGCCGCCTGCGTTCAGGCACCCCGGCTCGATGGTCACCTCGGGCTTGCGGGTGGCCCACGCCGCCGCGGTGACGAGCGCGTCGGCGGGGACCAGCAGCTCGGCCGGTCCGCCGTCGACGGCCAGCGGCCGCAGCTCCCGGACGGCGAGCCGGTAGCGGTCGGTGGCGATCAGGCGCACCTGGGTGTCCGCGAGCTCGACCAGCACGCACCGCAGCTCGGGGAACTCCCCGCCGCGGGCCGCGGCGGGCACGACCTGACGCACGGCGCTGGCCAGCTCGGGGCCGCCGACGCGGGCGCGGACCGGGCCGCGCGGCGGCAGGTCGCGCAGCAGCGCGCCCAGCGCGGCGTGCGCGGCGTCGGACTCCGAGCGCAGCCTGGCCGCGTGCGCGGCCAGCACCTCCCGCGCCCTATCGGGCGAGCCGTCGAGCACCGCCGTGACGTCGGCGAGCGGAACCCCGGCGGTCCGCAGCCTGCGCAGGTGCACCGCCCGCTCCACCTGGTCGTCGCTGTAGTAGCGGTAGCCGGTGAGCGGGTCGACCCTGGCAGGGGCGAGTACGCCGCAGTCGTCGTAGAAGCGCAGGGCACTCGGGGTGAGGCCGACGCGGCGGGCGAACGCGCTGATGCTGTGCATGCCGGTGATTCTGGGCTTTCGACCGACTCGAAGGTCAACAGGCGGGTTCCGCGTAGGATCGCGCCACACGAGGACGTGGGCGATGCGGGAGGTGCACGTGGCCGAGCGGTTCGGCTTCTACCAGAACGAGATCTACCTGCAGGGCTACGGCGGGACGGCGCCCGCGTTCACGACCGACGCCACCATGCTCGAGGACTCGGCCGCGAAGGTCATGGCACCGGAGCCGTTCTGGTACGTGGCCGGTGCCGCGGGCTCCGGCGCGACCAACCGGGCCAACCGGGAGGCGTTCGACCGCTGGAAGATCGTGCCGAGGATGCTGACGGGCGCCACCGAGCGCGACCTTTCGACCACCGTGCTCGGCACGCCGATGCCGGCGCCGGTGCTGCTCGCGCCCGTGGGCGTCCAGTCGATCGTGCATCCCGACGCGGAACGCGCCACCGCGAGGGCCGCATCCGGGCTCGGGCTGCCCGTGATCCTGTCCACGGCCTCGTCCACGAGCATCGAGGACGTCGCCGCCGCCTCCGGCGAGGGCCCGCGCTGGTTCCAGCTGTACTGGCCGGACGACCCCGAGGTGTGCGGCAGCATCCTGCGCCGTGCCAAGGAGTCCGGCTACACGGCGCTCGTCGTCACGCTCGACACGTGGACGCTCGCGTGGCGGCCGTGCGACCTCGACAGCGGCTACCTGCCGTTCCTCAAGGGCGAGGGGATGGCGGTGGCGCTCACCGACCCGGTGTTCCGCTCGCGGCTCGACCGGGCGCCCGAGGACGACCTGCCCTCCGCGGTGCTGCGCTGGATCGGCATGATCACGGGCATCGACCGCGCCTGGGACGCGCTGCCATTCCTGCGCGAGCACTGGGACGGGCCGATCGTGCTGAAGGGCATCCAGCACGTCGACGACGCCCGCCGCGCGGTGGACGCCGGGATGGACGGCGTGGTGGTGTCCAACCACGGCGGGCGCCAGGTGGACGGGGCGGTGGCCTCGCTCGACGCGCTGCCGGAGATCGTGGCCGCGGTGGGCGACCGCATCGAGGTGCTGTTCGACTCCGGCATCCGCACGGGTGCCGATGTGCTCAAGGCGCTCGCGCTCGGGGCGAGGGCGGTGTTGCTCGGCAGGCCCTACGTCTACGGGCTCGCGCACGGTGGCGAGGACGGCGTGCGGCACGTGCTGCGCAGCCTGCTCGCCGACTTCGACCTGACGATGGGGCTTTCCGGGCATCGCCGGGTCGCCGAGCTGAGCGGTTCGGTGCTGCGCAAGGCGTGAGAGCGCGGCGGGCCGGGAAGGACCCGCCGCGCGCCCACGACCTCACTCAGTCGGTGATGTCGTCGAAGCGGTGCGGCTCGAAGTTGTCCTTGCCCGGGTAGGGGTAGGTCAGCTTGCGGTGCACCGTCTCCGGCGGCGTCTGCTCGTAGGCCCAGTACTCGGTCTTGTCGTCGTTGGCCCACTTCTCGAAGATCACGACGTGCCCGGCGGCCCCACCGGTGCCCGGCCCGAGGTTGCCGATGATGTCGCCCTTCTTGAGCTCGTTCTTCTCGATCGGGTGTGACACGTCGGGCAGCGTCACGGTGCTCAGGCTGGTGTCGAGCCGCCACGCCATCGACACGTAGCCGGAGCAGTCGGTGCGGTAGCCGTCGTGGTAGTTCTCCATGCTGTACGGCACCGGATCGTCGGACCACTTCTTCGCCCGGTCGATCACCTCGTCGCGCGTGATCGCGGCCGCCGTCCCCACGTCACCGCGCGGGGCGGCCGAGCCCCGCGCCGCCGAGCCCGCCGCGAGCGCCTTCAGCTCGTCGACGGTGCCGTTGAAGCGGTTGACGTCCACCGGGCCGTCCACGCCGTCGACCGAGCCGGAGTCGCTGTACTGCCAGAACGTGTGGGCGTCCCAGCCGCCGATCGAGGACGGCTTGTCCACCCCCCATTCGGCGATCCACAGTGGATTCTCGCTGAACTCCTCGGTGTTGCCCGTGCAGTCCTTCCAGAAGCTCGGGCTGGTGTAGATGATCCCATCGCGTTTGGTCTGTTCCTTGACCTCGGCGAGGAACGCCTTGATCCAGTCGCGCATCTCGCCCGCGCTGAGCCCGTAGCAGGCCGAGCCGTCCGGGTTGGCCTCCATGTCCAGCACCGGGGGCAGGGACTTGCCGTCGGCCGAGTAGTTCACGGTCTCCAGGAACCGCTGGGCCTGGTCGGCCGCCGCGCCGCTGCCCGGCCTTGCGAAGTGGTACGCGCCGCGGATCAGCCCGGCGTCGGCGGCGCCCTTGTACTGCGTGTCGAAGTCGGGGCTGGTGAACGACGTGCCGTCGGTGGCGAGCACGAACGCGAACTCCTGCCCGTCCGCCTTGACCGCCTCGAAGTCGACCGTGCCGTTGTGGTTGGACACGTCGATGCCGGGCGCGTCCTCAGCCGCCTGCGCGCCCGGCACGCCGAGCACGCCGACCAGCACGGCCGCCGCGGAGCCGAGCGCGAAGATCTGCTTCTTCCGAGCCATCAGGACCCCCAAGCGCAGTGGATGTGTGTGTCGTGGCCCGCGTCGCCCGGCCCCAGCACCTCGGTGGCGCCCAGGTCCTCGCACGCCTTCTGGAAGTCGTCGACCTTGCCGTTGCCGGAGCCGACGGCCTCGCCGTCGATGCGGTCGACGTCGAACGCGGTGCCCGCGTAGTGGTAGGAGGTGGAACTGTGGTCGCCACCCGCGATCGTGGTGACGCGGAACGAGTAGTCCCCGCCGAGCGAGACCATGCCCTCGAGCAGGTTGGTGGACAGCTCGACCTCGGTGACGCCGACGTCGCTCCACGGGCTCGTTCTGGCCGGGTTGCCCTCCGAGGTGTCGACGACGTTCTGCCTCGCGGTGGACTCCGGGTGGTCGTTGCCGCTCACATGGCTGTCCAGCAGCGTGATGCCGTCGTCGGCGAGGATGTCCTTCGCCAGGTCCTGCCGCGAGGCCGCCGCGGCAGGTTCCGCGGCCAGCAAGGGCAGCACGACGGCGGCCGTGATCGACGCCGCGGTGGTGATCGCTGTCTTGCGCACGCTTCTCTCCTTTCTCTGTCGCGGTGTGCCGGCGATCACCAGAGAAGGGGCGGGCGCTAAACGAAACCTAAAGCTTCCTTAAAGACGCTGGTCAGGCCGTTGCCGCCGCGGCGAGCGCGGAGAGGGCGTTGCGCTCGCACCGGCGGTAGCCGAGCCGGGCGAAGATGCCGGCCGCGGCGCGCAGTGCGGCGATCGCGGCGTCGCCGTCCCCGTGCCGTGCCCACAGCCTCCCGAGCCCGAGCAGGGCGTAGCCCTGCCCACGCCAGTCGTCGAGCGCCTGGAACACCTGCCTGCACGCGGCGAGGCTCAGCTCCGCGCGCTCCGGCAGCTCCTGGTCGGCGTACAGCTCGCCAAGGGAGTACAGGACGTATGCGCGGGCGTGCCGGTGTCCCAGCTCCGTGAACAGCTCGCACGCGCGCGTGAGCGAGCGTTCCGCGTCGGCGAGGCGCCCGGTGGCGCGGTCCAGCTCGCCGAGCGAGCGCAGCACGTGGGCCTCCCAGTGCACGTCGGCGTGCTCGCGGGAGATCTCCAGCGCCGTCGCCAGCCGTGCCCGTGCCTGCTCGTGCTCCCCGCGCCAGCGCAGCACGTCGGCGAGCCGCTTCTCGGCGCGCGCGACCCCGCGCAGCGAGCCGAGCGACTCGGCGACCTGACGGCTGTTGGTGAAGCAGTCCTCGGCGGCGGTGAGGTCGCCGATGTCGGCAAGCAACGAGCCGAGCTGGTCCAGCGCGTCGGCCCGGCACTGGCGGTCCCCGCACAGTTGCGCGAGCAGCAGCGCCCTGCGCAGGTCCTCACGGGCCCGGTCGAGCCTGCCGCGTTCGATGTCGACGTCGGCGCGTGCGGTGAGCACCCGCGCGAGCCCTCGGTCGTCGCCGAGTTCCTCGAACGCGGCGCTCGCCAGCGCGTAGTAGCGCGCGGCGACCCCGGCGCGCCCGCTCTCCCAGCGCAGGTCGCCCAGTGCGCACAGGCTCATCGCCTCGGCCCCGCGGTCACCCGTGCGGCGTGCGGCGAGCAGTCCGAGCACGGCGACGTCGCGCACGCCCGGGTCGTCCGGGCGGCGCTCGGCCAGCCCCGCGAAGGCGTCGGCCAGCAGCCACGTGTGCCGCCACCAGCCGGTGCGGTAGGTCCAGCGGGTCAGCGCGACGAGGTTGCCGCTCTCCTCGTGCCGCCAGCCGCCCGGATCGGCCTGCACCGCTCGCTCGGTGGCCGAGCTCGCGGGAGCGGGCGGCGCGGCGGGCGGGAACCGGCTGGCCCTCAGCTTGTCGTGCGCGCGGCCCGCCAGCGCGAGGTAGCCGTGCACGAGCCGTTCCATCGCCTCGCCGATCCCGGGCTCCTCCTGCTCGGCGGCGAACGCGGCGATGAGGTCGTGCAGCCGGTAGCGCACGAGTCCGGCCGCATCGCGCCCGCAGACCTGCAGCAGCTGCGCGTCGACGAGCCCCTCGCAGACGTCCCTTGCGGTGTCGGCCGGGCAGTCGAGCAGTGTCGCGACCGTCCAGCGCGTGCAGGTCGGCAGCCCGGCGTGGCCGAGCAGGCGCAACGCCCGCCGCTGCGGTTGCGGGCACTCGGCGTAGCTCACGTCCACCGTCGCGCGCACGTCGAGGTCGCCCGCGCGCAGCTCTCCGAGCCCGCGATGCCGGTCGGCCACCCTCGCCACCAGGTCGGCGATCGGCTCGTGAGCGTGGGCGGCGAGCTTCGCGCCGACGATCCGCACGGCCAGCGGCAGCCCGCCGCAGAGCCGCACCAGCTCTCGCGCCCCGGCGGGTTCCGCGTCGAGGCGTTCCCGTCCGGCCAGCGCGGCGAGCAGGTCGAGCGCCTCGGGCTCGGTCAGCTCGGGCAGCTCAACGGTTCGCGCGCCCTCGAGCCCGAGCAGGCGCCTGCGGCTGGTCACCAGCACGGCGCAGCCGCTGCCGCCGGGCAGCAGCGCGCGTACCTGCTGCTCGTCGCGCGCGCCATCGACGAGCACGAGCACCCGCGAGGACGCCGTGCGGGTGCGCCACAGGTGCTGACGGTCGAGCAGCGCCGACGGCAGTTCGTCGTCGGTGACCCCGAGCGCGTGCAGGAACTGCCCGAGCACCTCGGTCGCGCTGCCGTCACCCGCCACGAGCTGTGCGTCGGGGAACCGCTCGCGCAGCTCGTGGGCGGCGTGCACGGCGAGCGCGCTCTTGCCGAGCCCGCCCTGTCCGCACAGCACGAGCACCCTCGGCGCGCTCGCGGGTTCGGTGAGCGCGCGCTCGATCTCGGCGAGAACCTCCGCGCGGCCGGTGAAGTCGGCGATGTCGGGTGGCAGTTGTGCGGGCGCGACCCTCGGCCGTTTCGGCCTGCCCGCCGTGACCCGGGGGCGGAGCCCGGCGACGGCGTCGAACAGCCTGCGACCCGGCCGGACACCGAGCTCCGCGGCCAGCGCGGTCCGGGTCCGCTCGAACACCGCGAACGCCTCGCCCTGACGGCCGGCAGCGGCGAGCGCGGTGACGAGGTGTGCGGCGAGCGCCTCGTTGGTCGGCTCGGCGGCCACCTGCCCGCGCAGCTCCGCGATCACCTCGCGGTGCCCGCCGAGAGCGAGGTCCAGCGCGACGCGCTGCTCCAGCACGGCCGCGCGCTGCTCGTCCAGCCAGGTCGCGTGCGCGCTCACGACGGCGCCGCCGGTCACGTCGTGGAGTGCGGGGGCCCGCCACAGCTGCAGCGCCTCCCGCAGTGCGTGCGCTGCGCCCTTCGGATCGCGTTCCCCGGCGAGCCGGTGCCCGCGTTCGGCCAGCGCGAGGAAGCGGGCCTGGTCGAGTGCGTCGTCGGGCACCTCGAGCCGGTAGCCGCCCCGGTAGGTGCGCAGCACCTGGCGCGGGTCGCGAGCGGGAACGCCAGGGGCGAGGAGCTTGCGCAGCCCGGACACGCACATCTGCACCATCACGGTGGCGGAGTCGGGCGCGCAGTCCGGCCACAGCTCGTCGACGAGCGTGCTCGTGGGCACCGCCTCGTTGGCCTGGATCAGCAGGGTGGCCAGCACGGTGCGGTGCTGGCCGGGCGACACCGTCTCGCCGTCGACCGTCAGCGGCCCGAGAACGCCGTAGCGGATCACGTGGCCCCCAGCGTCGGTTTTCCGTGATCTTCCGCATCGAGCGTGTCCCAGCGGGCCGGTGCCCGCAACACTTGCCGTTAAGCTGGGACGCGGTATGTCCACACGATCCCCCCTCGATGAGCTGCGATCCCGGCTGCCCGGACTCATGCTGCGCGACGAGCACCGGCTCCGCCGCCGGATCGACGGCGCCCGCAAGGCGCGTGACCGCGACGCGGTCGCCGCGCGGATCGCCGCCGACATCGACACCGCCGAGCAGCGGATCCAGCGGCGGCGGGCGGTGGTGCCGAAGATCGAGTACCCGGCCGAGCTGCCGGTCAGCCAGCGCAAGGACGACCTCGCCGAGGTGATCCGCGACCACCAGGTGGTGATCGTCGCGGGGGAGACGGGCTCCGGCAAGACCACGCAGCTGCCCAAGGTGTGCCTCGAGCTCGGGCTCGGCGTGCGCGGGCAGATCGGGCACACCCAGCCAAGGCGCCTCGCCGCGCGCACCGTCGCCGAGCGCATCGCGAGCGAGCTGAGCACCGAGCCGGGCACCGTCGTCGGCTACAAGGTGCGCTTCACCGACACCTCCGGCGACGACACGCTCGTCAAGCTGATGACCGACGGCATCCTGCTCGCCGAGATCCAGCAGGACCGGATGCTGCGGCAGTACGACACGATCATCATCGACGAGGCTCACGAGCGCAGCCTCAACATCGACTTCCTGCTCGGCTACCTCAAGCAGCTGCTGCCTCGCAGGCCCGAGCTGAAGGTGATCATCACCTCGGCCACGATCGACCCCGAGCGGTTCTCGCGCCACTTCGACGACGCGCCCGTGGTGGAGGTGTCGGGCCGGACCTATCCCGTCGAGGTGCGGTACCGGCCGGTGGTCGACCCCGACGACCCGGACGGCGACCCCGACCGCGACCAGGTGCAGGCGATCGTCGACGCGGCGCGCGAGCTGATGGCGGAGGGGCCGGGTGACATCCTCGTGTTCCTCTCCGGGGAGCGCGAGATCCGCGACACGAACGAGGCGCTGACGGCGTTGCGGCTGCCCGACACCGAGATCCTGCCGTTGTACGCACGCCTGTCTGCCGCCGACCAGCACCGGGTGTTCCAGCGGCATCGCGGGCGCCGGATCGTGCTCGCCACGAACGTCGCCGAGACGTCGCTGACGGTGCCGGGCATCAAGTACGTGATCGACCCGGGCACCGCGCGCATCTCCCGCTACAGCCACCGCACCAAGGTGCAGCGGCTGCCGATCGAGCCGGTGTCGCAGGCCTCGGCCAACCAGCGCAAGGGCCGCTGTGGACGGACCTCCGACGGCATCTGCATCCGGCTCTACTCCGAGGACGACTTCGAGTCGCGGCCCGAGTTCACCGATCCGGAGATCCTGCGCACCAACCTCGCATCGGTGATCCTGCAGATGACCTCGCTCGGGCTCGGCGACATCGCGGCGTTCCCGTTCGTGGAGCCGCCGGACCGCCGTCAGGTGACCGCGGGTGTGCAGCTGCTGCAGGAGCTCGGTGCGCTCGACACGGCGGCGGGCAGGCTCACCCAGATCGGCCGCCAGCTCGCCCAGCTGCCCGTGGACCCGCGCATGGGCAGGATGATCGTGGAGGCGGCGAAGAACGGCTGCGTGCGTGAGGTCATGATCATCGCCGCCGGTCTGTCCATCCAGGACCCGAGGGAGCGGCCCGCCGAGCAGCAGCAGGCGGCGACCCAGCAGCACGCGCGCTTCGCCGACCCGAACTCGGATTTCCTGTCCTACCTCAAGCTCTGGGAGTACCTGCGCGAGCAGCAGAAGACGCTGTCCAACAACCAGTTCCGCAAGCGCTGCCGCGCCGAGTTCCTGAACTACCTGCGCGTGCGGGAGTGGCAGGACATCTACAGCCAGCTGCGCCAGCTCGCCAAGCAGCTCGACATCACGCTCAACAGCGTTCCGGGCGACCCGCAGCACATTCACACGTCGCTGCTGGCCGGGCTGCTCTCGCATGTCGGGCTCAAGGACCCGGCGAAGGGCGACTACCTCGGCGCGCGCGGCACGCGGTTCTCGGTGTTCCCCGGCTCGGCGCTGTTCAAGAAGCAGCCGCGGTGGGTGGCCTCCGCCGAGCTGGTGGAGACGTCGAAGCTGTGGGCCCGCGTCAACGCGCGGGTGGAGCCTGAGTGGATCGAGCCGCTCGCGCAGCACCTGGTGAAGCGCAACTACTCGGAGCCGCACTGGGAGCGCAAGCAGGGTGCGGTGATGGCCAACGAGCGCGTGACGCTGTACGGCATCCCGCTTGTCGCGGGCCGAAAGGTGAACTACGGCCGCATCGACCCTGAGCTGTCGCGCGAGCTGTTCATCCGGCACGCCCTCGTGGAGGGCGACTGGGACACCGACCACCGCTTCTTCCGCGACAACCTGGCCCTGCTCGACGAGGTCGAGGACCTGGAGAACCGGGCTCGGCGGCGCGACATCCTCGTCGACGACGAGACGCTGTTCGCCTTCTACGACGAGCGCGTTGGCGCCGAGGTGGTGTCGGCGCGGCACTTCGACACGTGGTGGAAGAAGACGCGCCGGGAGCAGCCGGATCTGCTCAACTTCGAGAAGGCCATGCTCATCAACGACTCCGCGGACGCGGTGAGTGAGGCCGACTACCCGGACACGTGGACTCAGGGACAGCTGAGCTTCGCGCTGACCTACCAGTTCGAGCCGGGTGCCGACGCCGACGGTGTGACCGTCCACATTCCACTCCCGGTGCTGAACCAGGTGAGCGCGGACGGTTTCGACTGGCAGGTGCCGGGGCTGCGTGAGGAGCTGGTGACCGCGCTCATCAAGTCGCTGCCGAAGGCGTTGCGGCGCAACTTCGTGCCCGCCCCGGACACGGCGCGCGCGGTGCTGTCGAGAGTGGACCCGTCTCAGGGGCCGCTGCTGGACGTGCTCGCCCGCGAGCTGGAGGCACTGCGGGGTGTGGCCGTGCCGATCGACGCGTGGCAGCCGGAGGCGATCCCGCCGCACCTGCGCATCACCTTCCGCGTCGTCGACGAGCGCAGGCGCAAGCTCGCCGAGGGCAAGGACCTGGAGGCGCTGCGCGACCGCCTCGGCGACCGGCTGCGTAAGACCATCTCCGCCGCGGCCGACAGCGTCGAGCGGTCCGGGCTCACCACCGCGAAGTTCGGTGAGCTGCCGCAGGTGTTCCAGGCGAAACGGCGCGGGCACGAGGTGAAGGCGTACCCCGCGCTGGTGGACGAGGGCGAGAGCGTCGCCGTGCGGATGCTCGACACCCCCGGCCAGCAGCGCAAGGCCATGTGGGAGGGCACGCGGCGGCTGCTGCGGCTCAACGTGCCCTCGCCGATGAAGTACCTCAACCGCAACCTGAGCAACACCGCCAAGCTCGTGCTGACGCGCAACCCGCACGGCAGTGTCGCCGCGCTGCTGGAGGACTGCGTCGACTGCGCGGTGGACAAGCTCGTCGCCGAGGGCGGCGGCCCGGCGTGGGACGAGGCGGGTTTCGCCGCGCTGCTGGAGCGGGTCCGCACGAGTCTCAACGGGACGGTGCTGACCGTGCTGCGGGAGGTGGAGAACGTGCTGCGCGCGGCACACGACGTGGAGGCCCGGCTCGCCGACACACGCGGTGACGCGCTACGCGAGTCCCTCGCGGACGTCCGCGCCCAGCTGGACTCACTGGTGCACAAGGGTTTCGTCACCGAGACCGGCTACGACCGGCTGCCCGATCTCGTGCGCTACGTGCGCGCGATCGAACGCAGGCTGGAGAAGCTGCCCAGCGATCCTGCACGCGACGTCGAGCGGCTGCGGGAGGTCGACTGGCTGAGCCAGGAGTACCAGGCGGTGCTCGACACCGTGCCCCCGCGCACGGCGGTGAGCCCCGAGCTGGCCGAGATCCGCTGGATGATCGAGGAATTGCGGGTGAGCTTCTTCGCGCAGACGCTGCGCACGGCCTACCCGGTGTCGGTCAAGCGCGTGCTGCGTGCACTCGACGACGCGGGGGCCTGAGCGGCGCACTGGCGAGCGGGATGGTCGGACGCGGCCTAGTACTGCAACGGCAGTTGGTCGTCGTGTGGTAGATCATCGTTGTGGTGGTCGATGTGGTGATGGGGC
>NZ_SWMS01000025.1 GCF_005146945.1 Prauserella endophytica
CCGCAGGTAGAAGCCCTGCAATCGAAGGCCGTTTCAAGATCACCGCGATCGAACCCGCGGGCTTTTAATCTTCGGGTTCAGGGTTCGAGTCCCTGGCGGCCCACCAAAGTCCCAGCTCAGGGCAGGTGCGCCAGATCCCCATGTTGATCATGGTGCCGCTTTGCTGCCGTCTTTCCCGGCTTGTTGAGCCCCGCAGGCCGGCGACATGTGTGCGGATTCGGGCACAGCAAGCCATTTGCGCCCGGCCACGGCCCGCAGCGCGACGCTGCCGCCGTGGTCGGCGCGGGGTGTCCGGTACCAGCTTCGTCGACAGATTTCCCTCGTAGGCGTCGGGCAACGCGATGTGGCTGGCGCGGCGAAGGCGGCAGCTTAGTGTGGGCCGGTTCGGAGATCCAGTGCCTTTCCGCAATCGGCCAAGTCTCGGCACAGGCATTGGCTGACGGCATTGGAACACCTATTGTCACCCCGGCGGGATGAAACGATTCAATGATCGCCCGCGGTGGTCGTGCGCTCGAGGTGAGGAGCTTGCTTCATGGTTGAGATGCGGTCCGAACCGACGGGCATGCCCCGTCGCCGGTTCCTCAAGTCGACGGCCATCGGGGTCACCGGCCTGGCGGTCGTGGGGTCGCGGGTCGGTCTCGGTGCCGAGGCGCTGGCGTCACCGGGAGGTTCGACCACGATCGACGGCCTGTCGATGGCGGGCAGGTTCGACCGGCCGCTGGGCGTGGACGACCGTTCACCGCTCCTTGCCTGGCGGCTGGAACGCGGGCGGCAGAGTGCCTATCAGATCCGCGTCGCCAGCGCGCCGCACCGGCTGTCTTCACCGGATCTGTGGGACACCGGCTGGGTCAGGTCCAGCACCTCGACGGGAGTCGCGTACACCGGGAAGGCCCTGCGCTCGCGTCAGCGGGCCGTGTGGCAGGTGCGGGTCCGCGACGCCGACGGCAGGGTTTCGGACTGGAGCGCTCCGTCGTTCTGGGAGGCCGGCCTGCTCGACCGGAAGGACTGGTCACCGGCACGGTGGATCCAGCATCCCACCCGGACCGACGCCGACCCACTGCCGATCTTCGCCCGAACGTTCACGATCGGCGGGAACGTCGAGCGCGCGCGCCTCTACATCGTCGGCCTCGGGATCTACGTCACCACCGTGAACGGCCGCCCGGTGACCGACGCGGTGCTCGTGCCGGGCAACTCCAACCCGCAGCAGTCCGTGGAGGTCGGCGCCTACGACGTCACGGCGCTTCTCGAGCGTGGGACGAACACGCTCGGCGTCCGGCTCGGCAACGGCATCTCCAACGTCCGTTCCGTCAAGAACGCCGCCGTGGGCCGGACGGGCGTGTACCGCAAGTTCACCAGCGAGGTTCCCGCCCCCACGAAGTTGGCGGTACCGGCCGCGCCCGGTGACACGAGCGTCATGGTCGCCGACGCGAGTGGTTTCGGCGTCGGCGGCACCGTGAACATCGACACGGGGAACAACGGCACCGACCTCGAAAGCCGGCTCATCACCGCCATCGGAGCCGACGGGGTGATCAGCTTCTCCGAACCGCTGGCCAACGCGCACGCGGCCGACGCGGTGGTCACGCGGTCCGGCACGGCCAACGAGACGACCACGGCGATCAGCCCGCGCCTGATCGCGAGGCTGGAGATCGGTTACCAGGACGGCCGAACCGAGACGATCGTGACCGACCAGGACTGGTGGACGACGCTCGGCCCGACGGTCACCGACAACTGGTACGCCGGCAGCGACTACGACGCCCAGCGCGAGCAGCCGGGCTGGGATCGCCCGGGGGCGGACCTGTCCCCTGCGGCGACCCGGCGCGACGGCACGCCGGCCGGCTGGGTTCGGCCCGGGATCGCCCCGCCGCCGAGCCTCGCCACCGAGATCACCTGGCGCCGAGGGCAGCCGATCGAGATCGTCGACACCGTCTCGCCCGTCTCGGTCACCGAGCCGGTCCCCGGCACCTGGGTGTTCGACTTCGGGCAGAACGCCGCCGCGCTGCCCGAGCTGCACATCGACGGGACGCTCCCGGCCGGCACCGTGATCAGGATGCAGCCGGCGGAGTCGCTGCGTGCCGACGGCACCGTCGACGCGGGGAGCATGGGTTCGGACGACGACATCTTCGACACCTACACCACCGCGGGCGACCGCGACGGCGAGACGTGGCGGACGGAGTTCGTCTACCACGGCTTCCAGTACGTCCAGGTCACCGGCCTGCCCGCCGGCTACCGGGCGGACGCGCGCTCCGTGACCATGCACCAGATCCGTGCGTCGATGCCGATCTCCGGCGACGTGTCCACCTCCAGCGACCGCGTCAACCGGCTTCACCGGATGAGTCGCTTCTCGATCTCCAGCAACATGCTGTCGATCTTCACGGACTGTCCCAACCGGGAGAAGCTCGGCTGGCTCGCCGACATGCTCCATTCGATCCACGCCATCGACCGCAACTTCGAGATGACCGCCTACCTGGCTCACATGCAGCGGGTGATGAAGGAGGCCCAGCTCGTCGACGGACCCAACGCCGGACTCGTTCCCGCACACGCGCCGGAGTTCCCGATCTTCGACGGCCAGTGGGCGATGTACCGCGACGACATCAACTGGGGCAGCGCGCTGGTCATCACGCCGTGGTGGCTGTGGCGGCACCACGGGGACACCGAAACCATGGCCGCCTACTACCCGGCCATGACCGACTATCACGACTTCGTGCGGACCGTGCAGGCCGGCTCCGGCGCCGACGAGCATCTGGTCGACGGGCCGCTCAAGGACTGGGTCGCGCACGACGACAGCACCCCGGGACTGCTGGTCGGAACGTATGGCTACTACGTGATGACCGAACGGATGTCGCAGCTGGCGGCTGCCCTCGGCAAGCGCTCCGATGCCGAACGGTACCGGGCGCTCGCGCGGGAGATCGGGACCGCGTTCAACAACCGCTTCTTCAACCGCCGCCTCCGCACATACACCAACGACGGTGACGCCGGCACGGTCGGCACGCAGGCGGCGAACGCCCTCGCCCTGGAGGCCGGCCTGGTCCCGGCGGGCAGCGAACGGCACGTCCTGGACGACCTGGTCCGGCGGATCCGTGACTATCACCCGAACGGCGGGGGACCGCACCTCAGCGGCGGCACGATCTCGCTCGGCCCCACCTTCCGGGCGCTGAGCAACGCCGGCCGGGACGACGTCATCTGGGAGGTCCTGCACGAGGACACGCGGCCGGGCTACGGATCCTTCCTGCTCCCCACGGTCTTCAACCCGCACGGCATGACCACGGTGCCCGAGCACTGGTACGCGCCGGAGAACAACTCGTCGCTGAACCACATGATCCTGCTCCAGATCGACGAATGGTTCAGCATGGGGCTCGCGGGGATCCAGCAGGAGCCCGATTCGCTGGCCTACGAGCGCGTGGTCGTCAAGCCGAAGCTGGTAGGCACCCCGGAGCATCCGCTGACGAGCGTCGAGGGCTACTACGACGGCCCACGTGGGCGGATCAGCAGCGCCTGGCGGATCTCCGGGCCCGATGGCCGGGACGTCGACCTCGACGTCACCATCCCGGCCAACACGGACGCGGTGATCCACGTCCCGACGGTCCGGCCGAGCAGCGTCCGGCTCGACGGCCGGTCCGCGCAGACGTCGCGGTCCGTGCGGTTCACGGCGTTCCGGGAAGGCTACGCGGTCTTCGCCGCGGGCCCGGGCCGGTACCGGTTCAGCGCACGGCTGCGTTGACGGCAGCGGCGTCGCGGGCGTGGAGCCGACGACGGGCGTCGGCCGCGTGAGTGTGCGGTCATGAGTGCGGTGAGCGGCCCGAGGGCGCACTCAATCAGACTCGCGCGGCCGTGAGTGGGGGTCGCCGCTGACGGGCACCGTCTATTACGGACAGTTCGGCGAGGCGACCGGCTACGACGACCACGGGGCCACGCGGCCGCCGTTCCGGTACGGTAGCGGCAGCCTCGCCGAGGTCCTCTCGCTCACCGCGGTCAGGCGCCGGTGTCGATCCGGGAGTGGATCGTGTCGACGACCGTGTTCTTGGCTTGAGCGTATTCCTCGATGTCTCGCCAGGGTCGTTGCGCGAGTTCACGTTTGACCCGTGTGTACAGTTCCCTGTCCTCGGCATGGGCGCGGAGGTGGTCGCGGAATGCGAGCATTCGCTGAATCTCGGGGCATCCGGCGCTGAAGACGTGCAGGTTTATGCCGACGTTGGAGCCTGCGGGCGTCTTGTCGAAGAAGCGGTGTTCGAACCATTCCGGTTCGCGTGCCCTGAGAACGAAACCTGCCGATTCCACAGCGGCCCGGTAGTCGGATTCTGCGGCGGAGTTCGCAACGACGAGGAGTATGTCGATCACTGGTTTGGCAGCCAATCCAGGCACGGCGGTGGACCCGACGTGCTCGACACTCAGCGCATGACGCCCCAGGGCGGAGCGGATGCGCTCGGCTTCGCGTTCGAACGCCTGCGGCCATCCCGGGTCGTAGTCGAGCACACGGACCATCGCACCGCCGACATCAGGCTTGCCACGGGAATCGTCAACCGGGGCCGAGTTCCCAGCCGTCACCACTAACCACCTCAATCACCGTCTTGCAGACAAGCCCTTCAACATATCGCGACGGATGTGCCAGTCGACAACCGATCCTGCGCGTGCGCGCCGCCGCGCATCGACACACCGGACGAACGAGCCGCCGTCGCCGTTCACGGCAGAGAGGCGGTCACCGACCGGCGAGGACCAGCGTGATCAGCTCCACAATAGAATTGACATCGGCACTTCGATCACCTGATTCTGAAATGCTATGCCTTCTTCGGACCACACCACTGGCATGGCGTCGTGGAGAGCTTGGTGCGGGCTCGCAGCGATGACCCTCGCGCTGTTCACGGTCTCCACGGACCTGACCATGTTGTTCATCGCCCAACCCGCTATCGGAGCCGACCTGCGGCCCGGCGTCACCGAGGCGCTGTGGATCGTGCACGTCGGTGAGTTCCTCGCCGCGAGCCTGGCCATCACTATGGGAAGACTCGGCGACCGACTGGGGCGCAAGCGCCTGCTCGTGTACGGGATGACCGGCTACGGCGCGGCATCCCTCATCGCTGCCTACGCCCCGAACGTCGAGACGTTGATCGGCGCTCGTGCGCTGATCGGGCTCTCCACCGCGGCCATCACGCCGTCGGCGATCGCTCTCCTGCGTTCGATGTTTCCCGACGCCGGCCAGTTCACCCGAGCCTTCTCCATCCTCATGGCTGCCTTCACCGCGGGGATGGCGTTCGGCCCGCCTCTGGGTGGTTTCCTGGTCGACCGTTTCTGGTGGGGAGCCGTTTTCCTCGCCTGTGTCCCCGCTGCCGTCATCCTGCTGGCGGTCGCACCTTGGACGCTGCCCGAGTTCCGCGACGACCGGCGGGTTCGCCTCGACCCGCTGAGCATCGCCCTGTCCGTGATCGCGGTGATGGGACTGATCTACGGGGTCCAGCAAGCCTCCGGTGGAACCGTTGAAGCCCACCACGTGGCGATCGCCCTGACCGGTGTTGCCGCCGGATACGCCTTCATCCGCCGCCAGCGCATTCTGGCGCATCCGCTGCTGGACCTCTCGCTGCTCGGCTCCCGGGAGGTGCGCATCGCTCTCCCCGCGGTGTTTCTGGTCCTGGTCGCTTTCGCGGGCCCAGACGTGCTCATCGCCCCGTTCCTGCAGATTGGTCTTGAACTCACCGCCGTACAAGCCGGTCTCGTGCTGTTCGTTCCCGCCGCGGTCACCGTTCCCGTCACGTTGGTCACCCCGCGGCTCAAGCGCCGTCTCGGCTCGCGCGCTGCGATGATCCTCTCGCTGGCCATCGCCATCGTCGGGCTGATCACAGCGGCACTGTCTTTGCTCGCCGCAGGGAAGACGACCGTCCTGGTGGTCCTCATCGTCGGGTTGGTGCTCGTCGGGGCCGGAGCACCGGTCATCACTCTGCTCAGCGAGCTTCTCGTCGCCAGCGCGCCGCTGCAACGGTCCGGGAGCATGGGCGCCCTGCGCGATCTTGGCAGCACCCTCGGCTCCGCGACCGGTATCGCCCTGGTCGGCACTGTCGGAGCACTGGCTTACCGGAACACGCTCACCACGCCCACAACGCTCGGCAACGCTGAGGCCGAAGCAGCGGTCGACAGTCCCGGTGCCGCGGTCGACGTGATGGCACAGCTGGACGGAGGAACGCGCGAGACGTTCCTCGCGTCAGTGACCGAGTCCATGGGGCTGAGCCTTCAAGCCGGACTGGGCATCGCCGGTGTCATCTGCCTCGGCGTGCTCCTGCTCATCGCCGTCGGCGTGCGCGACGTTCCGGGAACAGAACCTGAATCTCTGCCGACCGAAGCAGAGACGGCGTGAAGGCTGGGCGGCGACCGGTCCAGTCCGGAATCCGGAAATCCGGTCACATCCGATCGACGGGAGGAGACGCATGCGGACTGATCACGATCAGGAGGCACTGGGGCCGGGCTGGCGGTTGCGTGAGCAGCGGCCACTGCTGGACATGCTGGGTGAGAAACGGATCGGGCACGGCGTGCTCGGCGTCAGCGATCCCGACGTGTTCTACGCCGACGGGCGCTGGAACATGCTCCTCGGCGCCGTCACCACACGTTTCAAGGTCAGCATCGTGCACGCGCGCCTCCCCGTCGGCGCGAACATCGACGACGACCGCTGGGAGTTCGTCACCGACCGACGGGGTCGCGCCGCATTACTGGGAGCACCGAGCGGGCGCGGCGCCTGGGACCGCGGTGGAATGCACACCCCCAGCCGAGTCGTCGGCACGGTCGACGGCGAGCAAGTCGAGCGCGTCTATTACGCGGGGCAGCGCACGCGGGCTTCGAGCGGACGGCGGAGCCGCTACGCGATCGGCTTCCTCGAACGCGGACAAGACGGGACTTGGCAGCGTCACGAGGAACCCGTGGTCGAGGGAGACGAGCAGCGGCCGAGCGTGTTCGAACCGTTCGTCCTCCACACCGACGGCCGATGGCGAATGTGGTTCCTCTCCTCACCCGGAGAGGTCGGCCGTGGCGAGCAACCCGACTACCAGCTGCGCTACACCGAAAGCACCGACGGCGTTTCCTGGGCAGCACCAGAGGCCTTCGCCTCCACCGAGGAGGGTTTCTTCGACAACTGCGTCGCCCCCACCGGCAGCGGATGGCGGATGATCCTCGCCCGCGGCACCAACCTGCACGGCACCCACCCCTTCCCCTCCCAGGGACTCTGGATCACCGAAACACCTACGCCGCCAGCGGGCCGCGACTCATGGCGCCCCATGGCCCGCCTGCTCAACACGGACAACGCCGCGCAGCCGTGGTACGCCGCAGGACTGTGCGGTCCCGCCATCGTCGACGACGAAGACCTCATGCACATCTTCGCCACGGGCACGTACGCGAAAACCTCCTGGTGGCGCTTGGTTCTGACCCGGCTACGACACCGCAAGCCACTGCCACCGCCCTCGCCGTTCTACCTGTGCACTGGCCGGCTCACATTCGAACGCAGCTGCCCCTGATCGTCCACAGTGGATATCACTGTCGCCGTCGCCGTGTCATCCGGCGAACGGCCGGTCGAGAGGGCCGTAGAACAGCTCGTCGGCGTGCTCGCCGAGCCGTAGCGGGCCAGTGGGTCGCAGCGGCCTTGCCCCACGCGTCATCGGGCAGGTTGACGTACGGGCAGCAGAGCGCGACGTCGCTCACCGGTGGACCGGATCAGTGCGGCTGGTAGCCGGGGCGGCGCGGGACGCGCGGGCCGATCGCGGCGCCCAGCGTCGACAGTGCGGCGCCGGCCGCGAGGAGCCATGGACCGGGGCCGAGCTGGTCGAGGTGCTCGCCGCTGTCGGTCAGCATCAGCAGGCTGATCACGTGGTAGAGCAGGCAGAGGCCCGCGATGACGGTGATCATGATCCGGGTGGGCGTGGTGTTGCCCTCGCTGAGGCTCTTCTTCATGATGCCGCCGCGTTTCCGGATGCTCTCCCGGGAACGAAGCACGCCGAGCGACCACATCGCCGGAGGAACGGCGGCCAGCATCAGGGCGATGATGGCGCCCATGGGGAAGTAGATGTCCACCAGCTTGCCGTTGCCGTCGAGGTTGGTCGCGCTGCTGGCGGCCTGGTCGATCGACTTGGTGACCTCCGCGAAGCTCGCCTCGTCGATCCAGTTCAGCGCGAACATGCCGAGTGCGGCCAGCACAATGCCCAGCACGGCCGGAACGGCGCCCCAGCCCGGCAGCGTCAGCGGCGGCTCCTGCTGGGGCAGCTGTGGTGGCAGCTGCTGCGGGTACAGCTGCTGCGGTGGCTGACCCTGCGGCTGCCAGCCGTGCTGCGGCTGCGGACTCTGCTGCGGGCCTTGCGGCTGCCAGCCGGGCTGCTGCTGTGGATAGCCCTGTCCGGGACCCCCGTAAGTCATGCCCGACAACTTAGCTCGCGCGACCAAGCGTCGCGCGACTTCCGACCGGGTCGGTCCGGTTTGTCCAGACTTCACAGTCCCGTCGCGCTGGGCAGCATCGCGGGGCAGCCCGACGTCCGGTGGTCCGGGCTGTACTCGAAGTGCCAGTACTCGTTCTCGTAGCGGCGGCACCAGCCCAGGGCGTGCCCGTTGCGCTCCACCCAGCCCGCGGAGGCGTGCGGCTGCACGTCCACCGCGATTCCCTTGACGTGCATGGACTTCTCCGGCGGCAGGACGTACCGGGCCGCCAGTTCCTCGGTGCCGAACCGCTGCACCGCGTCGGTGAACTCCCGCCGCTGCTGGCCCGCACTGCGCTTGCCGTCGTTCAGGCACAGCCGCACGCCGTGCTTCCCCGCCTCGGTGCGCAGCCGATGCCACGCGGCGAGAACGTCAGGGCGCAGGCCGCGTGGTTCCTCGTTCACGTATCGCTCGTCGAGTGCGCACACCGGCCCGGTCTCCGGTCCCACGACCTCGTCGAGGATCACCGATGCCCGCCCCGGAACGCGCTCCTTCGCGAAGGCGGGCCCGCCCGTCAGGACCACGGCTGCCGCGAGCGCCAGCGCCAGGTACGCGCCGAGCACCGCGCGGTGGGTTCGGATGGCAGGGGTCATCGGCACTCCGTTCGCCAGGATCTGCTTCGAGCCAAGCAGCGGAAGAGCTCGTATGTCCAAGAGTTAGATTTGAACGAGCTATAGCTTTTTGATATTCGTTGCTGGTGGACCTGCTCGCGCACCTCGAGGCGTACGTCGCCGTGACGGAGGAGCGCAGCTTCTCCAGGGCCGCGGACCTGCTCTACGTCGCACAACCCGTGCTCAGCAGGCGGATCAAGACGCTGGAGCAGCACCTCGGCGGCGAGCTGTTCGACCGGTCCCGGCGCCAGATCACCAGCACCGACCTCGGAATCCAGCTCCTTCCGCACGCGAAGGACGTGCTCAGCCGTGTCGAGCACCTGCGCCAGGTGGCCAGCGCCGCGCTGGCCTCGGCGTCGCAGCCGGTGGGCGTGCCGCCGGACTGCGATCCGGCCGGACTCGCCCGCGTCATCAGGGCCGGGGCCGGGCGTGGGGTGACGATCAGTGTGCGGGAGCTGTCCGCCGAGGAGCGGGCGGACGGGATTGCCGCCGGTTCCCTGGCCTTCGCGTTGCTGCGGGTGCCGCCGGAGTCCGCGTCCCACCGTGTTCCGCTCGGGCTGGCCACCGCCGCTCCCACGTCGAGGCGTGCGGTTCACCTGGAGAGCCTGCGGCCCCGGCGCGGCGCGGTCGCCGAGCAGGCACCGCCGATCCTGCTCACCGCCGAGGACGGGCTGGGGTTCGCTGCGGAGCGGTTCGACAAGGCCGCCGCCCGTGCCGGGCTCGCGGAAGGACGCGTCCGCCGGGCCGCCTCCACCGCCACCGCCGTGGCGGAAACCCTTGCGGGACACGCCATGCTGCTGTGCGCCGAACCGTTCGCGCGGCGCCACGGGCTGGCGTGGTCGCCACTGGCGGACGCGACTCTCCATCGTGGATACGAGCTCGCCAGCACGGGAAACCGCGACGTGCCCGCGTGGCTCGAACCGTTGCTCGTCGCCGCGGTGGGAGCCGGGGCCGAGCCTGCGGGGAAGGCCGTGGACCGAGACGTCGAGATTCCGGACGCCCGCGCGCGGCTGGCGGCCCGCGGATGAGCTCCCGCAGGCCCGCCTTCGTCGCCAGCACCGCCGACCTGCTCCCCGTCGCCGAGTCGATCGCCGAGCACTGGCGGGAGGTCGGCGCGACCGGTCACCTGCTCGCCCGCAACCTCGACACCGGTGAGCACCTCGGCTTCGACGTGGACACCCCCGTGCCGCTCGCCTCCGTTGCCAAGGTTCCGCTGGCACTGGTGGTGCTCGACGGGATCGCGGAGGGAGACCTCGACCCGGCGCTGGCCATCACCATCGACCCGGCTACCAAGAGCCTCGGCCCGAGCGGCGTCGCCGCGTTCCGCTACCCCGCGACGCTGGCCGTCGGGGACCTGCTGCACCTGACGCTCACCGTCAGCGACAACGCCAGCGCCGACGCGCTGTTCGATCTCGTCGGCGTGGAGCACGTCGACCGGCGGCTGCGCGACTGGGGCTGCACGGGGATCCGCATCCGGCACCGCATGCACCGCATGTACGAGTGCGCCGCGGGCGTCGCGGGCGACGACTTCGGTCTCGCACTCGAACTGGCGATCCGCGACGACGCCGCCGGGCAGCACTCGATCGAGACGCTCGATCCCGCCCACGCCAATGTCGGCAGCGCGACGGCACTCGTCGAGCTGCTGCAACGCTGCTGGCTCGACGAGGTCTCCCGCCCCGACGCCACTGCCGAGCTGCGCAGGTTGATGGCGTTGCAGGTCTTCAACCAGCGGCTCTCCAGCGACCTGCGGGCCGACACGGTGCGAGTGAGCGGCAAGACCGGCACCTTCCTGCACCTTCGTCACGAGATCGGCGTGGTGACCGCCGAATCGGGCGACCGCGTGGCGATCGCCGCGCTCACCCGCTCCGCGCGCCGGGCCAGCATCGCCCACGACATCGACCTCGCGATCGGAGCCGCGGCGCGGTCGGCGTTCGAGGCCCTGCGGAGCTAGTACTCGGAGACGAGGTCGGCCGGGCTGAGGGTGACGGGAAAGGGTTCGGTCACGGCGACGGCCTGGTCGCGCTCGGCCTTCTCCAGCGTGACGTAGGCGCCGTCGCGCAGGGCGAGGCACAGCACGCTCGGCACGTACGGGTCGACGAGCCAGTAGTTCGGGCAGCCGGAACCCGCGAGGCGGGCGCGCTTGAGTTCGGTGTCGATCAGCCTGCTCGACGGCGAGATCACCTCGACCGCCAGCACCGGAACCCCCACCAGCGCGCGTTCGGTGTAGTCGCGGCGGCGACCCACCACGACGTCCGGAATGAGCACCGTGTCGTCGGCCAGCACCACGTCCACCGGTGCCGGCAGCGCCTCGCAGTCCCGGGGGCAGTTCACGCTCACTGCGGCGAGCACGCGAGCCACGACGCGCTGATGGAGAGGGCGAGGCGATGGGCTCATCAAGAGCACCCCGTCCACCAACTCGTAGCGGTGTCCTTCATCCGCGATCGACTCCAGATCCCTACGCGTCAATGGCTCGCGATGTCCGAAAACCGGGACCGATGCCATGTTCTCCCCAAAATCGCGTAGCTTCCGAACGCGGACTGCAACAGCTTAGAGGCTCGATGTTGCGAACCGCTGTGGTCTCGGGTGCCCGTGAACACCAACGGAGCAGCGAACCGCGCGGTTGCTCGCCCCGCGTCACCACCCCGAGTGACCAGGGGTTTCGCGTTGGTTACCCGGGAACGACTTTCTGTCGTGCGCTGCGCCGAACGCGTATTGATGGCGAATTGGGCGAATCGTCGACGGGGGTACTCTCGGCCGCAATCTCTTGCCGTGCTCCTGGCAACCTTCCTGGCGATGCCGCCTGAGCGTTCGGCGACCGTCCGGCCCTGCCACACTGGGCCGGACCCCGGCCACCGACCAAGAGGACCCCGATGTCGACGCCGATGCTCCCGGACTCGCTCCGGGCCGATGTGCGGACGTTGTGGGACTATCACGACCTGGGCCACGAGCTGCGCCCCTCGGACGTGGGCATCGGGCTGGGCAGCCACGACCTCGGCGTCGCCACCCACACCGCGCGGCTGTTCCACCAGGGCATGTTCCCGCTGCTGGTGTTCACCGGGGCCAACGCGCCGACCACGATCGACCGGTTCCCGCGCGGCGAGGCCGTGCACTACCGCGAGCACGCGCTCGAGCTCGGCGTGCCCGACGACGTGATCCTCGTGGAGCCCGCCGCCCGCAACACCGGCGACAACATCGACCTCAGCAGGCGCCTGCTCGCCGACGAGGGCATCGAGGTCTCCTCCGTGCTGCTCGTGTGCAAGCCCTACCAGCAGCGCCGCGCGTACGCGACGGCGAGGAAGCGCTGGCCCGGAGTGGAGGTGCGGTGCGCGTCCCGGCCGCTGTCACTCGACGAGTACATCGAGAGCATCGGCGACGCCGACCGCGTGATCGACATGCTGGTCGGCGACACCCAGCGCATCACCGAGTACGCCCGGCGCGGCTTCGCCATCGCCCAGGACGTGCCCCCGACCGTGTCGCGCGCGTGCGCCCGGCTGGTGGACGCCGGCTTCACCAGCCGCCTCGTGCGCTGAAGGTTTGCCCACGCCGCGCGCTGGTAAGCCCCGGAACGGCAGACGCCGGTTCGGAAGGGAGCGCGACGTGCCGGAGGAGAAGAGGGGACCGGACGAGAGCAAGCTCGCGGAGTCGCAGCGGCTGATCGACGAGGCCAAGGCCGCCGCGAGGGACGACGAGAAGCTGATCGAGCGGCAGGCCGCCAGGGACATCGTGCCCTCCGACGACGAGGAGAGCGGCCACACGCCGGCCTGAGCATCAGCCCCTCAGCGGGGCAGCCGCCAGCGCTGCGCGGGCGGCGGTTCGAGCACGTCCGCGAGCTCGGTCTGGAACGCCCTCGCGATGTCCTCCACCTCCCACGTCTCGCGGCGCAGCACCGGTTCCTTCACTGCGGGCTGGCGCACGAGGTGCAGCGCGTCGCCCGTGGAGCGCACGACCTGGCCCGTGATGCCAGCGGACAGGTCGCTCAGCAGGTACGTCACGAGCGGCGCGACCCGCTCCGGGGTGTGGTCGCGGCTGAGCCGTTCGCGCTCCACGGCGTCGGCCTCCACCATCCGCGTCCACGCCAGCGGGCTCACCGCGTTGACCCGGATGCCCTCGGCGGAGAGGTCGGTCGCCCATGAGTAGGTGGCCGCGGCCGTGGCGCCCTTCGACGCCGAGTAGGCCGCCCCGTTGCTCTTGCCAAGCATCGAGCCCGACACGATGTTGACGATCACGCCGTGACCCTGCCGCCGCATCACCGGGATCGCGGCCATGCCGCAGTACAGCGGGCCGAGCACGTTCACCTCGACCAGCGCCCGCACCCGGTCAGGGTCGTCGGCCCACGGTGGCACCTGGTAGTTCAGGCCCGCGTTGTTCACCAGGCCGTCGAGTGCGCCGAACCGTTCCACGCATGCCTCGACGATCGCGCGCGCCCCGGCGTAGTGGGCGACCGAGTCGCCGTTGGACAGTGCCAGCCCGCCCGATGCGACGATGGCGGCCGCGACCTTCTCGGCCAGCTCACCGTCCACATCGTTCACCACGACGGCCGCGCCGTGGCCTGCCGCGTGCATCGCGTAGGCCCGGCCCAGCCCGCGCCCGGCGCCGGTGATCACCACCGCCTTGCCTTCGAGGACGCCCATCGCTACATGTTGAGCACCCGCGGGGTTTCAGTCCAACTGGCCGAGCACCAGGGCGCCGATGTCCCGGCCGAGCCGCACGGGGCTGTGCCCGCCGCTCTCGCGATTGGACAGAACCGCCACCACGACGTCGTCGTCCGGATAGATCCGCAGGTAGGTGCGGCTTCCGGGCCACGCGCCGTCCTTGTCGGCGAACCGGTGGCCTCCCTCGGTTCCGGTGGTCCAGCCGTAGGCGTAGGTGCTCAGCCGATCCGGCGGGGAGAGCATCCGATCGAGTGCCGCCGCGCCGACGACGTCACCGTCCACGATGCGCTGTCCGAACCGGGCCATGTCGAGCACCGATCCCTCCAGTCCGCCGCCGAGCACCTTGTACGTCGAGTCGGCGGGCCGCAGCTCCCGGTTGTCGCCCGTGTACAGGGTCATCCGACGGACAGAGGTGTCGGAGAGGTCGATGGGCCGGACGCTCGGCAGCCGGTACCCGCGCGTGACCCACCTGTCCACAATGGCCCCGATCGGTTCGCCGAGGTGGGCCTCCAGCACGGCGCCGAGCACGGCGTAGCTGTGTGTGCTGTAGTGCCAGCGCTCACCGGGCTCGCACACCAGCGGGCTGTCGGCGAACTCGGCGACGGCCGCGCCGGCCGTCTCGTACGGCGGCTCGTCGAACGTGGCCGCGGGGATGTGCGCGTAGTGGCCCACGCAGCCGCGCAGGTTCAGCAGTTGGCCGACGGTGTGCGTGTGGTGGGCGGGCAGCCCGGGCAGGTGTTCGCGCGTCCTGTCGGTCAGGCCGAGCGCGCCCCGGCTCGCCTCGGCGACGTCGAAGGTCAGCGCACCCGCGATCGCCTTGCTCACGGAGTTGTACGGGCCGACGATCGTGCCGTCCATCCACACGTCGTCGTTCACGTCCGCGTGTCCGAACCCGCGCAGGTACCGCAGCCGGCCGTCCTCGATCACGGCGACGGCGATGCCGGGCACGCCGGTGGTGGCGAGCTCGTGGGAGATGCGCGCGTCGACCTGCTCGCGCAGCGGCCAGTCCCTGCGCTCGCCCCGCACCTGCCAGGTGGCGGTGTAGCGCGTGCCCCGCGGCGTCTCGCGGCTCTCGACGCGCACCAGGCGATAGCCCTCGTCCTGGTGCCGGTGGGTCCAGTTGGCGAACGCGCGGGCGGTGAGGTCGTGGTGGGTTACCAGCCCGTCGGCGGCGAACCCTGGCGTGGCGCCGCCGAGCAGCAGCGCCACGAGCGATGCACAGAGGAGCGAACGGAGGGGTCTTCGTCTCATTCGGACGGTTGTACCAGCATCACGCTCCGGGCGAACGCCGAGCGGCGTTGAGCGTTTCGTGCAGGCGCAGCCAGGTCTCGCTCACGGTCGGGTAGCTGGGCACGGCATGCCAGAGCGCCGACAGGGGCACCTTGCCGACGATCGCGACCGTCGCCGAGTGCACCAGCTCCGCGATGCCCGGCCCCACGAACGTGGCTCCGACGATCGTGTCCGTGGCGCGGTCGAGTACCAGCTTGGCGCGGCCCGCATAGTCCTCGCGCTGCACGTATGTGCCCGCGAGAGCGGCCATGTCGTACTCCACCGTCTCCACGTCGACGCCGGCTTCGTGGGCCTGCCGTTCGGTGAGCCCGGCCGAGCCAACCTCCGGGTTGGTGAAGGTGACCTGTGGTGTCGCGGCGTGGCCCGTCGCGGTGCTCAGGTCGTCGTCGGGCTCCTTGCCGTCCGCGCGGGCGGCGATCACCTCGCCTGCGATGCGCGCCTGATATTTGCCCATGTGGGTGAGCAACGCCTTGCCGCAGACGTCGCCGATCGCGTAGAGCCACTGCCCGTCGACTCCGGTCACCTGCTGCCGGTCGTCCACGGCCAGGTAGCCGCCCGCGCTCAGACCCACGGCGTCGAGGCCGATGTCGCTGGTGTTCGGGGCGCGGCCCGCAGCCACCACGATCTCGTCGGCGACGAGCACGGTGCCGTCGTCGAGGGTCACCCGCACCTCGCCGCCGTGCGTGAGGCCGACGCCCGTGTCGCGGGCGTCCGGGCGCTCGACTGAGGTGACCTGCCCGTTCGGGTGGAGGCGCACCCCGTCGGCCCGAAGCTTGTCGGCCACCAGCTCACCGGCGAACGGCTCCTGTCGCGGCAGCAGCCGCTCGCCCCGGTAGACGACGCTCAGCTCGGCGACGCCAAGCCCGCGCAGCCACGTGGCCGCCTCGCACGCCACCACCCCGCCGCCGACGATCACGACGCGACGGGGCACCTCGTGCAGGTTCGTGACATCGCGGGACGTCCATGGCAGCGCGTCCCGCAGGCCGGGGGTGTCCGGGATCGCCGCGGAGGAACCGGTGTCGATCACCACGGCGTGCCGGGCGGTGAGGTCCTTGGTGGTTCCGTCCTCGCCGGTGACGGTGATCGTCCGTTCGCCGGTGAGCCGCCCGTAGCCGCGCACGACGTCGATCCCGGCGCCGAGGGCCCAGTCGATCTGGGAGGTGTCGTCGAGGTCGTGCACGATCGCGTCGCGCCTGGCCAGCACCTCGCTGATGTCGAGAGGTGCCTCGGCGAGCTTTGCGGTGCCGGGCAGATGCAGGGCCGCGTCACGCAGTTCGACGGGCCGCAGCAGACCCTTGCTCGGCATGCACGCCCAGTATGAGCACTCGCCGCCGAGCAGGGCGGCCTCCACCAGCACGGCGCTCAGGCCGGAGAACTGCGTCGCGTACTGGGCGGCGTTCTCCCCGGCGGCCGCGCCGCCGAGAACGATGACGTCCCACTCCGTGCGATCGGGGTCCACCGATGCGGCCATCCGGGTCTCCTCGGGTCCAGTAGGAAGCTCCGGACGCCAGCGAACCACAAGGTGCCCTCCAACCGCAGTGAAGGCCACCTTGCCTGCGCCCGCCCGTCTCCCACCACCACCCAACCGGAGGCGCTCCGCGCCGCTGCGTTTGATTCCACGCAGTGAAGGTGGCCTTCACTGCAGAAGGGGTGCCTGGTACTGCGGGTGCCTAGTACTGCGCGTCGAGGAAGCCCGTCACCACCGAGTAGTACTCGTGCGGCCGCTCCTCCTGGAGGTGATGGCCCGCGTGGTCCATGACGTAGAGCTGCCCGCGCGGCACCATGCGTGCCAGCATGAGCGGGTAGTCGGGCGTGAGGAACGCGTCGTGCATGCCCCACGCGAACAGCACCGGCGCCTCGATGCGGCCCAGCTCGGCCGAGAGGTCCTGCCATTCGCCACGCGGGTTGTCCGACGCCGCGGCGAGCGCCATCTCCTCCGGGTCGAGGCTCTGCTCGTAGCGCATCGTCACGGTCGACGAAGGGATGGCCTCGGCGTCGTACCACTCCAGCCGCGCCATCAGCTCCCGCATCTTCTCCCACGACGGGCCCGTGCCGCCGTAGTAGGCGTCGCGCGCGTTGCGGCCGCGCCGTCCGCCCTCGGGCAGCGGCGCGAGCGGGCCGTGGAACACCGGCATGCTCCCGGTGACCACGAGCGAACGTACCCGCGACGGGTACTTCGCCGCCAGGTTCAGCGCGATGGTGCCGCCCCACGAGTTGCAGACGAGGTCGGCGCGTTCGATCCCGAGCGTGTCCAGCAGCGCCACGGTCTTGGCCGCGTGGAAGTCCCACATCGGCCCGGTGATCACGCACTTCTCGGAACGGCCGTACTGCAGGATGTCCACGAGGTAGCACTTGCGGTCCTCGGCGAACAGCGGCGCCACCGGGCCGAAGTCGGACCAGCCCGTGCAGCCGGGACCGCCGCCGTGCAGGAACACCGCGGGCCTGCTGCCCTCTCCGGCCTCCAGGTAGTGGTACTTCACCCCGTCGGCCTCGGCGTAACGACTCTGGAACGGCTCCGTGGACGTCATGGTGGCCGATCGTGCCGTCGCACTCGCCCCAGCTCCAACGGCCGCGGTCTGCTCAGCGAACCGAAGGCGTAGTCACGGCGGCACCGGCGAGCCCATCATGCCCGGACACCGGCGTGGAGAGTTCTGGAGGACGACGCGATGGCACGACGTCTGGAGGAGGGCGCCACCCGCACGCGGCCGAAGCTGCCGGGCCGCCAGGACTGGTCGTCATGGCCGAACTACGACGCCGCGGCCGAGGGTTTCCGGGGCTACTGGTACCCCGTGACGTGGTCGAGCCACGTCACCGGCAAGCCGAAGGCGTTCACGATCTGCGGTGAGAAGATCACCCTGATCCGCGACAACGGCACCGCGTACGCGCTGCACGACCGCTGCCCGCACCGCGGCGTGCCGCTCTCGCTGGGCAACCAGCAGTTCCCCGGCACCGTGAGCTGCCCGTACCACGGCTGGACGTTCGACCTCACCAACGGCAAGCTCTGCGCGGTCATCACCGACGGCCCCGACTCGCCCATCCGCGGCAAGGCCGGGGTGCCTACCTACGCCGTGGCGGAGCGGCTCGGCATGGTGTGGGTGTACGTGCCGCTGGCGGGCGAGGCCGCGCCGCCGATCGACGAGCAGCTGCCCGAGGAGCTGGTCGACAACGCGTTCGTCATGGGCGGGCGCATCGACCCTCGCGCGGGCAACTGGCGCTTCGCCTGCGAGAACGGCTTCGACGAGGGCCACGCGAAGTACCTGCACCGCACGTCGCTGTGGCGGCTGTTCAAGCCCATGCCGGTCTGGAACATCACGCGCGTGGTCCCGGAGGGCCGCTGGATCTACCGCGTGCAGGACGAGGTGCACTGGGAGGCCGACTTCCCCGGCGTCGGGCACTGGACCGGCAAGCGGTGGTGGAAGCTGCGCCCGCCGAAGGGCACGTTCAACGTCGGCAACACCGGCACGCCGAAGAAGGTGGACCCGGTGATCGAGAAGCAGGGCTTCCCCGGGTTCGCGTCGCTGTCCATGCCGGGTGTGCTGCGGATCGTGTACCCGAAGTTCATCCACTACGAGTTCTACGTGCCCGTGGACGCCGACAACCACCGGTACGTGGGCGTGATGGTCAACTTCCTGAAGGGCGTGGCGACCGCCCGCTTCTACGCGAAGTACCTGGGTGCGATCCGGTGGCTCTTCCACGGGCAGTTCTCCGGTCAGGACGCGTGGATGGTCGACGTCACCGACGCGCCGCCCGAGAAGCTGTACCGCCCCGACGTGTCGCTCACGTCGTGGCGCAACCTCGCCGAGTCCACCACCAGGCAGAAGCTGGCCGCGCTGAAGGGAGAGCCGTCGTGAGGATCCTGTTGGTGCTGGTCTTGGGCGGCACAGCCGTGGCGGCTCCGTTCGCGTGGCGCGCACTGGCCCGCCGTTCCAACACCCAGGTCAGGCGGATCAACCAGTGAGCGAGCGGGACGGCTGGGTCGCCGAGGCGTCCCGGCACATCACCCCGGAGCGCCTGCGCGAGCTGATCGCGGGGATCGTCGACGTGCCCAGCCCCACCGGGTTCGAGGCGCCGCTGGCCGAGCACCTCGCGCGCACGCTCACCGCGGCCGGAGTGCCCGCCGCGGCCCAGCCGATCGACGAGCACCAGGCCAACGCGCTCGGCCGCCTTCGCGGCGACGGCACCGGGCCCGACCTCATGCTCTACGCGCCCATCGACACGCTCACCACCGGCGACCCCGAGCAGGACGTGCCGTGGATCGGCCCCGAGCTGCGCCCCGACATGCGACCCGAGGCCCGGCACGACGGCGACTTCGTCACCGGCCTCGGCGCATCCAACCCCAAGGGCCACGCCGCGTGCGTGGCCATGGCGGCCGAGGCGATCGCGCGTGCGGGCGTGCCGCTCACGGGCGACCTCGTGGTCGCTTTCGGTGCCGGGGGCATGCCCACCAACGCGCTGCCCGCGAGCGCCCGCCGCAACACCGGGCAGGGCGTCGGCTGCTCGTTCCTGCTGGAGCAGGGCGGCTGGACCGACTTCGCCGTCATCGCAAAGCCGGGCTGGACCGTGTCGTGGGAGGAGGTGGGCCTCGCCTGGTTCGACATCGAGGTCGGCGGCACCCACACCTACGTCGGCTCCCGCCACCGCCTGCCCTACGCCAACGCGATCGCCCGTGCCGGTGAGGTCGCGGTGCGGCTGGAGCGGTGGTTCGCCGAGTTCGCGGAGCGGCACACGGGCGGCACGGTCAGCCCTCAGGGGGTGGTCTCGTCGATCGAGGGCGGCTGGCGGCGCATGGCGGCCACGACGCCCTCCGCATGCCGGATGCGGGCCGACCTGCGCTTACCGCCCGGATTCTCGCCCATGGCGGCCAAACGGGAACTCCTCGCCGCACTCGAGGAGATCGGCAAGGAACTGTCCGTTCCGGACATCCGTGCTGAGCTGGTGCTCGCCATCCCCGGCACGCACACGCCGCCGGACTCGTGGGTCGCACGCAGCGCGATCGCGGCGTGGGAGGAGATCGCCGGTCGCCCGCACGAGGTGATCCGGGGCAACAGCGGCGCCACCGACGCCAACATCCTGCGCAACCGGGGCATCCCGACCGTGCGCGTCGGCATGCCCAAGGTCGCCCACGCCGCCGAGGACTTCTCCCTCGGCATGAACACCGTGGACGTCAACGAGATGGTGCGGCTGACTCGCCTGCTGGTGCGGACGGCCGTGGACACGACGACGAGGACGCGAAGCGAGGTGGGGCTATGACGGAGATCGTGCTCGGCGTGGGCGCGTCACACAGCACGCTCATGAACACCCATTGGGAGCAGACGGTCCACAAGGCAGAGGCCGAGCGGTTCCGCGACGCGCTCGGCACGGCGCGGGACGAGCTGGCCGCCGCAGCGCCCGACACGGCCGTGATCATCGGCTCCAACCACTTCCGCGGCTTCTGGCTCGATCTGATCCCGAGCTTCACGATCGGCGTCGGTGAGTGCGTCGCCAGCGGTGAGTCCGGCACGCCCAAGGGACCGCAGCCCGTTGACGTGCCGCTGGCCCGGCACGTCGCCAACTCGCTGGTGGAGAGCGGCCGGTTCGACGCCGCGTTCTCGGCGCGGCTGCAGATCGACCACGGCCAGTCCCACGCCATCCAGTACCTGCTCGCCGGGCTCGACGTGGAGATCGTGCCCGTGGTGGTGAACGTCTTCGCGCACCCGCTGCCCACGCTCGCCCGGTGCGCCGACCTCGGTTCCGCCGTGCGCGAGGCCGTGCTCGGCTTCGCGGGCGACCGCCGCGTCGCGGTGATCGCCTCCGGTGGGCTGTCGCACCGTCTGCCGTGGCCGGACTGGCGTGCTCCGCAGGGCGACGACGAGGAGTTCATGGTCCGCGCGTGGCTCGACGGGCGTGACAACTGGCAGGACTACGACGCACGCAGGCGCGAGATCATCCGCGCCGCCAGCGCTGCGGTCAACCCCGAGTTCGACGACGAGTTCCTGAGCCTGCTGGAGAAGGGCGAGGCACACCGCCTCACCCACTGGAGCACCGAGCGGCTCGAGGAGGTCGCGGGCAACGGCGCTCAGGAGATCCGCACCTGGCTCGCCATGGCCGCCGCGCTCGACCACGTGCCGGCACGGCGCTTGGCGTACGAGGTGATCCCGGAGTGGCTGACGGGCATGGGGGTCGCCGTTCTGGACCCGGCAACGAGGAGTGACGCGTGAGTATCTGGACCGAACTGGCCGATGTGGACTTCCGGCAGGCCTATGTGGACGCGGGCGGCATCCGCACGCGCGCGCTGCAGGCCGGGCCCGAGAACGGTGAGCATTTGGTGTTCCTGCACGGCACCACCGGCCACCTCGAGGCGTTCGTCCGCAACATCGGGCCGCACGCGCGGCGCTACCGCTGCCACGCCATCGACATGCTCGGCCACGGCTACACCGACAAGCCCGACAAGCCCGGTGAGATCCCGGCCTACGTCGAGCACCTGCTCGCCTACCTCGACGCCGTGGGCGCCGAGAAGGCCCACCTCGTCGGCGAGTCGCTCGGCGGCTGGGTCGCGGCGTGGACGGCGAGCGAGCACCCGGAGCGCGTCGCGACGCTGCAGCTGCTGTGCATGGGCGGCACGAAGGTGAACCCCGAGGTGATGCAGCGGCTCAAGACGTCCACCACCGCGGCGTCGCTGGAGGACGACATCGAGCTCACCCGCAAACGGCTGCGGCTGCTGTGGGCCGACTGGGACGACGACCTCGGCGACGAGCTCACCGAGGTGCGCTACGACATCTACCACCGGCCGGAGTTCCAGAAGAACCTGCACAACCTGCTGGCACTGCAGGAAAGCGAGACGCGCGAGCGCAACCTGCTGCGTCCTGAGCGCATGGCGAGGATCAGCGCGCCGACGCTCGTGGTGTGGGGCAACAAGAACCCGTTCGGCGACGTGCCCGAGGCGCACGCCATCGCCGACGCGATCCCCGGCGCCCGGCTGGAGATCTTCCCCGAGTGCGGGCACTGGCCCCAGCACGAGCAGGCCGACCGCTACAACCCGCTTAGCCTCGAGTTCCTCGCCGAGGCGTCGTGACCGGAATCCGGTTCGGTTACGCCGACTCCTCGCTCGGGCAGCTGCACTACGCCGAGTGCGGCACGGGCGCGCCCGTGGTGCTGCTGCACCAGACGCCCCGCTCGTGGGACGAGTACCGCGAGGTGCTGCCGCTGCTCGGCGTCACGCACCGCGCGATCGCCATGGACACCGCGGGGTTCGGGCGATCGGCCCCGCCCGCCGAGCACGGCATCGAGCACTATGCCGCCGCGGTGCTGGAGTTCCTCGACGCGCTCGGTCTGAACCGCGTCTCGCTCGTCGGCCACCACACGGGCGGGGTCGTGGCGATCGAGGTCGCGGCGTCGGCGCCGGAACGGGTCGACCGGCTCGTGCTCTCGTCCACGCCGTGGGTCGACGCGGCCTCGCGAGAGGCCCGCGCCAAGCGGCCCCCGATCGACCACGTGCCGGTGAGCGAGGACGGCGAGCACCTCACGACGCTCTGGCAGCGCAGGCAGGGCTTCTACCCGAAGGGCAGGCCCGACCTGCTCACGCGGTTCGTGCGCGACGCGCTCGTGCTCGGCGACGACGTCGAGGCCGGGCACCACGCGGTGGGCCGCTACCGCATGGAGGAGCGCATCGGCAAGGTCTCCGCACCCGCGCTCTGTATCGGCGCCTCGGCCGATCCGCACGTGTTTCCTCAGCTCGACGCATTGTCATCGCGCCTGAACAACGCGAAGGTGGTGATTGTCGAGGGCGGCATGGTTCCGTTGATGGAGGAGCATGCCGAAGAGGTCGTGCGAGTGATCGCGAGGTTCCTGACATGACTGTCGTTTCGCCGCCGGGCCCCACCACCACGATGAACTCGGTGCTCGGCAAGGCACAGCTGATCATCGAGGCGTTCACGGTCGACGACGTGTCCCTGTCGCTGACCGACCTGGTGCGCCGCACCGGCGTCGCCAAGGCCAGCGTGCACCGGCTGGCGCAGGAGCTGCTGGCGTGGGGCCTGCTCGAACGCGCGGGCACCGGCTACCGGCTCGGGCTCAAGCTGTTCGAGATCGGCCACCGCGTGCCGAGGCAGCGGATCGTGCGCGACGCCGCGCTGCCGTACATGGAGGACCTGCTGCTCGCGACGCAGGAGACCGTGCACTTCGCGATCCGCCACGGCACCGAGGTGCTGTACCTGGAGAAGATCGTGGTGCACCGGGGCCTGAGCGAGCAGTCGCGGGTGGCCGGCAGGCTGCCGATGTACTGCACGGCGACCGGCAAGATGCTGCTGGCCCACGCCCCCGACGAGCTGTTCGCCGAGGTCGTCGGCAAGGGCCTGCGCCCGCTGACCAGGCACACCATCACCTCGCCCGCCGTGCTGCGCGGGCAGCTCGACAAGATCCGCGAGCGCGGCATCGCCACCGAGTGGGAGGAGACCCGGCTCGGCTACGCCAGCACCGCGGTACCCGTCCCGGACGTCGACGGCAGCCCCATCGGCGCGCTGTCGGTGACCGCGCCGACCACACGGATGAACGCCGCCCAGGTGGCCGGGGCCCTGCGCACCGCCGCGAACGGCATCGCCCGCACGCTGCGCGCGACGCGCTGAGCAGGTCCGGTGCGCGGACCCGCGTGGTTGACGCCGCCGCACCAGTAGTTGAAGGGTTTGCGAATGAGCGACGATTGGTCCGTCACCTCGGTGATCCGCAGGCTGCTCAGTCCGGAGGGGCTCGCCGACCCGTACGCGATCTACTCCGAGATCCGGGCCGCCGCCGACGCGGGGCTGCCGACGGGGCGGTTCCTGTTCCGCTACGCCGACGTGCGCGAGGCGCTCTACGACCGTGACCTCAGCTCCGACCGCGTCTCCGCGATCCTGCGGCCGCTGCCCGAGGAGGCGAGGCGCGAGGCCGCGCCGCTGGAGGAGACGATGCGCGACATCGTCGTGTTCTCCGACCAGCCCGACCACCGGCGCCTGCGCAGGCTGCTGCTCAAGGCGTTCACACCGCGCATGGTGGCACAGGCCAAGCCCGAGATCGAGAAGCTGACGCGTTCGCTGCTCGACTCGCTGCCCGCCGACGGCGACGCGTTCGACCTGCACCGGGGGCTCATGTATCCGATGCCGGCGCTCGTGGTGTCCGCGCTGCTCGGCATCCCCGAGGAGGAGCACGAGGCGTTCCAGGGCTGGGCGCTCGACCTGGTGCTCGTGGTCGGCTCCGGCCGGATCACGCCCGAGCTGGCGCGGCGGGCCTCCGACAGCGCGCTGCGCATGCGGGAGCTGTTGTCACGGCTGGTGGAGCAGCGGCGCAAGGCGCCTGGTCCGGACCTGCTCAGCGCCATGATCGAGGCCGTCGACGAGGGTGAGCGGCTCACCGAGAACGAGCTGTACGCAAACGCGCTGTTCCTCATGACCGCGGGCCACGAGACGGCGACCAACATGCTGAGCAACGGTCTGCTCGCACTCCTGCGTCACCCCGACCAGCTGGAACTGCTGCGGAGTGACCTCTCGCTGCTGGGCTCCGCGACCGAGGAGATGCTGCGCTTCGAGGGGCCGGTGCAGATCGCGGCCAGGATCGCCGACCGCGACCGCGAGCTGTGCGGACTTGACCTCAAGCGAGGGCAGGCCGTGATCCTGCTGCTCGGCGCCGCCAACCGCGACCCCGAGGTGTTCCCGGAGCCGGACCGGTTCGACATCACCCGCGCGCCGAAGGGGCACCTCGCGTTCTCGCACGGCATGCACTTCTGCCTCGGTGCCGCACTCGCGCGGGCCGAGATGGAAGTGGTGCTGCCGCTGGTGTTCGAGCGGTTCCCCCGGCTGCGGCTCGCCGAGGAGCACATCGAATGGCAGCCGACGCTCGACTTCCGTGGTCCGAACCGCCTGCTGGTGAGGTGAGCGCATGACTGGGGTGGACGTTGTCGACGCGCCGGTGGCCGAGCTGGCCGACGCGGTCGATCGTGCTCGTGCGGGCTCGGCGTTCCTGCGCGAGAAGCTCGGTGACCTCCCGGTCCGCGGGGCCGAGGACTTCGCGCGGTTGCCGTTCACCACCAAGCAGGAGCTGCGCGAGACGCCGTTCCTCGACTACGCGGCCGTGCCCGCTGAGCGGATCGTGCGCATCCACTCGTCGTCCGGCACCACGGGCAGGCGCACGATCTGCGCCTACTCGGCCAAGGACCTCGACGACTGGGCCGAGATGTTCGCCCGCTGCTACTCGTTCGCGGGTGTGACCGAGGCCGACCGGGTGCAGCTCATGGTCGGCTACGGGATGTGGACCGCCGGTGTCGGTTTCCAGGCCGGTGCCGAGCGGCTCGGAGCCATGACCGTGCCGAGCGGGCCGGGAAATACCGACCTGCAGCTCGAGCTGATGCGCGAGGCCGGGACGACGGTGTTCGGCGCGACGTCGTCGTTCGCGCTGCTCATCGCGGAGCTGGTGGAGCGCGAGGGCCTGCGCGACGAGCTGTCGCTGCGCGTCGGCGTGATCGGCTCGGAACGCTGGGGCGACGCCACGCGCAGGCGCATCGAGTCGGGGCTCGGCATCGAGACGTTCGACATCTACGGCATGACCGAGCTGTGGGGGCCGGGCACCGGCATCGAGTGCTCCCAGCACGACGGCATGCACGTGTGGTCGGACCATTACCACGTCGAGATCGTCGACCCGGAGACGCTGGAGCCGGTGCCGCACGGAACACCGGGCGAGGTGGTGGTGACGACGCTGACCAAGGAGGCCACCCCGCTCGTGCGCTACCGCACGCGTGACCTGTCCTTTCGCTACGGCGAGCCGTGTCAGTGCGGGAGCCCGTATCCGCGCATCGGGCGCATCGAGGGCCGCTCCGACGACCAGGTGAAGGTGCGCGGCGTGATCTTCCTGCCCGCACAGGTCGACACGGTGCTGGCCGAGGTCGCGGGCGCGGGCTCGGAGTTCCAGGCGCACGTCGACCGCGACGAGTCGGGCCGCGACTCGCTCACCATCCGCGTGGAGGGCAGCGACCGGCCCGGCCTCGCCGGTGAGCTGGCCGAACGGTTCCAGGCGAAGATCGGCATCCGTGTCGATGTGGACCTGGTCGCGATGGGCACCCTTCCCCGCAACGCGGGCAAGACGAAGCGGGTCTTCGACCACCGCACCCTGTAGGCGGGCCCGACTGCAGTGAAGGCCACCTTCACTGCGTTCAACGCAGTCAAGGTGGCCTTCACTGCAGTACTGCAGCAGTGCATGTGCGGTCAGGCGGACTTGATGGCCTCGCCCAGCAGCTCGAGGGCCAACTCCGGCTCGGGGCCCAGCTCGCCGCTGAACGACACCGCGTCGAACCCGGCCTCGCGCCAGCGCTTCAGCCCGGCCACGAGGTCGTTGAGGTCGCCCGCCGCCATGAAGAGGTCCAGCGTGCGGTCGCTGATCTCGGCGAGCCGCTCGGTCTGCCCGTCGCGCGTCGCGGCGCGGGCGGCGTCGACCTCGGCCTGCGGCACGTCGTGGAACTTCAGCAGCGGACCAAGGTGCGGGAGGAACGTCGCCATGATGCGCCGCGCGCCCTGCCGGGCCAGCTCGCGGTCGGGGTGCACGTAGGTCCAGTTCTCCACCACGAAGTCCACGTCCGAACGCGAGCGACCGGCCTCCTCGGCGCCCGCGTGGAACTCCTCGCGCAGCATCGTCGAGTAGGCCGGGTCCCACTGCGCCGCAAGGCGAAGGCCCTCGCAGTGCGCACCCGCGAGGCGCGCGCCCTTCGGGCCGTGCGCGCCGAGGTACACCGGCACGCGGCGGCCGGTGCCGAAGTGCAGCTTCGCTGACTTGCCCAGCTGGAACACGTCGCCGTGGTACTCGGAGCCGTCTCCGGTGATCACGGCGCGGATGACGTCGACGGCCTCGCGCACGCCCTTGAGCGTCGACGGATTGGTCTGGCCCACCAACTCGTACATGGAGCCGCGGCCGATGCCGAGCACCGCGCGGCCGCCGGAGAGCTCGTCGAGGTGCGCGATGTTCGCCGCGATCTGCACCGGGTGGCTCAGGTAGGGGTGGGTGACGTTCGGGCCGACCTGGATGCGGGACGTGGCGCGCGCGATGTCGCACAGCACCGGCCACACCGGCCTGCGCAGCAGCACGTCGTGCACTGTGACGTCCTCGAAGCCGAGCTCCTCGGCCCGCGCCGCGACCGCCGGGTAGGTCTCGATCGGCAGATTTCCGTGGAGCTGCAAGAGATAGCGCATGTTGGTCGTCACGCCGCGAGCATAGTCATGCCCTCGCGGGCGTTCCGGCGGAGTTCGTCGAGGTCCTCCGTGCCCAGCGAGCGCGGGTTGCGGCCCTCGGCCAGCAGGTCCTCGCCGAGCGCGGTGCCCATCAGCGTCAGGATGGCGGAGCCGACGGGCGCCTCGACCCCGGCCAGGCGCGCGAGCGCGACGTTCAGCACCAGACCGCAGCGGATGTCCTCGCCGACGTAGCGGTGCTGGAGGGTCACCGACTCGCGCCACAGGCCCGACGCGAGCAGCCGCGCCTTGGCATCCGGCGGGTACATCGAGGTGTCGCGGCCCGCGTAGTAGTCCGCGAGCGGCCAGTGCGGCTCGCCGAAGCCGAGCGCGCGGCGCAGCGCGACGCGCTCCGCGTCGAGCGCGCGGGTGGTGGCCAGCACCGAGGGCGACGCGCCGTCGGCGTGGATGTCGAACCGCTCGGCGATGGTCTCGATGGCGCCGAGGTTGTGGGCGATCAGCGGCGGGTGGATCACGGGGCCCCAGTTGCTGAGCGCCGCGTCGAGGCCGTCGGTCAGCCGTACGGCCATCGGGTACGCGGCGGCGAAGCGGGCGTGCGCGTCGTCGGCCAGGGCGCCGGTGCCGGGAATCGAGCCGACGGGGAGGTTGCCGGAGATCACGGGGATGCTGACCTCGCCGGGTGCGGTGACCCTCGTGAGGTAGGGCAGCGTGCCGGTTTCGAGGAAGGCGACGTCGGGCCTGCGTTTCGCTCCGAGCCACGTGCCGAAGGTGCCGGGGGTGAACGCGACGGCCTGACCGGGTGCGAGCAGGGGCGTGAGCGCGTCGAGCAGTTCCGGTTGGGCGGTGGCGGGTACCGGCGCGACGATCAGGTCGCTGCCCTTGATCGCGGCGCCGAGGTCGTGGGTGGCCAGTGTGGGGGTGACCTCGCCTGCGTCGTCGTGGGTGCGGTACCGCAGTCGCCCGCCGTCTGGGAACGGCGCGGAGCGCCTCCACCAGCGCACGTCGTGACCGCCGAGGGAGAGGTCCACCACCGCCGCGTGCGACCCGTTCCCGCCGCCAAGAACCGTGACGATCACGCGCGTACCTCCAGCCTCCGGGACCCTTCCGACCGCAGTAGACCCCCAACCCCCGGAACGGGCAAGGCCGAGAGTCCACTCACCAGACCTGGACGCGCGAGTTGCCCGTTCGGGACGCCGAGTTGCCCGCTCTGGTTCGCGAGTTGCCCGGTCCGGACGCCGAGTTGCCCGTTCCGGTTCGGGAGATGTCCGCTCCGGCTCGCGAGTTGGCCGTTCGGAGCGTCGTCCGTGACGGCGGGAGTGGGGAACTCGCGGTCGGGAGTGGGGAACTCGCGGTCGGGAGTGGGGAACTCGCGGTCGGGAGTGGGGAACTCGCGCGCTTGCCGTCGCCGTAGGGCTTCTCCAGCCCCCGGACGTGCCCGGCTTGGTTCATCGCCTTCCGTACCCTGCCCAAAGGCGGCCGGGGTCTCTCTAACACTGTTAACCTGTCAAGGGTGGGGGTTGCTGATCCGCAGGCTGCGCGCCCGGCGCGGGGAGCTGGGATGAGCGCGCCGGGCGCCGAGCTCGCGCGCGAGCTGCTGCGGGTGCGTGACCTGATCGACCGGTCCTACGCCCAGGACCTGGACATCCCGGCGCTGGCTCGGACGGCGTGTGTCTCGCAGGCGCATTTCCGGCGCACGTTCAAGCAGGCGTTCGGGGAGACACCGCACCGGTACCTGATGACGCGCAGGCTCGAACGCGCCAAGGCGCTGCTTCGCGCGGGCGAGCTGTCGGTCACCGAGGTGTGCCTCGCGGTCGGCTTCACGAGCCTCGGCTCGTTCAGCACGCAGTTCCGCCGGTTCGTCGGCGAGAGTCCGACGGCGTACCGGCGGCGCGCGGCGAGCCTGCCGCCGGTGCCGATCCCGGCCTGCTACCTCCGGATCTGGACGCGCCCGCGCGAATGAGCGTTTTCGAGAAGCACGCCGACCTCCCGGCTCGTTAGCGTCCTTTTCGGAGGTGGTTACCGATGATCACAGGAATGGCTCTGGTCTGCGTCCGGGTTCGCGACCAACAGGAGGCGTACGAGTTCTACGTCGGCAAGCTCGGCCTCAAGCCCACGATGGACGAGACGATCGACGGGTTCCGGTACCTGATCGTGTCGGCGCCGGAACAGCCGGAGCTGCCAATCATGCTGGTGGAGCCGGAGGCGCCGATGATCGACGACGAGGCGGCACGGCAGATCCGCACGCTGCTGGCGACGGGTGCGCTCGGTCCCGGCGCCTTTCGCACCGACGACTGCCGCGCCACCTACGCCGAGCTGAAGGCCAAGGGGGTCGAGTTCATCGAGGAGCCGGAGGAGCGGTTCTACGGCATCGACGCCGCGTTCCGCGACCCGAGCGGCAACCACTGGCGGCTCACGCAGCCCAAGCCGCCCCAGTGACCACGACGCATGCAGTGAAGGCCACCTTCACTGCGTTGACCGCAGTGAAGGTGGCCTTCACTGCGGTCCGCCTGACCTGGGCCGGCCCGGTGGGAGCACCGCCTTCTTCGTGCGGATCGTGGCGTCGATGCTCACGGTCAGGAAGCGCTCGATGGTGCGCCGCTCCTCGGGGCCGAACTCGGTCCAGGTGCGAGAGAGCTCCTCGCCGAGCGGCGTGAAGAGACTCCTGGCGAGCTCCAGCGCCGTCTCCTCCACCCGCAGCTCGACGCGTCGGCGATCGGTCTCGCTGCGGGTGCGGTGCACGTGGCCCGCCGACTCGAGCCGGTCGATCAGGGCCGTCGTCGCCGAGGCCGACAGGTGCAGTGCCTCGGCGAGCTCCCTGGGGCTCGGCGGCCCTCCCGACCTGGTGGCATCCATGATCACGGCCAGTGCGTTGAGATCCGTGCGGTGCATGCGGTGCGCCTGGCGCAGGATCTCGACGAACTCGCCGTTCTCCACGGTCAGCTGCCGCAACAGGCGGACGAGGACGTCGTCGCCGGGGCTGTGAGCCGCTGTCACGTTTGTCTCACTCCTCCCCGTTCGCCGCTTCAACCTACCCAGCTTAGTATTTCGATCACCGAACATTCGATGGTCGAACTAACTGGGAGAACCGTGCGCAGGCTCCGCTGGCTCGTTCCCGCGCTGATCATGATCGGCTGGCTGGCGATCGGTGGGTTCGGCGGCCCGTTCGCGGGCAAGCTGAGTGACGTCTCCGAGAACGACAACTCGGCTTTCCTGCCCGCGTCCGCCGAAGCCACGGAGGTCCAGCGGCTGCAGGAGAGGTTCACCCGGAACGAGGCCGTGCCCACGATCGTCGTCGCCGAGCGCGCGGGCGGCGTCACCCCGGCCGACCGCGCGTTCCTCCAGGAACGCGCTGCCGATGCGGCCTCGATCGAGGGAGTCGTCCAGCCGCTTTCACCGGTGATCCCGTCGCGGGACGGCAAGGCGCTGCAGCTCGTCGTGCCCATGACGGGCGAGCCGAACGAGGCCGTCGAGGAGCTGCGCGGCCTGCTCGACCGCGACCGGCCGGACGGGCTCGACGTCTACGCCGCCGGTCCGGCTGGGCAGATCGCCGACCTTTCCGAAGCGTTCGGCGGCATCGACGGGATGCTCCTGCTCGTCGCGGGCTCGGTCGTGGCCGTGATCCTGATCATCGTCTACCGAAGCCCGCTGCTGCCGTTCCTCGTGCTGCTCTCCGGGATCTTCGCGCTCGGCCTCGCGAGCCTCACCGTCTACCTGCTCGCCGACTCTGGAACGCTCGCGCTCAACGGCCAGAGCCAGGGCATCCTGTTCATCCTCGTCTTCGGGGCCGCGACCGACTACGCGCTGCTGCTCGTCTCCCGATTCCGCGAGGAGCTGCGTGACACCGAGGACCGGTACGTCGCGATCCGCAAGGCACTGCGCGGCACCATCGAACCCATCGCCGCCTCGGCGGGCACCGTGATCCTCGGCGTGCTGTGCCTGCTGTTCAGCGACCTCAACTCCAACCGGGGGCTCGGCCCGGTCGCCGCGATCGGCATCGGTGCCTCGCTGCTGGCCTCGGTCACCTTCCTGCCCGCGGTGCTGGCGATCTTCGGCCGCGCCGCGTTCTGGCCGTTCCGCCCGCTGCACGGCTCCCCGCACCCGGAGGGGAAGGGCGTATGGGGCCGGATCGCCGGCCTCGTCGACCGGAAGCCGAGGGCGATCTGGGCGGTCACCGCGCTGGTGCTGCTCGCGGGCGCGGCGTTCGTGCCGCAACTCAAAGCCGACGGCACGTCCCAGACCGACGTCTTTCTCACCGAGGTCGACTCGGTCGCCGGGCAGGAGGTGCTTTCGCGGCACTTTCCCGGCGGCGTCGGCTCGCCCGCGATCGTGATCGCCAACGCGCAGCAGACCGACGCCGTGCTCGAGGCGACGCGTGTCGACGGCGTCTCCAGCGCCGAGCCCGCGGGCACCCGCGACGGGCTCGTGCTCATCGAGGCCGTGCTCGACGCTCCGGCCGACTCCGAGCGGGCGGTGGGGATCGTGCAGAGCCTTCGCGACTCGGTGCGCGCCGTGGAGGACGCGGACGCGAAGGTGGGCGGGCGCACCGCCGTTCAGCTCGACACGCAGGAAACGTCCAAACGCGATCGCATGGTGATCATCCCGATCGTGCTCGTGGTGGTGCTCGCCGTGCTGGCGCTGCTGCTGCGCTCGCTGCTCGCCCCGCTGCTGCTCGTGGCCACCGTGGTGCTGTCGTTCGCGGCCACGATGGGGGTGTCGGCGCTGGTGTTCAACCACGTGCTCGGCTTCCCCGGCGCCGACCCGGCCGTGCCGCTGTTCGGCTTCGTCTTCCTGGTGGCGCTTGGCATCGACTACAACATCTTCCTCATGACCAGGGTCCGGGAGGAGGCGCGGACGAGGGGCACGCGCGAGGGCACGCGCTACGGGCTCACCGTCACCGGTGGGGTGATCACGTCGGCGGGCGTGGTGCTCGCGGCGACGTTCGCGGCGCTCGCGGTGCTGCCGATCCTGTTCCTCGCGCAGATCGCGTTCATCGTCGCGTTCGGCGTGCTGCTCGACACCCTGATCGTCCGGTCGCTGCTGGTGCCCGCGCTGACCATCGACATCGGCAAGAAGGTGTGGTGGCCCTCGGCGCTGTCCCGGTGAGGTTTGCCGTCGACCCATGCGGGAATGCGTACGTATGGCTACTTGCGAAGTCTGTGGGAACGAGTACGACCTCTCCTTCGAGATCCACACCAAGGGCGGCGGCAAGCACACGTTCGACTCTTTCGAGTGCGCCATCCACAAGCTCGCGCCCGTGTGTGAACACTGCGGCTGCAAGGTGGCCGGGCACGGCGTCGACGTCGATGGGCACTTCTTCTGCTGTGCGCACTGCGCACGCGAGTCCACCGAGCTGGGCGCCAAGGCCCGCGACGCCGTGACCGCCTAGGTCCGACACGCCGCTGGTGTCCTGACGCAGGACACTAGCGGCCGACCAGCGCCCTGGCGAAGAAGGCCAGGTTGGCCGGCCGCTCGCCGAGGCGCCGCACGAAGTACGGGTACCACTCGCCGCCGTAGGGCACGTAGACCCTCATGCCCAGCCCGCGGGCGGCGAGTCGCCGCTGCTCGTCCACACGGATGCCGAACAGCATCTGGTGCTCGTACTCCGTGGTGCCCCGCCCTGCCCGCAGCGCGAGGTCCTGTGCGATCTCGATCAGCCTGGGGTCGTGGGTGGCGACCATCGGGTAGCCGTCGCCGTGCATGAGCGTCTTGAGACAGCGCACGTACGACGCGTCCACGTCGGCCCTGTCCCGGTAGGCCACCGAGGCCGGCTCGTCGTAGGCGCCCTTGCACAGGCGCACCCGCGAGCCGGGTCCGGCGAGGTCGGCGCAGTCGCCCTCGGTGCGCCGCAGGTACGCCTGCACCACGGCGCCCACCCACGGGAAGTCCACCCGCAGCTCACGCACGATCGAGAGCGTGGCGTCGACCGTCGTGTGGTCCTCCATGTCCACGGTCACCGTGGTGCCCGCGCTCGCCGCGGCCTCGCAGATCGCCCGCGCCCCTTCGAGGGCGATCTTGTCGCCGTCGCGGGGCAGGGTCCGGCCCAGCGCCGACAGCTTCACCGACACCTCCGCCTTCGCGGCCAGCCCCTCGTCGGCGAGGGTGCCGAGCAGGCTCTGGTACGCCTCGACGGCCGCGTCGGCCTGAGCCCGTTCCCCAGTGTCCTCGCCGAGGTGGTCGAGCGTGACGAGTCGGTCGCGGGTCAGCTCCCGCGTCGCGGCCAGCGCGTCGGTGACCCCCTCGCCCGCGACGAACCGGTCGACGATCGGCCTGGCGAGCGGCAGGTTCTCGACGAGCGAGCGGCACTTCCGCGAGCGGGACGCGGCGATGATGGCCGAGCGCAGCATGGCGAACTCCTAGAGCTGGTGCGGGTACGACGAGCGGACCGGGGGCACGAACGTCTCCTTGACCGTGCGCGGGCTGACCCAGCGCAGGAGGTTGTAGACCGAGCCCGCCTTGTCGTTGGTGCCCGACCCGCGGGCGCCGCCGAAGGGCTGCTGGCCGACGACCGCGCCGGTCGGCTTGTCGTTGACGTAGAAGTTGCCCGCCGCGAAGCGCAGCACCTCCTTCGCGCGCTCGATGGCGGCCCGGTCGGTCGCGATGATCGAGCCGGTGAGCCCGTAGGCCGCGCCGCGGTCCACCTCGTGCAGCACGCGGTCGTACTCGCCGTCCTCGTAGACGTGCACGGCCAGCACGGGCCCGAAGTACTCGGTGCGGAACACCTCGTGCGTGGGGTCGGAGCCCTCGAGCACGGTCGGCCGCACGAAGTAGCCGGTCGAATCGTCGGCCGTGCCGCCCGCGAGCACCTCCAGCGAGGGTGCCGCGTGCGCCATCTCCAGCACCCCGGCCAGCCGGTCGTAGGCCCTGCGGTCGATGACGGCGCCCATGAAGTTGCGCAGGTCGGTCACGTCGCCGACCGTCAGCGCCTCGACCTCGGACACCAGGTCGTCCTTGAGCCGTGCCCACACCGAGCGCGGTACGAACGCGCGTGAGGCCGCGGAGCACTTCTGGCCCTGGAACTCGAACGCGCCGCGGACGAGTGCCGTGCGCAGGACGTCGACGTCGGCACTGGGGTGCGCCACCACGAAGTCCTTGCCGCCGGTCTCGCCGACCAGCCTCGGATACGTGCGGTAGCCGCCGATGTTGGCGCCGACGGCCGACCACAGGTGCTGGAACGTCCTCGTGGAGCCGGTGAAGTGGATGCCGGCGAGCGCGGGGTCGGCGAGCGCGACGTCCGAGACGGCGAGGCCGTCGCCGGGCAGCAGGTTGATCACGCCCGGCGGCAGGCCGGCCTCCTCCAGCAGGCGCAGCGTCAGGTGCGCGGCGAGGCCCTGCGTCGGCGACGGCTTCCACAGCACGGTGTTGCCCATCAGCGCGGGCGCGGTGGGCAGGTTGCCGGCGATGGCGGTGAAGTTGAACGGCGTGATCGCGTAGACGAAGCCCTCGAGCGGGCGGTAGTCGAGCCGGTTCCACACGCCGGGCGAGCTCTGCGGCTGACCTTCAAGCAGCTCGCGGGCGAAGTGGACGTTGAACCGCCAGAAGTCGGCGAGCTCGCACGCGGAGTCGATCTCGGCCTGCACGGCGGTCTTGGACTGGCCGAGCATCGTCGCGGCGTTGAGGGTGTCGCGCCACGGCCCCGACAGCAGGTCGGCGGCGCGCAGCAGCACGGCGGCGCGCTCGTCGAAGGGCAGGCGCCGCCACGACTCGCCCGCCCGCAACGCGGCGTCGATGGCGTCCTTCGCGTCGGCGTGCGTCGAGTTGGCCGTGGTGCCCAGCACGTGGGCGTGGTTGTGCGGCTGGACGACGTCGATGCGCTCGCCGTCCGGCATCCGCTGCTCGCCGCCGATGGCGGCGGTGAGCTCGAACCGCGTGCTTGCGAGCTCGGCGAGCTTGCGGGTGAGGCTCTCGCGCTCGGGCGAGCCGGGTGCGTAGTCCCGGACCGGTTCGTTGCGCGGCGCTGGCGGGCTCGTGATGGCGTCCATGTCTGGAAGTGTGGGACCGCGACCGGGCTCGCGGGCTGTGTGTCCGGCTAACGTTGAACCATGGGTGTTGGCCGATCGAACAACGGCTTGGGGTTGCGTCAGCTGCTGGTGGCGATCGGCCTTCCACTGGTGGAGCTGCGCACGGAACACGCCGATCCGCTGGTGCGCGGCGTGGCGATCCTCGACCCCGACGACGAGCCCGGCGGCTACGCGGGCGAGCTGGTGCTGATCATCGGCGCGCGCGGGCGCGAGGCGGCCCGGCCGGTGCGGGCGGCGGCCCGCCGGGGCGCGGCCGCCGTCGCGGTGAAGGAGGCGACCGACGAGCTGGCCGGAATCGCGGACGAGTCGGGCGTCGCCCTGCTCAGCGTGGCTGCGCCGGTGCGCTGGGACCAGCTGGAGATCGTGGTGCGGCAGGTGCTCGACAGCGCCACGCTCGCCGAGGGCTTCAGCGACGAGCCCGGCGACCTGTTCTCGCTTGCGCAAACGCTTGCCCTGCTGACGGGTGGCAGCGTCAGCATCGAGGACGCCGGCAACCGGGTGCTCGCCTACTCGAGGTCGGACGACGAGGTCGACGAGCTGCGCAGGCTGTCGATCCTCGGCTGGCAAGGACCTGAAAGCTACCTCGCGCTGCTGCGCGAGTGGGGCGTGTTCGAACGGCTGCGGTCGGGCGAGGAGGTGGTGCGCGTCGAGCCGCACCCAGAGCTCGGCATCCGCCGCAGGCTTGCCGTCGGCATCCGCGCCGGCACCCACCACCTCGGCACGGTGTGGGTGCAGGAGGGCAGGGAGAGCTTCGCCGAGCGGGCCGAGAGCGCGTTGCTCGGCGGAGCGCGGCTCGCCGCCGTGCACCTGCTGCGGCAGCGCAGCGAGCACGGCCGCTCGCGCGAGGAGCTGGTGAACGGCCTGCTCACCGGGCACGCCAGCCCCGACCTGGTGGCCGGGCAGCTCGGGCTCGACCCGGCGACGCCGGCCGTCGTCGTGGCGTTCACCGCCCGCGAGCCCACGGCCGATGAGCCGGTGCGGGAGTTGCACCTCGCCGAGATGCTCACGATGGTCTCGGTGCACATGGCCTCGTACCGCAAGGGTGCGCTGGTCGGCGCCGACGGCGCGCGCGTGTACGCGGTGCTGCCGGACGCGCGGCAGCTCAGCGGGCTCGTCGCCGAGGTCACCGACGTGGCCGAGGTGCTCACGCGGCGCACCGGCGTGCGCGTGCAGGCGGGCCTCGGCTCCGCCGTCGCGGCGCTGCGCGACGTCCGCGCGTCGAGGGCCGAGGCCGACCGCGTGCTCGACGCGATGGGCGCCGCCCGGTCGGTCGCGAGCATCGCCGACCTGCGGGCCGAGGTGCTGCTCGGCGAGACGCTCGCGCTGCTGGAGGCCAACCCCGACCTGCACGATCCCGCGGTCGCCGCACTGCTGGCCCACGACGCCGAGCACGGCTCCGAGCTGGTGCCCACGCTGCTCACCTGGCTCGACGCGATGGGCGACGTGCGCTCGGTGGCCGCCGCGCTGCACGTCCACCCCAACACCGTGCGGCACCGGTTGCGCAGGGTGGGCACCGTGAGCGGCATCGACCTCGGCGACCCGCGCGAGCGGCTGTCCTGCCACCTACAGCTGTTGCTGGCCGTCACAACCGGGGTCACCACCACGACGGTTCGTGGTTGAATTTCCGAAGGCGGATTGCAGAAGGGGTGGACGTGGCGAGGCTCGGAGAACTGGAGCGCGCGGTGATGGATGTGCTCTGGGCGCGACCCGAGCCGGCCAGCGTGCGTGCGGTACACGCGGCGCTCGCTGACCGCGGGCTCGCCTACACGACCGTGATGACCGTGTTGACCCGGCTGGCGGCGAAGAACGTCGTGCGCCGCGAACGGGCAGGCCGCGCCTGGCTGTACGCGCCCGCGGCGACGCGCGAGGAGTACGTCGCCGAGCTGATGCTCGAGGCACTTGAGCTGACCGGCGACCGTGGCTCAGCGCTGGTGCGCTTCGCGCAGTCGGTGACCAGCGACGAGGCCGACGCGCTCCGGCAGGCGCTGGAACGGGGAGAGAAGACGTGATCCTCGTGGGGCACCAGCTCGCGGCGGGCGCGGCGGCCGTGGCCGTGGCGCTCTGGCTGCTGCGCAGCCGCTGGACGCACGCCCACCCCAGGGCGGCTCTGATCCTCTGGCAGATCACGGTCCTCACGCTGGTGGTGTCCACGATCGGCGCGCTGCTCGGCTTCGGGCTCGCGCCCTACCAGCGGGGCCTGGTGCCCGCGCTGTTCGACCTCCCCCCGGTGATCCACGAGTTGGATCTGTGGCACTCCGCGGCCGTCGTGGCCGGGCTCGCGCTCGCGGGCTGGCTGGTCGTCAACCAGCTGCTGTGCCTGCGCAGTACGGCTCGCGCGCGGGCGCGGCACCGGCTGTTGCTGCAGCTGGTCGCGCGGCAGGACACCGGCGCGCTCGTGGTGGACCATCCCATCGCCGTCGCCTACTGCCTGCCCGGCCGCAACCCCCGGATCGTCGTCAGCGCCGGTGCGCGGCGGCTGCTGACCGAAGCGGAGCTGGACGCCGTTCTCGCCCACGAGCGGGCGCACGCGCGGGAGCGGCACCACCTCGTGGTGGCGCCGTTCCAGGCGCTGCGCAGGCTGCTGCCGGGCAGCGCGCTGCTCACGCGGGTGTGCGCGACGATCGAGCTGCTCGTGGAGATGTGCGCCGACGACAAGGCGGCCCGCCAGCACGGCAGGGAGCCGCTGGCGAGCGCGCTGGAGCGCTTCCACGCCAACGGAACGGCGGGCACCCCGGCGGGTGCGCTGGCCGTCGCCGACACCCCGGTGCAGGCGCGGATCCGCCGGCTGCGCGAACCGGACCGGTTCGGCTTTCCGCCCGCGCTGCCGCTGGCCTGCCTGCTGGTGCTGACGGCCCTCGCCACGTCGTCGACCCTTTTCGCCATCCCCCTCTGACCAACCGCAGTGAAGGCCACCTTCCCTGCGCGCCTCTACTACTGCATGTAGTAAGTTCTCGGCATGGAAATCGTCTACGACGCATTGGTCGTGCTGCACCTGCTCGGGATGGCCGGCATCGTCAGTGGCGTGGTCGCGCGCAGCGTCGCACCGGCCGGACCCGCTCCCGCGATCACGATGTACAGCGCGGGCGCACAGGTCCTCACCGGTGTCGCGCTCGTCGGTATCGCCTCGGCCGGCCTCGTCGCCGCGGAACCGGACAACACCAAGGTCGCCGTCAAGCTCGGCATCGCCGTGATCGTGCTCGTGCTGGCCCACATCCTGTGGCGCCGCCCCGAGTCCGGCAAGGGCGTGTTCTACGGGCTGGCCGGCTTCACGCTGGCCAACGTGGTCATCGCGGTGTTCTGGTAGGCGCGGTCCGCCGCAGCCAGAGGAGCCCGATGACGGGCAGCACGAGCGGAATGAACAGGTAACCCATCCCGTAGTTCGACCAGACAGCGGCGTCGGGGAACGCCGCCTGGTCGAACACACTCAGTGTTCCCACCACGAGCACGCCGGCCAGCTCCACCGAGCACGCCACGAGCGCGATCCGCCACCACAGGATGCCGGTGCGCGCGAGCGCGAACGTCGCGAGCAGGTACACCACGGCCGCGAACGCCGAGAGCACGTACGGCACGGGCGCCTCGTCGAAGCGGGTCGCGATCTGCACGGCCGCTCGCGACGTGGCGGCTACCGCGAAGATCGCGTACACCGCCACCAGCACGCGGCCCGGCCCGCTCGCCGTGGCGGGGCGTTCGGAAGCTTGCTCAGGCACTCGCGCCACCCCAGACCTCCGACATCCGCAGGATCAGCACCGGCACGGTCACACACGCGACGCCGAGGATCACCGTGCTCGACCTGGTGCGCTCGGCCAGCGCCCACACCGCGCCGACCGGCAGCACCAGCAACGAGCCCACCAGGTAGGCGATGAAGGTGACCATGCTGCCCGGCCGGTCGCCGCCGATGAGCAGCACGACCGAGATCACCACCTGCACCAGCAGCAGGACCTCCAGCACGGCCAGCCCGGTCAGCAGGGGCCGTGCGGGAGCCTTGTTCCTCGCCGCGAGCACGAAGGCCCAGGCCGCGACGGCCAGCGAGCACAGCGCCACCGCGATCGCATACCCAGTGATCACCGGTCCTCCAGCAAGCCAAGTACTACTAGTCGTAGCGTACGGGTCGGGCGGGTGGCCGGTGCGCGGCGGTCGGTCAGTCCTCTGTGGACTCCACGGTCAGTCGCCGCAGCGCCTCCCGCAGTGCTCCGGTGACCGGTTCCGGACGCCTCGTGTCCCGGTCGACGAACACGTGCACGAAGTGGCCTTCGGCGAGCAGTTCGGACCGGTCCTCGCGGTGGATGCCGATCTCGTAGCGCACGCTCGAGGTGCCGAGGTGGCCCACCCGCAACCCGATCGCGAGTTTCTCAGGAAATCCTGAGGAAGCGTGGTAATTGCAGTGTGATTCGACACAAACCCCTATGACCTGGCCTTTTTGAATGTCGAGACCACCCTCCGTGATGAGCCGGCGGTTGATCACCGTGTCCATGAACTCGTAGTAGACCACGTTGTTGACGTGGCCATATACGTCGTTGTCCCGCCATCTGGTCGGCACGAGCTCCCAATGCGCATAAGTCACCCCGGCAATCTAGTCGGCGACTGGATTACATGGCGCCGGAGCCGGGTATACGGTAGCGTTCGAGCCAGACATCGCGAGCGTTCGGGTCAGTGTGAATTCGGCGTTTGCTGCAATGAATTTCGGCTATTTCTTTTGCCGCACTCCCGAGACCCCGATCCGACCATCACGAGGTGTATATGACCGCGTCCACCAGTTCTCCCACACGACCCAAGGAACGAAGGCCCAAACCGATCATCTCCGGGCGTACGTCGCTGCCCGAGCACATCACCGTCAAGATCTTCGTGCTGGCGCCCATCGTGGCGCTGGCCCTCGCCGTTCCCTTCGCGTGGGGATGGGGGCTGAGCTGGGTCGACATCGGTCTGGGCGCGCTCTTCTTCGTGCTCAGCGGGCTCGGGGTCACCGTCGGCTACCACCGCCTTTTCACCCACGGCTCGTTCAAGGCGAACAGGCCACTGCGGATCGCACTCGCGATCGCCGGGAGCCTTTCGGCGCAGGGGCAGGTCACGACGTGGGTCGCCGATCATCGCAGGCACCACGCGTTCTCCGACCGGGCAGGCGACCCGCACTCGCCGTGGCTGTTCGGCACCGGGCCGAAGGCGCTGGCCAAGGGCTTCTGGCACGCGCACATGGGCTGGCTGTTCGAGCGCGACGTCACGAACGCGGAGCGGTTCGCGCCCGACCTGCTCGCCGACCGCGACATCCAGCGCGTCGACAAGCTGTTCCCGCTGTGGGTGGGCCTGAGCCTGCTGCTGCCCGGCGTGCTCGGCGGCCTCATCACGTGGTCGGTCTGGGGCGGCGTGACGGCGTTCTTCTGGGCCGGGTTCGTGCGGGTCGGCGTGCTGCACCACGTGACGTGGTCGGTGAACTCGATCTGTCACATGATCGGCGAGCGTCCGTTCACCAGTCGCGACAAAGCGGCCAACTTCTGGCCGCTGGCGATCTTCTCCTTCGGCGAGGCGTGGCACAACCTGCACCACGCCGACCCGACGTGCGCCCGGCACGGCGTGCTGCGTGGCCAGATCGACATCTCGGCCCGGCTGATCTGGCTGTTCGAGAAGTTCGGCTGGGCGCGCGACGTGCGCTGGCCGACCACCGCGCGCCTCGACCGGCTCGCCGCCGCCAACTCCTGACCCAGCTGCAGTGAAGGCCACCTTCCCTGCGCCCACCCGTCTCCCGCCACCACCCAAACGGAGACGCTGACGCGCCGCTGTGTTGGTTCAACGCAGTGAAGGTGGCCTTCACTGCGTTTGGCGACCCGTGCCGAGATTTGCAACCTGCTGCAACCCTTCCGCTCAGGGGCACGCCGTAGTCACATAGACATGTGACGTCGGACACAGTGACCGTCGGAGTGGTGGCCAACCCCGCGTCGGGGCGGGACATCCGGCGGCTCGTGGCGCAGGCGTCGGTGTTCCCGACCGCCGAGAAGGCCAACATGGTGCAGCGGCTGCTCACCGCGTTCGCCTCGGTGGGCGTCACCCGCGCGCTGCTGTCCACCGACCTCGGCGGTATCTCCGCCGCCGTGCTGCGGGCCCTGCGCGGCCGCAGGCCGGGGCGCGACGGCGGGTGGCCCGACGTCGTGTTCTGCGACGACGACGCGATCACCGGGACCGCCCGCGACACCACCAACGCCGTGCGCCGCATGGTGGCCGACGGAGCCCGGCTGATCGTGTGCCTCGGCGGCGACGGCACCGCGCGCGTGGCCGCCGCCGCGTGCGGGGACGTGCCGCTGCTCGCGCTGTCGACCGGCACCAACAACGCCTTCCCCCGGATGCGCGAGGCGACCGTCGCCGGGCTGGCCGGCGGGCTCGTCGCGACCGGAGCCGTCGCCGCGGAGACCGGCACCCGCCGAGCCACCGTGCTGCACGCCGGCGTCGCCGACCGTGGCGAGACGGCGCTCGTGGACGTGTGCGCGTCCCGCTCCCGGCACATCGGCTCCCGGGCACTGTGGCACCCCGAGACGATCACCGAGTTGTTCTGCACCTTCGCCGAGCCAGACGGCATCGGCCTCTCCAGCGTCGCCGGTCAGCTCTGCCCGAGCCCGCGCGACGAGCCGGAAGGCGTCGCGCTCACCCTCGCCCCGCCCGAACACGCCCGCTGGGTCGTGCACGCGCCGATCGCCCCAGGGCTCGTCGTGCCCGTAGGCGTCGACGCCTGGCGACCGCTCCCGGTCGGCGAGCCCGTCGAGATCGGCCTGCGCGGCGGGGTGATCGCCGTCGACGGCGAGCGGGAGCTGGAACTCACCGGCACCGAGACCGCGACCGTGCGCCTGTGTGCAGAGGGCCCGCGCTGCGTCGATGTCTCCGCCGTGCTCGCCGAAGCCTCGGCGAACGGACTGCTGCGAACGGAAAACCAAGTGGCACAACGAAAGGAGCGTCAACGATGACGGATACCCTGTCCACGGCGGTATCGCACGAGCTCGATGGCAACGCCCTGCTCGACGCCTACCGCACGATGCGCACCATCCGCGCCTTCGAGGAGCGGCTGCACGACGAGTTCGCCACCGGTGAGATCCCCGGCTTCGTCCACCTCTACGCAGGCGAGGAGGCCTCGGCCACCGGCGTGTGCCTGCACCTCGACGACCGCGACGCCATCGCCAGCACCCACCGCGGCCACGGCCACTGCATCGCCAAGGGCGTGGACGTCAAGGCGATGATGGCCGAGATCTACGGCCGCAGGACCGGCTCGTGCCACGGCAAGGGCGGCTCGATGCACATCGCCGACCTCTCCAAGGGAATGCTCGGCGCGAACGGCATCGTCGGCGGCGGCCCGCCGCTGATCTGCGGCACCGCGCTCGCCGCGAAGCAGAAGGGCACCGGCGGCGTCGGCGTCGCGTTCTTCGGCGACGGCGCGAGCAACCAGGGCACCACGCTCGAGGCGATGAACCTCGCGTCGGTCTGGCAGCTGCCCGCCATCTTCGTGGCGGAGAACAACGGCTACGCCGAGGCCACCTCCAGCACGTGGTCGGTCGCGGCCGACAACATCGCCGACCGCGCGGCTGGGTTCGGCATGCCCGGTGTGATCGTGGACGGGTTCGACTTCTTCGCCGTTCACGAGGCCGCGGCGGAGGCCATCCAGCGGGCCCGCGAGGGCGGAGGGCCCACGCTCATCGAGGTGAAGTTCACCCGCTACTTCGGGCACTTCGAGGGCGACCAGCAGACCTACCGCGCAGGCGAGGTCGCCTACGCCCGCGAGAACCTCGACTGCCTCAAGCGGTTCCGCGCGAGGGTCACCGAGACCGGGCAGGTCGAGGCCGCCCGGCTCGACGCCGTCGACGCGCAGGTGGCCGACCTGATCGACGCCGCCGTCGAGGAGGCCAAGGCCGCGCCGAAGCCCACTGCGGCCGACCTGGAGACCGACGTCTACATCGAGTACTGAGGAGGGTTCCCCAGATGGCACGCACGATCAGCTACCGCGAGGCGCTTGGCGAGGCCCTCGCGCAGGAGATGGAGCGCGACGAGTCGGTGATCGTACTCGGCGAGGACAACGCGGGCGGCGCAGGCAGCCCCGGCGAGGACGACGCGTGGGGCGGCGTTCTCGGTGTCACCAAAGGGCTCTACCACCGCTTCCCCGGCCGGGTGCTCGACACCCCGATCTCCGAGTCGGCGTTCGTCGGCGCGGCGATCGGCGCGGCGACGAGCGGCCTTCGCCCCGTCGCCGAGCTGATGTTCATCGACTTCATGGGCGTCTGCTTCGACCAGATCTTCAACCAGGCGGCCAAGTTCCGGTACATGTTCGGCGGCAAGGCGAAGACGCCGGTGGTGATCCGCACGATGTACGGCGCGGGTCTGCGCGCGGCGGCGCAGCACTCGCAGGCGCTGTACCCGATCTTCACCCACATCCCCGGGCTGAAGGTCGTGGTGCCCTCGAGCCCGTACGAGGCGAAGGGCCTGCTGATCCAGTCCATTCGCGACGACGACCCGGTGATCTTCTGCGAACACAAGGCGATGTACGACGTCACCGGCGACGTGCCGGAGGACAGCTACACGATCCCGTTCGGCGAGGCGGGCGTCGTCCGCGATGGCGACGACGTGACGATCGTGGCCATCGGGCGCATGGTGTCGGTGGCGGAGGAGGCGGCGAAGCAGCTCGCCGAATCCGGGGTCGAGGCCGAGATCATCGACCCGCGCACCACGAGCCCGCTCGACACGGAGACCATCCTGGAAAGCGTCGAGAACACCGGACGGCTCGTGGTGGTGGACGAGGCGACCCCGCGCTGCAACCTCGCCACCGACATCTCCGCGCTCGTCGCCAAGGAGGCGTTCGGCTCGCTGCGCGCCCCGATCGAGATGGTGACCGCTCCGCACACACCGGTGCCGTTCTCCGACGCGCTGGAGGACCTCTACATCCCGGACGCCCAGCGCGTGGCCAACGCCGTGAAGACCGTCGTCGAATGGAAGCGGTGAGGATGAACGACGCCATTCGCAAGGTCGTCATGCCGAAGTGGGGTCTTTCGATGACCAGCGGCAAGGTCACCGAGTGGATCGCCTCGGAGGGTGACGAGATCGCCGACGGCGACGACCTCGCCGAGATCGACACCGACAAGATCGCCGGCGCGCTGGAGTCGGCCGACGAAGGTGTGCTGCGCCGGATCATCGCCCAGGTCGGCGAGGACGTGCCGGTGGGCGCGACGATCGCGCTGATCGCTCCCGCCGACGTGCCGGACGCCGAGCTGGACGAGGCGGCGCTGCTGGCCAGGGAGGAGCTGGACTCGGGCGCGGTGGCCGAGGTCGCGGGCCCCGTCACGGGCAGTGTCGAGGTGGACGGGCGCACGGTCTGCTTCGCCGCGCTCGGCGAGGGCGAGGAAACCGTGGTGCTCGTGCACGGCTACGGCGGCGACAAGAACTCCTGGCTCTTCGTGCAGGAGCCGCTGTCGCAGTCACACACCGTGTACGCGCTCGACCTCCCTGGCCACGGCGAGTCCACCAAGGATGTCGGCGACGGCTCACTCGACGTGCTCGCGGGTGCCGTGCTCGGCCTGCTCGCCGAGCGCGGGATCGAGCGGGCGCACCTCGTCGGGCACTCGCTCGGCGGTGCCGTGGTGGTGGCCGCGGCCGCCAGGGAACCCGCGCGGGTGGCCTCGCTGACGCTCATCGCCCCCGCGGGGTTCGGCAGCCGCATCAACGCCGGCTACCTGCGCGGATTCGCCGAGGCGAGGTCGCGCCGGGAGCTCAAGCCGCACCTCGCCGCGCTGTTCGCGGACCCCGGTCAGGTCACCAGGCAGCTCGCCGACGACCTGATGAGGTACAAGCGGCTCGACGGCGTCGACAAGGCACTGGGCGCGCTGCTCGGCACCCTGCTCGACGGCGACGAGCCCGCGCTCGACGTCGCCCCGCTGCTGTCCGAAGTGGACGTCCCGGTGGCGGTGGTGTGGGGCAGGCAGGACGCGGTGCTGCCCGCCACCAACGGCGAGGGCCTCGACGACGTCGAGTACGTGGAACGCGCGGGGCACATGGTGCACCTTGAGCAGCCGAACGCCGTGGTCGTGGCGGTCAATGCGGTGACGAACCGTCGGTAAGGGTTCCGTGCGGAGGGTCCGGCTTGCGACACTCGTCTCCGTGCGCCAGGAGCACCTCGAGGCAGCGGTGCCCGTCGGGGCGGACCCCCGGCGGTACGCGCGCGTGCTCGCGCGGGTGCACGAGGCCGCGCTCTCGGGCGCGAGCCCACCCGCCGAGCCGCGCGCGGTCATCGGCGCGTCCTGGCAGTGCATGCGGCGGCTCGGCCTGGACCCCGACCACGGCCGGGACGGCAGGCCGCTGTCCACCGAGGACGTCGAGGCCAGGCGCCGCGCCAGCGGGCTCGCCGACGCACTGCCGATCCTGCGCAGCGGTCTGATCAGCGTGGCCGAGGAGGCCGCGCACATCATGGTGGTCGTCGATGGCGACGCGTGTGTGCTCTGGCGCGAGGGCAGCAACGCCGTGCGGCACCGCGCCGACCGGCTCGGGTTCACCGAGGGCGTGTCGTGGGACGAGAACCACGTCGGCACCAACGCCATCGGCACCGCGCTCGTCGCCCGCAGGCCCATGCAGGTCTACTCGGCCGAGCACTACGTCCGCTCCCATCACGCGTGGACGTGCGCGGCGGCGCCGCTGCACGACCCCCGCGACGGCAGGCTGCTCGGAGTCGTCGACCTCTCCGGCCCGGCCGCGACCGTGCACGCCACCACGCTCGCGCTGGTCGACGCGGTGGCGAAGCTCGCCGAGTCGCAGCTGCGCAACGCCCACCTCGCCGAGCTGGAACGCCTGCGCGCCGCGGCCCTGCCCGTGCTGTCGAAGGTGCCGGGCCGCGCGATGGTCACCGACGAGCACGGCTGGGTCGCCGCCGTGTCCGGGCTCGCGCCACTGGATCGCGTGCCGCTGCCCCGCGGCTGCGCACCGGGCGAGGCATGGCTGCCCTCGCTCGGAACCTGCCTGGTCGAGCCGGTTCCCGGTGGCTGGCTCGTGCGGGTCACCGAGCACGACACCGAGCGCGGGACCACCAGGGCCGTGCTGGACGTTCGCTCGCCGAGGGACTGCACGCTCACCGTCGCCGGACCGAGCGGCACCTGGTCCTACCCGCTGAGCCCGCGCCACGCGGAGATGCTGTACGTCCTCGCGTGCCACCGCGATGGCCGCTCGGCCGCGGAACTGGCGCTGGACCTCTTCGGCGACGCCGAACGCACGGTCACCGTGCGTGCCGAGATGTCCCGGCTGCGCAGGCGGCTCGGCACGATCCTCGCGCGCAGGCCCTACCGGTTCGCCGACGATCTCGAGGTGGTGCTCGAACGGCCGGAGGCTCCCGAGCTGGTGCTGCCCCACTCGACGGCCCCGGCGTTGCGTAACCCGTAGGTGCGCCTCCCAGTACGCACCCTGGGCGCATCACAGCCCCGCCACGATCTTGGTCCGTTCGTGGAGTCCGTGGTTGTCGTTGCCGGGACTCGGCTACGGTCATGCGGGTGCTGGAACTGGGTGGAGGAACGCGATGACGAGCACCGTGACCCCTCGTGGTCCGGGTGTGCCCGCACCCCCTGGGCAGCCGGTGCCCCCGGAGGAGCCGCGCGGTCAGCGTTCGGGGCTCGCCTGGCTGCTCGAACTGCCGGGCAACGCCGTCCGCGGCATCGCCCGGTCGGCCGCGACCAGTCCCGGCAGGCTCTCGCTCATCGCGACCGGACTCATCGTGCTGGCCCTGCTCACGGGCGTGATCGGTACGGTCTCCGTGCAGAACCGCGCGAACACGATCGACGACCTGATCGACCACAGGGAACCGCTCGCGGCCTCCGCGCAGGAGGTCTACCGGTCGCTGTCCGATGCCGACGCGACGGCGGCGAGCGCGTTCCTCTCCACCGGCGCCGAGCCGCCCGAGTTGCGGGAGCGCTACGAGCTGGACATCGCCACGGCCGGCGCGGCGCTTGCGAGGGCGGCGTCCGACTCGGGCGGGGTCGCCGAGGCGGCGAGGCAGGTCGAGATCCTCAGCCAGCAGCTGCCGGTCTACACCGGGCTGATCGAAACCGCGCGGGCCAACAACCGGCAGGGCTTCCCCGCCGGCGCGGCCTACCTGCGGGAGGCGTCCGAGCTGATGCGGGCGAAGATCCTGCCTGCCGCGCAGGAGCTGTACGAGATCGACACGGACCGGCTCGTGGAGGAGCAGGACGACGCCACCGGTGTCCCGTGGCTCACCGCGCTGCTCGTGCTCGGCCTGCTCGGCGCGCTCATCGCCACGCAGATCTACCTCAAGCGCAAGACCAACCGCGTCTTCAACGTCGGCCTCGTGGTGGCCACGATCGCCGTGGGCATCGCGATCCTGTGGAGCGCCGCGGCGCTCACCGTGCAGAGCGTGCTCGTCAGCAGCGGGAGCAGCGACGGCACCGAGCAGTCCGACCTGCTCGTGCGCGCCAGGATCGCCGCGCTGCAGGCCCGCGCGGACGAGACGCTCACGCTCGTCGCGCGGGGCGGTGGCGAGTCGTACCAGGAGGAGTACGCGCAGCTGATGGGTCAGCTCGTGGGTGAGGACGGCAACGGCGGCCTGCTCGGCGAGGCGGCGGATCGCTCGGCTGGCCTGCCATCGGCCGGGCACGTCGACTCGGCGGTCACCCACGCGACCGCGTGGCGCGAGGCTCATGGCCAGCTGCGCGAACTCGACGGCTCGGGCAACTACGACGGTGCGGTGCAGATGGCGATCGACGGCTCACAGGACCGCACCGCTGCCGCCGCGTTCAACCGGCTCGACCGGGAACTGGCCGCCGCGATCGAGTCGGGGCGGCAGTCCTTCCTCGACGACACGACCAACGCCTCGCGCGCGCTGGTGCTGCTCGCGCCGGGCTTCGCGGTTCTTGCCGTGATCGCCGCGCTGGGCACCACGCTGGGCATCCGGGAAAGGCTGCGGGAGTACCGCTGATGACACCTACGAAACGACTTGGCGCCGCGCTGTCGGCGTTCGCCCTGCTGATCGCGGGCTGCGGGTCGCCGGGTGCGCCCGTCGACCCCGCTCCCGTCGGCTCCGTCGAGCGGCCCCAGCCCGCCAACGCCGCCGTGGAGAACGACGTCGAGGGCGGCGGTTCCATCGACACCAGCTGCGACCCGACGGCGAGCCTTTCGCCGAACGGGTCCATCCAGTCCGGGTCCACGATGGACGAGATCCAGAAGCGCGGCTACCTCAGCGTCGGCGTCGACCAGAACACCTTCCTGTTCGGCTTCCGCAATCCCACCACAGGCGCGCTCGAGGGCTTCGACATCGACATCGCCAGGGAGGTCGCACGCGAGATCTTCGGCGACCCCAACGCCGTGCAGTTCCGGGCGATCACCTCGGCGCAGCGCATTCCCGCGCTGCAGAACGGTGACGTCGACATCGTGGTGCGCACGTTCTCGATCACGTGCGAGCGCCTCGAGGACATCGCCTTCTCCACCGTGTACTACGTCGCGGGGCAGAAGGTGCTCGTCGACAAGCACTCCACGGTGAAGGGCATCCAGGACCTCGGCGGCAAGCGCGTGTGCGCCGCCAAGGAGTCCACGTCGCTGAAGAACATCGCCGCCGCCGACCCGAAGCCGGTTCCGGTTTCGGTGGACGACTGGTCCGACTGCCTGGTGATGCTGCAGCAGGGCCAGGTCGAGGCGGTGTCCACGGACGACACCATCCTCGCCGGGATGGCCGAGCAGGATCCCACGGTCAAGATCGTCGGCGAGCGCTTCACCGACGAGCTCTACGGCATCGGCGTGCCGAAGGAGAACGAGGACATGGTCCGCTTCGTCAACGCGGTGCTGGAGCGGGTGCGCGGTGGCGCGTGGCAGCAGAGCTACAACAGGTGGCTGCTGGATCGCCTCGGCCCCGCGAGCCCGCCTGCCCCCAACTACCAGTGACACCTCCCGGAGGTAGCAGCAGTGTCGGATGAGCCACGCCGTCCTCGGCACGCCGCGCCGGACGACGAGCCGGAGGGCAGCGGCTGGACGCAGCCACCGGAGGTCCTCACCGGCTCACAGCCGGCCCCGGCCGAGCCGCCCGCGCGGCCCGCGGCCCCGCCGCCCGCGCCGGTGGCGCCGAACACCCAGGTCATGACCCCGCACTGGCAGCGGAACAACGAGCCGCAGCCCACCAGTGTGCTCGCGGCGCCCGCTCCCGCGACGGAGAGCATCACGCCACCCGCGCCGCCGCCGGAGCCGTCCGGACCGGGCACGTTGCCAGACCCCGGCACCGAGAGCGTCCTGCCGCCGAGCACCAGCGGCGGCATCGTGCCCGGAACCGGTGCGGGCACGGGTCCCGGCACCGGGCCCGGCACGGGTTCCGGCGCGTTCCCCGGCACGTCCCGCCGCACGGGCTCGCGCACATCGCGCCGCGGCAGGCTCGGCGCGGGCCTGGTCGAGGTGCCGCAGGTGCCCTACCGCGACCCGGCGTCGGCGGTGCTGACGAACCCGATGGTCTCCGAGGAGAAGCGGTTCTGCGGCAACTGCGGCGCCAAGGTCGGTCGCGGCCGCGACGGTGCGCCCGGCAACCCGCAGGGAGTGTGCGAGAAGTGCGGCACGCGGTTCTCGTTCGTGCCCAAGCTCCAGCCCCACGAGCTGGTCGGCGGCCAGTACGAGGTGCTCGGCGCGCTGGCCTACGGTGGGCTCGGCTGGATCTACCTCGCGCAGGACCACAACGTCAACGACCGCTGGGTCGTCCTCAAAGGACTGATCGACACCGGCGACGCCACCGCGATGGCGGCCGCCGTCAACGAGACGCGGTTCCTCGCCGAGGTCGAGCACGCGAACATCGTCCGCATCTACAACTTCGTGCAGCACCCCGATCCCGACACGGGCACGTCCGTCGGCTACATCGTGATGGAGTACGTCGGCGGGCAGTCGCTGCGGCAGCTCGCGCTCGCCCACCACAGGGAGACCGGGCGCGCCGAGCCGCTGCCGATCGGCCAGGTGATCGCCTACGGGCTGGAGATCCTGCCCGCGCTGGGCTACCTGCACTCACAGGGTTTGCTCTACTGCGATCTCAAGCCCGACAACGTGATCCAGACGCACGAGCAGCTGAAGCTCATCGACCTCGGCGCCGTGCGCCGCATGGACGACTACTCCAGCCCGCTGTTCTTCACCACCGGCTACAGCGCCCCCGAGCTGCCGACGCGCGGCGCCTCCGTGGCCTCCGACCTGTTCACGGTCGGCCGGACACTCGCGGTGCTGAGCTTCGAGTTCACCGGCTACACCACGAAGTACAAGACGACCCTGCCGAGCCAGGACGACGTCCCGCTGTTCAAGCTCTTCGGCTCGTACTACCGGTTCCTGCGCCGCGCGACGCACGCGGACCCGGACCGCCGGTTCGTCTCGGCCGAGGACATGGCCGACCAGCTCACCGGCGTGCTGCGTGAGATCATGTCGCTGGGCACCAGGAAGCAGCGGCCAGCGCCGTCCAATGTGTACGGTCCGGAGACCAACACGTTCGGCGTCGACATGGTGGTGCCGGAGCCGGGGCAGAGCGTGCCGCTGCCCGACCCCGCCGAGGTGGTCGCCGGGCTGCCGATCCCGCAGGTGCACACCGACGACGCCGGTGCGGGTGTGCTCGCCACGACGGCGTCGGCCGACCCGAGGACGGCCATCGAGGCGCTCGCGAACGCCCCGCGCGAGTCGATCGAGGTGCGGCTGCGCATCGTGCGTGCCCGCATCGAGCTCGGCGAGCTGGCCGAAGCGAACCGGCAGTTGCAGGCCGCGCAGTATCTCGCGATCAAGGCCGGGTACCCGCACGACTGGCGCATCGACTGGTACCGGGGGCTCATCGAGCTCGCGGGCGGCAGGCCGAGGGTCGCGCACGTGGCCTTCGACTCGGTGTACGACGAGTTGCCCGGCGAGATCGCACCGAAGCTCGCGATGGCCTTCAGCGCGGAGAGCGTGGGCGACTACTTCAACGCCTCCAGGCTGTACGAGCTGGTGTGGCGTACCGACCGCTCCTACGTGAGCGCCGCGTTCGGGCTCGCGAGGGTCTACCTCGCGCAGGGTGCGCGCGCGAGCGCGATCGAGGTGCTGGAGTCGGTGCCGTCGTCGTCGACGCACCATGTCGCCGCGCAGGTCGCCGCCATCAAGATCAAGACGAGGATCACGGGCGGCGGGGCAGAGGACACGAGGGAGCGCGACATCGTTGACGCGGGCGCCAGGCTGGAGCGCCTCGCGCTCGACGCCGAGCGCCGCACGCGGCTGTCGGCCGAGGTGCTGGAGGCCGCCTTCCACTGGGTCACCTCCGGAGGCTCCGGCAACGGGCGGGTGCAGGGCGCGAAGGTGCTCGGGTGCGACCTCTCCGAGCGGGAGCTGCGGTTCGGCCTCGAGCGCTGCTACCGCTCGCTGGCGAGGCTGGCGGGCAGCGCGGAGCAGCGGATCGAGCTGGTCGACAAGGCCAACGCCATCCGCCCCCGCACCCTCACTTAGTGAGCTCCACGATCGTGATGTCGGGCGGGGCGCCGACCCGCACGGGCGGGCCCCAGAACCCCGCGCCGCGCGTGACGTACATCTTCGTGTCGCCGAACGTGTAGGACCCGGCGACGGCGCCCTGCTGGAGGCTCACGGCGAGCTCGAACGGCGAGAGTTGCCCGCCGTGCGTGTGCCCGGCGAGCATCAGGTCCACGTCGTGTTCGACGGCGCCGGGCACGTCGCGCGGCTGGTGCGCGAGCATGACCACGGCGCGGTCGGCGTCCCTGCCCTCGACGGCCCTGGCCACGTCGCCGGGGTCCTGCCACTGGTAGCCGGTGTGGTCGTTGATGCCGGCCAGGTGGAACGTCCCGCCGTTGTGCTCGATGTCGACGTGCTCGTTGCGCAACGGCCGCACGCCCAGTGACGGCAGGTGGTCGAGCCACTGGCGATAGTCCGAGTAGTACTCGTGGTTGCCGGTGACGTAGAACGTGCCGTGTGTGCTGCGCAGGTCGCCCAGCGGCGCGGCTGCCTCCGCGAGGTGCTTGACGTCGCCGTCCACGAGGTCACCCGCGATGGCGACGACATCGGGCCGCTCGGCGTTGATCAGCTCCACGATCCGCTCGGTGAACGAGCGGCCGACGATCGGCCCGAGATGCACGTCGCTGATCAGCGCGATGCGGCAGCCCGCCGCGCGCGGGTCGAGCCTGCGCAGGGAGATCGGTACCCGCGTCACCGTCGGCGCTCCCGTGGCAACTGTGACGCCGTAGCCGACGAAGCCCGTGGCCACCACGCCCGCCACCGCCGCGCTGCCCCTGGCCAGCACCACGCGCCTGCTGACGCCCCTCTGCTCGGCGTCCTCGCTCGCGGGCTCCGGCTTCCCACGCACCCAGCGACGCAGGAAGAGCCGCGGGATCTCCAGCACCAGCAGTGCCAGCAACAGGTAGAAGAACGTCGCCAGCCACAGGTAGCCGGGCCAGGCGAACCACTGCGCGATCGCCGGGTCGGTGCTCGTGCCCAGCGTGAGCGCGGCGACCATCAGCAGCATCAGCACCACGAGCGCCGCAGTGCCGACCCGGCGGGCGCGCGTGCCGCGTCGGGTGGTGTCGGCCACCAGACGCTTCCACAGATAGACGTGTACGACAGCGAGCAGGGCGCTCGCCACGAGGATGAACATCAGGGGTTGATGTCCCAGTCCTCGCGTCTGCGGCGGGCCGACGCGGCGAGCTTGTCCAGCGCGTCCTTGTCGCCGTGTGTCGTGAAGTGCTCGACCCCCACAGTGACGAACAGGCCGCGCGCGCGAACCGCGACGGGGCCGTCCGCGGCGTCGAGCCTGCCCTCGGCGCTCGCGTAGGTCTTGCGGCCCGCGACGCCGTCCAGCTTCGCCGAGATGAACAGCGTGGAGCCGACCGGCACCGGCCGCACGAAGTCGGTCTCCAGCTTGGCGGTCACCGCGGGCTTGCGCAGCAGGTTGCCGACCGCCGCGCCGAGGGCCTCGTCGAACGCGCAGGCCAGCAGCCCGCCGTGCGCCAGCCCTGGTGCGCCCTGGTGGGCCTCGGTGACGGCGAACTCCGACACCACCTCGGCGCCGTCGGTGACCGACGACTGGAGGTGGAGGCCCACCTCGACCTCGTCCCCGCAGCCGAAGCAGTGCGAGTAGTGCACCCCCAGCTTGCTGCCCGGCTGCGGGGCCTTGGGATGGGGAACGGCCGGCTCGGTCTCGACCGGCGGCCAGCTCTGTCCAGCGTTGCTCACCCGGTCAAGTTAGCCGGTTGCCGGTGCGGACGGCGTTGTGGTGCCGCTCTGGCACTGGCGCGAACTGACGATCCCGCGCATCGAGACGCCCTTGGTCTCCGGCAGGAGCAGCACCGGGACGGTGGCGATCGCGGCGGCTCCCATCAGGTAGAACGCCGGCCACAGGGTGTTGCCGGTGGCGTCGACGAGCGAGCCGACGACGTAGGGTGCGGTGCCGGCGAACAGCGCGGTCGACACGTTGTAGCCGATGGAGAAGGCGCCGTAACGGACCTGTGTGGGGAACATCGCAGGCAGGGTGGACGCGACGACGGCGAGGAACAGCACCAGGCAGGCGCCGATCATCGCCAGGCCGCCGACGAGCATGCCCGCGTTGACGCCGCCGTTCTCGCCCACGCTGTTCTCCATGAGCGTGAACGCGGGAATCGGGAGCACCAGGAAGCCCGCGCAGCAGGCGATGAGGATCGGCTTGCGGCCGATTCGGTCCGACAGGCTGCCGATCGGCACGATCACCACGAGCATGGCGAGGATCACGCCCATCACGATCAGCAGCGGCGCGTCGCCCTCCATGCCGAGCACGTCCTTGAGGTACGTCTCGACGTACGCGAGCATGATCCAGTCACCGACGTTGAGCAGGATCACCAGGCCGATGAGGTGCAGGATCGACTTCCAGTGCCGGGTGAGCAGCTCCTTCAGCGGCGACTTGGCGACCTTCTTCTGGTTCTCGATCTCGCGGAACACCGGGGTGTCCTCGAGCTTGTTCCGCAGGTAGAGACCGACGAGCCCGAGCGGGCCGGCGATCAGGAACGGGATGCGCCAGCCCCACTGCTGCATGGCCTCCTCGCCGAGGAGCACCGTCGAGAGCGTCACCACGCCCGCGCCGAGGAAGAAGCCGACGAGCGTGCCGAACTCCAGCCAGCTGCCGAGGAAGCCGCGCTTCTTGTTTGGAGCGTACTCGGCGATGAACGTGGCCGCGCCGCCGTACTCGCCGCCGGCGGAGAAGCCCTGCAGGGCGCGCAGCAGGATCACGAGCACCGCCGCGGCCGGCCCGATCTGCTCCCACGACGGCAGCAGGCCGATCGCGAACGTGGAACCCGACATGAGGATGACCGTCAGCGCCAGCACCCGCTGCCTGCCGAGTTTGTCGCCGAGCGGGCCGAGCACGAAGCTGCCGAACGGCCGGATGACGAACGTCACCGCGAGCACCGCGAAGGTCGCGAGGGCCCCCTCCGTCGTGCTGCTCGCGTTGAAGAAGACCTGGCCGAGGATGGCAGGCATGAAGCCGAAGACGCCGAAGTCGTACCACTCGATGCAGTTGCCCATCGCCGAACCGGCGACGGCCTTGCGGACGTCTTTCGGATCTGGTTCATAGGTCGCACCCTGTGGGCGGGGTGCTGCGTCCTCCGGCATTGGGGACCTCCCGGCACTGGCTTGCGTTGTTCAGTCAGTGTCGGAAAATTTCAACCTTGGTGCCACTTGGGCAACGGCTTTTGTCCGGAAGATGACGAGGCGCCGGGAGACATGGATCTCCCGGCGCCCCTTCGATCGCTCGTCACCCGTTCAACGCCGACATGGAGGTCCACTCCTCCCAGGAGTAGGTCCAGTCGTGGTAGTCGCCGTCCTCGGGGCCGAGTTGCTGAGTGCTGCCCTCGATCTCCACCGGGTCGCCGATGAGCGCGCTGTCGAAATACTCCTTGGCGTTGGCGTCGGACAGGTTGATGCAGCCGTGGGAGACGTTGTTGGACCCCTGATCGCCGACCGACCACGGCGCCGCGTGCGTGAACTCGCCGTTGTTCGAGATCCGCACGGCCCAGCTCACCTCGAAGTCCTCGTACCCGTAGCCGGGGTTGTTCATGAAGTACGTCGAGTGCTTGCTCATCACCACGTGCGTGCCGCTGTGCGTGACGCGACCCGGATCGGAGTCGAGCCCGAAGCTCGCCGGGTAGTCGGAGACCAGCTGACCGTCCCGGTACACCTGCATCCGGTGGGTCTGGGTGTTGGCCTTCACGACCTGAGAGCGGCCGATGGTGAAGTTGGAGGTCAGGTCGGCCTCCCCGTAGGCGCCGTCACCCATCGACACCCCGTAGATCAGCGCCTTGACCGCGACCTGTGTGCCCGGCTGCCAGTACTCCTTCGGCCGCCAGTGCACCGACGTGTCGCTCTCCAGCCAGGCCCACGAGCCCTCGGTCTTCGGGGTGGTCTCCACCGACAGCGCCCGCTCGACGGCGGCCTTGTCGGTGACCGGGCTGTCGAAGGTCAGCGTGATCGGCATGGCGATGCCGTACGTCTTGCCGTCGCCGACGTTCAGCCGCCCGCCCATGGTCGCCGAGGGAGACACCGTGGTGAACGAGCCGGCGATCGGCGTCGTCTCGCCCTCGGAGTTCACAGCGGTGCCCGACCACGTGTACGTCTTGTCGTACCCGAGCGGCTCGGTGACCGACCAGCTCCGCTTGTCGCCGGCGAGCTCGCCCGCGACCTCTTTGCCCTCCGGGTTCTTCAGTGCCACCGTCTCGATGGTGCCGTCGGTGACCGAGACCTTGACAGGGTCGCGTGGTCCGACGCCCTGCGCACCGTCGGCGGGCTGCGCGACGACCTTGGCCGGAGCGGACTGGTCGTCGGCTTCTCCTTGTTGCTGAGGGCTTTCTCCTCCGCTGCCCTCACCCGAGCATGCGGTGAGCGCCAGCAGGAACGCCAGTACGAGCGCCAGCAGCCCGCCGGTGCGCCCGCCGCGTCCGAACCACGGCCCCCGGTGTTGGTGTGTCATGTTCATTGCCCCCTTGATCTCCCCGTGTACCCCCACTGACGCCCGGTGAAAGCCGTTCGTTGCACCGGGAAAAATGTGACTGCCATCACATCCAGTGGGGTTGTAGTTCAGCTGTACGGGCGATGGTGCGGTTCCGCTCCGTGAGTGGACGCCGGGCTGCTGGGCGCTACCGTCACCCCGCTGGAAGGGTTGATCGCCGGAGGCGCGGACTATGCAACCTCCCGGAGAAGAGTCCGCCCAGTCGGACCAACCTGAGATTGCGGGGTTCGCAAACGGCCGGTAGCCGGTAGGCTGCCGGGTGGCCGTCGTTTTGCGTGTTAGTGGCTTCACACTCGCGGAACTTCTGACGCGAGCCCTGAGCCGCCGCGCTCTTTGCTCGTCTCGTTGGAACCGCCCGGGACGGCCAGGACATCGCTTCGGCGGTGTTCATGCGGAACAGCAACGAGGAGTAAAACGGTGGCGCAAGGCACTGTGAAGTGGTTCAACGCCGAGAAGGGCTTCGGCTTCATCGCCCAGGACGGCGGCGAGGGCGACGTGTTCGTCCACTACTCGGAGATCGAGGGTCGCGGCTTCCGCACGCTCGAGGAGAACCAGCGAGTGGAGTTCGAGGTCGGCCAGGGTCAGAAGGGGCCGCAGGCCCAGAAGGTTCGCGCTCTCTAAGCGCGTCACCCCCTGACTGCATCGAGCCCCCGGCGGAGTTTCCGCCGGGGGCTCGATCGTTTCGCGTCGGTGTGTCCGCGCCTGTCAGCCGAGGCCGCCGCGGAGGGGCTGCTCCCACTGCTGACGGTCGAAGACGTACTGGTCGGTCTGCGGTTCGGGGTCGGGCGCCTGCGCGCGGCGCGGCTGGCGCAGGTCGGACGCGGCCTGCGCCTCCCACGCGAGACGCTCCAGCACCCATTCCTGGGCGAGCGCCTGCGGCGAGGTGCCGCGCTCGATGGCGAGGTCCTTCAGTTGCTGGCTGGCGATGAGGTTCATGCGGAGCTGGTAGACCTGCGCATCACCGAAGCGCCTGCCGGACCCGGTGCTCTCCGGGTCGGTCTCGGGCGCCAGTGCCGCGAGGTAGCTCGTCAGCTCGTGGTCTTCGGCGGCGGGGTCCGCGTCCTGTGTGGCGGCGCCGCGGTGTCGACCGCCGTTCACTGCCTTGAGGTTGGTGCGGCTGCTGAGCCGTCCGAATGAGGGAAGAGGCACCCGGACACGATAACGGTTGTGTCTCGGCCGCGATACGCCTGTGACCCTACCCACACCGCGTGTCGCGCTCTTTTCTCCGAAGTTGTGCCATCTGGAGTAGTCGCTTACCTGCCTGGCGCAGCAGGTGAATGCATTCTGTAGCCGACGGTCGTTTCCCAATGGGCAAGATCGAATTGGTGTGGAAATGGAGAGGCCCCCGCGCCAGGGGGAGGAACGCGGGGGCCGGAGGGGATCTCCACAGGCGCTGACCGGGGGTGTGTCAGCACGATGATTGTTACATGACATGGCCGGGCGCCGCGAGTGTTGCGTCCGAAAAAGGGCTCCGACCTGTCATTTCTCCGTTGCCGGAGCGACATTTCCGAACTGTCCCCGAATGGCCGCTCAAGTCCACGCAGCGTGCTTGGAGCTTCACTCTGCGGGGGGCTGTCGAGGGGTTCCCGTGCTGGCTAGCCTCGCGGCCAAGGTGATCCAGAAGCCCCAGGAGGAACCATGAGCGGGTCTGTGGAAGTGCGGCAGTTCCTCCTTCGTTACGAGGGAGAAGGGCAGGGTGCCGGGCTCGGCGGCGTGCCGGCGCAGCGGGCCGGGCAGGCCGACGCTCCGCGGGTCTCCGACGACCAGGTGCGAAGGGCGAGGCTCGCCGTGGCGCGAGGAGCCCGTGGGATCGAAGACTGCGCCCAGTTGCTGGACATGCTGGGACTAAAGCCTGACGACGACGGCAACGCGCCGGTGCAGCGCTAGCAGCGCGCTGGACAACCGCTGCCTACTGCGCGACGCCCAGACGGCGCCTCGCCACGCTGTCGGAAAGCCCGAGTACGACCCGGTACGAGGACTTCCCCCGCCTTGCGAGGCCGCCGTCTGGATCGCCGCTCGCTACGGGCGGGTTCTTCAGGGCACTCCTAGGCGTTGTGTGCCGGGCCCCCAGGCTGCCCAGGTGCACACCCCCTGGTCGTGCACCTGGGCAGCACGAGGCTCAAGTTACTGGTCCAGACCCTCACGGGGCAATTGATTGCCGGTGGCAACAGTGTTTCGCCACAGGGTCTTTCGCTTTCGTAAACGTGACGACAAGGTTTTCGTAACGCTGTTGTCCCGTGCGGGCCCCCGCCGGGGCCTGCCGGTGCTCGCTCGGGCCGGAGGAGGGTTTGTGCAGGTCAGAGTTGATGGGGTACCCGCTGTGAATGGGGTTGTGGGGGTGTCCTAGACTAGTCATCGCTCCCAGGGAAAGACCTGAGAGCGCGGTCGGTCGGTTCGCCGAACTGGCCGGGCTCCCATCGTCTAGCGGCCTAGGACTCCGCCCTTTCAAGGCGGCAACGCGGGTTCGAATCCCGTTGGGAGTACGCAACACGGTAAGGCCCTGTGGCGCAGTTGGTTAGCGCGTCGCCCTGTCACGGCGAAGGTCGCGGGTTCGAGTCCCGTCAGGGTCGCCAGAGCGTTCGGCTGGAAGCCGGCGTATCCGGCCAGGTAGCTCAGTTGGTACGAGCGTCCGCCTGAAAAGCGGAAGGTCGCCGGTTCGACCCCGGCCCTGGCCACTCCCTCTACCTGCGAAAACGGCCCCCGTCGACCCCGGCGGGGGCCGTTTCATCTGTGGTCGTCTCAGTCCTCGTCTCATTTGCCTTTGCCGCTACGCCCGCTGCCGCCGAGCGAGCCTCTCCGGTCGACGTCTCGGCAGACACAGGTTCTGCCACGTATCTCCACTTCTCGCCGCTGAGATTGGCACAGGGGGCCTCCCAGACGCGCGGGGTGGACCATCACAGCCCGTGTGCGGCGCTACGGGAAGTGGGCGCCGGGATGCTCGGCGAGGACGGAGTGCCTGCCGAGCGGGCTGTTCGCGTACACCAGGGCAGGGCACGGCGGCAGCAGTTGCAGATCAGGAATGCCGCCCGGGCCGCATCAGCGCCGCCGCTCGCTACGCAATTTGCGTACTGCCGCAGAATCATGTGGTGGACGCCTCCGTGTCCGTGGCCAAGCTCGCCGAGAAGGAACCAGGCTCCCTCGATCCCGGCGGCTCAATCCCGTAGTGGGTCCGGCACCGTTACCAGCGCTGCGCAACGCGACGAGCGCTCTTCAACGTCGCGCGCGGTCTCGATCGTGGCCAGTAGCGGTGGAGCGTTAGCGCGATTCCCGAGCCAAGTCGTAGTCCGTCGCGGGCCAGCTCGCCGAGGCGGCCGAGTGGCACCCGCGACACCGTTCCTGCCTGGTGCGGGTCCGAACCATCGCCCACCTGATCAGCGCTTGCCTCCGGCGGCAGACGTAGAGGTGCGCGCTGTCCGGGGCAGCGGTCAGGGGACCACAAAGTCGTTGCTGTTTGTGCGTTGACGAGCACGGAACTGCGCGTGACGTTCGAGTTCTCACTCGGAAGCCACTGGACTGAGCACATCCGAACCGGAGCTAGCCATGCGAAAGATCATGGCCACGTTGGCGCTCGCATCCGTTGCGGGCCTCGGCGCGGCGGCGTGCAGCGACAACGAAACCAGCGGAGGGCAGCGGCCGCAGCCTGCAGCAGCACCACCCCAAGTATCACCAACTGGCAGCGGGCCAGACGAGTTCGACACTGGCATCATCAACCCGTGGGACACCAACAGGCGCGGTCACGTTCCCCTGTCCGTGGGCGAGTCGTTCACGCTCCCTTCCGCGCTCGGCGCGGCCGGTGACGCAACCTTCACACTCACCGGCCTCCGGCCCAACCCGCCGTGCGACCCCGAGACCGCGTCGTACGGCGAGAACCCGGACAACATCATGGCGCTCGACTTCCGGGTTAAGACCGGCAATGATCCCGAAACGAAGGACTGGCTCACTGAACTGTTCGCCGCTCCCACGTTCAAGGAACTCTCGCCCGACGGAGTCAGCCGCGAACCGCCCGGCCGCGGGTACCTGATCGGCTGCCTGGCTGACGTGGGTACTGACCCGTGGAGCTTCGGGCAGAATCAGGCCTACGAAGTCACCCTGGAAACCGGTGTGAGCCAACCGCAGGGCGCGACGCTGATCTTCCAGAACGTAAACCACGAGTACTACGGGGGACCGGCCGGTTGGGAGATCACCTACTGATAGTGGCAACGTGAACGAGTGGCTTTGGCCAGGCAGACCACGCCATCGCCCGCCACAGTAGCTTTCTGATCGAGAAGTTGCCTGCCGATTCAGCCTGCCGCGGGGCCGTGGCAGCATGGTTGCGAGAACCCGCACGCGTGCGGCCGCAAGTACCACAAGACGACGCCGTGCCTCGAGGGCTGCAAGCGGCACCACTGTAAGCCCTGCCCGCCGCCGTGCCCGCCTGACTGCACGAGTCACGCTCGCTGGTGCCCCCAGCGACACGGCGGTGGCCTGGTCGAGGTAGACATGAAGTCGAAAGCTGGCCGGCGTGGCATTGTGCTGCCAGACCGTCTGTTCGACCTGCTGCTCACGCACGCGGAGCAGCAGGCGAAGGAACGCGAGTTCGCCGACTCCGACTGGCACGGCGGCGACTGGATGTTCACCCAGCCGAACGGTACTCCGATTGACCCGCGCCGCGACCTCCGCGAATGGAAGGCGCTTCTCGAAGAAGCTGGCGTCCGCGAAGCTCGCCTGCACGACGCGCGCCGCACGGCGGCCACGGTGCTGCTCGTGCTCGGCGACGGCGGCGGACCAGCACGAAGAACGGCAGAGGGTGCTGCGCGAACTGTTGGGGGAGGTTGGCGAGGGTTCGTGGATCATGCCTCGCTTTCAGTGTGACTACGGCTATCTCATCCGGCTGGGGTCGAACAGCTTCCTGAACTATGACGCGATCCTGCTGGATTGCGCGTCGATCACGATCGGGGATGACGTGTCGATTGGGCCTCGGGTGCAGTTGTTGACGGCGTTGCATCCGGTGGACGAGCACGGGATGCGCCGGCAGCGGTGGGAGCGTGCCGAGCCGATCGTGATCGGTAACAACGTGTGGTTGGGCGGCGGAGTGATCGTGTGCGCTGGCGTAACGGTCGGTGACAACGCGGTGGTCGGCGCGGGGAGCGTGGTCACGCGGGACCTCCCGGCGCGTGTGCTCGCGGTAGGGAACCCGGCACGGGTGATTCGGAAGCTTGATCGTTAGGCGTCGAGCGGCCCTCGCGGCGCGCTTGCGCGCCGCTCTCGACCTGTTCGGGGGCAATTCGGCAGTACAGCGAGTTAGCTGATGGCGGTGCCCCTGCTGCGCGGGATCTCGCCTACCTCGCCAGCATGTGCTGTCCGCGGGGTTTGCCGGACGTGATGCCGGTGATCGACGGTGGGTGGAACAAAGCTGCGAGGACGCAGCCGATGCCGGGGACCAGGAGCGGGAAAACCTCGACCCAGTCGTCGTCCCCCCGGGCCGACATGACGATCATGATCACGACCGGGATCACGAGTAGCGCCGCGCCGGTCACGATCCAGGCCGCTCGACAGTTCCGGCGCCGCCGGAGCGCGTCGTCCACGCTGAGGACCGAGTACGGAACCATGTCACCGCACCGCGGACATGCGACGCTGCCGTGGCGCTCGCCATCTCGTGGACGTTGAACGGGAAACCGGTAGCCCGAATAGGTCGTCTGTTGGGGCGCGAAGAAGCCACCCTTCATACTCACCCAGCAACCGATGCTGAACGACGCGTCGGGGCGCAATTCCGCGGGCGTCAACAACTCGCGTAGCCGGCTCATGACCACAACATCCGTCGGACTTACCCCTTTCCGGCCCGGTCGAAGGCCCGATCATCGCAACGAACGTCGCTCGCGGTCCAGTGGTTGACCAGGCGCGCCCTGCGGAGGAAGCAGTGAGCCTCCGACGCGAAGCTCGACCCCACGGGGTAGCGGACCTGTGGGACACGGTGCGGGATCCGGACCTGCACCGTCCCGCGTGACCGCTTCGTCGAGGTCGCCCTCGAGGGCCGCGGGGCGATCGGCCTCGCCGAGGGTGCGTGTCCGCCGCGAGCCCGCGTTCGGCTAAGTTGAGTGGCGAGTTCGGACGGCCGGTCCAGCGGACCGGTCTCCGGGGGTCGTTGACGCCCCCACATTCGGCATCGTCGAACGTCGAGGAGCGTCATGTTCACCCAGTACAAGGGGATGACCCCGCCTTAACAGGCCTTCCTTCTCCCAGCCGCCTGCTGCCGCAGGCGTTGCCTTCCACTCGGCTGTTGCCCGTTTCACCCGCGCCCGACGTGGTGCGCTCGAGCGATGTTAGGTGTTCCGTGCCTGGTACTGCTGTCCTGTCCTTCGCCCGTCGACGTTTCGAGCGGCCGTCGTGGCTGTCTCCGAGGGTCGCCAAGACGGAGGTCCTTTCCGCCCTGGTCGTCGCGCTGGCGTTGATTCCCGAGGCCATCTCGTTCTCGATCATCGCGGGCGTCGACCCGAGCGTTGGGTTGTTCGCGTCGTTCACGATGGCCGTGGTGATCGCGGTCGTCGGAGGTCGTCCGGCGATGATCTCGGCCGCGACCGGCGCCATCGCTCTGGTGGTCGCCCCGCTGGCCCGCGAGCACGGTCTGAGTCACCTGATCGCCGCCGTCATCCTGGGTGGGCTGTTCCAGGTGGCGCTCGGCGCGCTGGGCGTGGCCAGGCTGATGCGGTTCGTGCCGCGCAGCGTCATGGTCGGCTTCGTTAACGCGCTGGCGATCCTCATCTTCATGGCCCAGGTGCCGGAACTGATCGACGTGCCGTGGCCGGTGTACCCGCTGTTCGCAGGCGGCCTCGCGCTGATGGTGTTCTTGCCGAGGCTGACCAAGGCGGTTCCGGCGCCGCTGGTTTCGATCGTGGTGCTCACCGTGCTCACCGTCGCCGCCGGGATCGCCGTACCGACCGTCGGGGACAAGGGCGAACTGCCGTCGTCGTTCCCGGCTCCCGGCTCCCGGCCTGCCGGACGTGCCGCTCACGTGGGAGACGTTGCAGCTCATCGCCCCGTACGCACTGGCGTTCGCGTTGGTGGGGCTCATGGAGTCGCTGATGACCGCCAAACTGGTCGATGACATCACCGACACACACTCCAACAAGACCCGCGAGGCCGTCGGCCAGGGCATCGCCAACGTCGTCACCGGTGTGTTCGGCGGGATGGGCGGGTGCGCCATGATCGGCCAGACCATGATCAACGTCCGCGCCGGCGGTGCCCGCACCCGGCTCTCGACGTTCCTTGCCGGTGTGTTCCTGCTGATCCTCTGCCTGGTGCTCGGGCCGGTGGTGTCCGAGATCCCCATGGCGGCGCTGGTCGCGGTGATGGTGCTGGTCGCCTTCAGCACGTTCGACTGGCACAGCGTCCGGCCGGCCACGCTCAAGCGCATGCCCGTGGGTGAGCTCACCGTCATGGCCGTCACCGTGGGGGTGGTCGTGGCCACGCACAACCTCGCGATCGGCGTGGTTGCCGGCACGATCACTGCGATGGTCGTCTTCGCGAGGCGGGTCGCGCACCTCGTCAACGTCACCGCCGTCGCCGACCCCGACGGCGGTCAGGTGGTGTACTCCGTCACCGGCGAGCTGTTCTTCGCCTCCAGCAACGACCTCGTCTACCAGTTCGACTACACGGGCGACCCGGAGCGCGTGGTGATCGACCTGACCGCCGCGCACATCTGGGACGCCTCCACGGTCGCCGCGCTCGATGCCATCTCCACGAAGTACGCCGCACAAGGCAAGACCGTCGAGATCGTCGGCCTCAACGAGCACAGCGAGACCATGCATCGCCGTCTCAGCGGCGAACTCGCGGGAAACCACTGACCGGCCGCGATATCGGGTGATGGTCATCGGCCTGCGACCGGTTGACCTCCACCATGGTAGAGGTAGCACGCTGAACGCATGCCCTTCAACGACATCGAGCTCAAGTACCTCCGCACACAGCGCCTTGGCAGGCTCGCCACCGTGCAGCCCGACGGGACGTTGCAGGTGAACCCGGTCGGCTTCCGCTACAACGCCGCCACCGGGACCATCGACATCCGTGGTTACCACATGGCACGGAGCCGGAAGTTCCGCAACGTGGCCGACAACGGTCGCGTCGCCTTTGTCGTCGACGACATCGCCTCGGTCGAGCCGTGGCGCGTGCGCTGCCTCGAGATTCGCGGACGTGCCGAGGCGATCGACGCCGGGCTGGACGGGCCGTCCGAACTGGACGGAGCGCTCATCCGCATCCACCCCGAACGCATCATCGGCCTCGGCCTCGACGACCTCGAGACCGAGCCGCACGACACGGAGTCCGGTGCCCGCGACGTCGGTTAACCGGTTGAGCCAGGCCGGCTTCGCGCGGTAGGAATCGAAGCCATGGCCGACTTCGCCTGGCTCGGTGAGCCGATCGACGCCCGCAAGCTGTTCCAACCCGAGCGAGCCGAGTTGCTCGCTCTGCTTGGCGGACTCGACGCCGCGGACTGGTCGCGCACCGCCGTGCCGGGGTGGAGCGTCCGGGATGTCGCGGCCCACCTGCTCGGCGACGACTACGGCCGCCTGGCCCGCGACCGCGACGGGCACGGCGGGCCGAGGCCACGCGACGGGGAAGACCTCGCCGGCTTCATCCATCGCATCAACCAGGAGTGGGTCGACGCCTGCGCCCGCCTCAGCCCACGGTGCCTCATCGACACGCTCACGCTGACCGGCGACCAGATCGCCGCGCTCTGGCAGGGCAGCGACCCCGACGGGCGCAGCCTCGGTGTCTCGTGGGCCGGGGCCGATCCCGCGCCGCTGTGGCTGGACTGCGCTCGCGACCTCACCGAGTACTGGGTGCACCGGCAGCAGATCCGCGAGGCAGTCGGCCTGCGGCCTGACCTCGACGAACGGCTCCTCCTGCCCGTGCTCGACACGTTCCTGCGAGCCCTGCCGTTCACGCTGCGCGACGTCGCCGCCGTGCCGGGCACGCGCCTCGACGTCAACACGCTGGGGCGCACGTGGAGGGTGACGGCCACGGCGAACGGATGGAGCCTCGCTGAGGCGTCGGCCGGTGAGCCCGCCGCGATGGTGCACGTCGAGGCCGACACCCTGTGGCGGTTGTGCACGCGCGGGATCGAACCGGAGGACGCCATCGCGCGCAGCCGGATCGAGGGCGACCAGCGGCTCGGGCGAGCGGCGTGCCGGATCGTGTCGATCATCCGTGACTGAGCGGCAGTACCGCACGTTGCCCGGCGAGTGCCCGCAGTTCGTGGCGGGCAGTCCGGCGCGCGTGATCCGGAAGCTGGATCTGTCCACCTGAGGGAGACGTTCGTCAGATGTGGCCCCGCGTGGTCGCGGAGGTGGGCATGATGCGGTGATGACGGAAGTTCGGGAAGGGCTCGATCCGGCGAAGGTGGAGGACTTCCTGCGGGAGGAGCTGGCCCGGGGCGACGCGGCGCTGGCCCGCACGGAGACAAAGGCGAGCATGCTCCTCGCGGTGTTCAGCCCCATCGTCACCGTGGGCCTCGCTCTGCTGCCCGGTGCCACGACGCCGTTGCCTGCGCTGCTGGCCTTCTGGGCCGCGCTGACGTTGCTGGCCACCGCGCTGTTGCTGTTGCTGTGGAGCGTGCGGCCCCGGCTTCGCGGGAGCGGTTTCGCCGTCTACGGGACCCTCTCCGACGCCGAGCTCGCCGAGCGGATCACCGACCTCGCGCGGGATCCGCAGCGCTGGCATCGCGAACGGCTGCTCGCGGTGGTGCGGCTCGGGGCGAAGAAGTTCCGCCTGTTGCGGGTGGCGACCAACCTGATCATCGCCGCGCTGTTGTGCGCGATCGCTGCCGGTGTCGTCGCCGCCTCAGCCTGACCTGGTGAGGCTCGTCGACGCACGCACCACCAGCTCGGGTTCGAACACCACCGTCTGGCGTTCCACCGGCTCGTCGCTGTCGCCGTCGCCGGTCTCGGCGATGAGCAGCTCGGCCGCCGCCCGGCCCAGGCGCCGGGCTGGCTGGCGCACCGACGTGAGTGGAACCGCGGCGGCGCCCGCGAACTCGATGTCGTCGTAGCCCACGATCGCCAGCTCGTCCGGCACGCGGACGCCCGCCGCGACCATGCCCTGCAGCACGCCCAGCGCCAGCAGGTCGTTCGCGCAGAACACCGCGGTCGGCCTCGGGCTCATGCCGAGCAGGCGGGAGGCGGCGTCGCGGCCGGACGCCACGTCGAGCTCGGAGGTCTCCAGCACCGACAGCCGCGCCGCGCAGGCGTTGAGCACCGAGCGCACGCCAGCCTCGCGGTCGCGGCACTGGGCCAGTATCGACGGGCCGTTGACGAAGGCGATCTCGGTGTGCCCGGTCTCCACCAGGTGACGAGCCGCGAGCGCTCCACCGGTGACGTCGTCGACGGACACGGAGCTGGCCTCGTCGGCGGGCACCCTGCGGTCGACGAACACGTACGGGATCTCGCTGCGCCGGAACGTCGCCAGCGCGGCGCCCGAGGTGTCGACGGGGCTGAGCAGCACACCCCTCACGCGCTGCTCAGCCAGCATCGACAGGTACGAGACCTCGCGGTCGGCCTGGTGGCCGCTGTCGCAGGTGATGACGTGCAGGCCCTCGTCCTGTGCGGTCTCCTCGGCGCCGCGAGCGATGTCGACGAAGAACGGGTTGCCGAGGTCGAGCACGAGCAGCGCCATGATGCGGCTGCGGCCCGCCCGTAGCTGCCGGGCCGACTCGTCACGGACGTACCCGAGCTCCTGGATCGCCGACAGGACCCTGGCCCTGGTGCTCGCCGATACCATGTGCGGGCGGTTGACGACGTTGGACACCGTGCCGATCGAGACCCCGGCGCGTCGCGCCACGTCCTTGATCCCGACCAATGTGTCCCCTCGGTTCGCGCTTCGCCGGAGCCTATCATCGGTGTGAAACGATTCATGAGTCAACGGTTCGGTAAGCCCAGTTCGGGTGGTCGTGCGTGCCGTGTCGGCTGGACTTGTTGCCGATCTTGCTAATACGTTTCAACGGCGTTTTCCCGTCGGCGCGAACGGGTAGCCGGGCGCCGTGTTCAGGGGTACGAGTCTGCGGGCCCGCCTGTTCGTCGCGCAGCTGCGACTCACGCGGGCGAAGAAGACCTATGCCGACCTCGACTCGCTGCACCGCAGCATCGAGAAGAGCCAGGGTCCGGTTGCGGCGGGGCCGGCCGCCAAGCTTCGGCGGAGGCTGTCGGTGACCTGCCGCGAGGTCGACGGCAGGCCCTGCTACACCCTCGCTCCGAAGGCGCCGACGAGCAGCAAGCACGTGCTCTACTTCCACGGCGGCGCCTACGTCCACCAGATCCAGAAGGACCACTGGTCGTTCTTCGAGCGGCTCATCAAGCGCACCGGCTGCACTGTCACGGTGCCGATCTACCCGCTCGCGCCGGACCACAAGTCCGACGAGACCGTTCGCATGATCAAGGACGCCTACAACGAGCTGCTCGGCGACACCGACCCCGGTGATCAGGTGATCATGGGTGATTCGGCGGGCGGCGCGCTCGCACTCGTGCTCTCGGAGGCGCTGGAGGAGGCGCACGAGCCGCAGCCGAAGGAGCTCGTGCTGATCTGCCCGTGGCTCGACATCACCATGACCGATCCCGCGCTGCCCGAGCTCGACCGCATCGATCCCTACCTTGCCGTCGCCGGGCTGCGCGAGGCCGGCCGCCTCTACGCGGGCGATCTCGACAAGCGCGATCCGCTCGTGAGTCCGCTGTTCGGACCGCTGTCCAGCCTCGGCCGCGTCAGCGTCTTCGTCGGTACCCGTGACGTGCTGCTGGTCGATGCGCGGCGCCTCCGTGATCGCGCGCGGGACGAGGGCGTCGGACTGGAGTACCACGAGTACCCCGGCATGTTCCACGCCTGGCTGCTCGCCGACATCCCCGAGGGGCGCGACGCGCTGGAGCGCATCGCTACGGTGGTCAGCCGCGTGCGCGAGTTCCCCCACGAGACCCGCGAGTCCCCCGCCTGAGCCCGCGAGTCCCCCGCTCCGACACGCGAGTTGCCCGTTCGGTCCCGCGAGTCCCCCGCTCGGTCCCGCGAGTCCCCCGCTCCGACACGCGAGTCCCCCGCTCGGTCCCGCGAGTCCCCCGCTCGGGCCGGCGAGTTGCCCGTTCGGGGCGAGCGGGAGCGCACAACTCGGCGTCCTGAGCGCACAACTCGGTGTCCTGAGCGGGGGACTCGGTGTCCTGAGCGGGGGACTCGCGGGCTGGAGCGGGGGACTCGCGGGCCGCGTCAGTGCCGGGTTGATTCCCTGGTCACCAGTTCGGGTTTGAACATGACCTGCTGGTGGGCGTGGGTGTCCGGGTTGTCGCACTCCTCCACGAGCAGCTGCGCGGCCGCCCGGCCGATCTGCTGCGTCGGCTGGCGGATGGACGTGAGCGGAACAGCCGCGTCGGCGGCGAACTCGATGTCGTCGTAGCCGACGATCGCAAGGTCACCCGGTACTCGCCTGCCCGTGGACAGTGCGGCGCGCAGCACGCCGAGCGCCATGAGGTCGTTGGCGCAGAACGCCGCCGTCGCCCGCTCGCCCTGCTCGAACCGGGCACGGGCGACGTCGTGGGTGCTGCGCGCGTTCATCACCGGGATCTCCACCACCTCGATCACGGCGTCCGGGTCGAGGCCGGCCGCCGCGACGGACCGCCGCAGGCCGGTGAGGCGGTCGGCGCACTGGCTCAGCCCGAGCGGCCCGGAGAAGTACACGATCCGCTCGTGCCCCTGCGCCACCAGATGCGCGCCTGCCAGCTCTCCGCCCACGACGTCGTCCACGGCCACCGAGCAGCAGTTGACCCTCGGGTCGTGCCGGTCGACGAGCACCGTGGGCGTTCCTCGTCTGCGCAGCGCGTCGAGCCGGTCGGAGCTGACCTCGATCGGCGTGATCAGCACCCCGCGCACCCGCTGCTCCTCCAGCACCTGGAGGTACCGGTTCTCGCGGGAGGTCTGGTCGTCGGAGTTGCACAGCACCACGGCGTAGCCCAGCTCGTCGGCGACCTGCTCCACCCCGCGGGCCACGTCGTGGAAGAACGGGTTGGCCATGTCGAGCACGATGAGTCCGATCGAACGGCTGGTGCCCGCCCGTAGCTGTGCCGCGGAGGAGTTGCGGACGAAGCCGAGCGCCGCGATCGCCGACTGCACCGCGGTCCTGGTGGACTCGGCGACGCGCTCGGGGTGGTTCAGGACGTTGGACACGGTGCCGACCGAGACGCCCGCGCGCACCGCGACGTCCTTGATGCTCGGCGACATCGGCGACATACCCTGCCTCGCTCTGTGCTGAAACGTTCAACCGAAAGGTTGCACACCAGGGATTCTGCGATCAGAAGCAAGCTAACACGAGCTGCCGCGAGGGGGCCTGCCGGATCGTTATCAAACGGCACGTCAAGCGGGGTCTTGACGACGCGCCCGGAACGGCCTAACTTGAGCGCCACTCGTGAATGAAACGTTTCACGATCTCCACCGAAGGAGGACATCGTGGCAGCACCGGAACACACCGGCGTGCCGCTACTCGAGCTCCGCGACGTCACCAAGTCGTTTCAGGCGGTCCGCGCCCTGCGCGGCGTCTCCCTCGCGCTCCGTGCCGGGGAGGTGCACGCGCTGGCGGGCGAGAACGGCGCGGGCAAGTCGACCGTCGTCCGGATCATCGGCGGCGAGCACCAGCCCGACAGCGGCGAGGTCCTCCTCGACGGGGAGCCCGTGCGTTTCTCCTCGCCGCGCGAGGCACAGCAGCGCGGCGTCGCAGTCATCCACCAGGAACCCATCCAGTTCCCCGACCTCTCCGTCGCCGAGAACGTGTTCATGGGCCGCCAGCCGCTGCGCCCTGGCCGCCGCATCGACCGCAGGGCCATGCACCGCAGGGCCTCCGAGGTGTTCGAGCAGCTCGGCGTGCCGATCGACCCGGCGCGGCAGACCCGGGGCCTCTCCATCGCCGACCAGCAGATCATCGAGATCGCCAAGGCGCTGGTCGCCGACGCGCGGATCATCGTGATGGACGAGCCGACGGCCGCACTGTCCGCTGTGGAGGCCGAGCGGTTGTTCCGCGTCGCGCGCGGACTCGCCGAACGCGGCGCGGCGCTGCTGTTCATCTCCCACCGCCTCGACGAGATGTACGCACTGTGCGACCGGGTCACCGTGCTTCGCGACGGCTCGTTCGTCGTCACCGAGCGGATGGACGACATCGACAACGACACGCTCGTGCGCCGCATGGTGGGCCGGTCGGTGGAGCAGCTCTTCCCCAAGCGCGACACCGAGGTGGGCGACGAGGTGCTGGTGGTCGACGGCCTCACGCGGGCCGGTGTCTACCGGGACATCTCCTTCTCCGTGCGCCGCGGCGAGATCGTCGGACTGGCCGGGCTGGTCGGCTCGGGCCGGTCCGAAGTGGTCAGAGCCGTCTTCGGCGTGGACGACCGGGACTCGGGAACCGTGACGGTGAACGGGAAACCACTGCCGAAGAGCAAGCCGCGCACCGCGATCGAGCAGGGCATCGCGCTGGTGCCGGAGGACCGCAGGGAGCAGGGGCTCGTGCTCGAGCTGTCCATCGAGCGCAACGCGAGCCTCGCGCGGCTGAAGCAGGTCTCGCCGGGCGGGCTCACCCGCCAGTCGAGGGAACGCGAGCTCGCACGCACGTGGGGCGAGCGGCTCTCGCTGAAGTTCGGCAGCCTCTCCGACCCCGCCGCCACGCTCTCCGGCGGCAACCAGCAGAAGGTCGTGCTCGGCAAGTGGCTTGCCACCGAGCCGTCGGTGCTGATCGTCGACGAGCCGACGCGCGGCATCGACATCGGCGCCAAGGTCGAGGTCCACGCGCTGCTGTCCGACCTCGCCGCCGAGGGCATGGCGGTGCTGCTGATCTCCTCCGAGCTGCCGGAGGTGCTCGGCATGGCCGACCGCGTGCTCGTGATGCACGAGGGCCGGATCACCGCCGAGCTGTCCCGCGACGAGGCCACCGAGGAGTCCGTCATGTACGCCGCGACAGGCAACGGGAGTGCCGCATGAGCCGACTTCGCGCGCTGCTCTCCGGGCGTGAGCTGAGCATCGTCGTCGCGCTCGTCGCCGTGGTGGGTGTGACCACAGCGACCAACCCGTCCTTCCTGAGCGCGCAGGGCATCCACGACCTGTTCCTCAACGCGTCGATCATCGCGCTGCTCGCCATCGGCCAGACGCTCCTGGTGATCACGCGCAACATCGACCTCTCCGTGGGCTCGGTGATGGGCCTGACCGCCTACATGTCGGGCCAGATGTTCATCGCCGACCACGACACGCCAACGATCCTCGTGGTGCTCGCGGGCATGGCACTCGGCGCGGCGTGCGGCGCGTTCAACGGGGCGCTCGTGGCCATCGCGAAGGTGCCCGCGCTCGTGGTGACGCTGGGAACGCTGTACGTCTTCCGCGGCATCAACTACGGCTGGGCGAGCGCCACGGGCGTGCACCAGATCAACGCCGACCAGATGTCGCAGGGCTTCCTCGCGTTCGGCAGCGGTTCGATACTGGGCATCCCACACCTCACGCTGATCGCGCTGGCCGCACTGGTGATCGCCGCGTACGCGCTGCACAACTGGCGCTCCGGCCGCGAGCTGTACGCGATCGGCTCCAACCCGCAGGCGGCGCGCCTTGCCGGTATCCCCGCTGGCAAGCGGGTGTTCACGGCGTTCGTCGTGTCCGGAGCGCTCGTCGGGCTCGCGGGCGTGCTGCACGCGTCGTACTTCGGCACGATCAATGCCTCGGTCGGCACCGGCCGCGAGCTCGCCGTGGTCGCGGCCGTGGTGGTGGGCGGGGTCGCCATCTTCGGCGGCAGCGGGACGGTGCTCGGCGCCGTGCTCGGTGCGCTGCTGCTGACCACGATCACGAGCGCGCTGCCCATCCTCGGCGTGCCCGCCTTCTGGCAGCGCGCCGTCGACGGCGCCGCGCTGCTGCTCGCGATCTCGCTGGACCGGGCGGTGATGGTGCGACTAGCCGAGCGCCTCCGGAAGGAAAGGAGCCTGCGCCGTGCGTGAGAAACTGCTCCGCTGGGAGTCGGTCCTCCTGCTGTTGTGCATCTTCGTGTTCGTGTGGGGCTCGGCGAGCACGCCCGGCTTCGCCGAGACCGACAACATCAGCTTCCTGCTGCTGGACTACACCGAGGTCGCGCTGCTCGCGCTGGCGCTGCTGCCGATCATCCTCACCGGCGAGATCGACCTTTCGGTGGCGTCGATCCTCGGCTTCTGCTCCGCCCTCACGGGTGTGCTGTGGGACGCGGGGATGTCGTTCGAGTCGATCGTGCCGATCGTGCTCGTCGCGGGCGCGGTGCTCGGCTCGCTCAACGCGACGCTGATCGTGAGGTTCGCCCTGCCCGCGCTCGCGGTCACCATCGGCACGCTCGGCCTCTACCGGGGGCTCGCGTACGTGGTGCTCGGCGACGGCGCGGTCACGGGCTTTCCCGACGTCTACCGTCCGATCGCGACGGAGGAGATCCCCGGCACGTTCCTGCCGTACGCGACGCTGGTGGTGCTGCTGCTCGGCGTGCTCGTCGCCGTGGTCGTGCACTACACACCGGTTGGCCGCTCGCTGTATGCGATCGGGCTCGGCGAGCAGACGGCGCGGTTCTCCGGAATTCGCGTGCAGCGCATCAAGTTCGTGCTCTACATCGTGTCGGGCATCCTGTGCGCGATCGCCTCGCTCGTCTACACGTTGCGCTACAACAGCGCCCGCGCCGACAACGCCAACGGCATGGAGTTGATCGCGGTCGCGGCCGTGCTGCTCGGCGGGGTGTCGATCTTCGGCGGCCGGGGCACGGTCGTCGGCGTCGCGAGCGCCCTGCTGCTGATGGCCGGGCTGCGCAACGTGCTGTTCCTCAACGACGTGACCAACGAGATCCAGAACGTGATCAACGGCCTGCTGCTGATCATCTCGGTTCTGGTTCCCGTGGTCGCGAACCTGGTGCGCAGGCGGCGTACACCGGCCGCGGCGGCGATACCGGGATCACCACCACCGCAGGAAACCCTGCCAGACCCCGTGGGGGCGACCGCCGCCCCGCACGGCACCCCCGAGGAGGACCAAAGATGATCCACCACCGATGGAGCGGGAAGCGGGCGTTGCTCGCGGTGACCAGCATGGGCCTCGCGGCCGCGCTGGTGGCCGGCTGTGGCGGCACGACCAAGGACAGCGCCGAGTCCGGCAGCGGATCCGGCGCGAACTCCGAGAAGGTCGCCGACCCGAACGCCCCGATCAAGGAGGGGCTGCAGATCGCCTTCCTGCCGAAGGAGATCGACAACCCCTACGAGAACATCGTCGACCAGGGTGGCATCGCGGCGGTCGCCGAGCTCAAGGGCACCGGCAAGGAGGTCGGCCCCTCGGACGCCTCCGCGTCGTCGCAGGTCTCCTACATCAACACGCTGGTGCAGCAGAACCAGGACGCGATCGTGATCGCGGCCAACGACCCCAACGCCGTCGCTCCCGCGCTCAAGGACGCGATGGCGAAGGGCATCGCGGTCGTCAGCTACGACTCCGACGCCGCGGTGGACGCGCGCCAGGTGTTCGTCAACCAGGCCGACTCCGAGTCGATCGGCCGTTCCCAGATCCAGATGGTGTCCGAGCAGATCGGCGGCAAGGGCAAGATCGCGATCCTGTCCGCGACCCCGAACGCGACGAACCAGAACACCTGGATCGAGTTCATGAAGGACGAGCTGAAGAAGCCGGAGTACAAGGACATCGAGCTGGTCACCGTCGCATACGGGGACGACGACGACCAGAAGTCCTTCCAGGAGACGCAGGCACTGCTGTCCTCCAACCCGGACCTGAAGGCGATCGTCTCGCCGACCACCGTCGGCATCTCGGCCGCCGCGCGCTACATCTCGTCGTCGCCGTACAAGGGCAAAGTGGTGCTCACCGGTCTCGGCACCCCGAACCAGATGCGCCAGTTCATCAAGGACGGCACGGTGAAGGAGTTCGCGCTGTGGGACCCGGAGCAGCTCGGATACCTCGCGGGCTACGCCGCAGCCGCGCTGGCCTCCGGCCAGATCACCGGCAAGGAAGGTGAGGTCCTCAAGGCGGGCAAGCTCGGCGAGCGCAAGATCGGCAAGAACGGGGAGATCATCCTCGGCCCGCCGACCACGTTCAACGCCGACAACATCGACGAGTACGACTTCTGATGGCCACCGGACCTCGGCGTGTCTGCTTCCTGCTCAGGGTGAAGCCGGACCGCATGGACGAGTACCGGCGCAGACACGCCGAGGTCTGGCCAGAGATGCGGGCGGCGTTGCGGGAGACCGGCTGGGGCAACTACTCGCTGTTCCTCGCCCCGGACGGTCTGCTCGTCGGCTACTTCGAGACCGACGACCTCGACGCCGCACTCGAAGGCATGGCAGCAAAGGAAGTCAACGCCAGGTGGCAGGCCGAGATGGCCGAGTTCTTCGAGAACCTCGACGGCGCGCCCGACGAAGGCATCGTGCCGCTGCCCGAGGTCTTCCATCTCGACTGATCCACACCACAAGAGGGAGGGCTCCATGTCCGACTACTCCGCCGTCAAAGCCGCGCTGCGTGAGCAGCGCATCGAGACCCCCTCGTGGGCCTTCGGCAACTCCGGCACGCGGTTCAAGGTGTTCGCGCAGGAGGGGATCCCGCGCGACGCCTACGAGAAGATCGCGGACGCTGCGACCGTGCACCGGTTCACCGGTGTCGCGCCGAGCGTCGCGGTGCACATCCCTTGGGACAGGGTCGACGACTACGCCGACCTCGCCAAGCACGCGGAGAACCTGGGCGTGCGCATCGGCGCCGTCAACCCCAACGTGTTCCAGGACGACGACTACCGGCTCGGCAGTGTCTGCAACCCGGACCCGGCCGTGCGGAAGAAGGCGCTCGGGCACCTGCTCGACTGCGTCGACATCATGGACGTGACGGGTTCGCGGGACCTGTCGATCTGGCTGGCGGACGGGCTCAACTACCCGGGCCAGGACTCCATCGCCGACCGGCAGGCGCGGCTGGAGGAGGCGCTCGCCGCGGTGTACGAGCGGCTGGGCGAGAACCAGCGGATGCTGCTGGAGTACAAGTTCTTCGAGCCCGCGTTCTACGCCACCGACGTGCCCGACTGGGGCACCAGCTACGCGCACTGCCTCGAGCTCGGCGAGAAGGCGCAGGTGCTCGTGGACACCGGGCACCACGCGCCCGGCACCAACATCGAGTTCATCGTGGCGTTCCTGCTGCGCAAGCGCAGGCTCGGCGGTTTCCACTTCAACTCGCGGTTCTACGCCGACGACGATCTGATGGTGGGCGCCGCCGACCCGTACCAGCTGTTCCGGATCATGGTCGAGATCGTGCTGGGCGGTGGGCTCGACGCGGCATCGGGCGTCGCGTTCATGCTCGACCAGTGCCACAACATCGAGCCGAAGGTCCCCGCGCTGATCCGCTCGGTGCTGAACGTCCAGGAGGCCACGGCGAAGGCCCTGCTCGTGGACGCCGACGCGTTGCGGAAGGCGCAGCAGGCCGGGGATGTGCTGGGCGCCAACGGGATTCTCACCGACGCCTTCGCCACGGACGTCCGCCCGCTGCTCGGGGAGCTGCGCGAGGAGATGGGCCTCGACCCGGATCCGATGTCCGCGTACAAGCGCAGCGGCTACGCGGAGCGGATCGTCGCCGAGCGCGTGGGCGGCACCGCCGCCGGATGGGGAGCGTGACATGACCAACCAGGCCGTCACCGATCTGCTCGCGCGCTCGCACGCGCTCGGCGCCGACCGGCGCAACACCAACTACGCGGGCGGCAACGCCTCCGCGAAGGGCACCGACCTGGACCCGGCGACCAACGCCGAGGTGGAGCTGATGTGGGTCAAGGGCTCCGGTGGCGACCTCGGCACCCTGAAGGAGACCGGCCTCGCGGTACTGCGGCTCGACCGCATGCGTGCGCTCGTGGACGTCTACCCGGGCGAGGAGCGCGAGGACGAGATGGTCGCCGCGTTCGACTACTGCCTGCACGGTAAGGGCGGCGCTGCCCCGAGCATCGACACCGCGATGCACGGCCTCGTCGACGCGGCGCACGTGGACCACCTGCACCCCGACTCCGGAATCGCCATCGCCACCGCGGTGGACGGCGAGGAGCTGACCCGCAAGGTGTTCGGCGACCGCGTCGTGTGGGTGCCGTGGCGGCGGCCCGGGTTCCAGCTGGGCCTCGACATCGCGGCGATCAAGCAGGCAAACCCGCAGGCCATCGGTTGCGTCCTCGGCGGGCACGGCATCACGGCGTGGGGCGACACGAGCGAGCAGTGCCAGGCGCACTCGCTGGAGATCATCCGCACCGCGGAGGCGTACCTCGCCGAGCACGGCGACCCCGAGCCGTTCGGCAAGGCGCTGCCCGGCTACGAGCCGCTTCCCGAAGAAGAGCGGCGAGCCCGCGCGGCACTGTTGTTCCCCGTGCTGCGCGGGCTCGCGTCCACCGACTCGCCTCAGCTGGGGCACTTCACCGACAGCCCCGAAGTGCTCGAGTTCCTCGCCCACGAGAAGCACCCCGCGCTCGCGGCGCTCGGCACGTCGTGCCCGGACCACTTCCTGCGCACCAAGGTCGCACCGCTCGTGGTGGACCTCCCCGGCAGCGCGCCGATCGACGATGTGCTCGACCGGATCAGGGAGCTGCACGCGGCCTACCGCGAGGACTACGCCGCCTACTACCGGCGGCACGCGACGCCGGACTCGCCGCCGATGCGGGGCGCCGACCCGGCGATCGTGCTGGTGCCCGGCGTCGGCATGTTCAGCTTCGGGCGCGACAAGCAGACCGCGCGCGTGGCGGGCGAGTTCTACGTCAACGCGATCAACGTGATGCGCGGCGCAGAGTCGGTGTCGACGTACGCGCCGATCCCGGAGTCGGAGAAGTTCCGCATCGAGTACTGGGAGCTGGAGGAGGCCAAGCTGCGGCGGATGCCGAAGCCGAAGCCGCTCGCGACCAGGATCGCCCTCGTGACCGGCGGCGGCTCCGGCATCGGCAGGGCGATCGCGCACCGGCTCGCCGCCGAGGGCGCGTGCGTGGCCGTGGCCGACCGCGACCTCTCCTCGGCGACCGAGGTGGCCGAGGAGATCGGCAACACCGACCGGGCCGTGGCCGTGGCCGTGGACGTCACCGACGAGGACGGCATCGCCGCGGCGGTGGCTGCCACGTCACTCGCGTTCGGCGGCGTGGACCTGGTGGTGAACAACGCCGGGCTGTCCGTGTCGAAGCCGCTGCTGGAGACCAGCGCGAAGGACTGGGACCTCCAGCACGACGTGATGGCGCGCGGCTCGTTCCTCGTGTCGCGCGAGGCGGCGCGCGTGATGGTGGCGCAGGGCCTTGGCGGCGACATCGTCTACATCGTCAGCAAGAACGGGGTCTTCGCGGGCCCCAACAACATCGCCTACGGCGCGACGAAGGCCGATCAGGCGCATCAGGTGCGGCTGCTGGCGGCGGAGCTCGGCGAGCACGGCATCCGCGTCAACGGTGTCAACCCCGACGGCGTGGTGCGCGGCTCCGGCATCTTCGCGTCCGGCTGGGGCGCGCAGCGCGCGGCCGTGTACGGGGTGCCGGAGGAGGAGCTGGGTGCCTTCTACGCGAAGCGGACCCTGCTCAAACGGGAGGTGCTGCCCGAGCACGTCGCGGGCGCGGTGTTCGTGCTGACCGCGGGCGACCTCTCCCACACCACCGGCCTGCACATCCCGGTCGACGCCGGTGTCGCAGCCGCGTTCCTGAGGTGAGGTTGATGCAGTGAAGGCCACCATGCCTGCGTTGGACGCAGTGAAGGTGGCCTTCACTGCGGGGTGGGCGTTCCGTGGTGGGCCTTGATGCAGTGAAGGCCACCATGCCTGCGTTGAACGCAGTGAAGGTGGCCTTCACTGCATCGGCGGACCGGCTTTTCTTGACAGAGGAGGCTCCATGAGCGACACGAAGCGGCGGCCCCGGATCGGGCTGGTCGCGGGCGGGCTGGGTGCCTACTGGCCGCAGTTCCCCGACCTGTTGCCGACGCTGAAGCAGTCGTCGGCGTACGTGAGCGAGCGCATCACCGGCTTCGATGCTGAGATCGTGGACGTCGGGTTCATCTCCGACGCACAGGAGGGCGCCGCCGCGGCCGAGAAGCTGCGCGCGGCGGGCTGTGACCTCATCGTCGGGTTCCTCACGACGTACATGACGGCCACGATGCTCATGCCGATCGCGCAGCGCAGCGGCGCTCCGGTGCTGCTGATCAACCTGCAGCCCACCGAGTCGATGGATCACGCCACCTTCGACACCGGGCAGTGGCTCGCCTACTGCGGCGCGTGCCCGCTGCCGGAGATGGCGAACGCGTTCCGCCGCGCGGGCGTGGAGTTCCGCAGCGTGTCCGGGCACCTGCGCGACGAGCGTGCGTGGGCCAAGATCGGGCGCTGGATCTCCGCTGCCGCCGTGCGCAAGGTGCTGCGCCACGGCAGGCACGGGCTCATGGGGCATCTCTACCCCGGCATGTACGACGTCTCCACCGACCTGACCATGGTCAACGCCCACTTCGGCGGGCACGTCGAGGTGCTGGAGTTCGACGACCTGCGCGTGCGCGTCGAGCAGGTCACCGACGCCGACGTGGCCGCAAAGGTCGCCGAGGCCGAGTCGGTCTTCGAGCTGGACGCGTCGGTTAACCGCGAGGACCTCGAATGGGGCGCGAAGGTGGCCGTGGGCCTCGATCGGCTCGTCGCCGACTTCGATCTCGACAGCCTCGCCTACTACCACCGCGGCCTCGATGGGGAGACCCACGAGCGGCTCGGCGCCGGGATGATCCTCGGCGCGAGCCTGCTCACCGCGCGCGGCGTCCCGGCCGCCGGGGAGTACGAGCTGCGCACGAGCATCGCGATGTTGATCATGGACGTGCTCGGCGCGGGCGGGTCGTTCACGGAGCTGCAGGCGCTCGACTTCGAGCGCGGGCACGTCGAGATGGGCCACGACGGCCCCGCGCACCTGGCGATCAGCGCGAAGAAGCCCCTGCTGCGCGGGCTCGGCGTCTACCACGGCAAGCGCGGCTGGGGCGTGTCCGTCGAGTTCGACGTCGCGCACGGCCCGGTGACGCTGTGCGGGATCGGCCAGGACCGCGAGGGCCGGTACTCGCTGATCGTGTCGGAGGGCGAGGTGGTGGACGGGCCGCTCATGCGCATCGGCAACACCACGAGCCGCGTCGACTTCGGGCGCGACCCCGGCGAATGGACCGACGAGTGGTCCGCCAGCGGCGTCGCCCACCACTGGGCGCTCGGTGTCGGGCACCGGGCCGCCGAGCTGCGCGCCGTGGCGAGCCTGCTGGGCGTTCCGCTGGTCGAGGTAGGCCGGTGACCGCTTTCGTCGCCGTCGACCTCGGCGCCACGAGCGGGCGGGTCATGCTCGGCCAGGTGATCGAGGGGACCATCGACCTCACGGAGCTGCGCCGCTTCCGCACCGGGCCCCGTGAGCGGCCCGGCGGCGGGCTGCGCTGGGACGTCGAGGAGATGTACGCCGAGATCGTCGCGGGTCTGCGCGAGGCCGAGGGCGCGGAGCCGGTGTCGATCGGCATCGACTCGTGGGCCGTCGACTACGGCCTGCTCGACGCGGACGGCAGGCTCGACGGCGATGTGCGCTGCTACCGCGACCCGCGTACCGACGGCATGGCGGCGCGGCTTCGTGAGCGGGTCGACGACGAGACGTTGTACCGCATCACGGGCCTGCAGTACCTGCCGTTCAACACGATCTACCAGCTGCTCGCCGAGCCGGAGGAGCGGCTGGCCGGCAAGACGATGCTGCTGCTGCCCGACCTCATCGGCTACCGGCTGACCGGCGAGTTCGGCGCCGAGGTGACCAACGCGTCCACCACGGCGCTGCTCGACGCCACCACGCGCCAGTGGTCCACGGAACTCGCGGACAAGGTGGGCCTGCCCGCCGGGCTGCTGCCCCCGTTGCGCCAGCCCGGCGAGCCGATCGGCACCGCCCCCGGCGGGGTGCCGGTGGTGGCCGTGGCCTCGCACGACACGGCCTCGGCCGTGGCCGCCGTGCCCGCTCTCGGCGACCGGTTCGGCTACGTCTCGTGCGGCACGTGGTCGCTCGCCGGGCTCGAACTGCCCGCGCCCGTGCTCACCGACGAGGCCCGCAGGGCCAACTTCACCAACGAGGCCGGCATCGACGGCACGGTGCGGTTCCTGCGCAACACCATGGGCCTGTGGCTGCTCACCGAGTCGCTACGCGTTTGGCGGGAGCGGGGGCACGACATTAGGCTCGACGACGTGCTGAAGGCGGCGATGCGGGAACCGGCTTTCAGGTCCATTGTGGACGCTGATCACCCGGTTTTCCTGACCCCGGGTGACGTGCCCGCGCGCATCGCGACGCTGTGCCGCGAGTCGGGGCAGCCGGTGCCGGAGACCCCGCCCGCCGTCGTGCGCACGATCCTGGAGTCGCTGGCGCTCGCGCATGCCGACTCGCTGCGGACGGCCGCGCGGCTCGCCGACCGCGAGCTCGACGTCGTGCACTTGGTCGGTGGCGGGGCACTCAACGAGCCGCTCTGCCAGTTGACCGCCGACGCGTGCGGCCTGCCGGTGCTCGCGGGCCCGGTGGAGGCGAGCGCGCTCGGCAACGTGTTCGTGCAGGCAAGGGCTGCCGGAGTGCTCGCGGACGTGCCGTCGAGCGCGCCGCTGGCCCGCTACGAGCCGCGGGGAGAGCAGGCGGCGTGGCGCACGGCGGCCGAGCGGGCGGGGCTGGGATGAGCGCGCCGCGCGTGGCGCTGTTCGCCACCTGCCTCACCGACACGCTCTACCCGGAGACCGGCAAGGCCGTGGTCCGGCTGTTGACGCGGCTCGGCTGCGACGTCGACTTCCCGCTCGCGCAGACGTGCTGCGGCCAGATGCACTACAACACCGGCTACCACGACCACGCCCGCCCGCTCGCTCGCGACTACGCGGCGACGTTCGAGGGCTACGACCACGTGGTGGCGCCGTCAGGCTCGTGCGGCGCGATGGTGCGGGAGATCCACCCGAGCCTGTGCGGCACGAGCCCCGCCGTGGAGCGCACCTACGAGCTGAGCGAGTTCCTCGTCGACGTGCTCGGCGTGACCGACGTCGGCGCGTACTTCCCGCACCGCGTCACCTACCACCCGACGTGCCACTCGCTGCGGATGCTCGGCGTCGGCGACAAGCCGCTCAGCCTGCTGCGCGCGGTGAAGGGGCTGGAGCTGGTTGAGCTGCCGCAGGCCGAGCAGTGCTGCGGCTTCGGCGGCACGTTCGCGCTCAAGAACGCGGAGACGTCCACGGCGATGCTGGCCGACAAGATGCGCTGCGTGCAGGACACCGGCGCGCAGGTGCTCAGCGCCGGTGACAACTCATGCCTCATGCACATCGGCGGCGGGCTGTCGCGGCTGCGCACGGGCGTGCGGACGGTGCACCTGGCGGAGATCCTGGCGAGCACGGAGGAGGAGCCATGGGCGTCCGCAACCCGGTGACCTGGCTGGGGAGCCCGGTGTTCCCCAAGGCCGCGCACGAGGCGCTCGCGGACACGCAGCTGCGCCGCAACCTGCGCAAGGCCACCACCACCATCCGCACCAAGCGCGCGGGCGTCGTGGCCGAACTGGACGACTGGGAGCGGTTGCGTCAGGCGGGCGAGGCCATCAAGGACGACGTGCTCGCCAACCTCGACACGTACCTGGTGCGGCTGGAGAAGGCCGTCACCGCGCGCGGCGGCGTCGTGCACTGGGCTCGCGACGCGGAGGAGGCCAATCGGATCGTGCTCGACCTCGTGCGTGCGGAGGGCGCCGACGAGGTCGTGAAGGTCAAGTCCATGGCCACCGCCGAGATCGGACTCAACGAGGCGCTGGAGGCGGGCGGCGTGCGCGCGGTGGAGACCGATCTCGCCGAGCTGATCGTGCAGCTCGGCGACGACCGGCCCTCCCACATCCTCGTGCCCGCGATCCACCGCAACCGCGCGGAGATCCGCGACGTCTTCCGCAGGGGCATGGCCGAGGAGCCCGCCTCAGACGAGCCGCGCGACCTCGCCGAGGCGGCCCGCAGGCACCTGCGGCGAAAGTTCCTGTCGGCCAAGGTCGCCATCTCCGGGGCCAATTTCGCGGTCGCCGACACCGGTTCGATCGTGGTGGTGGAATCCGAGGGCAACGGGCGCATGTGCCTGACCCTGCCGGAAACGCTGATCACCGTAATGGGCATCGAGAAGCTCGTGCCGAGCTGGCAGGACCTGGAGGTGTTCCTGCAGCTGCTGCCGCGATCGTCCACAGCGGAACGGATGAACCCCTACACCTCGGTGTGGTCGGGCGTGACGCCGGGCGACGGGCCGAGGAGGTTCCACCTGGTGCTGCTGGACAACGGGCGCACGGCCACGCTCGCCGACCAGGTGGGGCGGCAGGCGCTGCGGTGCATCCGCTGTTCGGCATGCCTCAACGTGTGCCCGGTGTACGAGCGCACGGGCGGGCAGGCGTACGGCTCGGTGTACCCGGGTCCGATCGGCGCGATCCTCGCCCCGCAGCTCGCCGGGGACATGCATGACGAGCAGGCGGCGTCGCTGCCGTACGCGTCGTCGCTGTGCGGCGCGTGCTACGAGGTGTGTCCCGTGCGGATCAACATCCCCGAGGTGCTCACCCACCTGCGTGCGGAAGCCGTGCGGGCAAAGGGAAAGCGCACCCCGGAGGCGATCGCGATGGCCGCCGCGGCGTGGGTGTTCGCCGACCCGAAGCGATACGAGGCGGCGCAGAAGGCGGGCTCGCTCTCGCGGCTGCTCGCCCGCGACGGGCGCATCAAACGGCTGCCGGGGCCCGGTGCGAAGTGGACGGACTCGCGCGACGCGCCCGCGGTGCCGAAGGAGTCGTTCCGCGCGTGGTGGAGGAAGAACCATGTTCAGCGCTCGTGACGAGATCCTGGCCCGCATCCGTGCCGTGAACCGCGCGTCGCCGGTGCCGATCCCGAGGGACTACGAGCGCACGCGCACGGTGCCCGACGTGCTGGGACTGCTGGACGAGCGGGTCACCGACTACAAGGCGATCGTGCACCGCGTCGCCGAGGCACAGCTGCCGGACAGGATCGCCGACCGCCTCGCGCTCCGTTCCGTGTCGACGATGGCGGTGCCCTCCGACGTGCCGCCGGAGTGGCGCGTCCCGGCGGTGACGTGGCTGCCCGACGAGCCGCCGCTTCCGCTCGCCGAACTGGACACTGTGGACGGTGTGCTGACGGGCTGCGCGGTGGCGATCGCCGAGACGGGCACGATCGTGCTCGACGCGGGTGCGGGGCAGGGTCGCCGGATGCTCAGCCTGGTGCCCGACTACCACCTGTGCGTGGTGCGAGCCGACCAGGTGGTGACGAGCGTGCCGGAGGCGCTGGCGCGGCTGGAGCCGGGACGCCCGCTGACGTTCATCAGCGGACCGTCGGCGACGAGCGACATCGAGCTGGACCGGGTGGAGGGCGTGCACGGCCCCCGCACCCTGGAGGTCCTGATCGCCACCTGACCAGCCGACCGCAGTGAAGGCCACCTTCACTGCGTTCAATGCAGTGAAGGTGGCCTTCACTGCATTGAGGCGAGCCTCCGCGGACCCTCGTGCTGACCGTCAGCTGATCGAGCCCGGCGGCGCGAGCCGCGCCACGGGCTGGCCGGTGACCTCGGCGATCTGCTCGAAGTCGTGGTCGTGGTGCACCAGCGTGAGGCCGGCCAGCTCGGCGGTCGCCGCGAGCAGCAGGTCCACGGCACCGGCCGAGCGGTGGGTGCCCGCGGCCGTCAGCGCGTCCTGCACCTCGAAGGCGCGTCGGAAGACCTCGTCGGGAACCGGGAGCCACGTGAACGCCGCGCCGATCAGCTCCACGAGCTGGTCGCGGTCCGCCTTCGATCGAGCCGTGTGCAGGAACTCCAGCTCGACCAGGGGACACGTCGCCACCAGCCCCGCCTCGATCTGCTGCTCCCAGCCCGCCCGCGCCCGCGCGTCGCGCAGCACGCGCACCAGCGCGCTCGTGTCGAACAGGTAGCGGACTGCGATCACCGCCGGTAGGACTCCTTGTCGAGCAGCTCGTCAAACGCCCCGGACTCGCCCAGCTCGGCCAGCCTGGCCAGCGCCTTGGCACGGCGGATGCGCTGCGTGGTCTCCCTCAAGGCGGTGTTGACCGTGTCCTTCTTCGTCTTGGTGCCCAGGAGCCTCGAGGCTTCGGCCAGTGCCTCGTCGTCGATGTCGATCAGTACCTTCGCCACGAACGCCTCCCGGTATATACGGTGACGTCACTCAGTATATACGCCTACCCGGCCATCCTGGGGAACAGCTCCCCGGCGCTCACCGGCCTGCCGAAGCGGTAGCCCTGCGCCTGGTCGCAGTTCAGCTCCCGCAGCACCTCGAGCTGCCGATCGGTCTCCACGCCCTCCGCGATCACGGTGAGCCCCATGCTGTGCGCCATCGTCACGATGCCCCTGATGATCGCCTCGGCCTCGGACTTGCCCGGCCGTCCGATCCCGGCGACGAACGACTGGTCGATCTTGAGCGTGTCCAGCGGCAGCCGCCAGAGCTGGGCCAGCGAGGAGTAGCCGGTGCCGAAGTCGTCGATCGCGAGCCGCACACCCAGCCCTCGCAGCGCCGACAGCGCCCCGCCCGCCACCTCCGGGTCCCTCATGAGCGCGCTTTCCGTGATCTCCAGGCACAGCGTCTGCGGCGGCAGCCCGGTGCGGCGAAGAGCCTCCTCCACGGTCGGCACCAGCGCGGCGTCGTCGAGCTGCCGGGCGGAGAGGTTGACCGTCAGCCGGGTGTCGAGGTTCCGCGCGGCACGCTGGCTCGCGATCTCCTCGGTCGTGGTCCTGAGCATGTAGTCGCCGATGAGGTTGATCAGGTCGCTCTCCTCGGCGAGCGGGATGAACTCGACGGGCGAGATCGCGCCGTGCGTCGGGTGGTGCCAGCGCATGAGGCCCTCGACGGCCACGGTCCGGCACGTCCGCAGGTCCACCACCGGCTGGTAGGCCATCCACAGCTGGCCGTCCACCACGGCTTCGCGCAGATCCTGCTCCAGCCGCAGCTGCCGCTGGACGCGTTCCCGCAGCTCGACGTCGAAGAACTCGTACCGCCCGCGACCCCGCGTCTTGGCCTCGTACATCGCCACGTCGGCGTCACGGATGAGATCCTCGGCCGAGCGCGCGTCGCCGGGCGCCGCGGTGACGATGCCGACGCTCGCGTCCACGCGCAGCTGCCTGCCGTCGAGGCCGATCGGCTTGGTCAGCGAGGCCCGCAGGTGCCCGATGAGCGAGCGGATGCCGGTGTCGCCGGAGACGTCGAAGGTCACCACGGCGAACTCGTCCCCGCCGAGCCTGCCGACCAGGTCGGTCGCGCGCACACAGTGGCGCAGGCGCTGGCCGACGACGCGGAGCACCTGGTCGCCGGTGCTGTGCCCGAGCGAGTCGTTGATCAGCTTGAACTTGTCGAGGTCGATGAACAACACGCACGCGAGGCCCTCGCGGTCCGGCTCGGCCAGCGCGCCGTCCAGCCGCTGCAGCACGAGGGTCCGGTTGGCGAGGCCCGTGAGCGGGTCGTGCGTGGCGTCGTGCTCCAGCTGCTCGCCGATGGCCCTGCGTTCGGTGATGTCGGTGAACGACGTGACGACCGTCGATGGGGGCGCGGCGTCGGGATCGAGCGGCCGGCAGCTCATGGACAGCCACACGTAGGTGCCGTCGGGTCGTTGCAGCCGCAGTACGCGCCCGTTCTGCGCCTGCCCTGTCGCCAGTACCTCGGAGAACGGGTACTCCGTCGCGGCGAGCCGGGCCCCCGACTCGCCGTACAGCGGGAACCTCGTCGGTGACGACTTCCTCAGCACCGTGTTCGGCATGCCGAGGATCCTGGCCGCCGCCGGGTTGGCCGACTCGATCATCCCGTCGGGGCCGATCACCACGACGCCCTCGTCGAGCGCGGCGACCACCGTGCTGTACCGCCGCTCGGCCCGCCGCCGGGGCGTCTCGTCGGCGCACACGAGCACGTAGCCGTCGTGCATCTCGGCCGCGGAGACCCGGATGGCCAGTGTCGAGCCGTCCGCCGTGCGGTGGTCGCCCTCGACGACGCCGCCCGCCGCCATCACCCGCTCCGGGTCGAGCGGCGCGCCGACGAGCTCGCCGACGTCCCTGCCGATGGCCTCGGTGCTGGACCGCCCGTACACGGCCTCCGCGGCGGGATTCCAGCTGGTCACGATGCCGTCGGCAGTGGTGGCGATGATCGCGTCGCTGACGTGGGAGACGAGCGCCGCCTGGTAGTGCAGTGCCGCCTCGGCGGCCTTCTGCGCCGTGATGTCGCGCATGATGACCTGGAACGCGGGCCTGCCCTGCCACGTCGTGCGCACCGACACCGACTCGACGAGCATCGAGTCGCCGTCGAAGCGCTTGAGCTGCACCTCGGTGGGCTCCGAGGTGGCGCCCGGGGTGGTCAGGCCCTCGATGCGGTGCAGCATCGCGGGGACCGAGGCGGGGTCGACGAAGTCGGTGATGGGCCTGCCCAGCAGCTCGTCGGCCGAGTCCACCGCGGCGAACCGCAGTGCCGCCGGGTTGACGTAGACGAGTTTGCCGCCCTCGTGAACGCAGATCGCGTCAGGGCTGAGCTCGACCAGCAGCCGGTACCGGTCGGCCAGGTCGGCGAGCGCCTGCTCGCTGCCATGCCGTTCAGTCACGTCCGTAGCAATCCCGAGAAGTCCGGCCTTGGTGCCGCCGGGTCGAGGTCGGGCCAGGAACCGGATCCATCTGACCTCGCCTTCCGGCGTCTCGAGGCTCTGCTCAAGCTCGAAATTATCCCACGGCGGAGCATTCCGCAGCGTCACGTCGATCGGTGAGATCAATTCCAGGAGCGTGCGCCGGATGTCGGCTTCGGCCTCCTCGGGGAGCCCGAACATCGCGCCAAGCCCTGCCGACCACGTAACGCGGCCGTCGCCGGCGCCGACGGACCACCTGGCCGACGAGCCGGCGGCGAGCGCCAGGTCAGCGACTATCTCGTGGTCAGGGTCGGTGCCGGTGGTCACCTCTGCGTGGGTCCGCGCCTCCATGTCCCGTCCATCCGCGTGGTGCTGGGAACCCCGATTAGAGCACGGTTTCGCCGCTAGGCGAACAGGAGGATTCGGCGGCGACTTCGCGTTAGCGGCATCCCGGGCGCGGCCTTTCGTCGTCAAAACAGTAGGCGGACTTTTTTTGGACTGTGCAGTGCGAAGCCGCCTATCCGCCAAACGAAAGGTGAGAAAGTGAGTAAGGACAAGGACGTGTCGCGTGGAATCGAAATATGCGGCATCGGTGCGGTCACCGGTTATGGCTGGGGCCGCGAAATGCTGTGGGACGGCCTGGTTTCCGGCAAGTCCGCGGCCGTGCTGACCGGCGGTTTCGGCCGGAACCGGGACGAGTCCGCCTGGGTCGCCGCGGTGCCCGAAGGCGGTGATCCCGCCGACGGCCGTGGTCGCTTTGCTCGTGCCATGCGCGCTTCCGCACGCGAGGCGATCGAGGACGCGAAGGGCCGCGGGTGGACTCCGGGCAGGCGGGTCGGTCTGCTGCACGCCGTCGTGATCGGAGAGGCGTATCTGTGGAAGGACTTCTACGTCACCGACAAGGGAAAACTGCGACTGCGGGATTACCTGGCGCTCATGCCGTCCACTCCGATGTCGACGTTCATGCAGGAGTACGGATTCCACGGGCCCGCCATGAACGTGTCGGCGATGTGTGCCTCGGGAAACGCGGGACTGCTCACGGCGAAGGCGTGGCTCGACGCGGGGATCGTGGACGACGTCGTGCTCGTCGCCACGGATCTGTCGCTCACGCCGGAGAACGTGCTGCATTTCACTCGGCTCGGCGTCGCGGTGGCCAACCGGGAGCCACTCGACGGCTGTCGTCCCTTCCAGGAGGGCAGCCGCGGTTTCGTGATGGGTGAGGCGTCGGTCGGGATGGTGCTTTCGAACCGCTCCGACAAGCCGTATGCGGTCACCCTCGGCGGTGCCATGTCCCACGACGCGTACCACGTGACGTCGATCGACCCGGAGTTTCCCGAGGTGCGGCGCTGTTTCGTGGAGGCGCTCGACAACGCGCGGGTGCCGGCGGAGGAAGTCCGCTACGTCAACGCGCACGGCCCCGGCACGAAGCAGTGCGACAGGGTCGAGGCCGCGATCGTGGAGGAGATGTTCCGTCCGGACACCGGGATCTACTCGGTGAAGCCGCTGGCCGGGCACTGCCAGGGCGCGGCGTCGGCGGTCGAGGTCGCGGTGGCGGCGATCGGCTATGAACGCGGCGTGATCCCTGCTCCACCGAGCGTGGCCGAGGCGCATCCGCAGCTGCTGCACGGTGAGTTCGGTGTGGACGGCGGGCTGACCGTGAAGTCGTCGCTGGGCATGGGCGGCCACAACTCCGTGGTCGTGCTCGGTCCGGCTCGCGCGTGACCGAAGCCGGTGACCGGCATACTGCTCGATGCCGGTCACCGGCCTCGCGATGTCTGTGAAGTGGCTTGCGTGGCGGAGCCGATGGGCGGTTCAGGCGCGAGGCGGCTCCGCCGGTTCCGAGTCGCAGCTAATCGCTGAGCGAGGCGTCGAGGTTGATCGTGGTGCCCGCGAGGGCCCTGCTCACCGGGCACGTTTCCTTGGCCGTACCGGCGAGCTCCTGGAACTTCTGCTCGTCGACGCCGTCGACCGCGGCGCGCAACGTGATGTCGATGCCGGTGATGGTGAGCCCGCCCCCGGAGGGTGTCACCGTCACCTCGGCGCTGACGTCGATCGTCCTGGGCGAGAGGCCCTCCTTCTCCAGGACGCCGGCAAGATTCATCGCGAGGCACGACGACTGTGCCGCCGCGATCAGCTCCTCGGGACTGGTCGTGCCCTCGGGCTCGCCGATCCGGCGCGGGAACGTGACCTCGAACTGCCCGCTGTTGGACGAGTCGAGCGTCACGGTGCCCTTGCCCGAGTTGAGTCCGCCGGTCCAATGCGTGGTGGAGTCGCGGCTGGCCATGTCGGCTCCCTTCGTGGCGTTGCTGCTGGTCCCCTCGACCATAGGCCGGTTCGGCGCTGAGGCCGCCTATCCGAGCCCCACGAACAGCGTCATCTGCTCAACGGTGTGGGTGAAGAACTCGTCGGCGGGGTCGACCGTGTTCGCGAACTGCCCACCCAGTTCGAAGCCGACCATGCCGAACAACTGGACCCACGCGATGAGCCCCCGCGCGAGGACCTCCTCCGGCACGTCGGGCGCCAGTTGCGCGCGGACGATGCCCACCTGCCTGCGCAGCTCGGGGGACATTTCCGGACCCTTGAAGGGCGGCTTGACCTCGCCGGCACGCCACGCGTCGCGGAGGGCGCCGATGAACACGGCAGGCACGCGCGTGGCGGGCGTGACGGTGTCCTGGGGAGCCCGGTAGCCGGGGATCGGTGTGCCGTAGATCAGGGAGTACTCGTGCCGGTTGGCAAGTCCCCACGCGCGCAGACCATGGCACGCGGCGCGCCAGCGCTCGCGCGGTGCGTCGGCGCCCGCGGCGGCCTTCTCCAGAGTCGCGCCCAGCGCGTTGTAGGCGTCGATGATCAGCGCGGTGAGCAGGTCGTCACGGCTGGGGAAGTAGCGGTACAGAGCTGAGGACACCATGCCGAGCTCCCTGGCGACCGCGCGCAGGGAAAGGCCGTCGGCGCCCTGTTCCCCGAGCTGTCTGCGGGCCTCGTCCTTGATCGCGGCCGTCAGCTCCGCACGGGCTCGTTCTCTCGCGGTCCGGTGGGCTGGCATGCCGCTCAGTGTGCCATTGGCGAGATCGGTGCACAAATTCGAGAGCACCGCTCTTGACTCCTCGTGGACCAAGGTGTTCACTGATCTCAACAGAGAGCACCGCTCTCGAACTGAAGGAGACATCATGGCGACCCAGTACGACGAGAACCGCTACCTCCGCCCCAAGGCCCCCACCAACCTGTTCAACAGCGCCGTCCAGCTGCTGACCCGGCTCGGCGTGAGCCTCTGGGGCAGCAGGGTGCTCTACGTCCGCGGCCGCAAGAGCGGCGAGTTGCGGTCGACGCCGGTGAACCTGCTGACGTTCGAGGGCGAGCGTTACCTCGTCGCGCCGAGGGGGCACACGCAGTGGGTGCGCAACCTGCGCGTCGCGGGTGAGGCCGAGTTACGCGTGGGCAGACGCGTGGAGATGATCAAGCCGGTCGAGCTGTCCGACGACGAGAAGCCGCCCGTGATCCACGCGTACCTGAAGAAGTGGGCCTGGGAGACGGGCGCCTTCTTCGAGGACATCACCGCGAAGACCCCGCAGGACGAGCTGCGCCGCGTCGCCCCGGGCTTCCCGGTGTTCCGCATCCCCGCCTGACGCGCAGGTGACCCGCGCCGCTGTCGCGAACGGAGCCCCACCCACCCCCGCCAAACGAGAGCAAGGGAGCTTTGCTCTCGTTTGACGGGAGTAAAGCTCCCTTGCTCCCCGATCAGACCTGCTTGGCGGCGGTGAGGGCTACCGGGTCGAAGGAGGTGGGGTCCTCATCGACCAGGCGGCGTAGTTCCGACTTCATCCTCGGGTCCCAGAACATCCGGATGTGGTTGGCGATCGCCTTCGCCGCCTCGTCGACCGGCAGGTGCCGGAACTGCACGGCGATGTCGTTGGCCATCCGCACCTGAGGCGAGATCGTGCTCGTCATGTCGCTCCTCGACTAGTCCGCCAGCGCCGGTTCCTCGTCGCGGGCCGCGTCGTGCCGGTCCACCGCGTGCTTGAGGCCCACCTGCACCGCAGTCACCTTGTACTCGGGGCAGTTCGTCGCCCAGTCGGAGTTCTCGGTGGTCACCACGTTCGCCCCGGTCACGGGGTGGTGGAACGTCGTGTACACGACCCCCACGGGCATCCGGTCGGCGATCAGCGCGCGCAGCGTCGTGGTGCCCACCCGGCTGGAAAGCGTCACCTCGTCGCCGTTCTCGATGCCCCTCACCTCGGCGTCGTGCGGGTGGATCTCCAGCACGTCCTCCGGGTGCCACGCGACGTTGGCGGTGCGCCGCGTCTGCGCGCCCACGTTGTACTGCGACAGGATGCGGCCGGTGGTGAGGATCAGCGGGTACTTGCGCGTGCTGCGTTCCCGCGTCGCCACGAACGGCGTCTGCACGAACCGGCCCTTGCCGCGCACGAAGGCGTCGACATGCATCGTCGGCGTGCCCTCCGGGGCCTTGTCGTTGCACGGCCACTGCACGCTGCCGAGCTTGTCGAGCTTCTCGAACGAGACACCAGCGAAGGTCGGCGTCACCGCCGCGATCTCCGCCATGATCTCGCGCGGGTGCTCGTAGTTCATGGCGTAGCCCATCGCCTGCGCGATCTCGCACGCCACGCGCCACTCGTCCTTGCCCGTCTTCGGCGCCATCACCGGGCGCACGCGGTTGATGCGCCGCTCGGCGTTGGTGAACGTGCCGTCCTTCTCCAGGAACGACGTGCCCGGCAGGAAGACGTGCGCGAACTTCGCCGTCTCGTTGAGGAACAGGTCCTGCACCACCACCAGCTCCATCGCTGAAAGGGCGGCGTTGACGTGCTGGGTGTTCGGGTCGGACTGCGCGATGTCCTCACCCTGCACGAACAGGCCGAGGAACGTGCCGTCCACGGCGGCGTCGAACATGTTCGGGATCCGCAGGCCCGGCTCCGGGAGGATCGGGCGCTCCCACAGCTTCTCGAACACCTCGCGCACGGCGTCGTCGGACACGTGCCGGTAGCCCGACAGCTCGTGCGGGAACGAGCCCATGTCGCACGAGCCCTGCACGTTGTTCTGCCCGCGCAGCGGGTTCACCCCCACTCCCTCGCGGCCGATGTTGCCCGTGGCCATCGCGAGGTTCGCCATGCCCATCACCATCGTGGAGCCCTGGCTGTGCTCGGTGACGCCGAGGCCGTAGTAGATCGCGCCGTTGCCCGCGCCTCCGTAAAGCCGTGCCGCCGCGCGCACCTGCTCCGCGGGCACGCCGGTGATCGACTCGGTGGCCTCGGGGCTGTTCTCCTCACGGGCGATGAACGCGGCCCACTCGTCGAACTCCTCGCAGCGGTCGGCCACGAACGACCGGTCGACGAGGCCCTCGGTGACCACGACGTGCGCCATCGCGTTGACGATCGCGACGTTGGTGCCGGGTGCGAGCTGGAGGTGGTGCTCCGCCTCGATGTACGGCGAGCGCACGAGGTCGATCCGCCTCGGGTCTATGACGATCAGCTTGGCGCCCTCGCGCAGCCTGCGCTTCATGCGCGAGGCGAACACGGGGTGCCCGTCGGTCGGGTTCGCGCCGATCACCACGATCACGTCGGCCTGTGCGACCGAGCGGAAGTCCTGCGTGCCCGCCGAGGTGCCGAACGTCTGCTTGAGGCCGTAGCCGGTGGGCGAGTGGCAGACCCGGGCGCACGTGTCGACGTTGTTGTTGCCGAACGCCGCGCGCACCATCTTCTGCACCACGTAGACCTCTTCGTTGGTGCAGCGCGACGACGTGATGCCGCCGATGGAACCGGCGCCGTGGCGGGCCTGGATGTCGCGGAACTTCTCGGCGACGTACGAGATCGCGGTCTCCCAGTCGACCTCGCGCCACTCGTCGGTGATCTTCTCGCGGATCATCGGGTTGAGCTTGCGGTCGGGGTGGGTCGCGTAGCCGAAAGCGAACCGGCCCTTGACGCACGAGTGGCCCTCGTTGGCGCCGCCGTCCTTGTACGGCACCATGCGCACGAGCTCGTCGCCACGCAGCTCGGCCTTGAACGAGCAGCCGACGCCGCAGTAGGCGCACGTGGTGAGCACGGTCCGCGTCGGCATGCCGAGGTCCACGACGGACTTCTCCTGCAGCGTCGCGGTCGGGCACGCCTGCACGCACGCGCCACACGAGACGCATTCGGAGTCCATGAACAGCTCGGCGGCGCCCGGCGACACCTTGGAGTCGAAGCCGCGGCCCTCGATCGTCAGGGCGAACGTCCCCTGCACCTCGCCGCAGGCCCGCACGCACCGCGAGCACACGATGCACTTGGACGCGTCGAAGTCGAAGTACGGGTTGCTGGTGTCCTTGGGCGCGTCGAGGTGGTTCTCGCCCTCGTAGCCGTAGCGCACCTGCCGCAGCCCGACGACGCCGGACATGTCCTGCAGCTCGCAGTCGCCGTTGGCGGCGCACGTGAGGCAGTCGAGCGGGTGGTCGGAGATGTAGAGCTCCATCACGCCCTGCCGCAGCTTTTCCAGCTTCGGCGTCTGCGTGCGCACCTTCATACCCTCGGCCACGGGCGTGGTGCACGAGGCCGGGGTGCCCTTCTTGCCGTCGATCTCCACGAGACACAGCCGGCAGGAGCCGAACGCCTCGAGGCTGTCGGTGGCGCACAGCTTCGGGACGTCCGTCCCGGTCTCCGCCGCCGCGCGCATGATCGACGTGCCCTCCGGCACGGTCACTGGCACGCCGTCGATCTCGACGGTCACGGTCGCCGGTCCCGGCTTGGCCGGGGTGCCGAAGTCGTGTTCCTTCAACAGACCCATGGTCTACTTCGCCTCCTCGTGGCGGGCGTTGTTCGTCATGAAGTCGTCGGGAAAATGGGTCAGCGCACTGCGCACCGGGTTGGGGGTCAGCCCGCCCATCGCGCACAGCGACCCGTCGGTCATCAGCTCGCAGAGGTCGTTCAGCAGCGCGAGGTTGCCGTCCCGGTCCTCGCCGCCCGTGATCTTGTCGATCACCTCGACGCCGCGCACGGCGCCGACGCGACACGGCGTGCACTTGCCGCACGACTCCTCGGCACAGAACTCCATCGCGAACCGTGCCATCGCCGCCATGTCCACGGTGTCGTCGAACACCACCACCCCGCCGTGGCCCAGCATCGCGTCCGCGGCCGCGAACGCCTCGTAGTCCATCGGCAGCTCGAACTGCGAGGTCGGCACGTACGAGCCGAGCGGGCCGCCGACCTGCGCGGCCCGCACCGGGCGGCCGGAACGCGTGCCGCCGCCGTAGCCGTTGACGAGCTCGCCGAGCGTGATGCCGAACGCGGTCTCGAACACCCCGCCGCGCGCGATGTTGCCCGCCAGCTGGAACACCTGCGTGCCACGGGAGCGTTCGACGCCGAGGTCGGCATACGCCTGCGGGCCGTCGGCGAGGATCGTCGGCACACTGGCGAGGGTCAGCACGTTGTTCACCACGGTCGGCTTGCCGAACAGCCCGGTGATCGCGGGGATCGGCGGCTTCGAGCGGACCATGCCGCGCTTGCCCTCGAGGCTCTCCAGCATGGAGGTCTCCTCGCCGCAGATGTAGGCGCCCGCGCCCACGCGCACGAAGAGGTCGAACTTCAGCCCGGAGCCGAGCACGTTCTCACCGAGCCAGCCGTGCGCGTAGGCGATGTCGATGGCCCTGCGCATCGTGTTCACGGCGTCCGGGTACTCCGAGCGGATGTAGATGTAGCCCTCGCTCGCGCCCACCGCGTGCGCGGCGATGGTCATGCCCTCGATGAGGCAGAACGGGTCGCCCTCCATGAGCATCCGGTCGGCGAACGTGCCGCTGTCGCCCTCGTCGGCGTTGCAGCACACGAACTTCAGCGGGCCCTCGGTGCCGCGCACCGTGTTCCACTTGATGCCCGCGGGGAACCCCGCGCCGCCGCGGCCGCGCAGGCCCGACTCGGTCACCTGTGCGACCACGTCCGCGGGGTCGAGCTCCAGTGCTCTGCGCAGCCCAGCGAGCCCGCCGTTCGCCTCGTAGTCCTCTGTGGATAGTGGGTCGGTGACGCCGACCCTGGCGAAGCACAGGCGCTGCTGGTCGCGCATCCACGACAGCTCGTCGACGACGCCCTGGCACAGCTCGTGCGGCGCGCCCTCGAACAGCCCGGCCTCGACGAGACCGGGCACGGCCTCAGGCGTCACCGGCCCGTAGCCGACGCGGCCCCGGTCGGTCTCCACCTCCACGAACGGTTCGAGCCAGAGCATGCCGCGCGAGCCGTTGCGCACGATCCGGACGGGTTCGGCGCCCGCCTCGCGCTGGATCGCGGCGGCGACCTCGTTGGCGCCCACCGAGACGGCTGCCGAGTCCCTCGGCACGTAGACGGTGATCATGCGGTCTCCTCGCCACCTTCCGCGCGTACCAGCAGCTCCACCAGGCGCGCCCGGTCCATGAGCCCGTACATCCGGCCGTTGATCTGGGCCGCGGGGCCGAGGGCGCAGTTGCCGAGGCAGAAGACCTGCCCGAGCGTCACCGAGCCGTCCGGCGTCGTCTGCCCCACCTTCACGCCGAACACCTGCTCGGCGTCCGCCACGAGGCGCTCCGCACCCACCGACTGGCAGGCCTCCGCGCGGCACAGTCGCACCGTCGTGGTGCCCGAGGGCTCGGCCTGGAAGTCGGAGTAGAAGGTGATCACGCCGTGCACGTCGGCGCGGCTCATGTTCAGCTCGTTCGCCAGCACCGGAACCACTTCCGGGGCGATGTAGCCGAACTCGGCCTGGATGCCGTGCAGGATCGGGAGCAGGGCTCCTCGCTCGCCCTTGTGCGCGTCGATCACGGCTCGAACGCGTTCCACGACCGACGTACCGGCGCTGTCCACCGCCATACCGCAACCTCCTTGATGTATACGGTATACATCGTCGATCGTACCCGCGCGGTGACGTAGACAACAAGGGTACGTTCCGCCGGGCGGGTGTGGAACGCACCGAATCGCTCGTCAGCCCCTGTCCGGGGCGCCGAGCTGCTTGCTGATCTCCCGCGCGGCCTCGACGATCACGGGCAGCGTCTCCGCCTCGATGTCGGCCACGCTCAGCTCCCCTGCGGGCACCGACATGCTCAGCGACGCGATGGCGCGGCCCCCCGAGTCGAGCACCGGCGCGGAGAACGAGCGCACACCCTCCTCGAACTCCTGGTCCACCAGCGCCCAGCCCTGCGTGCGCACCTCCCGCAGGATCTCGCGCAGCCGGTCCGGGTCGGTCACCGTCCGCGCGGTGATCCTCGGAAACGGCGCGTGGTGCAGGAACTCCTCGATCTCGTGTCCGGGCAGCCAGGCCAGCAGCACGCGGCCCATCGACGTCGCGAACGCGGGCAGCCGCGTACCCGTGGTGAGCGTGTGCCGCATGACGCGGCGGGAGGGCACACGGGTCAGGAACACCGCGTCCTCGCCGTCGAGCGCAGCCAGCGAGCACGTGTGCCCCGTGACCTTGGTGACGTCCTCCATGTAGGGCTGGGCCACCTCGGTCAGGTTGAGCGAAGACAGGTAGGCGTTGCCCAGTGCGAGGACGTGCGGCGTGAGCACGTACTGCCTGCCCTCGGTGCGGACGTAGCCCAGCCGCTCCAGCGTGAGCACGAGGCGCCGCACGGTCGGGCGGGAAAGGCCGGTCAGCTCGGAAAGCTCGCCGAGGGTCAGCCTGGGGCGGCGGTCCGAGAAGGCGAGGATCACTGAGAGACCGCGTTCGAGCGACTGGACGTAGTCCTTCTCGTCGGGCGACTTCATCGGGCGAACCTGCCCAGTTTCTCCTCGTCGATCGTCACGCCGAGACCCGGCCCGCTCGGCACGCGCAACGCGCCGTCGGCGTACGTCAGCGGGTCGGTGACCAGGTCCTCGGCGAGCAACAACGGGCCGAACAGCTCACAGCCGAACGTGACGCCCCTGATGGCCGCGTAGGCGTGTGCCGCCGCGGCGGTGCCGATGGAACTCTCGATGCTCGACCCGCCGTGGCAGGGCAGGCCCGCCGCCTCCGCGACCGCGGCGACCCTCCTCGTCGCCGACAGACCGCCGTGCTTGTGCACCTTCAGCGAGAAGATGTCCGCCGCCTCCTCGCCGACCAGCCGCAGGGCGTCGTGCGGGGTCAGCAGGCTCTCGTCGGCCATCACCGGGATCGTTAGCCGCGCGGCGAGCCTGCGCATCGCGTCGACGTTCCAGCCCGGCACCGGCTGCTCGACCAGGTCGACGCCGGCCTCCTCCAGCACGGGCAGCCAACGAGCCGACGTCGGCTCGTCCCACGCCGCGTTGAGGTCGACGCGCACGCTGGCCTTGTCGCCGAGCGCCCTGGCCACCGAGGCGACGCGCGCGGTGTCCGCGGCAGGGTCGAGCGCGCCCATCTTGAGCTTGAACGACGCGTGCAGGCCCGAGGAGAGCTTCTCCTCGGCCTCGGCGAACACCACCTCCGACTCCTCGGCGCCGAGCGCCCACGTCACGGGAATCGACTCGCGGTACAGCCCGCCGAGCAGCTGGTACACCGGCACGCCGAGCGTCCTGCCCCACGCGTCGAAGATCGCCATCTCCAGCGCCGCCTTGGCGAAGGAGTTCCGCGCGGCCACGCGGTCGAGCCGGTCCATCAGGTAGTCCACGCGCGACACTTCGGCGCCGACGAGCTGCGGGGCGAGGTACTCGTCGACCATCACCTTCATCGACTCGACACTCTCCCCGCCCCACCACGGTCCGCCGGGCACCACGGCCTCGCCGACCCCCTCGGCGCCGCCCTCGGTGCGCAGCCGCACCACCAGGTAGCTCTGCCTGGTCGCACTCATCGACTTGAACTTGTGCGGCCGGCGCAGCGGCAGGTCGACCACCACCGTGCGGACCGAAGCGATGGACAGCTCTCCCATCACGCGGGATCCAGTGTGAAGTCGTACTCGGCCGCGTAGCGCCCGTCGCCGAGGTGGGCCAGCTCCAGCGTGAGCTCCGGCTTCACGGCGCTCGCGATGTCCTCGTCGACGTACTCGCCGCCCGCGAAGAACAGCTGGCTCGTCAGCGTCCGGCAACCCTGCGCGCGCACCATCATGTGCAGGTGTGCGGGCCGCCAGTGGTGCCAGCCCGCGGCCCTGATCAGCTGACCGGTCGGACCTTCCTTCGGGATCTCGTACGGCGCCGGGACAACCGTCGTGATCTCGAACCGGCCGTCCGCGCCGGTGGTGACGTTCGCGCGGAGGTTCCACTGTGGAGGGTCGGGGTGGAACTGCGAGTAGTAGCCGAGCGCGTCGGCCTGCCAGATGTCCACCACCGAGCCGGGGAGCGGGTTGCCGTCGAGGTCGCGGACGGTTCCGGTGAACACCAGCACGTCGCCCGGCTCGTCCGGCCGCTGCGGGAGCGTGGCCGGTGAGGACAGCTCGGGCGCGCCCGGGACGTAGTACGGGCCCTCGATGCACCCGGAGCTGCCCTGGCGCCGCTCGGAGGCGAGCTTCTCGATCGTGTGCTCGAAGAACACGTCGAGCAACAGCGGCCACTCGCCGGCCTCGCCGACCTTGATCAACCACGCCTTGGCCGCCTGGTACTCGGGGTAGGTCACCGAGTGCCGCACCAGCCGCTCGTTGATCACGCCGAAGATGTCGGCCACTACCTCCGCCGTGCGCTGCTGGGTGGGGTTCACCGCTGCGGTCGTTGTCATGACTACCTCCTCCGGAGGCTGACGTCGTCGGGATTGACGAGGTCTGGGGCGGTCCAGCCGTCGAGGTCGTACTCGGCCATGCACTGCTCGGCGAAGCCCTTCATGGCGTCGGCCGCGCCGGACTGCTGGGCGGCGAAGAGCAGTTCGGCGCGCACGCCCTCGTGGTTGCCGGAGTAGTTGCGCTCGTAGAGCTCGTGGCGGCCGCCGAACTCACTGCCGATCGAGTCCCAGATCAGCTTCATCAGCTTCACGCGCTCGACGGCCTCCATGCCGTTGGAGCCGCGCACGTACTGGTCGAGATACGGGCGGATCTCCGGGGACCGGAAGTCCATGGCGTGCGAGGGCAGGTAGATCAGCCCGCTGCCGAGGTCCTGCATGATGATCTCGCGCACGCGCGGGTAGC
>NZ_SWMS01000026.1 GCF_005146945.1 Prauserella endophytica
CCTACCACGCCATCCAAGCCGACCTCGCCAACCTCACCACTTGACCTCTATAGGAGCATCCTTCACTGCGTGGAATCGGGCACAGCGGCGCGCAGCGTCTCCGTCTGGGCGGTGGAGGGAGACGGGCGGGCGCAGGCAAGGTGGCCTTCACTGCAGCGGGCCCTAGCGAGTGCGGCTGGGTAGGCTGGGCGCATGGCTCGGCCGAACGACGAGGTCGAAGACCTGTTCCAGGAGTACGCCGACCTCCTCTCCATCACCGGCGGCGACGCGTTCAAGGTGCGCTCGTACGAGAAGGCCGCGCGCGCGATCGGCGGGCACCACGAGGACGTGTCCACGCTCGACGCGAAGGCGCTGCGGGCCATTCCCGGTGTCGGCAAGTCCATCGCCGACAAGGTCGCCGAGTACTTCGCCACCGGCAGCGTGCGCGCCGTGGAGGAGGCCAGGGCGAAGATCCCCGACGGCGTCCGCAGGCTCGTCGCCATCCCGACTCTTGGCCCGAAGAAGGCCGCTGCGCTCTACCACGACCTCGGCATCTCCTCGGTCGACGAACTCGTCGCCGCTATCCACGGCGAGCGGCTGCGCGGGCTCAAGGGGTTCGGCCTGCGCACGGAGGAGAACATCCTGCGCGGGGTGGAGCTGCTGCGGCAGTCGGGCGGACGGGTGCTGCTCGACGCCGCCCTCGCGGTCGCCGACGAGATCGTCGCCGTGCTCTCGGCCGTGCCGGGCTGCGAGCGGTGCGAGCACGCCGGGTCGCTGCGCCGGTTCCGGGAGACCATCGGCGACGTCGATGTGCTCGCCGCCGCCCATGACTCGGCTCCGCTGATGCGCGCGTTCCGCGAGCTGCCGCTGGTGGCCGAGGTGATCGTGGCGGGGGAGAAGAAGACCTCCATCCGCACCGCCGAGGGGCTCCAGGTCGACCTGCGCGTAGTGCCCCCCAGCGCGTGGGGCGCGGCACTGCAGTACTTCACCGGCTCGCAGGCCCACAACGTGCGCACCCGCGTGCTGGCCGTGCACGCCGGGCTCAAGCTCTCCGAGTACGGCCTGTTCGACGCCGCCTCCGGTGAGCTGATCGTGTCCGAGACCGAGGACGAGGTGTACGACCGCCTCGGCCTGCCGTGGATCCCGCCCACGCTGCGCGAGGACCGGGGCGAGATCGAGGCCGCCCAGCGCGGCGAGCTGCCGGAGCTGGTGACCGAGACGGATCTGCTCGGCGACCTGCACACCCACACCGACCTCACCGACGGTGTCGCCTCGCTGGAGGACATGGTGCGGGCGGCGGCCGCGCGCGGCTACGCCTACTACGCGATCACCGACCACGCGCCGGACATGGCCATGCAGCGCATGTCGGACGAGAAGATCCTCGCCCAGCGAGAGCGGGTGCGGAAGCTCGACGGCACGGTCGCGGGGATGCGCCTGCTGCACGGCACCGAGCTGAACATCGGTCCCGACGGCGAGGTGGACTGGCCGGAGTCGTTCCTGCGCGGCTTCGACCTCTGCGTCGCCTCGATCCACTCCCACTTCACGCAGGACCGCGCGACGATCACGCGGCGGCTGGTGCGGGCGGCCGAGAACCCGTGCGTGCACGTCATCGGCCACCCCACCACGCGCCTCATCGGCAGGCGAGGGCCCGTCGACGTCGACCTCGCCGAGGTGTTCCGGGCGTGTGCCCGCACCGGCACCGCGCTGGAGATCAATTCGGCGCCCGACCGGCTCGACCTTCGCGACGAGGACATTCTGCTCGCCAAGCGCTTCGGGGTGCGGTTCGCCATCAACAGCGACGCGCACGCGGTGCACCATCTCGGCTTCGTGCGCTACGGCGCCGGCACGGCGCAGCGCGGCTGGCTCACGAAGGACGACGTGATCAACACCTGGCCGCTGGAGCGGCTGCGGGAGTTCCTCGGCTCAGCGCAGGCGCAGCAGTAGTTCCTCCAGCGTGCGCCTCTCGGCCGGGCCGAGGTCCGCGAGGAGCTCGTCGTCAACACCGCGGGCCAGCTTCCGCGTCTCGGCGAGTGTGCGGGCGCCCTCCTCGGTGACCACGACGAGGCGGGTCCGCCGGTCCTCCGGATGCGGGTCCCGCCGCACGAGGCCCTTCCGCTGCAGGTCGTCGACGAGCGCGACCACCGCGCTCGGGTCGGCGCCGAGCACCAGCCCCAGCTCGCGCTGGGAGAGCCCACCGTGCTCGGCCGAGGCGGACAGCACCGTGTAGTGCCTGCTGCGCAGGCCGTACGGCTCCAGCGCGCGGTTGAGGTTGCGAATCGCCCGGCCGCCCGCACGCGCGAGCAGGTAGCCGATCCGGCCCGACGGAACGGGCGGAGGTTCCTGCGTCATCTCCTGCTCCCCGGTCAGTTGGCAAAGACAACCATTGACAAACATAACAGTTAATGAGTACACCTTTATATCAGGAAACCTGACATCAAGGAGGCGTCAACGATGGACCTGACCGGGAAGGTCGCGATCGTGACCGGCAGTGGTCGCGGGCTCGGTCTCGCCTACGCCAAGGAACTCGCCGCGGCGGGTGCGCGCGTCGTGGTCAACGACGTGGACGCCGCGACCGCCGAGGCCGCCGTCAAGGAGCTCACCGAGGCGGGCGGCACGGCCGTGGCCGAGGTCGCCGCCGTCGGCGGCACCGAGGCCGCCGAGGCGCTGGTCTCACGTGCGGTCTCCGAGTTCGGCAGGCTCGACATCCTCGTCACCAACGCGGGCGTGCTGCGGGACAAGGTGCTCTGGAAGATGTCGGACGACGACTTCGACACGGTGATCAACGTCCATCTGCGCGGCACCTTCACCTGCGCGCGAGCGGCGGTGCGACGCATGCGCGAACAGGGCGAGGGTGGGCGGCTCGTGCTCGTCGGCTCGCCCGCGGGTCAGCGCGGCAATTTCGGCCAGACCAACTACTCCGCCGCCAAGGCCGGCATCGCCGCGTTCGCCAGGACCTGGTCGATGGAGCTCGCGCGCGCCGGGATCACCGTCAACGCCGTCATCCCCGTCGCCGCCACCGCCATGACGGAGACCACCCCCGCGCTCAAGGGCTACGTCGACGCGATGCGCGCCGGGGAGCCGATGCCGCGCTTCGCCCGGCAGGCGCTCGCCTTCGGCAGCCCCGAGGACGCGGCTGGCCTCGTCGCGTTCCTCGCCTCGGACGCCGCGAAGGACGTCACCGGCCAGTGCATCGGTATCGGCGGCGACCGGCTCTCGTTGTGGTCACATCCGAAGCTTCTCGCCTCGGCCTACGCCGACGGCGGCTGGAGCGCCGACGCGATCGCGCTGGCGTGGCCCACCACGGTCGGCGCCGAACCGGAGAGCGTCGGCGAGAAACTGCCCGAACCGCCCTCACAGTGAGCAGAGTGAACACCATGGACCACACGAAGCTCGACGCCATCGACGTTCACGTGCACGTGGAGACCGACGTGCACGGGCACCTCTCCCTGCCGGACGACTTCCTGGAGGCCTCGGCCAAGTACTTCTCGGCCGACCACCGGGCGCCGACCCTGCCGGAGATCGCCACGCACTACCGCGAGCGCAACATCGGCGCCGTCGTCTTCACCGTCGACATCGAGGCCGCAACCGGCCACCCGCCGCTGTCGAACGAGGAGATCGCCCGTGCCGCGGCCGAGCACGCGGACGTGCTCATCCCGTTCGCGAGCGTAGACCCGGCGAAGGGCGCGGCGGGCGCGCGGCGATTCCGCGAGCTGGTGACGGGCCACGGGATGCGCGGCATCAAGTTCCACCCGAGTCTGCAGGACTTCGCGCCCAACGACGGCAGCGCCTACCCGCTGCTGGAGGTGGCGCAGGAACTCGGCGTGCCCGCGCTGTTCCACACTGGACAGACAGGCATCGGCGCCGGGATGCGCGGTGGGGGAGGGATCAAGCTCGGGCTGTCGAACCCGATGCTGCTCGACGAGGTGGCCGTGGCGTTTCCCGATCTGACGATCATCATGGCCCACCCCTCGTTTCCGTGGCAGGACGAGGCGCTGGCCGTCGCCACGCACAAACCGAACGTCTACATCGACCTGTCCGGCTGGTCGCCCAAGTACTTCCCGCCGCAGCTCGTGCGCTACGCCAACAGCCTGCTGCAGGACAAGGTGCTCTTCGGCTCCGACTACCCGCTCATCACGCCGGACCGGTGGCTGGCCGACTTCGGCAAGCTCGACATCAAACCGCACGTGCGGCCCAAGATTCTCAAGGACAACGCCGTGCGCGCGCTCGGCCTGGAGGAGGAACGACGACTGTGAAGACTCTGAAGGTCACGTTCGACGAGGTCGCCAAGCTGGCCGGAACCGAGCTCGGGGTCAGCGACTGGATCGAGGTCGGCCAGGACCGCATCGACACGTTCGCCGACGCGACCGGCGACCACCAGTGGATCCACGTGGACGCCGAGAAGGCCAAGGAGGGTCCGTTCGGCGGCACGATCGCGCACGGGTACCTCACGCTCTCGCTGATCATTCCACTGTGGACCGATCTGCTCGAGGTGGAGGGCGTGACCACGAAGGTCAACTACGGGCTCAACAAGGTCCGCTTCCCCTCGCCCGTTCGCGCGGGCTCGCGAGTGCGCCTGTCGGCGAAGCTCGCCGACGTGGAGGAGGTGGCGGGCAACGGCCTGCAGCTGACCGTCGACGTCGTGGTCGGGATCGAGAACGGCGACAAGCCCGCCTGCGTCGCCCAGCTGGTGTTCCGCTTCTACGCCTGACCACCCGCGAGTCCCCCGCTCCCGACCGCGAGTTCCCCGCTCCCGACCGCGAGTTCCCCGCTCCCGACCGCGAGTTCCCCGTTCAGGACCGCGAGTTCTGCGTTCCCGACACCCCCGGCTCGACGAGGAGTCACCTTGATCTACCGCAGTCCCCTTCCCGATGTGGAGATCCCCGGCGGCACGCTCACCGAGCTGGTGCTCGGCACGGCCGGGCGCCACGGCGACAAGCCCGCTCTCGTCGACGGCGTGACGGGGGAGACGCTCACCTACGCCGAGCTGGCCGAGGGCGCCGAGGCGGGCGCGGGCGGGCTCGCCGCCCTCGGCGTGGGCCCCGGCGACGTCGTCGGCCTGCTCAGCCACAACCAGCCGCGCTACGCGCTCGCGGTGCACGCCGCCCTCGGCGCGGGCGCGGCGGTGACGCCGATGAACCCCGTGCTCACGGCAGGCGAGATCGGCAAGCAGCTGCGAGCCTCGCGCGCGAAGGTGCTCGTCACGGCGGAGCCCGTCGCGGAAAAGGCCGCCGACGTCGCCCGCGAGCACGGCATCGAGCACGTCTACGTTCTCGGCGAGCACGAGCGTGCCCGCCCCTTCGCGGAGCTGCTCGCCGGGGGCAACGCCGCACCGCGGCTCGACCTCGACCCGGAAACGGCCGTGGCCGTGCTGCCGTTCTCCAGCGGCACCACGGGCGCCGCCAAGGGCGTGCGGCTGACCCACCGCAACCTCGTCGCCAACCTCGTGCAGACGCGGGCGGGCTGGCGGGTCGGGCCCGGCGACGTGCAGGCCGCCGTGCTGCCGTTCTTCCACATCTACGGCTTCACGATCATCCTGCACTCCGGGCTGCTCGGCGGCGCGACCGTGCTGACACTCCCGAGGTTCGAGCCGGACGCCTACCTCGCGGCGCTCGCCGAGCACCGCGTCACCCGCGCCTACTTCGCGCCTCCGATGGTGCTGGCGCTGGCGAACGCGCCGGACGTGGAGAACTACGACCTCTCCGCGCTGCGGTACGCCTTCTGCGGCGCCGCCCCGCTCGACGTCGAGGTCACCGAGCGCGCCGAGCGACGACTCGGCTGCCGCATCCGCCAGGGCTACGGCATGACCGAGGCGAGCCCCGGCACCCACCAGGTGTACGACGACGCCTTCGCCACCACCCCGGCGGGCAGCGTCGGCAGGCTGTCTCCGAACACCGAGGCGCGGCTCGTGCAGCCGGGCACCGACACCGACGTCGCACCAGGCGAGGACGGCGAGCTGCTCGTGCGCGGGCCGCAGGTGATGCTCGGCTACCTCGACAACCCCGAGGCCACCGCGAGCACCATCACCGACGGCTGGCTGCACACCGGCGACATCGCCCGCGTCGACGACGACGGCGTGTTCTGGATCGTCGACCGGCTCAAGGAGCTGATCAAGTACAAGGGCTACCAGGTGGCCCCGGCGGAGCTGGAAGCCGTGCTGCTGAGCCATCCCGGCGTGCTCGACGCCGCCGTGGTGGGCGTGCCGCACGCGGAGGGCGGCGAGGCCCCGAAGGCGTTCGTCGTGGCGCGTCGGGGGGTGGAGGCCGACGACGTGCTCCGCTGGGTCGCCGAGCGGGTCGCCCCGTACAAGAAGGTGCGGGCGCTCGAGTTCGTGGACACCATCCCCAAGTCGCCGACGGGCAAGATCCTGCGCCGCGTGCTCAAGGAACGCGGCTGAGGAGTCTCACCACCGGATGGCGTGGATCTGCGGCCACTTCTCCACGACCGTGTCGTCGCCGGTGACCTCCAGCCCGCGCAGCGGCGCCCGGTTCCACAGCGAGAGGTACAGCAGCTCGGCCGGTCCGCGCACCGTGCTGTCGGCACTGTCCTCGGGCTCGGCACGGGTCACCACCGCGCGCTCGGTGCTGATCCGCGCCGTCCAGTGGTCGCCGGTGTCGGTGGCGTGGACGTGCAGCGTGCGCGGCGGGTCGAGGCGCAGCCGCCGCGAGCGCACGCCGAAGCAGGCGAGCAGCTCGTCGACGCCGTCGGCGGCCAGGCCCGGGTCCACCGGGGTCACCGCGCCCGCCGCCGACTCCACGTCCACGCGGTGAACCGTCGTCTCATGGGCCTGGCGGCGCGCCCAGTGGGCGAGCGGGGACGCGGCCTTGAGGAAGGTCCAGCACTGCAGATCCTCCGGTGCCGCGCGCAACGCGGCGACGAGCGCGGCGTGCCCGTCGCGGAACCACGGCACCAGCTCCTCGTCGCCGGGAAGCTCGTCGACGATGTCCTCGGCGTTGGCGAGCGGGAGCGGCTCGGTGCGGCCGGTCGCGACGAACGTGGTGGCCCAGCGGTGCACGCCGCCGGTGTGCCGCAGCACGTCCCGCACCCGCCAGCCGGGACAGGGCGGCACGTCGGCGTCGAGACCCGTGCGTTCCGCGGTGTCGGCGAGCCTGGTGCCCGCTTCGTCGAGCGCGCTGATCCACGAGGCCACGTCCATGATCGGCAGTATGGCACCGGGCACCGACTTTCCCGCTCAGCCGACGGAGCTCACCGTGCTGTCGCGATGCTGCTGCGGGCTGACGCCGCGGACCCGCTTGAACGCCGTGCTGAGCGCGAAGGCGCTGCCGTAGCCCACCTTGCGGGCCACCGCGTCGACGGTCGTGTCCGGCTCGCGTAGCAGGTCGGCGGCCAGCGCAAGCCGCCAGCCCGTCAGGTACGCCATGGGCGACTCGCCCACGAGCTCGGTGAACCGCCGCGCCAGCACCGCCCGCGACACGCCCGTCTTCGCCGCCAGCGTGGCGACCGTCCACGGCAGCGCGGGGTTGTCGTGCAGCAGCCGGAGCGCGTGGCCGACCACCGGGTCGCTGTGCGCGTGGTACCAGGCACTTCCCGCCGCGTCCGCACGGGCGAGATGCGTCCGCAGCGCCGTGATGACGAGCAGGTCCAGCAGCCGGTCCAGCACCACGGTCTGCCCCGGCTCCTCCCGGCCGATCTCGGCCGCCAGCAACGGGACCAGCGGCGACTCCCACTCCGCGTGCGGCAGCACCAGGCGCTCCGGCAACGCCGCGAGCAGCCGCCGGCTGATCGCCCCCGGCAGCTCGTAGGCGCCGACGAGCAGCGTCGTGTCACCCCCGGTGCCCCACGTGCGCACCCCGAGCCGCAGCACCTCACACAGTTCCTCGCCGTCCGGCGTCGTGCAGCGCTGCCCGGGATGCACGATCACCGTCGGCTCGGTGGCCGGGTCGTCGGCGACCGTGTACGGCTCCGGCCCGCGCACCAGGGCGATGTCGTTCTCCCGCAGCCGCACCGCCTCGCCGTCGCCGGGCACGAGCCACGCCTCGCCCGTCGCCACCGCGACGAGCGTGAGCGGCGACCGGTCCCGCACGTGGATCGACCACGGCGGGTCGAGCAGTGCCCTCAGCACGAAGGCGCCGTGTGCCCTCGGCCCGTCGAGCAGGCGGCCCAGCGCGTCCATGGGATCGAGAGTAGCCGGGGGGCGAGGGTAGCGGCGGAAGTCGTGACCGGGCAGCGGCCGGAACACCTCGCGCCGATCACGCGTTGATTCCGGCAGGCGAGGGGAAAGGACTGGCACATGGCGAGGATCCGCGCGGTGGTGGCCGCGGGAGTGGGCACGTTCGTCGCGGTGGGAACGGCGCTGGCCGCCCGAGGGGTACTTCCGGCGCTCGGCGGCCGTCCGGTGGCGGAGTCGCTGCTGGACTCGCCGCAGTACCGCGACGGCGCGTTCCGCAACACCGCTCCGCCGCGCTGGCTGCCGCCCGGCAGCGGCAAGGCCGCGCTGCGCGAGTTCCTCTTCGGCGGGCGGCAGCGGCGCCCGGCAGGCACCGTGCCGCTGCTGGCCGCGGACGGCACCCCACCCCCGGAGGGGCTGCACCTCACGTGGTTCGGCCACGCCTCGACGCTCGTCGAGCTCGACGGAGTGCGGGTGCTGCTCGATCCGTTGTGGAGCGACCGCGCGTCACCGTCGCGGCTGCTCGGCCCGCGCCGTCTGCACCCGGTGCCGCACCGGCTCGAGGACCTGCCCCGGCTCGACGCCATCGTGATCTCTCATGACCATTACGACCACCTCGACATGCCCACGGTGCGCAGGCTCACGAGGTTGCAGGACGCGCCATTCGTCGTTCCGCTGGGCGTCGGGGCCCACCTGCGGCGCTGGCGGGTGCCCGAGTCCCGCATCGTCGAGCTCGACTGGGGAGGTGAGACCGAGGTGGCGGGCGTGCGGCTGGTCGCCACGCCTGCCCAGCACTTCTCCGGACGGGGCTTCAAGCGCAACAACACGCTGTGGGCCTCGTGGACGATCGCCGGGCCCCGGCACCGGGTCTTCTACAGCGGCGACACCGGTTACTTCCCCGGCTTCGCCGACATCGGGCGCGAGCACGGCCCGTTCGACGCGACGCTCATCCAGATCGGCGCCTACGCACCCAGCTGGCCCGACATCCACATGCTCCCGGAGGAAGGGGTCGCGGCCCACGTCGACGTGCGCGGCGGGTTGCTCGTCCCGGTGCACTGGGGCACGTTCAACCTGGCCCCGCACGGCTGGACCGACCCGGTGGACCGGGCGTGGAAGGAAGCCAAGGCACGGGGAGTGACCATGGCGATCCCACGTCCTGGGGAGCGGATCGACGTCGCCGCCCAGCGAGGCGCCCAGCAGGTCGAGGCCTGGTGGCAGACGCTCACCTGACCACGTCCTGATCACGCGGGGTAACCGGGCAGGATGGCGACGCCGTCCCCGAAAGGCTGATCGATGATGCGTCGTGCCGCGTGTGCGGTACTGGGCGTGGCGCTCGTGGCAGGCGCCTGCAGCTCCCCGCCCGCCGAGCAGAAGCCCGTCCAGCCGTCACCGGAGGCGAGCGCGCCGCCGTCGACGAGTGCGCGGCCGGAGTCGTTCAGCGTCGTCGCCACCGGTGACGTGCTCATCCACCCGCCGCTGACCGACCAGGCCGCCGCCGAGGCGGGCGGGGAAGCCGACGACTTCGACTACGGACCGCTCTTCGAGGGCGTGCGACCGCTCGTGTCCGGCGCCGACCTCGCCCTGTGCCACCTGGAGGTGCCGCTCTCCCTTGACGGTGGCCCCTACAGCGGCTACCCACAGTTCAGCTCGCCGCCCGAGCTGGCGGGCGACCTCGCCGACGTCGGCTACGACGGCTGCTCCACGGCCTCCAACCACGTCCTCGACCAGGGCGAGGAGGGCGTCACGCACACGCTCGACGCGCTCGACGAGGCCGGGCTGCGGCACACGGGCTCCGCCCGCACCGAGCGGGAGGCCGCGACCCCGCTCGTCTACGACGTCGGGGGCGTCAAGGTCGGCCACGTCTCGTTCACGTTCGGCTTCAACGGCTTCGAGCTGCCCGACGGCAAGCCGTGGATGTCGAACCCGCTCGACGCCGAGGCCGTGACCGAGGCCGCGCGCGCCGCCCGCGAGGCCGGCGCCGAGGTGGTGCTCGCGAGCCTGCACTGGGGCGAGGAGTACGTCCACGATCCGACACAGGAGCAGCGGGAGCTGGCCGAACAGCTGCTCACCGGCGGCTCCGTCGACCTGATCCTCGGCCACCACGCCCACGTCGTGCAGCCCATCGAGCGCATCGGCGACAAGTGGGTCGCCTACGGCCACGGCAACTCGGTGGCCCGGCACGAGGAACCGAAGGGCGTGTCCGAGGAGGGCATCGCGTCGCGGTTCGAGTTCACGCGCGAGGACGGGACCTGGCGGGTCACCTCCGCCGAGTACGTCCCGACGCTCGTGGAGCTGGGCCCTCCGATCCGGCTCACCGACCTCACCGCCGCCGCGCCGGACGCCCGCCGCGCCGAGGCGCTGCGGCGCACCGACGAGATCGTGCTCAGCCGGGGCGCCGCCGGCGAGGGGCTGACCCGCCCGGGGCGCTGACCCGCTCCACCAGCAACTCCAGCAGCTGCTCGACGGCTGGTGAGGTGCTGCCCGCGCGCGTGGTCGCGTGCACCTCCCGCGCCAGCCGCGTCGGCCTGGCCACCTCGAGGAACGTCACGCCCTGCGTCGGCACCGCCGCCGGCTCCGGCACCAGCGCGACGCCGAAGTCCGCGGCCACGAGGGTCCGCATCGTGTCGAAGTTGTCCGTGCGGAAACCGACCTTCGGCTCGAACCCCGCCGCCCGGCACGTCAGCTCCACCACCGCCTGGAAACCGGCGACCGGACGGGGAGCTATCCACCGCGCGCCCGCGTAGTCACGCAGCCGCACCGGGCTCTCGTCGCCGGGGCGCAGGCTCGGGGGCACGGCGAGCAGCAGCCGTTCGCTGCGCAGCGGCGTCTGCCGCAGCCCGCGCAGGTCCGGCTTGGGCAGCTGGGCGTACTGGTGCGTCACGGCAAGGTCCACCTCGCCCGCGCGCACGGCCGGCACGGCCTCCTCGGGCTCCAGCTCCACGAACGTCAGCTCCACTCCGGGATGGCGCCGCTGGAACGCGCCCAGCGCCGGGACGGTGAAACCGGCCGCCGTGCCGAACACCGACACCCGCAACCTGCCGCCGCGCAGACCCGCCACGGACAGCAGCGCCTGCTCCGCACTGTCCAGTTCGGACAGAACCCGGTCGGCGTGCTCCGCCAGCACCCGGCCAGCCTCGGTGAGCCGCACGCTGCGGGCGCCGCGTTCGAGCAGCCGCACGCCGGTCTGCCGCTCCAGCGCGGCGAGCTGCTGCGACGCCGCCGCGGCCGTGCGGCCGTCCCGCTGCGCCGCACCGGCGATGGAGCCGGTTCTCGCGACATCGCGCAGCAGCCGTAGCCGACGAGGATCGAGCACAACGAAAGCTTACGCTCAGCCGTAGAAGCCCGCCCTGGTAGCGACCCTGCCGCCGGGCGCAGGCTGAGCACATGGCACATCGTGAGGTACGCACCCCGGTTCCGCAGGACGTCGAGCGCGCGTGGGAGATCGTCCGCGCGACGTTGCCGCCGACCCCGCTCGTGACTGCGCCGGCCGGTCCCGCGCTCAAGCTGGAGACCATGCAGCCCACCGGCTCGTTCAAGGTGCGTGGCGCGCTCACCGCGCTGGCCGGTGCCGGGCAGGACGACCACGTGGTCACCGCCTCGGCCGGCAACCACGGGCTCGGCGTCGCGTTCGCCGCCACGCGGCTGGGCAGGCGCGCCACCGTCGTGGTGCCCGGCAACGCCTCACCCGCGAAGGTCGCCGCCCTGCGGGCCTTCGACGTCGAGCTGGTGCGCACCGGATCCTCCTACGCCGAGGCGGAGGCACACGCGCTGGAACTCGCCGCCCGCGGCGCCCGGTACGTGTCCCCGTACAACGACCCCGACGTGATCGCCGGCCAGGGCACGCTCGGCCACGAGCTGGCCACGCAGACCTCCGGCCCGCTCACGGTCGTCTGCGCCGTCGGCGGTGGCGGGCTGATCTCCGGCATCGGGCTGTGGGCGGCCGGCCGCGACGACGTCCGGCTCGTCGGCGTCGAGTCCGCCGCCGCTCCCTCCATGGCGGCGGCCGTGCGCGCGGGCCACCAGGTGCCGATCGAGGTCGGTCCCACGCTCGCCGACGGCATCGCCGCGAACCTCGAACCGGGCTCGGTGACGATCGACCTCGTCGCCAAGCACGTCGACGAGCTGCTTACCGTCACCGAGCCCGAACTGCACGCGGCGCTGCGGCACCTCGCGAGCGCGCACGGCCTCGTCGCCGAGGGCGCGGGCGCCGCCGCGCTCGCCGCGGTGCTGGCCGGGAAGGTCCACACGGAGCACCCGGTCGTGGTCGTGGTGTCGGGCCGCAACATCGCACTCCCAGCACTGGCGGAGGTGCTAACCTCCAGCCACTCGTAGGGGGAACCGGGAGGAATCGGGTGTCGGGGACGTCTCAGGGGGAGGGCGCCCGGCTGCGGCTGCGCCCTCCGCGCAATCAGGTCGACCGCAGGGCCGTGGCGTGGTGGCGCGCCGGAATCCTCGTGTTCTGGGCGGTTCCCGTGCTGGTGCTCGTGGTGCTCGGCATCCTGCTGCCGGGAGCGCGGTTCTGGTTGCTCGCTCCCGCGGTGGCGATCATGGTGGTGATCGTGCCGCTCGCGATCGGCATGCCGCTGTGGTGGTACCGCGTGCACCGCTGGGAGGTCACCGACGAGGCCGTCTACACCCGCACGGGCGCGGTGTGGCAGGAGTGGCGCGTGGCGCCGATGTCGCGCATCCAGACCGTGGACACCCAGCGCGGGCCGCTGGAGCAGTACTTCGGGCTGGCGACCGTCACGGTCACCACCGCATCGGCCAAGGGCGCCGTGAAGATCCCCGGTCTGGACCACGAGCTGGCCTCGGACCTCGTGCGGCAGCTGACCGAGACCACGCACGCGACACCCGGTGATGCCACGTGACGACCTCCGAGGTCGCCTGGCAACGGCTCGACCGGCGCACCGTCATCGTCAACACCCTCAACGCCGCGGGCGTGTGCGTCGTCGCCGGGGTGCCGACCGGTATCGGTGTCGGCGGCGCGACCTCGCCCCGGCTCGCGTTGGCCATAATCGTGCCGGCCGCGCTGCTGATCGTCGGCGTGGTGGCGCTCGCCGACCACCTGCGCTGGCACAAGACCCGCTACCGCGTGCTGACCGACCGCGTCGAGCTGCACAAGGGCATCCTCGTGCGCTCGCGCCGCTCGCTCTCCCGCGAGCGCATCCGCAGCGTCGACCTCACCGCGAACCTGTTGCTGCGGTTCTTCGGCCTGGTGACCGTCAAGATCGGTACGGGCGAGCAGACCGGAACGGGAACCTCGCTGGCGCTGTACCCGGTGAGCAAGGCCGAGGGGGAGCGGCTGCGGACGGAGCTGCTCGACCGCACCCCCTCCGGGACAGGGGACGGTCGCCGCAACGGTGTGCTTGCGGCCATCGACCTCGGCTGGGTCCGCTTCGCGCCGATGTCCTTCGTGACGCCCACGCTCGGCGTCGCGGCGTTCGGCGCCGTGCTCCAGGTGGCCGAATGGTTCGGCCTGCAGGAGGGCGTGATCACCTGGACGATCGACCGGATGCGGGACCTGCCGCTGGTGGCGGCCATCCTCGTGCTCGTGGTGATCGGCATGGTCGTCGGCGTCATCGGCGCGACCGGGCTGTTCGTGGAGATGTGGTGGCAGTACCGCCTCGAACGGGAACCCGGCGGCACCCTGCGGGTGCGCAGGGGACTGCTCACGTCCCGCTCCATCTCGCTGGAGGAGCGGCGGCTGCGCGGCGTCGAGCTCGTCGAGCCGCTCGGCAACCGGCTCGTGGGCGCGGCCAGGGTCGACGCCGTCGCGACGGGCCTGGCGAAGCAGAAGGAGAGCGAGAAGACCGACCACAAGACCCTGCTGCCCTCGGCGCCGAGGCACGTGGCGGACCGTGTGGCGGCGGAGGTTCTGCGTGAGGACGTGTCGCCGACCTCGGCGGTCCGGCTGCGGCCGCACCCGGTCGCGGCGCGCGGCAGGCGGATCCGCTGGGGCCTCGCGTGCGTCGCCGCGGTGGTGGCGCCGCTGCTCGTGCTGGGCTGGCTGCTCTCGGTGGAGGTGCTGCTGCACCTGGCGTGGATCTGCGCGGTCGTGCTCGTCCCGGTCGCCGTCGTGCTCGCGATCGACGCCTACCGCAACCTCGGCCACGGTCTCACCGGCGACTACCTCGTCGCACGCAGCGGCACGGTGCGCCGGGGCACGGTCGCGCTGCAACGCCGCGGGGTGATCGGCTGGACGGCCCGGCAGTCGATCTTCCAGCGCCGCAAGGGCCTGCTGACCCTCACGGCGACCACCGCGGCCGGCACGGGCGCCTACTCGGTCCACGACGTCGGCGAGAGCGACGGGCTCGCCTTCGCCGAGTCGGCCGTTCCCGATCTCTTCGGTCCCTTCCTCGAACGCGGCTAGTGTCGGTGGCATGCGGCATGCCTTCGACGCGGACTTCGACGTCCCGCCCGGTTACCTCAACACGCCCAGCATCGGCATCCCACCAGCCCACGTCGCCGACGCCGTCGCCGAAACGGTCGCGCGCTGGCGGACCGGCGCGGACGCGCCGCCCGACTTCGACGCCGCCGTGCACACCTCGCGGGAGGGGTTCGCGACGCTCACCGGCGTGCCAGCCGACCGGGTCGCCATCGGCGGGAGCGTGTCGCAGGCGATCTCGGTGGTCGCCGCGGGCCTTCCGGACGGCGCCAGTGTGCTCGTGGCCGAGCAGGAGTTCACGAGCGTCACCTTCCCGTTCGCGGCGCATCGGCACCGCGGCGTCACCGTTCGGGAGGTTCCCCTCGCCGACCTTCCGTCCACAGTGGAGGGACACGATCTCGTCGCCGTGAGCGTGGCGCAGTCGGCGGACGGCGCCCTGGTGGACCTCGCCGCGCTGCGCGACTCCGCCGCGTCCGCCGGTGTCCCCGTGCTGCTCGACGTGACCCAGGCGGCGGGCTGGCTGCCGCTGGAACTGGAGTGGGCCGACTGGGTTGTCGGTGGTTCGTACAAATGGCTGCTCGCGCCGCGAGGGGCCGCGTGGCTCGCCGTGCACCCGCGCGTGCTGGAGCGCGGCGTGCCCGTCGCCGCCAACTGGTACGCGGGCGAGGACCCCTGGCAGGCCGTCTACGGGCTGCCCCTGCGGCTCGCCGAGGGCCCGCGCCGCTACGACCTCTCCCCGGCCTGGCTCTGCTTCGCCGGTGCCGCGGTGTCGCTGCGGTACCTCACCTCGCTCGACCGCAAGGCCGTCCACGCCCACTGCACGGGACTCGCCGACCGTCTCCGGTCCGGGCTCGGCCTGCCGCCCGCCGGCAGCGCCATCGTCGCACTGGCCGTGGAGAACGCGGGGCCGCGCCTGAGCGAGGCGGGGGTGAGGGCGAGCCTGCGAGCGGGCCGGATTCGCGTCGGTTTCCACCTCTACAACACCGTCGAGGACGTCGAGCGGGTGCTGGACGCTCTGGCGTGACGCGCGTCGACTACCGTCCGGTTGCGTGGCTGGACAGCAGCGGTACAACCCCGGAGTGAGCGACACCGCGCCGATGGGCGCGGTCCGGCAGCAGTATCCGCCGCCACCACCCCAGCGGCAACTCCGGCAGTCTCCGCAGCAGCCGAGCCGTGGCGGAGGGCCGAGCAGGCTGCTGCGGGGCGCGGGCCTGGTCGCCGTCGCGCTCGTGGCCGGGCTCGTGTGGTGGTTCGTCCGCTCGCCGGGGGAGGAGCCGCCGCCCACCGAACCGACGCAGGCGGCCGAGGACCCGCTCACCAGCGGCGAGTTCGACTACACCACCGTCGCGGGCCCCGAGGTGTCGGATGACTGCGCCGGCAACTCCTACGGCGACGTCGCGGACTGGTTCGCCGACCACCCGTGCGAGCAGGTGTCCCGCGCGCTCTACACCACGGAGAGCGGCGACGCCCGCGCGCTCGTGTCCGTGGTGGTGGTGACCATGCCCGACGCAGGCGGGGCGCAACAGCTCAAGGCCGTCACCGACACCGACGGCACGGGCAACGTCAACGACCTCGTCCGCGACGAGACGGTGTCGCTGCCCGGTGCGCCGAACGTCGCGCAGGGCGAGTACGAGTCCCGCGCCGAGGGCACCGAGGTGACCATCGTGGAGGCGGCCTTCTACGCCGACCACACCGACGACGAGCTGCTGGCGCGCATCGGCACCGACGCCCTCCGGCTGGCCGACGCCCACGCCTGACCCACCCACCAGGCCCGCCCGAATGCAGTGAAGGCCACCTTCACTGCGTTGAGCGCAGGCATGGTGGCCTTCACTGCGTTGAAACAGCACCGCGGCGCGGAGTAGGGGCAGGCCGGTGCCGGGGTGGGGTCACGTGCGGCCGGGCAGGGCCACCGCGGCGGGCTGCTCGCCCGCCTCCATCCGCCAGCTCGTGCAGCGGGTGGCGGAGCCGATCAGGGCCTGGGTGGCGAGTCTGCGCAGCGCGGCGTCGTCGGTGCGCTCCAGCACGCCGTGCCACGCCGAGGCCGCGTCGGTCTCGGCCGTGACGACCAGCCTGGTCGCCGACGCCTCGTCGGTCACCGGCTCCGGCGGCGGGTAGGCGGGCTCGGGCGGTCGTGGGTCGGCGCCCGCGCCGGTGAGCACCCGCTCGCACGCGTCGCGGCGGTCGCGGTGCGCGGCGGCGCCCGCGCCGAGGCCCTTCTCGAAGTCGGCGGGCAGGAACGCGCTCACGAGCCCGTACACCCACACGGCCGCGTGCTCGGCCGCGAGCGCCTGCTGCAGCGCGTCCACCGCCTCGGCAGGAAGCGACCCGGTCGACGGCCGCTCCACCTCGCCCGGTTGCCCGGCCCCCAGCTCGGGCGCCAGCTGCTGCACGGCGGCGCAGCCCGCCGCGACCGAGCCGACCAGGCCCGCGCGGTACGCCGGCAACCCCGGCACCAGCCCGGCGGCCCGCTCGCGCGCGTCCGCGAGGCGCCGCGCCAGCGCCGCGACGTCGGCCACGCTCCGCGACGGCGGGGTGCTCTGCTCTGGCCTCGGCTTGTTGAGCCGGTCTACCTCGGTGCGCAGCGCGTCGGCCTGCGTCGTCCTCGCCGTGGCCACCTGGCGGGCGAGCTCGGCGACGCCGGGGTCCGATCCGGCGAGCGCGCTCGCCGCGGCGGCGTCGGCCTCGGCCTGCTCGAGGAGGGGCAGCAGCGGGTCGGGGCTGTCGTCGTAACCGGTGTCGCAGGCGGAGGCGGTGGCCGCCACGGGGATCGCCAGGGCGGCCAGCGCCGCGCCACGCAGAAGGGCACGCCGGTTCAGCGGGGCACGGGAGGTCACGGTGAGCCATCCTGCCAGGCGGTGCCTGCTGGTCGGCGAGACCCGGCCCCGGCACGATAAGCTGGACCACCACTTCGAATAGGACAACAGGAGCATCACGGTGCCCAACGAACTCGCCAGCCGGCTGGAGCCCGTCGTGGCCGAGGCCGTCACGGCCGCGGGTTTCGATCTCGACGCGCTCGACGTGCAGCAGGCAGGCAGGCGCAAGCTGGTCAAGGTCGTCGTCGACGGCGACGACGGGGTCGGCCTCGACGAGGTCGCCGAGGTCAGCAGGGCGGTCTCCGCGGTGCTCGACGCCCACGACCACCTGATCGCGGGCGCGTACACCCTCGAGGTCACCTCACCGGGCGTCGACCGCCCACTCACCTCCCGGCGCCACTGGCGCCGCGCGAAGTTCCGCCTCGTCCGCGTCACTCCCACGGAGGGCGCCGAGTTCGTCGGCAGAGTCGGCGAGGCGGGGGAGAACTCGGCGCGGGTGCTCGTCGACGGGACCGTCCGCGACGTCCGCTACGCCGACGTGGCCAAGGCGGTCATCGAGATCGAGTTCAAGCAACCCCCGGCGGAGGAGCTCAAGCTGCTGGAAGCCGACGCCTGCGGCAAGATCGACGAGAACGCGGGACCGAAGGAGGAGTCGAGGTGAACGTCGACATCGCGGCGTTGCGCGCGATCGAACGCGACAAGGACATCCCCTTCGACACGGTGCTGGAGGCGATCGAGACCGCCCTCCTCACGGCGTACAAGCACACCGAGGGCCACCAGCCCCACGCCAAGATCGACATCGACCGCAAGACCGGCTACGTCCGCGTGCTCGCGCGCACCCTCGACGAGAACGGTGAGGTCGCCGAGGAGTGGGACGACACGCCCGAGGGCTTCGGCCGGATCGCCGCCACCACCGCGCGGCAGGTGATCCTGCAGCGGCTCCGGGACGCCGAGCACGAGAAGACCTACGGCGAGTTCTCCGCGAAGGAGGGCGAGATCGTCGCCGGCGTGATCCAGCGTGACGCGCGCGCCAACGCCCGCGGCATGGTGATCGTCCAGGTCGGTGACACCGAGGGCGTGCTGCCCGCCGCCGAGCAGGTGCCCGGCGAGTCCTACCAGCACGGCAGCCGGATCAAGGCCTACGTGGTCGGGGTGTCGCGCAGCGCGCGGGGCCCGCAGATCACGTTGTCGCGCACGCACCCGAACCTCGTCCGCAAGCTGTTCGCGCTCGAGGTCCCCGAGATCGCCGACGGCACGGTGGAGATCGCGGCCGTGGCACGTGAGGCGGGGCACCGGTCGAAGATCGCCGTCCGGTCGACCGTCCCCGGCGTCAACGCCAAGGGCGCGTGCATCGGTCCGGTGGGCGCGCGTGTGCGCAACGTCATGAGCGAGCTCGGTGGTGAGAAGATCGACATCATCGACCACTCCGACGACCCGGCCCGCTTCGTCGGGAATGCGCTCTCGCCCGCGAAGGTTGTGTCGGTCAAGGTCGTGGACGAGCGCGCCAAGACGGCGCGGGTCGTCGTCCCCGACTTCCAGTTGTCCCTGGCCATCGGCAAGGAAGGGCAGAACGCGCGCCTCGCCGCGCGGCTGACCGGATGGCGGATCGACATCCGCAGCGACGCGGCTCCGGAGGCGGGCGCCGGCCAGCGGCCGGTCACGCCGGACGAGTCGCCACACGCGGCGGCAACCGGTTCGGCTGAGTGACAGGCCACGGGCTAAACTGGGAAGTGGTGCAGCGCCCGCGGTCGGATTCCGCACGCCAGGGTCACGGAGAGACACCGATCCGTACCTGTGTGGGGTGTCGACGGCGGGCGTTGATCAGCGAGCTGCTGCGCGTGGTCGCGGTGGACGGGGCACTGGTCGTCGACGAACGTCGGCGCCTCCCGGGACGCGGTGCTTGGTTGCATCTCGATCCGGGGTGTCTCGCCAAGGCCGAACGGCGGCGGGCGTTTCCCAGGGCCCTCAGGGTCCAGGGGCCGCTCGAGGCCGAGGGCCTGCGGCAACACCTGGAGCGGTTCGCGAAGAGTGAGGACACGGGACCTTCCCGGGTCCGAGTCGGAACAAGGAAGCAGGTCGACCCGTCATGAGTCAGCCGTGAAGCTGAAGCCATGAACGCGCGACGATAGGACGAGGTCTGCGGGTGCTGCCTGTCAGACCTCATCAGTTGAGGAGAGCAGTGGCAGGCAAGGCCCGCGTGCATGAGCTCGCGAAAGAGCTCGGTGTCACGAGCAAGGAAGTACTCGCCAAGCTGAAGGAGCAGGGCGAGTTCGTGAAGTCAGCGTCGTCCACCGTCGAGGCGCCCGTCGCCCGTCGGCTGCGCGACGCGTTCGCCGCCAGGGAAGGCAAGGGTGGCCGCGGTGGGCGGTCGTCCGCTGCCGGTGGGAACGGCTCCGCGCCCGCCGCGAAGCCGTCCGGGCCGCAGCAGCAGGCGCGCCCAGGGCCCCCGGCTCCGAAGCCGGGTCCCAAGCCGGGCCCGAAGCCTCCGGCCCAGCGCCCGGAAGAGCAGGCCCCGGCGGCGAAGGCGGCTCCGCCCAGGCAGGAGCCCCAGCAGCAACAGCAGCAGCCCTCCGGCGGCTCGGTCGTTCCGCCGAAGCCGCAGGGCCCCAAGCCCGGTCCGAAGCCGGGCCCGAGGCCGCCCAGGGTGGGCAACAACCCGTTCGGCGTCGGCTCCGGTTCGCCGGCTCCGCGCCCGGCCCCGCCGCGTCCCGGCGGAGGCCAGCAGGGTGAGCGTGGCCCGCGTCCCGGCGGCGACCGCCCGGCGGGCGGCCCTCGTGGCGGTGCTCCCGGTGGCAACCGGCCGAGCCCCGGCAGCATGCCGCCGCGCCCGAACCCCGGCATGATGCCGACTCGTCCCGCCCGTCCCGCGGGCGGTCCCGGTGGCCGCGGTGGCCCCGGTGGCCGTGGTGGACCCGGCGGTGGCGCCGGTGCCGGCCGCGGCGGACCCCGCGGTGGTGGCGGCGGCGGTGGCGGCTTCCGCGGCGGTGGCGGCGGTGGCGGCGGCGGTTTCCGCGGCGGCCCCGGTGGCGCTCCCGCCGGCGGTGGCGGTGGCGGCGGTTTCCGCGGCGGTCCCGGTGGCCGTGGCGGGCCCGGTGGCCGCGGTGGCGCGGCCGGCGCGTTCGGCCGTCCCGGTGGTCCCTCGCGCAAGGGCCGCAAGTCGAAGCGGCAGAAGCGCCAGGAGTACATGGAGAACATGCAGGCGCCGAGCGTCGGTGGCGTCCGCCTGCCCAAGGGCAACGGCGAGACGATCCGGCTGCCGCGGGGTGCCTCGCTGACCGACTTCGCGGAGAAGATCGACGCCAACCCGGCCTCGCTGGTGCAGGTGTTGTTCCACCTCGGCGAGATGGTCACCGCGACACAGTCCGTCTCCGAGGACGTGCTCGAGCTGCTCGGCACGGAGATGAACTACAACGTCCAGGTGGTCAGCCCCGAGGAGGAGGACCGCGAGCTGCTCGAGGCCTTCGACATCACCTACGGCGAGGACGCCGGTGACGAGGAGGACCTGCAGGTCCGGCCGCCGGTAGTGACCGTCATGGGTCACGTCGACCACGGTAAGACCCGCCTGCTGGACACGATCCGGAAGACGAAGGTCCACGAGGGCGAGGCCGGTGGCATCACCCAGCACATCGGTGCCTACCAGGTGGAGACCGAGCTGGAGGGCGACCCCCGGCTCATCACCTTCATCGACACCCCTGGTCACGAGGCGTTCACCGCCATGCGTGCCCGCGGTGCGCAGGCCACCGACATCGCGGTGATCGTGGTCGCCGCCGACGACGGCGTCATGCCGCAGACGGTGGAGGCCATCAACCACGCGCAGGCCGCCAAGGCGCCGATCGTGGTCGCGGTCAACAAGATCGACAAGGAGGGTGCGAACCCTCAGAAGATCCGGCAGCAGCTCACCGAGTACAACCTCATTGCCGAGGAGTACGGCGGCGACACGATGTTCGTCGACATCTCGGCGCGCGAGAACATCAACATCGACGGGCTACTCGAGGCGATCCTGCTGACGGCCGACGCGGCGCTGGACCTCAGGGCCAACCCGGACATGGAGGCCCAGGGTGTCGCGATCGAGGCGCACCTCGACCGCGGGCGCGGTCCGGTGGCGACGGTGCTGGTCCAGCGCGGCACGCTGCGCATGGGCGACTCCGTGGTCGCCGGCGACGCCTACGGCCGTGTGCGCCGCATGGTCGACGAGTACAACCGCGACGTCACCGAGGCGACGCCGTCGCGTCCGGTGCAGGTCATCGGCTTCACTTCGGTGCCGCGCGCCGGTGACACGTTCCTCGTGGTGGAGGAGGACCGGGTGGCCCGGCAGATCGCCGAGCGCCGCCAGGCCCGCATCCGCAACGCGGAGAACGCGGCCAAGCGCAAGCGCGTCAGCCTGGAGGACCTGGACTCCGCGCTGAAGGAGACCAACACCCTCAACCTCATCATCAAGGGTGACAACTCGGGTACCGTCGAGGCCCTCGAGGCGTCGCTCATGCAGATCGACGTGGGTGACGAGGTCGAGCTCAACGTCGTCCACCGCGGCGTTGGTGGCGTCACGGAGAGCGACATCGACCTCGCGACGGCCTCCGACGCGATCGTCCTCGGGTTCAACGTGCGGGCACAGGGCAAGGCGACCGAGCGGGCCACCCGCGAGGGCGTCGACGTCCGGTACTACACGGTGATCTACCAGGCGATCGAGGAGATCGAGCAGGCCCTCAAGGGCATGCTCAAGCCGGAGTACGAGGAGGTCGAGCTCGGCCGCGCCGAGGTTCGCGAGGTCTTCAAGTCCTCCAAGCACGGCACGATCGCCGGTTGCCTCGTCGTCTCGGGCCAGATCAGGCGCAACGCCAAGGCGCGCCTGCTCCGCGACAACGTCGTGGTGGCCCAGGACCTGCCGGTCAACTCGCTGCGCCGGTTCAAGGACGACGTGGTGGAGGTCCGGGACGGCTACGAGTGCGGTCTGACGCTCGGCAGGTTCTCGGACATCAAGGTCGACGACGTGATCGAGACCTACGAGCAGCGCGAGAAGCCGCGCGAGTGACGTGGACGGATCGGCTGGGCGGGGACGCGAGTCCCCGCCCAGCGGTCTCTCGTGCGAGGGGTGACGACCGGTGTTCGTGGGTTCCCTTGAGCTTGATGTGCTGCTCGGCGACATCCGGTCGCTGAAGCAGAAGCGGTCCGCCCTGCGGCCGCTGCTCGCCGACGTGCGCAAGCGCTTCGACGTGTCCGTGGCCGAGGCGGGCCACCTCGATCTCCACCGGCGCGCGCTGGTTGGAGTGGCCGTCGTGGCGGCGGACGGCGAGCATGTGAGAGACGTGCTCGACGCGTGTGAACGCTTCGTCGCGGCACGACCCGAGCTGGAGCTGCTGTCGGCCCGCCGCCGGCTGCTCGGCCCGGATGACGACTAGTGGCTGGTTTGCGAAACGAGTAAGGGGGTGCGTCGTGGCCGATCAGGCTCGCGCACGGAGGCTGGCCAAGCGGATCGCGCAGATCGTCGCGTCCGCGCTCGAGCACGAGGTCAAGGACCCGCGTCTCGGCAACGTGACCGTCACCGACGCCAAGATCACCGGTGACCTGAGGGACGCCACCGTCTACTACACGGTGCTCGGCGAGAACCTCGACTCCGCGCCGGACTTCGCCGGTGCTGCGGCGGCGCTCGAGTCCGCCCGCGGCGTCCTGCGGACCAAGGTCGGGCAGGGCACCGGCGTGCGCTACACGCCGACGCTGACGTTCGTTCCCGACAACGTGCCCGCCGACGCGCGCCACATCGACGAGCTGCTCGCCAGGGCCCGCGAGGCCGACGCCGAGGTCGCGCGCCAGGCGACCGGCGCGAAGCCCGCGGGCGATGCCGACCCCTACCGCGTTCCCCGCGAGGAGAAGGCCGAGGACGAGTAGCGAGCCCCGCCTCGCTCCCGGGCCGCCGTGCAGTGAAGGCCGCCTTGCCTGCGCCCGCCCGCCTCCCTCCACCGCCCGGACGGAGACGCTGCGCGCCGCTGTGCCCGATTCCACGCAGTGAAGGTGGCCTTCACCGCGGGAGCGTGATGCACCACGGCTGCCCGCTTCTCGTCCGTGCCGACGGCGCCGAAGGTTGGCCGCCGCGTCACGTCCCGTTCCGGCGGCGCTGGTCTTCGCGTTGCCCTGCCCTGGCTGGATGAGCCGGATCCGCCACGGCAGAGGGAGAGACATGGCTGAGAAATCGGACTTCGACCGTCGGCGCTTCCTGGCACTCGCGGGCGGTGGCACGCTCGCCACGGCGCTCGCCGTGGCCGGGGCGTCCTCGGGCCCGGTGTGGGCGACCCCGCGGTTCCGGGAGGACCCGTTCGCGCTGGGCGTCGCCTCGGGGGAGCCCACGTCCTCGGGTGTCGTGCTGTGGACCCGGCTCGCGCCCGACCCGGTGGCCGAGGACGGAACGGGCGGCATGCCAGGTAAGGCCGTCAACGTCGCGTGGCAGATCGCCGAGGACCCGCGCTTCCGCCGCGTGGTGCGCGCCGGGACACAGCAGGCGTCGCCGGAGCTCGCGCACTCGGTGCACGTCGAGGCCGAGGGACTGCGCCCCGACCGCGAGTACTGGTACCGCTTCCGCGCGGGCGGCGAGCTGAGCCCGGTCGGGCGCACGAGGACCGCGCCGTGGGCCGGCGCCGCGCTCTCGTCGCTCGCCTTCGGCGTCGTGAGCTGCCAGAGCTATCCGGACGGCTACTACACCGCCTACCGGCACCTGGCGGAGGAGGACCTGGACCTGGTGCTGCACCTCGGCGACTACATCTACGAGGGCGGCGGCCAGGGCAGCATCGGCCGGGGCCACCTGCCCGCGGCCGAGACGTTCTCGCTCACCGACTACCGGATCCGCTACGGCCAGTACAAGAGCGACACCGACCTCAAGGCCGCGCACGCGGCCGCCCCGTGGCTCGTGGTGCTCGACGACCACGAGGTGGAGAACAACTGGGCCGGCGACGTCTCTCAGGCCGACACCGAGCCGGACCAGGATCCCGCGGTGTTCCTGCAGCGCAGGGCGGCTGCGTTTCAGGCCTACTACGAGAACCAGCCGTTGCGCCGCGTGCAGCGCCCGCACGGGCCGGACATGCGGCTCCACCGCCGGGTGCCCTACGGCAGGCTCGCCGAGTTCACCATGGTCGACACCCGCCAGTACCGCGACGACCAGGCGTGCGGTGACGGCCTGCGCAGCGGCTGCGCCGACCGGCTCGACCCCACGCGCACGATGCTCGGTGAGGAGCAGGAGGCTTGGGTGCTGCGCGGCCTCGAGCGCTCGCGCGCGACGTGGAACCTCCTCGGCAACCAGGTGTTCATGATGCAGGCCGACCACCTCGACGGCGAGGAGCGGGGCTTCGGCATGGACACCTGGGACGGTTACGCGGCGGCACGGCGCGACCTCCTGGACGGGGTGCGGCGCCGGAAGGTCGACAACTTCGTCGTGCTCACCGGCGACGCCCACCGCAGCGTCGCCGCCGACCTGAAGGTCGACTTCGACGACCCCGACGCGCCCGCCGTGGGCACCGAATTCCTCGGCACGTCGGTCAGCTCCGGCGGCAACGGCCAGGACATGGACACGCTCGGCCACACCTGGCTGCGGGAGAACCCGCACATGCGCTTCCACAACGCCCAGCGCGGGTACATGCGCTGCGAGCTGACCCCGGGCCGGCTGCGCACCGACTACCGCGTGCTCGGCCAGGTGACCACACCCGGCGCGCCGGTCACCACGCGAGCGAGCGTCTACGTCGAGGCGGGCAGGCCCGGCGTCGCGCACGTGGAGGACTGACACCGCCCACAGGGGCACTCTGGTCGCGCCCGCCCGTCTCCGGCCACCGCCGCGACCCAGTGCGCTACCAGCGTGCCCTGGGGGCGATCACCCGTCACTTCCGCGCGATCAGCACGTCGCGGACGATGGCCTGGTCCACGCGGTGGGCCAGGCCATCGAACGGGCCGCCCTCGCGCACCGTGAGCCCCGCCTTGGTGAGGATCGCCGCCAGTTCGTCGCGCGTGATCACGTGCGTGTTCCACGAGATGCCCAGTGCGCCGCCGGTGCGCAGCACCCTGGTCCAGACCGGCACGGCCGCGGCGAGCAGGTCCCTCGGGCTCCGCGCCAGGCCCGCGTCCTGGGTCCGGCTGCCGTGCTGCACGCCGTAGGGCGCGTCGGTGACCACCACGTCGGCCGAGCCGCGGCGTAGCAGCTCGTCGGTGTGCAGCGTGTCGCAGCTGAGGTAGGTGAGCGTGCGCGTATCGCCCGCCTTGTACTCCTCCTTGGTGGCGGCGTAGGAGATGTCGAGCCGCCTGCCGAGGCGGACCTTGTTGCGGCGCAAGGAGGTCGCGTCGGCGGTGTGCTTGATCCGCTTGGTGCGCAGCCAGGTCTTGATGAACTGCTGGTAGGCGTCGAAGTCCTTGCCGTCGACGTCGAGGCCCGTGGCGTCGTAGCCGTACATCATCGCCTGGTTGAGCGTGGTTCCCCTGCCGCACAAGGGATCCAGCACGTGCAGGCGCCCGTCGAGCAGCGCGCGAGGACGGTCCGTGGCGAGCACGGTGAGGTTGAGCAGCAGCTTGGTGAACAGCTCGTTGGTCTTGCCCGTGTACTTCTGGATCGTCAGCAGGTCGGAGTCGAACCGGTCGCGCGGGGCCAGCGCCAGCGGCCGCAGCAGTTCGCCCGCGACCTCAAACAGCACGTAGGCCGACGACAGGTTCGACAGCGCCGCGACGTCGTCCCCCGTCAGCGCCGAGGAGGTGGTGAACGTGACGTAGTCGGCGCCGCCGATCGTGCGCACGCCGACGTCGGCCACGTCCGTCGAGACCACCGTCTCGCCGAACACGGTCAGCTCGGCGCACAGCAGGCGGCTCGACGTCTCGGTGTAGACGCGGTTGGCCGACGGCAGGATCAGGATCGCGTACTCGGGCATCGGATAGAGACTAGCCAGCGACCCGCGGCGTCCCCGCCCGGGCAGGGCGGGGACGCGCGAGCGTGGCGGGCTCAGCCGCGTCCGTACCGGGTGCCGTAGGGCAGGAACCGCTCGAATCCGAGTGGCGTAAGCCCCGGTGTGCCCGCGATCAGTCCGGGGACGTCGTCGCCGGCGCGGAGTCGGGTGTCCACGACCCGCTGATGTGCCGCCTCGTCGGTGAACTCGGCGTAGTTGAGCACGCGGCTGCCGTCGACCGCGAGGTGGAAGTGGTTGCCGCCCATGCCGTCCGGAGGCCGCTCACCGGTGTTTACGGGATGCCGGGTCAGCAGCGCATCGACGAATCGCGCGCCGACCGCGGCCGATTCGGTCGCGAACGATACGAGCACCACCATCCCGGGTTCGATCGGGCGGTCGGGCACGGCGCTGCGGTAGCGCCGGTAGCCGGTCGCCGTGAGGCGCTCGATGCCGGACACGACGGCGTCGATGTCGTCGTTGCGGCGCGTCCGGCCAGCGCGACGGAAGGCCTCGACGGCGCCGGAGTCCGTCCACTGCGAATAGTGGAGCAGGGTGTGGCCGTCCGTGCCGAGCAGCACGCTGTGGGCGAGCAGCCCTGGCGGCCACGGCCGGTCGCGCCAGTCGTCGAGCGCGGCGGCCGCGGCCGCGCGCTGCCGCGCCGGGTCCGCGACCCGCCAGGTGCTGGCCAGGACGAAGCCCGCGTCGTCCCGCCTCAACTCCGGCAGTGGGCCGGTGAGCTCGTGCGTGTGCTCGGACACCCACTCGCGAAACGTGCGCGCGGGCCTGCCGGTGACCCGTGTGATCGTGTCGGTGACCGACGACGCCGAGTCCTCGATGCTCGCGCGCATGCCGGCCACCTCGGCGTCGGTGGCGGCCCGGCCGAGGACCGTGCGGATCCAGTCCTCGGCCGGCCGCTCTGTCCAGGCGATGCGGCGCCCGGTGACCTCGCCGATGATCGCCAGCTGCCGCACGGGCGTCAGCGGCTCGGGACCGGTGAGCTCGTAGCGGGCGCCGGCGTGACCGTCCTCGGTGAGCGCGTGGACGGCGACGGCGGCGATGTCGCGTTCGTCCAGGAGCGTGACCGGTACGTGCGGCAGGACCACCGGCACCGGCGCACCGGCCCGGATGGCCTCACCCCAGTGCAGGGTGTTGGCCGCGAACCGGTACGGGCGCAGGAACGTCCACGCGATCCCGGAGTCCCGGATCGCCTCCTCCACCTCGGCGTGCGCCCGGGCGATGGCACCGCTCTGCCCGGTCGCGGGGACGCCGTCCCGCACCGCGCCCGACGACAGGAAGACCACGTGCTCGGCGTGCCGCGCGATGACGCGGACGGTCTCGCGCACGGCGGCGATGTCGGCGAAGCGGGGCAGCATGAGGAAGACCCCGGACACGCCGTCCAGCCACGGTTCCAGCCCCGCCGGGTCGAACGGGCTGCCCGGCACGGCCTCGACGCCGGCGGGCAGGTCCGCCGCGGCGGGGTCGCGAGTCAGGGCGCGCACGCGCACGCCTCGGCTCGTCAGCCCGGCGGTCACGTGCCGCCCCACGGTGCCGGTCGCGCCGCTCACCAGGATCGTCCTCGGTTCGTTCATGCCCGTGACGGTAGGAACGGCGCTACCGGCACGGCATCTGTCGGATGACCGGTTGTCGTACCCACTGGCTACGCTCGGCGCGTGGCAAGCACGCTCGACGAACGCGTCCCCGCGCGCAAGGTATTCGGGCTCGCCGTCCCCGCGCTCGGGGTGCTGGCCGCCGAGCCGCTGTACGTGCTCGTGGACACGGCTGTCGTCGGGCATCTCGGCGCGCTGCCGCTGGCCGGGCTCGCGCTCGGGGGCGTGCTGCTGTCACTGGTCTCCACGCAGCTGACGTTCCTGTCCTACGGCACCACGGCCCGCACGGCGCGGCTGCACGGGGCGGGGCGCCGCGCCGAGGCGGTCGAGGAGGGCGTGCAGGCGACGTGGCTCGCGCTCGCGGTCGGCTGCGTGATCCTGGGGCTCGGCCAGCTGCTGGCCGAACCGGTCGCGCGCGCGATGTCGGGCGACGAGGCGATCACCGCCGAGGCCGTCTCGTGGCTGCGGATCGCGCTCTGCGGCACGCCGATGATCCTCGTGACGATGGCGGGCAACGGCTGGATGCGCGGCGTGCAGGACGCCGTGCGGCCGCTGCGCTACGTCCTCGCGGGCAACGGCCTCTCCGCCGTGTTGTGCCCGCTGCTCGTCTACCCCGCCGGCATGGGCCTCGAGGGTTCGGCCGTCGCGAACGTCGTGGCGCAGACCGTCTCCGGCGCGCTGTTCCTCGGGGCGCTGGCGCGGGAACGGGCCAGGCTGCGCCCGCGCCCGTCGGTGATGTGGGCGCAGCTCAAGCTCGGCCGCGACCTCGTGCTGCGCAGCCTCGGCTTCCAGGCGTGCTTCCTGTCCGCGGCCACGGTCGCGGCCCGCACGTCCACCGAGGCCGTCGGCGCCCACCAGGTGGTGCTGCAGCTGTGGACGTTCCTGTCGCTCGTGCTCGACTCGGTGGCGATCGCCGCGCAGTCGCTCGTCGGCGCCGCGCTCGGCGCGGGCTCCGGGCGCAAGGCGCGGGGCGTGGCCGCGCAGATCACGCTGTACGGGCTGATTCTCGGCTGCGCGCTGTGCGTGGTCTTCGCGGCCCTGTCGCAGGTCCTGCCACACGCCTTCACGTCTGATCCCGGCGTGCTCGGCGAGATGCCCGGTGCGTGGTGGTTCTTCGTGGCGCTGCAGCCCGTCGCCGGCGTGGTGTTCGCGCTCGACGGCGTCCTGCTCGGCGCGGGAGACGCCGCGTTCCTGCGCAACGCCACGCTCGCCAGCGCGATCCTCGGCTTCCTCCCGCTGATCTGGGCCTCGCTCGGCTTCGGCTGGGGACTCGTCGGGATCTGGTCGGGCCTGTCGCTGTTCATGCTGCTGCGGCTCGGGTTCGTGCTCGTGCGCTGGCGCTCTGGCAACTGGGCCGTCGAGGGCGCGGTGCGCGTGTGAGTGTGGCCAATCGCACCGCGCGGGACGGTATGAACGGCCATTGGTTAGCCGATACCAGTAACTGGGACGGCATCCGTCCCTTTCGCCTGTCCGTGATCACGAACACCAAGGGGGTTTCTTGCCGTCCCGGAGTCCGGCGGCCGCGCGAGCCAGCGCGCGGTCGTGGCTGATCTGGTTGACCGCCGCCTTCGTCTACATCCTCGCCGTCTTCCACCGCACCTCGCTCGGGGTCGCGGGACTCGAGGCCGCCGACCGCTTCGGCGTCGGCGCCGCCGCACTCGGCACCTTCACCGTCCTGCAGGTCGGCGTCTACGCCGCCATGCAGATCCCCACCGGAGTGCTCGTCGACCGGTTCGGACCGCGCGCCGTACTGACGGCAGCGCTGCTGTTCCTCGGATCGGGGCAGATCCTGCTCGCCGTCGCCCACACCTACGCGCTCGGGCTGCTCGCCCGCGGCGTGCTCGGCGTCGGCGACGCGCTCACGTTCGTCTCCGTGCTCCGCCTCGCCGCCAACCACTTTCCCGCCCGCCAGTACATGCTCGTCACGGCGTTCACCAGCGCGCTGGGCTTCCTGGGCAACCTCGCCGCGACGCTGCCGCTGACGCTGCTGCTCGCCGGTCCGGGCTGGCTGCCGACGTTCCTCGCCGCCGGGCTCGTGACCGTGCTGTTCGTCGCCGTCGTCCAGTGCCGCGTCCACGACAGCCCGGTCGCGCGCACCACCGAGTCCGAGGCCGTCTCGATGCGCGAGGTCGGCGGGCAGGTCCTCACGGCGCTGCGGGTACCCGGCACCCGGCTCGGCTTCTGGACGCACTTCTCCACGATGTTCAGCCAGAACGTGCTCGTGTTGCTGTGGGGTGTGCCGTTCCTGGTGCAGGGGCAGGGCTACGCCGCCACCACGGCGAGCTCGCTGCTCGTGGTGTTCGTCGCAGGCTCGATGATCGGCGGGCCGCTCGTGGGCGGGCTCATCGGCCGCAGGCCCGAGGCCCGCATGCCGATCGTGCTCGGCTTCCTCGCCGCGTCCGCGGCCACGTGGGCGGTACTGCTGAGCTGGCCCGGCCGCATCCCGCTTGGCCTGCTCGTGCCCGCGTTCGCCGTGCTCTCCTTCGGCGGTCCGGTCTCGACCATCGGCTTCGCGCTGGCCAGGGACTACAACCCGCTGCCCCGCGTTGGCACGGCGACCGGGGTGGTCAACGTCGGCGGCTTCGTCGCCACCACCGTCACCGCGCTGCTCATCGGGGTGCTGCTGGAGGCGACGGGCGGGAACTTCCGGATCGCGCTGCTGTCGGTCGTGGCCGTGCTCGCGGTGGGGACGTGGCGCATGGCCGTGTGGTACCGGCGGGCGCGGGCGGCGGTCTTCGCGGCGCAGGAGCGTGGCGAACCGGTGCCCGTGCGGTTGCGCAGGCGGCCGTGGGACGTGCGCGCGCCCCAGCGGGACCGGGTGGCCGCCCCGGCGTGAGGTGACGGCGTTTCGTTACAGTGTGCGGCCGTGCCCAAACCGCCTCCTCCGCCTCCCGGCCTGCTGATCGTCGACAAGCCCAGCGGGATGACGTCACACGACGTGGTCGCCAGGGCCCGCCGCATCATGGGCACCCGCAAGGTCGGCCACGCCGGCACACTCGACCCGATGGCGACGGGAGTGCTCGTGCTCGGCATCGAGCGCGCCACGAAGCTGCTCGGGCACCTGGCGCTGGACCGCAAGACCTATCTGGCCACGCTCGCCCTCGGCGCGGCGACCACCACCGACGACGTCGAGGGCGAGCCGCTCTCCGAGGCCACTCCCGAGCAGGTCGCGAGCGTCACCGACGAGGCGATCGCGGCGGGGGTGGCCGAGCTCACCGGCGAGATCCAGCAGGTGCCCAGCGCGGTGAGCGCGGTGAAGGTCGACGGCAAGCGCGCCTACGCGCGGGTCCGTGCGGGAGAGGACGTGAACCTCCCGCCGCGCCCCGTCACCGTGTACCGCTTCGACCTGCTCGCCACGCGCCGGGAGACCGGTCGGATCGAGCTCGACGTGATGATCGACTGCTCGTCCGGCACCTATGTGCGGGCACTCGCGCGGGACCTCGGTGCCGGGCTGGGCGTCGGCGGGCACCTCGCGGCACTGCGCCGCACCACGGTCGGACCGTTCACGCTCGCGGCCGCGCGCACGCTGGAGTCGATCGAGGCCGAACCCGGCCTTTCGCTGACGCTGGACGAGGCCGTCGCCGCGGCATTCCCCCGGCGCGACGTCGACGCCGCCACCGCGAGGGCCGTGCGGCACGGGCAGGCCATCCCCGCGGCCGGGATCGCCGGCACCTACGGGGTGTTCGATCCCGGCGGCCACGTGCTCGCGCTCGCCGCCGACGCGCGGGACGTCACCCGCCCGGTCGTCGTGCTCGCCCCGGCATAGGGTGGGCACCGTGCAGCGTTGGCGGGGTTTGACGGACTTGCCCGGTGGCTGGGGTCGGTGCGTCGTCACGATCGGGGTCTTCGACGGGGTGCACCGGGGGCACCAGGCATTGATCAGCAGGACCGTGGAGGCGGCCCGGCAGCGGGACGTGCCGAGCGTGGTGCTGACGTTCGACCCGCATCCGTCCGAGGTGCTGCGCCCCGGCAGCCACCCGGCGCAGCTGACCACGTTGCGGCGCAAGGCCGAGCTGGTCGAGGAGCTGGGCGTCGACGTCTTCGCCGTGCTGCCGTTCACGCCGGAGCTGTCGCGGCTGACCGCCGACGAGTTCGTGCACGAGATCCTCGTCGACAAGCTGCACGCCGCCGCGGTGATCGTGGGCGAGAACTTCACGTTCGGGCACAAGGCCGCCGGCAACGTCGAGACCCTGCGCACGCTCGGCAGGCGGTTCGGCTTCGTGGCGCACGGCGCGCAGCTGCAGGGTCGGACGCTGCCCGGTGACGCGCAGGACGACGGCGAGATCACGTTCTCCTCCACCTACGTGCGCTCGTGCATCGACGCCGGTGACGTCGCCGCCGCGGCCGAGGCGCTCGGCAGGCCGCACCGGCTCGAGGGCATCGTCGTTCGCGGCGACGGGCGGGGGCACGACCTGGGCTATCCCACGGCGAACCTGTCGGCCCCACGCTTCGCCGCGATCCCCGCCGACGGGGTGTACGCGTGCTGGTTCATCCGCTCCACCAAGCCGGACGAGAGGCTGCCCGGTGCCGTGTCGGTGGGCACGAACCCGACGTTCTCGGGACGGGAGCGCACCGTCGAGGCGTTCGTGCTCGACGTCGACGAGGACTTCTACGGCCAGCACGTGGCGCTCGACTTCGTCGCCCGCCTGCGCGGGCAGGTCAGGTTCGACAGCGTCGAGGGGCTCGTCGCGCAGATCGGCGACGACGTGGCCCGCACGCGGGAGCTGCTCGGTATCGCCTGAGCCGCTCCCCGGCCGGGTGCAAATGCGAACGGCTGGTCCATTCCGGCCCGGCCGCCGGACCCGACCTGGCAAGATGCTTTCACGAACCGCCGACGAGGTCTGCACAGAAGTGCCGAGGGGAGCAGGCTGACAGTGGAGGACCACAGGATCGTCCAGCGCAACATCGCGTTGCAGCGTGAGTGGTACGGGGAACCACTCGGTGACCGGGTGCGCAGGCTGGTGGTCGCCTTCGACGTGTCGCAGGCCTATCTCGCGGAGGTGCTGGGCATCAGCGCGCCCATGCTGAGCCAGGTGATGAGCGGTCGCCGCGCCAAGATCGGCAACCCCGTGGTGCTGTCCCGCCTCATCATGCTCGAGCGCAAGGTGCTGACCCCCGAGGTCGCGGCGGGCAGCAAGGAGGCCATCCGGGCCGCGCTCGAGGACGTCAAGACCGCACGGCCCACCGTGAGCAGGGACAACTTCCCCGTGGGGGCGGTTCCCGACGACCAGACCGTGCTCGCCGCACTGCGCGAGGTCGCGGAGGACGAGAGCCTCCTCGACGCCGCCGAGTTGCTGGACGCCGACTTCCCCGCCATCGCCGACCTGCTGCGCAGGGCGGGCAAGTCGGGGTGAGCGAGCCCGGCGTCGCGCGCCTGTTCAGCGCGCTGGTGCCGCCGCAGGAGGTGCTGGCCTCGCTGCGGGCGGAGCTGGCCCGGCACCCGAAGGGGCCCGGTTCGCGGAGACTGCGCTGGGCGGCGCCGGAGAGCTGGCACGTCACGCTCGGCTTCTACGGCCTCGACGACATCGCGGCCAGGACGGACTGGCTTCGGCGGCGGCTGGCCGGCCGCTCGGCCCCGGTCCTCCGGCTGGAAGCCGGGGGCACGTTCCGCGGGGTACTCTGGACAGGGGTACGGGGGAGCGGCCTCGGCGAGCTGGCCGAGGCGGTCAGGCCCGGCGAGAGCGTTCCAGCCGAACAGGCCTTCCACGGTCACCTCACGCTGGCGAGGGGGCACGCACCGGCGGTGCTGGTGGCGTGGGCGCGGCTGCTCGCGGAGTACCGGAGTCCGGAGTGGATCGCGGACGAAGCCGTGCTCATGCGCAGCGACCCGGGCGAACGGGGGCCCGCCTACACCACGGTCGTGCGGTTCCCGCTCGGCCGACCGGTCGACGGGGAGCCCTCCTGATACCCTCGATAGTTGAGTCCGGCTGCGGTCCGTGGCGGCCGAGACTGTCCTTACCTACACGGCACATAACCAAGGAGTATGCGAGTGGCTCTGTCCACCGAGGAGAAGAAGCAGATCCTGTCCGAGTACGGCGTGCACGACTCCGACACCGGATCGCCCGAGGCGCAGGTGGCCCTGCTCACCAAGCGGATCATCGGCCTCACCGAGCACCTCAAGGTGCACAAGCACGACCACCACTCCCGTCGCGGCCTGTTGCTGCTGGTCGGCCGTCGTCGCCGGCTGCTGAACTACGTGATGAAGGTGGACGTCGAGCGGTACCGGTCGCTGATCCAGCGACTCGGCCTCCGCCGCTGACGAGCTCCGAGGGGGAGTGACCCGCCGGGTCGCTCCCCCTCGGTACAAGAAGCAAGAGAAGTACAGGACGGACGCAGCGCGCGCGAGGACGCCACAGCCGGTCCTCGGTAGTGGCTCCCGGGACATCCCCGAGGGCTTCGATCGATGACCGGCCTCGTACCTCGAGCGTCGCCCCCGACGGGTGGGGGCTGTACGCCGTCCGAGAGGTAATACGAGGAGTAATTCACCCATGACAGAAGCAAGCGGCATCACCGTGCACGAATCGGAAGCCGTGATCGACAACGGCCGGTTCGGCAAGCGCACGGTCCGCTTCGAGACGGGCAGGCTGGCCAAGCAGGCCGCCGGCTCGGTCGTCGCCTACCTGGACGACGAGACCATGCTGCTCTCGGCCACCACGGCCTCGAAGCAGCCGAAGGAGCACTTCGACTTCTTCCCGCTGACCGTGGACGTCGAGGAGCGCATGTACGCCGCGGGCCGTATCCCCGGCGCGTTCTTCCGCAGGGAGGGCCGCCCCTCCACCGACGCGGTCCTGACCTGCCGCCTGATCGACCGGCCGCTGCGCCCGTCGTTCGCGGACGGACTGCGCAACGAGATCCAGATCGTCATCACGGTGCAGAGCCTGCACCCCGAGGACCCCTACGACGTGCTCGCGATCAACGCCGCGTCCGCGTCGACCCAGATCGGCGGCCTGCCGTTCTCGGGTCCGATCGGCGGCGTGCGCGTCGCGCTGATCGAGGGCCAGTGGGTCGCGTTCCCGACCTGGGCTCAGCTCGAGAAGGCCACCTTCAACATGGTTGTCGCCGGCCGGATCGTGGGTGACGACGTGGCCATCATGATGGTCGAGGCCGAGGGCACCGAGAACACGCTCGACCTGATCGGCGAGGGCGCCACCGCGCCGACCGAGCAGGTCGTGGGCGAGGGCCTGGCCGCGGCCAAGCCGTTCATCCGCGTGCTGTGCGAGGCGCAGCAGCGGCTCGCCGAGGCGGCCGCCAAGCCGACCGGCGACTTCCCGCTGTTCCCCGCCTACCAGCAGGACGCCTACGACGCCGTCGCCGCCGTGGCGACCGAGGACCTCACCAAGGCGCTGGCCATCGCGGGCAAGCAGGACCGCGACAACGCCACCGACGAGGTCAAGGCCGCCGTGCTGGAGAAGGTCGGCATCGGTGAGGGCGAGGCCTTCGAGGGCCGGGAGAAGGAGGTCGGTGCCGCGTTCCGCGCGCTGACCAAGAAGCTGATCCGCCAGCGCATCCTGCGGGACAAGGTGCGCATCGACGGCCGCGGCATCACCGACATCCGGCAGCTGGCCGCCGAGGTGGCCGTGATCCCGAGGGCGCACGGCTCGGCCCTGTTCGAGCGCGGCGAGACCCAGATCCTGGGTGTCACCACGCTGAACATGCTCCGCATGGAGCAGCAGCTCGACACGCTGTCGCCGGAGACGACCAAGCGCTACCTGCACCACTACAACTTCCCGCCGTTCTCCACGGGCGAGACGGGCCGTGTCGGCACGCCGAAGCGGCGCGAGATCGGCCACGGCATGCTCGCCGAGCGGGCGCTCGTGCCGGTGCTGCCGAAGCGGGACGAGTTCCCCTACGCCATCCGGCAGGTGTCGGAGGCGCTGGGCTCGAACGGCTCCACGTCGATGGGCTCGGTCTGCGCGTCCACGATGAGCCTGTTCAACGCCGGTGTGCCGCTCAAGGCGCCGGTCGCGGGCATCGCGATGGGCCTGGTGTCCGACGAGGTGGACGGCGAGACGCGGTACGTCGCGCTGACCGACATCCTCGGCGCCGAGGACGCCTTCGGTGACATGGACTTCAAGGTCGCGGGCACCAAGGACTTCATCACGGCCCTGCAGCTCGACACCAAGCTCGACGGCATCCCGTCCGACGTGCTGGCCGGTGCCCTCAACCAGGCCAAGGACGCGCGGCTGACGATCCTCGAGGTGATGGCCGAGGCGATCGCCGAGCCGGACGAGATGAGCCCGTACGCGCCGCGCGTGACCAGCGTGAAGATCCCGGTCGACAAGATCGGCGAGGTCATCGGCCCGAAGGGCAAGATGATCAACTCGATCACCGAGGAGACCGGCGCCGACATCTCCATCGAGGACGACGGCACGATCTACGTCGGCGCCGCCGACGGCCCGTCCGCGACCGCCGCGATCGACAAGATCAACGCGATCGCCAACCCGCAGCTGCCGAAGGTCGGCGAGCGCTTCCTCGGCACGGTCGTCAAGACGGCCGCGTTCGGCGCGTTCGTCTCCCTGCTGCCGGGCAAGGACGGCCTCGTGCACATCTCCAAGCTGGGCAACGGCAAGCGGATCGCCAAGGTCGAGGACGTCGTGAACGTCGGCGACAAGCTCCGCGTGGAGATCGCCGACATCGACAACCGCGGCAAGATCAGCCTCGTCCTCGTCAACGACGAGGAGGAGCAGGCCGAGGGCGGCAAGCCGGCCGAGGCCGAGCAGGCCGAGGAGAAGGCCGAGGACACCGCCGCCAAGTAAGGCCCACGCGGTAGCCGAACAACTGTGACGAACGGCCCGTTTCCCGGTTGAGCACGGGAAGCGGGCCGTTCCTCGACGCGAGCAAAGGTTCCATGGCACGAAGGATTCCCGGGCACGAGCAGCCCGTGGGCAGTACCCGCACCCTCGAGTCCGTTTCGGACGGTGCGGGCGGTTCGCTGGTGAGGCGAACCGTGCTGCCGGGAGGGCTGCGGGTGGTCACCGAGAGCGTTCCGGGTGTGCGCTCGGCGACCGTCGGACTGTGGGTCGGCATCGGCTCGCGCGACGAGCAGCCCAGCGTCGCCGGTGCCGCGCACTACCTGGAACACCTGCTGTTCAAGGGAACCGGCTCCAGGGACGCGACTCAGATCGCCGAGGAGATCGACGCGGTGGGCGGCGAGTTCAACGCCTTCACCGCGAAGGAGCACACCTGCTACTACGCGCAGGTGCTCGACGAGGACCTGCCGCTGGCCGTCGACCTGGTGACCGACGTCGTGTTCGACGCGCGCTGCGCGGACTCCGATGTGGACACCGAGCGGAGCGTGGTGCTCGAGGAGATCGCCATGCGCGACGACGACCCCGAGGACCTGCTGCACGACACATTCGTGGAGGCGATCCTCGACGGGCACGCGCTGGGCCGCTCCGTGCTCGGCACCGAGGCGTCGATCACCGGCATGTCGCCCGCCGCGCTGCGCGGCTTCTACAAGCGCCGCTACCGGCTGCCGAAGATGGTGCTCGCCGTGGCGGGCAACGTCGAGCACGGCCGGGTGCTCCGCCTGGTACGCAAGGCGTTGCGCGACCGGCTGTCCGGTTCGGGCACCCCGGTGGCGCCGCGCCAGGGCAGAGCGCGCGTGCGCACGCCGCGCAAGCTCGTGCTGCGTTCCGACGACACCGAGCAGGCCCACGTCATGCTCGGCCTGCCCGCGCTGAGCAGGCACGACGAACGCCGCTTCACGCTCTCGGTGCTCAACGCCGCGCTGGGTGGCGGCATGAGTTCGCGGCTGTTCCAGGAGATCAGGGAACGGCGTGGGCTGGCCTACCAGGTCTACTCGTCGGTGGCCAGCTACGCCGACACCGGCCACCTCGCCGTCTATGCCGGTTGCCAGCCGGAGCGGCTGGGCGAGGTGACCGCAGTGACCCGCCAGGTGCTCGCCGAGGTCGCGGAGGATGGGCTGACCGAGGCCGAGGTGGCTCGCGCGAAGGGCCAGCTGCGCGGCGGTCTCGTGCTCGGCATGGAGGACACGGCGTCCCGGATGACGAGGCTCGGCAAGAACGAGCTCAACTACGGCCACTACCTGAGCGTGACCGACACGGTGGCGCGCATCGACGCGGTGACCGCCGAGGACGTCGCCGCGCTCGCCCGTGCGCTGCTGCGCAGGCCCGGTGGTGGCCCGACGACCGCCGTCGTGGTCGGACCGTACGCTCACGACGACGACCTGCCGAAGGAACTGCACGAGGTGATCGCATGAGTGAGGAACTGATCCGGGTCGGCGTGCTGGGCGCCAGGGGCCGCATGGGCGCGCAGGCCGTCAACGCGGTCGAAGGGGCGGCCGACCTCGAGCTGGTCGCCGCCGTCGACGCCGGGGACGACCTCGCAGCGCTCGTGGACGCCAAGGCCCAGGTGGTCGTGGACTTCACCCACCCGGACGCGGTGATGGACAACCTGCGCTTCGCGATCGACTCGGACATCCACGCGGTCGTCGGCACCACCGGCTTCGACCACGAGCGGCTGGAGACCGTCACCGGCTGGCTCGGCGCCAAGCCCGACCTCGGCGTGCTGATCGCGCCGAACTTCGCCCTCGGCGCGGTGCTGGCGATGCGGTTCGCCCAGCAGGCCGCCCGTTTCTACGCCTCCGCCGAGGTCATCGAGCTGCACCACAACCGCAAGGCCGACGCCCCGTCCGGCACGGCCGCGCACACGGCGCAGCTGATCTCGCAGGCCCGCGCCGACGCCGGGCTCGCACCGGGCAGCGACGCCACCACGTCGGAGCGGCCCGGCGCGCGCGGCGCGAACGTCGACGACGTCCGCGTGCACTCCGTGCGCCTGCCCGGGCTCGTCGCACACGAGGAGATCCTGTTCGGCGCCGAGGGGGAGACACTCACGATCCGGCACGACTCGATGGACCGCGTGTCGTTCATGCCCGGCGTGCTGCTCGGTGTGCGCGCGGTCCGTTCCCGGCCGGGGCTGACCGTCGGCCTCGAGCACGTGCTGGACCTGTGAGCGCACGGTGAGGGCTCGCAATGTGGCCATCGCGCTCACCGTCGCGGTGGCCGTGTACCTCGTGCTGCTCGCAGGCCGCGCGGTCGCGTTGCTGCGCACGGGGGAGACGGTGCCGGTGCTGCTCGGCGTGGCGGTGCTCGTTCTGCCGCTGCTGGGCGTGTGGATGCTGGTCACCACCTGGCGGTCGGGCAACCAGGTGCAGCGGCTCGCGCGCAGGCTCGACGCCGAGGGTGGCCTTCCCGACGTGTCGGATCTGCCGAGGAGGCCGTCCGGCCGGGTCGACCGTCAGGCGGCCGACGCCTGGTTCGACGAACGGCGGGCCGAGGTGGAGGCCGAGCCGGAGGACTGGCGGCGCTGGTACCGGCTGGCCCACGCCTACGACATCGCCGGCGACCGCCGCCGCGCCCGCGCGACGATGCGCAAGGCGATCGAGCTCGAGGCCGCCGACCGGGCCTAGCGAGGGGTCAGACGTGGGCCTCGCGCCACGGCAGCCATGCCTGCAGTGAAGGCCACCATGCCTGCGTTCAACGCAGTGATGGTGGCCTTCACTGCGGTTGGAACGGGTCAGATGAGGTTGGCGAACAGCGCGGGTGACGCGGCGAGCACGCTGAACCGGACGAACCGGCCGAGCAGCCCGGCGCCCACGAATGTCGCCATCCGCATCCGCACGAGGCCGGCCAGCACACTCGTCGCCATGAACGGCGGGAGACCGATGATCGCGCTGATGCCGTAGGTGCCGTTCATCCAGTGCGGATGGCGGTGGCAGCGCTCGCGCAGCGCCTCCAGCCACGCCCGCAGCCGCTTGGTCCGCAGGTGCCAGCGGTACCGGCGGGCCGATGGTGGGCGCTCGCGGTGGAGCCTGCGGTGCAGCATGTCCGGGAGGCGGATGGAGCCGCGCGCGGCGAGGAAGTACAGCAGCTTCCCCGCGATCTGGCCGATCGCCACAGCGGCGCCGACGGCTAGCCACGGGATGCCGTTCTCACTGGTCATGAGCCCGATGACGAACACCTCGATGCTGATGACCGGGACCACGGCGGAGCCGAAAGCGACTCCGAGCGTGAGAGCCAGCCAGGCAAGCACCAAGAGCCTCCAGGAAAAGTGATCGGTTCACGGTAGCGCGAACGTGTGTCGCCCGAGTGAGTTTTGCTTGATCTTCAAGGAGTGCGTGCCCCGGACGCTCACTTGATCGTCAGTGTCCGGAAACCTTGGGCTGGCAACCTAGCGCAGTGGCCACGTCCGCCCCTCGGCACCCCTCCGCCTCCCGGATCGCGCACCGCTTCGCCGTCTTCTGCTCGGCGGTGACGTCCCGGTTGCCCTTCGGTCTCTCCCGGATCGTCCCGCCGACGTTCCTCGGCTTCGCGCTCATCAACAGCGGCACGTTCGGGGTGGACCTGCTCCTGCTCACGCTCCTGCACGGCGGGCTGGAGCTGCCCATCGCCATTTCGGTGAGCGTGGCCTACGCGATCGCGTTCGGGCTGGCGTTCGTGCTCAACCGTACCTTCAACTTCCGCTCGCACGCCCCTGTCGGGCGGCAGGCTGTGCTGTACGCCATCGCGGTGGTGGTCAACTATGTCGCGTTCATCCTCGGCGTGGGCGCGGGGCTCACGGCGCTCGGTCTCGACTACCACCTCGCGCGGCTGCTCGCTGGCGGCTGTGAGGGCGTGTTCATGTACAGCGTGATGCGCTGGGTTGTCTTCCGCGAGCCTCGCGGCTCAGTCGCGGAGCCGAAGGTCGAGCGAACCGGTGAGGCGCAGCTCGCGCACGGTGCGCTCGCCGGTGTCGAGGGTGCGGACGGTGCCGTCGGGATGCCAGCCCACGCCCCGGAAGAACGCCAGTGACGCCGGGTCGGACTGCGCGGCCCAGGTGACGCCGCGCTCGGCTCCGCGCTCGCGCAACCCGGCCGCCGCGGCCGCCAGCAGGCGACCGCCGTGGCCCCGGCGGCCCCAGCGCGGCTCGACGAGCACGGTGGCGATCAGCCCGGTGCGGGCGGCGTCGGCCGGCAGCGTGCCGTCGGCGGCGGCGATCTCCTCCTCGGGTGCCCGGCCGGCGGCGCAGAAGCCGACCGCGAACTCGCCCTCGAGCGCGAGGTAGACGTCGCTGCCGGGGTGCTCGATCGCCTCCAGCCAGTGCTGGGTCAGCTCGTCCGCGTCGAGCATGTCGAGCGCGGCGGGGCCGAGGAGCTCCGCGTACGCCGCGTGCCACGTGACCCGCTGGATGCGGGCGATCTCGGCGGCGTCGGCGATGGTGGCGAGGTGGACCGCGGCGGTGCTCATACCCGCACGCTAGCGGCTCGCGCGGAAAGTGTCGGAGGGTCCTGGCAGCATGGCTGACCGTGAGAACAATGAGCTTGCCCGTGGCACGGCGCACCGCGCTGGCCGCGCAGGGATTCGCGGACCCGCGCCCGCCGGGGCCGCCCACGAGGCGACATCTGGCGCGGGTGCTGTCGCGAGTGCAGCTCATTCAGCTCGACTCGGTGAACGTCGCGGTCAGGGCCCACTACGCGCCGTTGTTCGCGCGGCTCGGCGCGTACGACCCGGCGCTGATCGACGACGCGGCGTGGTCCCACAGCGCGCGCAAGCCGAGGCTGCTCGTGGAGTACTGGGCCCACGAGGCGAGCCTGGTGCCGGTGGGGGACTGGCCGCTGTTGCACTCCGGCGCGAAGCGGCAGGGCTGGTGGCGCAACTACGGCAGGCTCGCCGAGCGGTCGCCGTCGCTGGTCGACGACGTGCTGGCCGTGGTCAAGGAGCTGGGCCCGGTGGGCGCGGGCGCGATCGAGAAGGAGATCGTCGGCGAGTCGGGCCGGACGCCGGGCGCGTGGTGGGACCGCTCGGAGGTGAAGAAGATCTGCGAGTGGCTCTTCGGGATGGGCCAGCTCACCACCGGCACGCGACGCGGCTTCGAACGGCTCTACGACCTCACCGAGCGGGTGGTGCCGCCGGACGTGCTGGCGCACCGGGTCGACGCGGCGGAGGGCGCGCGGCAGCTCGTCGAGCGGTCGGCACGGGCACTGGGCGTGGCGACCGAGACCGATCTGCGGGACTACTACCGGCTCGGGCCCGAGGTGACCAGGCGGGCCGTGGCGGAGCTCGTCGAGGAAGGCACGCTGGAGCCGGTGCGCGTGCAGTCGTGGCGGCAGCAGGCATACCGGCACGCCGCCGCGAAGGCGCCGAGGGCGATCACCGGGCGGGCGCTGCTGTGCCCGTTCGACCCGCTGATCTGGGAACGGGCGCGCACCGAGCGGCTGTTCGGCTTCCGGTACCGCATCGAGATCTACGTGCCCGAGCCCCAGCGGGTCCACGGCTACTACGTGTTCCCGTTCCTGCTCGACGGCGAGCTCGTCGCACGCGTGGACCTCAAGGCCGACCGGGCGGCCGGCGTGCTGCGCGTGCCGGGCGCGTTCGCCGAGCCGAGCGCCGACCACGCGCGGGTCGCCGCTGAGCTGGCCGCCGAGCTCTCGCTGATGGCCGGCTGGCTTGGGCTCGGCGGCGTCGAGGTGGGGGAGCGGGGTGATCTCGCGACGACACTGGGGAGGCTCACGCGCTGACGACACGCCGGTCACGCTGCCGGAGTGACCACGCGGTGGCGGTGGTGGCGACGACGGCCCCGGCCGCGACGACGGTCATGCCCGCGGTGAAGCCGCCCGCCGCGCCGGGCACGCTCGTCCACAGCATGGCGCCGAGCGCGGGACCGAGGGCGAAGCCGAGCGTCCGCAGCAGCGCGCTGATGCCGCTGGAGGTGCCCATCAGCTCGGGTGGGGTGTGGGCCAGCACCGTGGCCGCGTTGGGGCCGGCGAACAGCCCGTTGCCGACTCCGACCAGCGCCAGCCGCAACGCCAGGTCGAGGCCGCTCGTGTCGCCGTCGGTGAACAGCAGGCTGACGGTGCCCGCCAGCACCACGACCGTGCCTGCGAAGGCCACGGGCCGGTTGCCGACGCGGTCGGCCAGCACCCCGGCGATGGGTGAGGACACGGCCATGCCCGCGGAGAGGGCGAGCAACACCACACCGATCCGCGCTGGCGAGGCGTGCCGCACCTCGGTGAGGAAGTAGGGCACGAGGAAGTTCAGCGCGCCCACGCCCGTGAGAATCAGCGGCAGGGCGAGGAACGGCAGCCGCAGCGTGCGCCGGGTCAGCAGCCCGCGGACCGGCCGGGACTCCGGCAGCCGGGTGTACGCGGCGAGCGCCACGACCGTGACAGCGCCGAGCAGCGCGGGAAGCGCGGCACCCGCCGAGCGTCCGAGCAGGTCGAGCGTCAGGAACAGGGCCGTCCCGGCCAGGCCGAGCACGAACGTTTCGCGAGCGAACCGCAGGTCCGGCCTTGGCAGGCCCTCGCGACCGGGCAGCCGGGAGGGGATGGCCCGCACGCCCGCCCACACGGCGGCCAGCACGATCGGCACGTTGAGCAGGAACACCGAGCGCCAGCCGTAGGCGTCGGCGAGCAGGCCGCCCAGCGCGGGGCCCGCGACGCCGCTGAGCGGGATGAGCGTGAGCACGATGCTCATCGCCCGCGCCCGGTGCTGGGGACGGACCGACGCCGCCACGATCGGCATCGCGACGACGTTGACGAGGCTGCCGAACACGCCCTGCACGGCGCGGCCGAGCAGCAGCACGCCCATCGTCGGGGCCACGGCGATCAGCACGCTCGCGACGCCGAAACCGGAGACCGCCAGCACGAACGCCGGCAGCGGCCCCGCGCGGTCGAGCCAGCGCCCGGCCGGCACGCTCAAGGCGAACAGCGGCAGGGAGTAGGCGAGCAGCACCCACTGGGTGAGCGCCGGTTCGGCGCCGAGGTCGGCACCTAGTGCGGGCAGGGCGACCGCGACCACGGTCATGTCGAGTGCCACGAGCACCACGCCAAGGGAGACGGCGGCGACGGCGCTCCAGCGGGTGCGTGGTTCGGTGGTGGGTGTCTCGGCCATGACCCGAGCGTCGGGCTAAGGTGCCCGCCCGCGCATGAGGCACGAGCCCTATTCCGGCGTGCCGAGCAGACCGTGCCGGTGGGCGGTGGCCGCGGCCTCGACGCGGTTGGCGACGCCGAGCTTGCCGAGGATGTTCGACACGTGCACGCTCGCCGTCTTCGGTGAGATGAACAGCCGCTCGCCGATCTCGCGGTTGCTCAGGCCTTCGGCCACGAGTCGCAGGATGTCCAGCTCGCGCGCGGTCAGGCCGAATCGGGGCTGCTCGCCGGTGCCGTCCTCGCCGGGAAGGCCGATCCGGGCTCGCCTGGCCAGCGCCGTGACAGCGTCGTGTAGCGGCCGGGCGCCGAGGGCCTCGGTCAGCTCTGCGGCTCTGCGCAACGGGACCACCGCCGCGTCGCGCCCGGCGCCCGTGGCCAGCCGAGCCTCGGCCAGACCCAGGAGCGCTGTCGCCAGGTGCAGCGGGTGGCCGAGCGGTTCCCACGCCGCCACCGCGGTCTCCCACAGCGCCTGGTCGGGCTGCTGCTGGGCCCGCGCCGCCTCGGCCTCGAACGTGCGCGCCTCCGCCGCCTGGACCGGTCCGGCGATCCGGGTGCCGGCCGCCTGGCCGATCAGCGTCCCGAGGAGCGCGAGGTCTCCGGCCGCGCCCGCCACGCGCGCGCCGACCACCAGCAGCGGCCACGTGAAGCGGGACGAGACCGCGAGATGGGGGAACTCCAGCGCGGGCGGGACGATCTTCGCCGCCTCGGCGGGCTCACCACGGGCGAGAGCCAGCTCGGCCTCGAGCCGGGGCACGAGCAACAGTGTCGGCGGCGGCGCCGACCCGGTGCTGTGTGCCTTCGCCCGTGCGGCGAGATCGGCCGCGGTGTCGAGCTCGCCGCGGTGCAGCGCGAGGTAGGCCTTGTAGGCCAGCAGGTTCGTGTGGGTGGTGCCCTGCTGGGTGAGCTCCATAGCGTGGTCGAGCGACTCGGCCGCCTCGGCCCAGCGCCCGGCCAGCAGCAGGGTGCCGATCAGGTCGACGGCGTGCTCGGGCCCCGCCGACCGCGCGAGCCCGGCCTGGTGCGCGGCGGCCAGTCCGCGGCGGGCGACCTCCTCGGACTCGGCGAGCCTGCCGTAGGCCTGGAGCAGGTGTGCCTCGAACCGCAGTGACCGCAGCCGGACCCCGTCCGCGCCCGCGCTCTCCGCCAGCGCGCGGGCCTTGGCCAGCAGCGGCAGCTGGCCGTCGAGGTCACCGATCCGGGCGGCGAGCACCGCGAGCGTGATCAGGGCTGAGGCCTCGGTGGCGTCGTCGCCCGCCGCGCTGGCCTCCTCCCGCGCGAGCTCGGCCGCGTGCCGCGCCTCGTCGGGCAGCGGCACCACGAGCAGGTGTTCGGCGAGCGAGTTCAGCAGGGCGCCGCGAGTCGGATGCCCGGCCGGGAGGAGGCGGACCGCGGCGTGGTGGTCGTCGAGCGCGCCGCCCGTGCCGAGCCGTCCGCGCAGCCGGGCGCGCAGGTCGAGCAGCAGGGCCACGCGGGCGGCGTGCGTGCCGCGGTCGAGCTCGGCGAGTGCGGCGGTGGCGAGCCGCTCGCCGCGTTCCGGCTCCCCGGCCAGCGCGGCGGCGTGGGCGGCGTGCTCCAGCACCGCCGCCCGGTCGTGGCCGATGCGCTCGGCGCCGTCCGAGACGTCGGGCCAGAGTTCGAGGACGCGTTCGAGCATGCGGAGCTCCTCCGCGTGGGCCAGCGACCGGCGGGCGGAGCCGGCCGCCTCCCACGCGGCGGCGAGCGCGCCGGGTGCGTCGCCCGCGGCGGAGAGGTGGTGGGCCAGCCGCGAGTGCGCGCCGGGAACGCCGGCCAGCACCGCGGCGTAGCGGGCGTGCAGGGCGACCCGCTCGCCCGGCAGCAGGCTCGCGTGGACGGCGTCGCGGATCAGCGCGTGCCGGAACACGTAGTCGTCGCCGTCGACGAGCAGCGTCCCGGCGTCGACGGCGGCGCGGACAGCGTCGGTGACGTCGCCGTGGTGCACGGCGGCCAGCACGGAGTGCGGCACCCTGGCCCCGCCGACGGCGGCGGCCCGCAGCACCTCCCGCCCCGCCTTCGGCAGTTGCTCGACGCCCGCGAGCAGCAGGTCCTCCAGCGAGGCCGGAACCGTGGTCCCCGGACCGCTGTCGACCAGCGCCTCGACGAAGAGCGGGTTGCCGTCGCTGCGCGCGATGATCCCCCGCAGCGACTCCGGATCGGGCTCGTCGCCGAGGATTCCGCGGACCTGGGCGACGACGGCTGCGTTGGTCAGCCTCCGCAGCTCCAGCCGCTCCACCCACGGCACGCGGCCGAGGCCCGCGAGCAGCGCGCGCACCGGGTGGGCGCGGCCGAGCTCGTCGGAGCGGTGGGTGACGAGCAGGAGCGTCCCGGGGGCGGCTCGCTGGTTGCGCACCAGGAAGTCGATGAGGTCGCGGCTGGAGCGGTCGGCCCAGTGGATGTCCTCGAGGACGAGCACCACGGGCCGCGCTGCCGCGAGCCGGGCCAGAAGCGCGAGCAGCCCCTCGAACAGGCGCAGGCGCGCGTCGTCGCCGGAGCGCGGGGCGGGGGCGAGCAGCAGCGGGGCGAGCGTCTCTCGCTCGGTGCCGGTGAGCTCGCCGGGCAGTCCGCGGAGCGCGGCGACGAACGGGGCGAACGGCAGTCCGTCACCCGAGACGTCGAGGCAGCCGCCGGACAGGACGAGCACGTTCCCTGGGCCGGTGCGGAGGAACTCCTCGACCAGGCGGGACTTGCCGACGCCCGCCTCGCCTCCGATCAGGACCGTGGCCGGGTCGCCCGCCGTCGCGATGGCGAACGCCGCGGCGAGCCGGGCGGATTCCTCGCGGCGGCCCGCGAAGACCGGGCTCACGACCTGACTGCACATGACCACGCCGAGCGTAGCGCCGCCGCGGCGTGGTGACGGCTCCTTTCGCGCCCCGGCTGGATGGGAGCGAGGGAGCTTTACTCCCGTTTTCCGGAAGTGAAGCTCCCTCGCTCCCGCTTTGGGGAACCTGCTGCGGGTGGTCGCGAGCCGGTCGTCTTGCGCCGCCTGGCTCGGCCCGAGCACGCCCGGCGAGGGCCTCCTGGCCGCGATCATGGAGCGCGAGCGCGAGGCGGGCGCGCTCGGCAGGCAGCGCGTCGTCTTGCGGGCGCTGGTGTCCAACCGGTGCCCGCGGGTTCTACCGGTGCGGGCGACGAGCGGAACGGTCACGCGCTCGGGCGCGCCCGGCGCACGCGCCTTCCCGTCCGTCTCGTGAACAGGACCCTCTAACGCTGAGCGGCGGCCCGGCCGTCACGGCCGGGCCGCCGTTTCCTCACCCCCGGCCGGTCAGCTGGCCGCCTTGGTGATCATGGCGTCGCCGGAGCCGGTGCGGGCGCGGATCGTCAGCGGTACCGCGCCCTCCGGCGGCGTGTCCGCCACGTCGAGCTCGCTCGACACCCGGCCCGCGCCCGAGGACAGGTCGATCTCGGCCGCGACCCCGCCGCGGACGCCGATGCGGACGTCGCCCGAGCCCGTGATCGCCTCGATCGAGCCCGCCGCCGCGTCGGCGACGGACAGGTCGCCGCTGCTGGTCCGGATCAGCACCTCGCCGGCCACCTCGCCGAGCCACACGTCGCCCGTCCCGGTGGCCAGCGTCGCGGGACCCGGCAGGGACCTCGCCTCGACGTCACCGCTGCCCGAGCGCAGCTGCAGTCCCGCGGGCAACGGCCCGAGCTTCACCGCGCCGCTGCCCGTGCGCACGGTCGCCGCTCCCTCGGCGCCCTCCAGGTCCACCGCACCCGAGCCGGTGGAGACGTCGACCCGTCCCGCGGTGCCGGTCGCGGTCACGTTCGCGGTACCCGTGCGGACGTTCAGGTGCGAGCCCTCCGGCGCATGCACGGTCACCGCGAGCGGGGTGTTGCGCAGCGGCAGCGGTCTGGGCCCCTTCACCACGAGCCGGTTGCCGGTCTTCTCGATGCGGCTCTGCTCCACCGCGTCGCTCGGCGAGCCGGTGAGGTCGGCGCCGAACGCGCCTCCGAACTGGCCCCCGAAGCGCTCCCCGACCCAGCTCAGCAGGCTCGACACGCCCTCGGTCCACGGCGCCTGCGCGGACGGATCGTGCCGGATCTCGACGAGGACGTCGCCCTCCCCGAGGCGGACGTCCACGCGGCCCACCGTCACGTCGAGGTCCAGCTCCAGCGGGCCCTCGGCGTCGAACGTCTGGCTGCGCACCAGCTCCTCGGGCGCGTCCTGTGGTTGCTCGGTCATGGTCATCCCTCCACCCAGCCGTGGAGGTGGGACCGGCTACCGCCGCCGCGGTGCTTCGGCCCGGTCCACTGCTGGTGCTGGTGGGTGCCCTGCAGGGCACCCTGTACGGCCTGCGAGACGAACGTGTTGAGCGAGACCCCCTGCGCCGCGGCCGCTTGCTCGGCCTGCGACTTGATCTGCTCGAACAGCCGCAGCGTCATGCGGCTGATGTCCCCGGTGTCGGCGGACGGCGGCGTAGGTGGCGCCGGCGGGGGAGGTGGCGTGCCGGGGCCACGGGGCGACTCCGGCGCGGTCCCGGTGACGACCACGCGCACGTCGCGGCCGTCGAGCCGGACCTCCACCACCTGGTCCGGCAGGTTGGCCGTGACCTCGGCGGCGAGGTCGGCCAGTGCGTTCATCAGCGTCAGCCTCGCGGCGGGCTCCAGCGCCGCCGCCAGCACGGCCGCCGCGCGCTGCGTCTGTTCGTCGCCAGCGGAGGCCGCGGTGCTCAGGTCCTCCCGGAGGCGGTCGAGGTACGGCGTCAAATCCATGACACCACTATGACGCCACTTCTGACATCACGCAACTGTCGCCGTGGCGTCTGGTGACGTCAACCGGGATTGTCGGGCGCGGGAGATACGCTGCCCGCAGTCGCAGAGGTGGAGGGAGTCGGACGTGGCCGAGACGGTGTCACCCACGGTGAGGTTGATCGCGAAGACGGAGTTCTTCCCGCCGGAGGACGTGCCGTGGTCGACGGACGCGGACGGCGGGCAGGCGCTCGCCGAATTCGCGGGCAGGGCGTGCTACCAGTCGTGGAAGAAGCCCAACCCGAAGACCGCGACCAACGCCGGGTACATCGACCACATCATCGAGGTCGGTCACCTCTCGGTGCTGGAACACGGTTCGGTGAGCTTCTACATCACCGGGATCTCGCGCTCGCTCACCCACGAGCTGATCCGGCACCGGCACTTCTCGTACTCGCAGCTGTCGCAGCGCTACGTGCCCGAGCGCGACGCGGCCTTCGTGGAGCCCGACGTGATCGCCGAGGACCCGGAGCTGCACGAGAAGTTCGTCGCCGCCGCGCAGGCGAGCGTGGACGCCTACACCGAGCTGCTCGCCGGGCTCGAGCAGAAGTTCGCCGACGCGCCCAGCGCCACGCTGCGCCGCAAGCAGGCGCGCCAGGCCGCCCGCTCGGTGCTGCCCAACGCCACCGAGACGCGCATCGTCGTCACCGGCAACTACCGCGCCTGGCGGCACTTCATCGCCATGCGCGCCACCGAGCACGCCGACGTCGAGATCCGCGCGCTCGCCGTGGAATGCCTGCGGCAGCTGCAGAAGGCGGCGGAAAACGTCTTCGCCGACTTCACGATCTCGACCCTGCCGGACGGCACCGAGGTCGCCTCGAGCCCGAAGGTCCTCGAGGGCTGACGGGTGCGCCGTCTCGTGATCGACGTCCAGCCGGGCGAGTACGCCGTCGCCCGGCTGGACGCGACGGCGGCACTGCCGTCGCAGCTGCTCGACCCCATCGACGGCGAACTGGTCTCGCTCACCCGCACCGCCACCGAGCTGTCGGTGGTGTGCCCGGCCGCGGTCGCGCCCCAGGACGCCGAGGTGGAGGCGGACTGGCGGCTGCTGACCGTGCGCGGGCCGCTCGCGTTCACGCTCACCGGCATCATCGCCGCGCTCTCCAGTGAACTCGCCGCGGCCGGGGTCGCGCTGTTCAGCCTGTCCACCTTCGAAACCGACCACGTGCTCGTCAAGGCGCCGGACCTCGGCCGCGCCGTGATCGCGCTCAAAGCCGCAGGGCACGAGGTTCACGGAGTCTGACACCCCGTGATCGGCCGCCCGCTAACATCTGGGCGCACACGACGAGGGGACACAAGCGGTGACCGACGAGCAGCTCCGGCAGATCCAGACCACGCAGGCGACCGCGGTGCCGCGCGTCATCGCCGGCCGGTACCGCCTGCTGAGCGAGCTGGGCCGCGGCGGGATGGGTGTCGTGCACCGCGCCGAGGACACCGTGATCGGCAGGCACGTCGCGATCAAGGAGCTGCGTCTGCCCGACGGCGCCGAGGACGCCGGCGTCTTCCAGGAGCGGGTGCTGCGCGAGGTGCGCACCGGCGGGAAGCTCAACGACCCCGCCGTGGTCACGGTGTACGACGTGATCGGCGAGGGTGACTCCACGTTCATCGTCATGGAGCTCGTCGAGGCGCCCACGCTGTCGGACGTGATCAGGTCACAGGGACCACTGCCGCCGCACCAGGTGGCCGCGATCGGCGACCAGGTGCTCTCGGCGCTGCAGGCCGCGCACACCGCCGGGATCGTCCACCGCGACGTCAAGCCGGGCAACATCATGGTCGGCGCGAACGGGCGCGTGAAGCTCACCGACTTCGGCATCGCGCAGGCCGTCGACGACCCCCGGCTCACCACCAGCGGCATGCTCGTCGGCTCGCCCGCGTTCATGGCCCCCGAGCGGGTCGCGGGCCGCGAGGCGCTGCCGGCCTCGGACCTGTGGTCGCTCGGCGCCTCGCTGTTCTTCGCTGTGGAGGGCTCGCTGCCCTTCGAACGCTCGACCACGGCGGCGACCCTGCACGCGATCATGCACGACGTGCCGTTCCTGACCCACGCGCAGGGACCGCTCGCGTCGGCGATCATGGGCATGCTGATCTCCACGCCCGAGGCCCGCATCACCGCCGAACAGGCTCGCGGACTGCTGGGCATGGCCGCGCAGCAGCCCGGCTACGCGCCGTCGACCCCGCCCGGCGGGCAGCACACCGCGCTCTACCCGAACGGCGGCCAGCCGCCGACCATGATGGGCCCGCCAACGGCCTTCGCCCAGCAGCGGCCCCCGGTGCGCAAGGGCAAGCGCAAGGGTCTGCTCGTCGGCGGGACGGTGGCGGCCGTCGCCCTCCTCGCGGGCGGTTTCTTCCTCGGCAAGCCCGTGTGGAGCCCCTCGGTCGACGAGGCGATGGCGCCGACCCTCACCTACGGCGAGGGCGGCGACATCGAGAGCTACTACTTCGACGGCAGCTCGTACTGGTGCGTGAACAGCCCGATCGGCGCCGGCCGCTCGATCAGCAGCCAGAACTGGGTGGACTGCGAGGACGAGGAGCACGACGCCCAGTTGTACGAGAGCTCGTATCCCGTGGGGCTCTCCGACGAGGAGGGCGCTGACGCGGCCGACTATCCCGGCCCCGAGCGGCTGAACGCGTTCGCCGAGGCCAAGTGCGCGGTGGCCTTCTACTCCAACCGCATCCGGCCGGAGGCACGGTCCTCCCTCAAGTACCAGGCGGTGGTTCCGTCCCGGGCCGAGTGGGCGAAGCCGCCGGAGGACAGCACCAGCGACCCGGTGCGCTACATCTACTGCTTCGTCGTCGGCGCGAACGACGGCCGGCTCAACGGTTATCAGACCAACCAGGTCAACTAGACCAGGAGGAATTCCCGTCCCGGACCGGTGAGACGGGCGATCCTCCGCCTGCCGTCGCGATCCGCGTCGCAGGGCCCTCGATCGGCGCGGTCGGCGCACTCACCGGGGGCCTGAGGAGGTACCGTCAGCAGCATGTCGATCGCACCGTCCACCCCGCCGACCGCCGCGCCGGGCAGACCCTTCGGCCGGGTGCTCACCGCCATGGTCACCCCGTTCGACGCCGAGGGTGCCCTCGACCTGAAGCGGGCGCAGGAGCTCGCCGTGCACCTGCTGGAGCTGGGTAACGACGGGCTCGTCCTCAACGGCACCACGGGCGAGAGTCCCACCACGACCGACGCCGAGAAGGCCGACCTGATCAGGGCAGTCGTGGAGGCCGTCGGCGACCGCGCCACCGTGATCGCGGGCGCCGGGACCTACAACACCGCCCACAGCGTCGAGCTGGCCCAGGCCGCCGAAAAGGCGGGAGCCCACGGCGTGCTCGTGGTGACCCCGTACTACTCCCGCCCGACCCAGGCCGGGTTGTACGCCCACTTCACGGCCGTCGCCGACGTGACCGAGCTGCCGATGATGCTCTACGACATCCCGCCTCGCTCGATCGTGCCCATCGAGGTGGACACGCTGCGGCGGCTCGCCGAGCACCCGCGCATCGTGGCCGTCAAGGACGCCAAGGGTGACCTGCTCGCCGGCAGTGAGGTCATCGCCAACACGCACCTCGCGTACTACTCCGGCGACGACGCGCTGAACCTGCCGTGGCTGTCCGTGGGCGCGGCAGGCGTGGTGAGCGTGATCGGCCACGTCGTGGCGGGCCGGATCCGCGCGATGATCGAGGCCTACGAGGACGGCGACACGTCCACCGCGCGCACCAACCACCGCGGCATGCTCGCCGTGTACCGGGCGTTCTCCCGCGTCGGCGGCGTGGTGTTCAGCAAGACCGCCCTGCGGCTGCGCGGCTACGACGTCGGCGAGCCGCGCCTGCCGATCGTGCCCGCCGTCGAAGAGCAGATCCAGGCGATCGCCGCCGACCTCACCGCGGCCGGCGTCCCGCTGGAGGCGCACCCGACGAGCGACTGGGCCGGCTCGCGCGTCGCGCAGGCCGACTCGGCGGCGGCGTACGTCGCACCGACCACACACACGAGCGTTGGGACCATTCATCGGTGACGGAACTGGTATCTGGACCCGGACCGAACAACGCACCACCGCCGCTGCCGGAGGGCGGCCTGCGTGTCGTCGCGCTGGGCGGCATCGGCGAGGTCGGGCGCAACATGACCGTCTTCGAGTACGACGGCAGGTTGCTGGTCGTCGACTGCGGCGTGCTGTTCCCCGAGGACGCCCAGCCCGGCGTGGACCTGATCCTGCCCGATTTCAGGGCGATCGAGGACCGGCTCGACGACATCGAGGCGCTCGTGCTCACCCACGGTCACGAGGACCACATCGGCGCCGTCCCGTTCCTGCTGCGCCTGCGGCCCGACCTGCCGGTGTACGGCTCGAGGTTCACGCTCGCGCTGCTGGCGGCCAAGTGCAAGGAGCACAAGCAGCGCCCGCAGCTGGTGGAGGTCACCGAGAGCGAGCGGCGCACGGTCGGGGCGTTCGACCTGGAGTTCTTCGCGGTCAACCACTCGATCCCCGACGCACTGGCCGTCGCCATCCGCACGCCGGCGGGGCTGGTGCTGCACACCGGTGACATCAAGCTCGACCAGCTGCCGCTCGACGGCAGGCTCACCGACCTCGCGGGGTTCTCGCGGCTCGGCGACGAGGGCGTGGACCTGCTGTGCGTCGACTCGACCAACGCCGAGGTGCCCGGGTTCGTGACGCCCGAGCGCGACATCGGGCCCGTGCTCGACGACGTGATCGCGCGGGTGCGCCAGCGCGTGATCGTCGCGTGCTTCGCCAGCCACGTCCACCGCGTCCAGCAGGTGCTCGACGCCGCGGTGCGGCACGGCAGGCGGGTGGCCTTCGTCGGCAGGTCGATGGTCCGCAACATGGACATCGCGGCCGAGCTGGGCCTGCTGAACATCCCGGAGGGCCTGCTGATCAGCCTCGACGAGGCCGTGAACCTTCCCGAGACCAAGGTGCTGTTCGTGTCCACGGGCTCGCAGGGGGAGCCGTTGTCGGCGCTGTCGCGCATGGCGCGGGGCGAGCACCGGCAGATCTCCATCCGCTCGGGAGACACGGTGGTGCTGGCCAGCTCGCTGATCCCCGGCAACGAGAACGCCGTTTTCGGCGTGATCAACGGGTTGGTGCGGCTCGGCGCCGACGTCGTGCACCAGGGCAACGCCAAGGTGCACGTGTCGGGGCACGCCTCGGCCGGTGAGCTGCTGTTCCTCTACAACGCCATCCGGCCGAGCAACGTCATGCCGGTGCACGGCGAATGGCGGCACCTGCGCGCCAACGGTGCGCTCGCGGTGCGCACCGGAGTGGCGCCGGAGAACGTGGTGCTCGCCGAGGACGGAGTCGTCGTGGACCTCGTCGACGGCAAGGCCACCACCACCGGGCGCGTCGAGGTCGGCTACGTGTACGTCGACGGGCTCTCCGTCGGCGATGTCGGCGAGTCGACGCTGTCCGACCGGCTCATCCTCGGCGAGGGCGGCTTCATCGCGATCAACGTGGCCGTGGACTCGGCGACGGGCCGGGCGGTGAGCCCTCCGACCGTGTCCGGGCGCGGGTTCTCCGACGACCCGAAGGCGCTCGACGCCGCGGTATCGCTCGTGGAGATGGAGCTCTCGCGCACGGAGATCGAGGGCATCACCGACACCCACCGCATCGCGCAGGCGGTGCGCAGGGTCGTCGGCCGGTGGGTGGCCGACACCTACCGGCGGCGGCCGATGATCGTGCCCACGGTCATCTCCGTCTGACGGCGAGCAGCGCCAGCCCCACGGTCGCGAGCTGCACCAGCAGGGCGCGGCGGGCGCGGCGCTGCTCGGCACGGGTCGGATTGTTCATGGTGACCTCCCCAGTCGGTCGTCGTCCTTGCCTGTCTTGCCTGTCCTGCCTTGCCTTGGAAGTCTCGCGGGCGCGGCCGGTTGCGCGCCTCCCTCGCGGGTGCCGCCGGGCTAGCTCTCGAGAGGGAGCGGCTCGCCCGCCGTGGGCTGCTGTTTGCCCGGCGAGGTGAGCTGCACCAGGAGCGCGCCACCGAGCAGCACGGCCGCGCCGAGCAGCTGGACCCAGGTCAGCGCCTCGTCCAGCAGCAGCCACGCCGCTGCGGTGGCCACGAGCGGCTCCACCAGCGCCAGCACGCTGGCAGCCGCGACCGGGAGGTGGCGTAGCGACGAGATGCCCGCGAGGTAGGCGAGCACGGTGGAGACCAGGGCCACCGCCAGCAGTAGCGCCCACACCGGGGGCCGCCACGGGCCCAGCTCGGCCGGGCTCGCCAGCACCGAGGCGGGCAGCGTCCACGGCGGCGAGACCACGCACACCGCGACGGCGCCGATGACCATGCCCCACGTGACCATGCCGAGCGGGTGGTGGTTGGCCACGCCGTGCTCGCCGAGCAGGAAGTAGGCCGCCGAGCACAGGGCCGCCCCCACGCCCGCGAGCAGGCCAATCGCGTCGAGCCGCAGGCCCTCGCCGACGCGGGCCACCATCGCCAGCCCCCCGAGCGCGAGCGCGATGCCGATCCACATCGGCCACGGCAGCCGCACCCTGCGCACGAAGCGCACCCACAGCGCCACCAGCACGGGCGAGCTGAACTCCAGCAGGATCGCGACGCCGATGGGGATGCGGGACGCGGAGATGAAGTAGAACAGCTGCACGCCCGCGACCCCGAGCAACCCGTACCCGAGCAGCAGCCGCCACTGGCCCTTCGGCACGCGCAGCAGGCTCGGCCGCACCAGCGCCACCCCCGCGAGCAGCACCACCGCGGCCAGCCCGATCCGGGCGGTCGCCACCTGCTCGGGCGCGAGGCCCGCGAGCATCGCGGGCTTGCCGATCACCCCGGAGCTGCCGAAAGACAGCGAGGCCAGCAGGAGCAGTGCGGTCCCGCGGCCACGGCGGGCCACGAAGGTGGTGGAGCTGGCGGAGACATCGGCGGACACACCCGGACCTTAAGACGGGGAACCGACAGATTTCGCCTGGTTTACGGCGTCGGTGACGGCCGCCACGGGCTGCGGGTGTCGGTGGGCCGCGTGGGGTCGAAGAACCGCGGGACGTCCGGCTCGTCCCGGCGCAGGGGGACGAGACCGTCGGTGATGGCGCGCATGATGGCCGCGTGCGCCTTCACGGCGTCGCCCGGCCTGCTCGCCGCGAACTCCGAGAGGTCGACGGGAGCGCCGAAGTGGACCTTGAACGTCGGCCTGCGCAGCGGCGAGGTGAGGCCCGAGCGCAGCAGCGGCAGCACGTCGGCGACGCCCTCGACCCGCTCCGTTCCCCAGTAGACCGCCTCGTGGGCGCCCCACTGGGAGATCGGCACCACGGGCACGCCGGAGGCCAGCGCGAGCCGCGCGGCACCGGTCTTGCCCCGCTCCGGCCACAACCCGGCGTCGTGGCTGATGCGGCCCTCGGGGTAGACGATGATCGGCGCGCGCGTGGTGCGCATCGCCTCGACGGCGTGGGCGAACTGCTCCACCGCCGACGCCGAACCCCGGTCGACCCGCAGGTGACCGCTCGCCTTGAGCGCGGGGCCGAGCACCGGCGCGTCCAGCAGCCCGCCCGCGAGCAGGAACCGAGGGGCGACGCCGATGCGCCTGCACGCCGCCATGAGCACGAACGCGTCGAAGACGCCGATGTGATTGGCCGCCATGAGCAGCGGCCTGCCGCGCAGGGAGCGGGGCACGGCACCGGTCACGCGCAGCTTGCCGGCCAGCCGGACCACGCGCTGGTCGATCGCGAGCATCGCCCGCCAGATCGCCGGCGTCGCGCCGTCCCGGTCGGGGCGTGTCGTCGTGTTCTCCTCGGGGTGCAGGGCCACCATGGGGTGAAGGATGTCACGGGTGTGACACGTGGTTGCGAGCGCCTCTCACCGGAAATGTTTCGCGGGTGGCGTGAGTGGCACATGTGATTGCCGTGGCGTGGCGGTTACCGTAGAGACATGGCGAGCGGGTCGGTGACAAAGGGGAGAAGCACCGCACGTGGCGGCAGCAGAGGCAAGGCGCCCGCGAAGGGCGCGAGCCGGTCGCGGCCGTCGTCCTCGTCGCGCTCGCGCCCCTCGGTCCGCAAGCCGCCGCCCCGCAAGAGCAGAGGCTCGTCCGGTGGCGCGTTCGCCAAGACCGTCCGGGGCGGCTGGAACCTGCTCGCCAAGGGCATCGGCGGCCTCGCCCGCGCGGTCGGCCGCACCCGCGAGCTGGAACCCGAGCACCGCAGGGACGGACTCGCGCTCGGCCTGATCGCGCTCGGTCTCGTCACCGCCGTCGGCGTCTTCTGGCGCGCGGCGGGTCCGATCGGCGAATGGGTCACCGTCGGCATGCGCAGCGTCTTCGGCGCCGGTGCCGTCGCGGTCCCGCTGGCGCTCGTGGTGTCCGCCGTCGCGCTGATGCGCTCCGAGGCGAAACCGGAGACCAGGCCGCGAATGGTCGTCGGCACGCTGTTGGTGACCCTGTCGATCCTCGGCCTGCTGCACCTGTTCAACGCCCGCCCGCAGGAGCACGGCGACCAGATGTACGCGGGCGGCTGGCTCGGCTGGTTCTCCGGAGACCTACTGGCCCGCGGCGTGACGATCTGGGTGGCCGTGCCGCTGCTGATCCTCACGCTGGCGTTCGGCGTGCTCGTGTTCACCGCGACGCCGGTGCGCGAGATCCCGCGCCGCCTCCGCGAGTGGGGTGTCGACCCCGCCGACCTCGAAGAGGAGGAGAACCAGCGGCAGGCCCGGCACGATCCGGTGGCCGAGGCCGACCCCGCGTCGGTGCGGCTGCGCAAGCCCTCCCGGCGCCGCCAGGCCAGCGCGGACACCAGCGCCGAGGACCCGAGCCTGTTCGACGACCTGACCGCCTCGCCCGTCCCGGACCCCGCGCCGAAGCCCAAGGCGGCCGAGGTGCCGGAGCGCAAGCCCCGGAGCAAGCCCGAGCAGCCCGCGCTCGCCGTGACCCGCGCCGTCGAGGGCGACTACACGCTGCCCTCGCCGGAGCTGCTGACGCTCGGCGAGGCCCCGAAGGCCCGCAGCAAGGCCAACGACGCCATGATCGAGGCGATCACGGGCGTGCTCGAGCAGTTCAATGTGGACGCTCAGGTCACCGGGTTCACCCGTGGCCCCACGGTGACCCGCTACGAGGTGGAGCTCGGCCCCGGCGTCAAGGTCGAGAAGATCACCGCGCTCACCAAGAACATCGCCTACGCCGTCGCGACCGACAACGTGCGCCTGCTCGCGCCGATCCCCGGCAAGTCGGCCGTCGGCATCGAGGTGCCCAACTCCGACCGCGAGATGGTGCGCCTCGGCGATGTGCTGCGCTCGGCCAAGGCCGCCAAGGACAACCACCCGATGGTGATCGGCCTCGGCAAGGACATCGAGGGACACTTCGTCACCGCGAACCTGACCAAGATGCCGCACCTGCTCGTGGCGGGCTCCACCGGCTCCGGTAAGTCGAGCTTCGTCAACTCCATGCTGGTGTCGCTGCTCGCGCGGGCGACGCCGGAGGAGTGCCGGATGATCCTGATCGACCCGAAGATGGTCGAGCTGACGCCGTACGAGGGCATCCCGCACCTCATCACGCCCATCATCACGCAGCCGAAGAAGGCCGCCGCCGCGCTTGCCTGGCTCGTGGAGGAGATGGAGCAGCGCTACCAGGACATGCAGGCCAACCGGGTGCGCCACATCGACGACTTCAACAAGAAGGTGCGCTCCGGCGAGATCACCGCTCCGCCCGGCAGCGAGCGCGAGTACCGGCCCTACCCCTACATCATGGCGATCGTCGACGAGCTCGCCGACCTCATGATGACCGCGCCGCGTGACGTCGAGGACGCGATCGTGCGCATCACGCAGAAGGCCCGTGCCGCGGGGATCCACCTCGTGCTCGCCACCCAGCGGCCGTCGGTGGACGTCGTCACCGGCCTCATCAAGACCAACGTACCGTCGCGGCTGGCGTTCGCCACGTCGTCGCTCACCGACTCGCGCGTCATCCTCGACCAGCCGGGCGCCGAGAAGCTCATCGGCATGGGCGACGCGCTGTACCTGCCGATGGGCGCGGGCAAGCCGACCCGCGTGCAGGGCTCGTTCGTCAGCGACGAGGAGATCGCGGCGATCGTCAACTTCACCAAGGAGCAGGCTGAGCCCGAGTACACCGACGGTGTCACCGCGGCGAAGGCAGGCGAGAAGAAGGAGATCGACGCCGACATCGGCGACGACCTCGACGTGCTGCTGCAGGCCGCCGAGCTCGTGGTCACCTCGCAGTTCGGGTCCACCTCGATGCTGCAGCGCAAGCTGCGCGTCGGCTTCGCCAAGGCGGGCAGGCTCATGGACCTGCTGGAGACCCGGGGAGTGGTGGGCCCGTCGGAGGGGTCGAAGGCGCGCGACGTGCTGGTCAAGCCCGAGGACCTGCCCGGAACGCTGGCCCTCATCCGAGGCGGCGACCCCGGCCCCGCCGACGACGACGAGGACCTGGACTAGCCAGAGTGCCCATCTGCAGTGAAGGCCACCTTCACTGCGTTGAACGCAGTGAAGGTGGCCCTCACTGCAGGGGCGGGGGGTCAGCTGGCGCCGAACTTGCGGACCGCCTGGTAGTAGGTCCACGCGGCGCCGTCGCATTGCCAGCGACCCGCGCAGATCGTCTTCATGTCGCTGTAGAAGTTGTCGTCGATCGCCTTGCGGTTCGCTTCGGTGAACCGGCTCTGCCTCTTGTAGTTGCGGTAGCCGAAGTCGTGCCGGTGGCAGGCGGGGGTGAAGTCGTAGCCCAGCGGCCTGTCCGGTGACCACGAGCACGCGTCCGAGGACCAGTCGAGCACGTCGGCATGCGGTGCCGTGGCGCGCGTGGTGCCGAACTGCGACAGGGACAGCTCGAACAGGTACTCGTCGGTCACCTCCCGGACGTCGACGGCGGGCGCCGTTCCCGCGCCGACGAACAGGGCGGCGGCGACGGCGGTGGATCCGACGGCGCCACGGAGAGTGCGGCGCAGGACTGACGTGGCCATGGCAGGCTCCCTCGCTGAGCAGGCAGGAAACAGGCTTGATCAGCTTCGGGTGCCGCCGGTTGCCGCCACCACCTCCGAAGGTGGGAACAGTGGGTGAATTACCGACTACGCACCGGTGGGCGCGGTCAGGTCAAGGAGCATGCGCGTGTTGCCGAGAGTGTTGGGCTTGACGAACGGCAGGTCCAGGAACTCCGCGACGCCGGTGTCGAGCGAGCGGCGCATCTCCTCGTAGACCTCGCGCGGGACGGGCGTGCCGTGGATCTCCCGGAACCCGTGCTTGGCGAAGAACTCCGTCTCGAACGTCAGCACGAAGATCCGCGGCACCCCCAGCTCCCTCGCCAGCTCCACGAGCCTGCCGACCAGCAGGTGCCCGAGGCCCCTGCCGCGCATCGAGCGCTCCACGGCGACCGTGCGGATCTCGGCGAGGTCCTCCCACAGCACGTGCAGGGCGCCGCAGCCGACGATCTCGCCGGCCAGCTCGGCGACCCAGAACTCCTGCATGTCCTCGTAGAGGGTCACGAGCTCCTTCTCGAGGAGCACCTTGCCCGCGTCGGAGTCGACCAGCGCCTTGATCTTGCGAACGTCCGCGACGCGCGCGCGGCGAATGAGCGGGGACTCCACCCTCCAGACGCTAGCGGGCGGGCTCCGCACCACCGACCAGGGTCTCCTCGTTACCCTGGTCGGGTGTCTTCCGCTGATTCCTCGCCTGGCCGCCGCGTCTCCCTGCTGACCCTCGGCTGCGCCCGCAACGAGGTCGACTCCGAGGAGCTCGCGGGCAGGCTCGCCGCGGGCGGCTGGGAGCTCTCCGCCGACCCCGAGGCCAGCGACGTCGTCGTGGTCAACACGTGCGGCTTCGTGGAGGCGGCAAAGAAGGACTCGGTGGACACCCTGCTCGCGGCGGCGGACACGGGCGCCAAGGTGGTCGCGGTCGGCTGCATGGCCGAGCGCTACGGCCGCGAGCTGGCCGACAACCTGCCAGAGGCCGACGCGGTGCTCGGCTTCGACCACTACCCGCAGCTGGCGGAACGGCTCGCCGACATCGCCGAGGGCCGCTCGATCGCCTCGCACACGCCCGCCGACCGCAGGACCCTGCTGCCGATCAGCCCTGTCGAGCGGCCCGCCGCGGCCGAGCAGGTCGCCGTGCCCGGCCACGCCGGGTGGGGCCCACGCGTGCTGCGCTCCCGGCTCGACGACTCGCCGGTCGCCGCGCTGAAGATCGCGTCCGGCTGCGACCGGCGCTGCTCGTTCTGCGCCATCCCGTCGTTCCGCGGGTCCTTCGTGTCCCGCCACCCCGACGAGATCGTCGCGGAGGCCGAGTGGCTCGCCACCCAGGGCGCGCGCGAGCTGTTCCTCGTCAGCGAGAACTCCACGTCCTACGGCAAGGATCTCGGCCGCGAGCTCGGCGGCACCCGTGCGCTGGAGGGTCTGCTGCCGCGGCTGGCCGCCGTCGCCGGCATCGACCGCGTGCGCGTGTCGTACCTGCAGCCCGCCGAGACCCGGCCCGACCTCGTGAAGGTCATCGCGACCACGCCGGGCGTCGCCGACTACTTCGACCTGTCCTTCCAGCACTCCAGCGAGGCCGTGCTGCGCCGCATGCGGCGCTTCGGCTCCACGGACTCGTTCCTGGCGCTCATCGACCAGATCCGCGAGTACACGCCCGAGGCGGGCATCCGCACCAACGTGATCGTCGGCTTCCCCGGCGAGACCGAGGCCGACGTCGCGGAGCTGGAGCGCTTCCTCACCGGCGCGCGGCTGGACGCCGTGGGCGTGTTCGGCTACTCCGACGAGGACGGCACCGAGGCCGAGGGCTTCGACGGCAAGCTCGACGAGGCGACCATCGCCGAGCGCGTCGGCCGGGTGTCCGCGCTGGTCGAGGAGCTCACCGCCCAGCGTGCCGAGGACCGGATCGGCACGGTGGTCGAGGTGCTCGTGGAGACCATCGCCGACGAGGCCGACGAGGTCACCGGCCGCGCCGCGCACCAGGCGCCCGAGGTGGACGGCGAGTGCGTCGTGCTGGACGCCGGTAGCTGCAAGGCCGGCGAGCTGCTCCGCTGCGAGGTGGTGGACAGCGCGGGCGTCGACCTGATCGTCCGGCCACTCGAGCCGGTCGCGGACAGGGCGCCGTGAGCGCCGAGGCCGGCGGCGCCGATCGGGACGCCGAGGTCGGCGGCACCGCCGACGTCGCGTCCACCCCGGCGGTCGCGAACGTGCCGACGCTCAACGTCGCCAACCTGCTGACCCTGTCGCGGCTGGTCCTCGTCCCCCTGTTCGTCCTCGCGCTGTTCACGGCCGACGGCACCGACCCGGCGTGGCGCTATGTCGCCACGGCCGTGTTCGCCGTCGCCGCCCTCACCGACCGGGTCGACGGCTGGGTCGCACGCAGGTACAGCCTGATCACCGACTTCGGCAAGATCGCCGACCCGATCGCCGACAAGGCGCTCATCGGCGCCGCGCTGGTCGGGCTGAGTGTGCTCGGCGAGCTGCCGTGGTGGGTCACGATCGTCATCGCCGTCCGAGAGCTGGGCGTCACACTGCTGCGATTCTGGGTCATCCGGCACGGCGTGATCCCGGCGAGCCGGGGCGGCAAGGCCAAGACGCTGGCCCAGAGCGTCGCGATCGGCGCCTACCTGCTCCCGCTCGGGGCGTGGGCGGACCCGGTGTGCTGGGGGCTCATGGGCATCGCGCTCGTGCTCACGGTCGCCACCGGCCTCGACTACGTGGTCAGGGCGCTGCGGCTGCGTGCGGGAAGCTCGCGCTGATGGAGGCGCGGGAGCTGGTCGCCGCGCTGATCCGGCGCGGGCAGACCGTCGCGACCGCCGAGTCGCTGACGGCCGGCCTGGTGTGCGCCACGCTGACCGAGGTACCGGGTTCGAGCGCGACCGTGCGCGGCGGGCTGATCGTCTACGCCACGGATCTCAAGCGGACGCTCGCCGGGGTGGACGGGGCACTGCTGGCCGAGCACGGCGCCGTGCACCCGGAGGTCGCCGCGCAGCTCGCCCGGGGCGCGCGCGAACGGTGCGGCGCCGACTGGGGCGTGGGGCTCACCGGGGTCGCCGGGCCCGATCCGCAGGACGGGGTGGCGCCCGGCACCGTGCACCTCGCGGTGGCGGGCGAAGGGGTGCTCGATGCGCGTACGCTGCGGATGTCCGGTGACCGCGACGCCGTGCGAAGGGCGTCGGTGACCGCCGCGCTGGGCCTGCTCGGGGAACAACTGGGTTGATCCACGCGTTCGCCCTTGGCGGACGCACGTGTCAACACCTGCGTTCTGTCGGCTGGTCTCGGTAACGTGGTCAGTAGCTGAAGGGAGGCGCGTGATGACCGTGCTGTTGCGCGAGGCGATCGGTGATCGGCTCCGTCATGCCCGCACCACCAAGCGCCGGACGCTGCGCGACATCTCCCGCGCCGCCAAGGTCAGCCTCGGTTACCTCTCGGAGGTCGAGCGGGGCCAGAAGGAAGCGTCGAGCGAGCTGCTCGCGTCCATCTGCGAGGCGCTGGACCTGCCGCTCGGTGAGCTGCTGCACAACGTCGCCGCGGACGTGTCCGCGCTGGACAAGGTCGACACGGCCGCCATGGGCCAGCCCGGCGAGCCGGTGGAGCCCGCCGAGCGCGGGGATCGCGCGAGCGCCAAGGCCACGAGCTCGGACAGCGGGTTCGAGGGCGGCCGGATCGTGGCGAACGTCGGCGGCAACGACCTCGCCGACCTGCGGCTCTCCCCGACGCTGCGGACCACCATCCACCCGCCGAAGTCCAAGGCCGTCCTCGCCGCGTGACCTGCGGAACGGGCGGCATCCGGACCGTGCCCCGGGTCGGGTCAGGGCCATCCCTGAATTCCCCCGGGGTCGCCTGGAACCACGGCCGTTGACCTGACACGATGGAACCCAACACCGGGGGTCGCACGTTGCCAGGACACGGCGAACGGTGACAGCACCGGATCAACAGCTCGTGGGACGTGAGAAGGCAGGCGGAGGAGATGGCCAACCCTTTCGTGAAGTTCTGGAAGTACCTCATGGCGGCGTTCTCGTCGAAGGTTGACGAGTACGCCGACCCGAAGGTGCAGATCCAGCAGGCCATCGAGGAGGCGCAGCGCAACCACCAGGCGCTCTCCCAGCAGGCGGCTTCGGTGATCGGCAACCAGCGGCAGCTGGAGATGAAGCTCAACCGGCAGCTCGGTGAGGTCGAGAAGCTGCAGTCCTCCACCCGCCAGGCGCTCGTCCTCGCCGACGAGGCGCGCGCGAAGGGCGACGAGAAGAAGGCGCAGGAGTTCGAGACCGCCGCCGAGGGCTTCGCCGCCCAGCTCGTCACCGCCGAGCAGAGTATCGAGGACCTCAAGACGCTGCACGACCAGTCGCTGCAGGCGGCGGCGCAGGCCAAGCAGGCCGTCGAGCGCAACGCCTCGATGCTGCAGCAGAAGCTGGCGGAGCGCACCAAGCTGCTCTCGCAGCTGGAGCAGGCGAAGATGCAGGAGCAGGTGTCGGCTTCGCTCACGCAGATGACCGAGCTGGCCGCGCCGGGCAACACGCCGTCGCTCGACGAGATCCGCGACAAGATCGAGAAGCGCTACACCACCGCGCTCGGCTCGGCGGAGCTCGCGCAGAACTCCGTGCAGGGCCGCATGCTCGAGGTGCAGCACTCCACGACGCAGCTGGCCGGGCACAACCGCCTCGAGCAGATCCGCGCGTCGATGAAGGGCGAGTCGGTGGCCCAGGTGACCGACGGCTCCGCGTCGTCCGGTTCGGCGGCACCGGCGTCCTCGGGCTCGGATGTCCAGAAGGAGATCCAGGCGCGGGTCGAGGCCGAGCGCCAGAAGAACCAGGCCTGAGCGGCAAGGCCGGGCTGGGATCATGGCCGCGGGATCGGGCAAGTCGGGCAGGCGGGACTTCAGCCAGCTGAACGCCAAGCTGGAGAAGCACATCGAGCGGTTGCCCGACTACGCCCAGAAGGCGCAGGAGAAGCTCCAGAAGTACCTTCCGCCGCAGCAGCAGGGCCAGTCCCGCGACGGCGGCGAGGAGCGGGAGAGCGCTCCACAGGAGCCGACGCGGCCGTCCAAGCCGACGCGTTCGGCGGACGCGCCGCTGCTGCCTCGTGAGGTGGCGGCGATCGCCGACATGCGCGACAAGTGGACGCGCTGGAACGAGCCGTCCGCCAAGCTGGAGCGCCGCAAGCGCAGGACCTCCAAGGCGCTCACCCTCTGGACCATCATCACGCTGCTGAGCGTGCTGTGGGCCGTCGGTGGCTTCTACGGCGTCACGGGCGGCGAGGAGGGCTTCGTCGGCGCCTTCGGCGGCCTCACCAGCGCCGTGATCTTCGGCGTACTGGCGGTACGGTCCGGCGTGAAGCTCCGCCAGCTCAACCGCACCGAGGTGCCCGCGGTGGCTTCCACCAAGCCACCGCGGCTGCCCTCGGCGAACTCCGCCGCGCGCAAGCCGATGGAGCGGCTCGCGGAGAGCGAGGCGACGCTCGCCGAGTTGCTGGGCCAGCTGGCCTCACCCGCGAACGGCGCCCCGGCATCGGTGCCCGAGCTGTCCGTCGAGGACGCGCGGAACACCGCCGCCGAGGCCTCGGCGACCCTGCGGGCGCTCGCGGGCCGGATCCAGTCGATCGAGCGCGCGAGGGCCTCCGCGCCCGCGAGCGAGCGGCAGCCGCTGGACTCCGCCATCCGCACGCTGGCCGAGCAGCTCGACGACGGCGTCGAGGGCTACGGCGGGCTCGTCGCCGCGGCCGGCCGGGCGGTCGCCGCCAGCAGCGGGGGCGTGCATCCCGCCAAGGAGGCGCTCACCGACGCCACCGACCGCCTCGCCGGGCTCGCGCTGGCGCTGCGCGACCTGTCCTGACGACGCTTCCGCCCCGACGGGGAATCGCCGCCGGAATGGCGGAGGCGTAACCACGGGAAATAGTCGGGTAACGCCGCCGACACGATTCCGGAAACGCCTCTTCCTAGCCTCGGACGGTAACCGCACCGAGAACGGCCCGGATTGATTTCATCCGGACGTGGGTAATCGTGGTTGCCTGGGCGTCGGCGGAAAGGACAGCGGCGTGAACCCGTTTCTCACCGAGGAAGAGACCGTGTCGTTTCCGCCGGTCAGTTCCTATCAGCGGGCCATCGCGGCCTTCGAGGCACTCGCCCGTTCCGGCGGTTCCGCGCCGTGGCTGAGCGTCCGTTCCCGGGAGGACGTTCTCGTCGACGCGAAAGCCGTGGACGAACGCCTGCGTGCCGGTGAGTCGCCGGCCCTGGCGGGTGTTCTCGTGGGCATCGGCGACGATCCCGTGCTCGCCCAGCGGCTCGCGCGGGCCGGGGCGGTGGTGCTCGGTACCGCCGACCCGGTGGGAGTCTCCGCCGCGCCCGCGCTCGACGTGCTGGACGCGGCCCTCTGCACCGGGCTGCCCGCCGACTGCCGTGGCCTGGTGGCCCTGCGCCCCACGCGGGGCCTCGTGCCTGGGCACTCGGGGCTGACCGTGCTGGCCCGTGACGTCGAGCGGGGCCAGCTCGTGCTCGCGGCGCTGACCGGGCCAGACGAGAGCGACCCGGCGAGCCGGGAGTGGCCCGCCTCGGTGCGGCTGAGCGCGGGGGAGCACCCGCGCATCGCGGTGCCCTCCCGCGCCGATCTCGCCGCGCTGTCCACGGTGGATCGCTCCTCGTTCGCGGTCACCGTCGACACTCTGCGTGCCGCGGGAGCCGTCGTGGAGGAGATCCCGCTCGCCGAGCGAGCGCGGGAGTGGGCCGAGCGTCCCGCCACGATCCTGCGCGGCCACGATGCCCTGTGCCTGCCCACCACCGGCACCACGCCGTCACCCGCCGAGCTCACGAGCATCCTCGACACGGCGGCCGTGGGGTTCCCCGACGGGCGCGCGGGCGGCGCCGTCGTGGTCACCAGGGCGTTCGACGACCAGGTGGGCATCGACGTGGTCGGCCTGCTCAGCGGCATCCAGGCCGACACGCCGTACCCGTCGACGGGGATCGGGCTGATCGTGTTCGGCGCCTACCTGCGCGGCCAGCCGCGCAACGGCGAGCTCACCGGCGTGGGCGCGCGGTTCACCGGGTTCGTCGAGACGGCGCCGCGCTATCGCATGGTCGCGTTGCCGGGCACGCCGCCGCAGCCGGGCGTCCTGCGCGCGGAGCGGGACGGCGCGGCCCTGCTCGCCGAGCGGTGGCTGATCTCCCCCGCCGGGCTCGGAGAGTTCCTCGCCGGGCTGCCCGCGCCGCTGACGCTCGGCAGCGTGGAACTCGAGGACGGGGCGCACGCGGTCGCGGTGTTGTGTGACGCGGTCGCCGCCGCGGAAGGCACCGACATCACGTCGTACCGCTGCTGGCGCGCCTACCTGCGCTATCTGAGCACACAGCGGCCTACCGTGCCGGCTCCCCGGCCAGCGTCCGGTTGATCCGCCGGACCAGCCCGGGGCCGTGCAGCGCGAACGCCGTGTAGACCTGCACGAGGCTCGCGCCCGCGTCGAGCATGCGCCGCGCGTCCTCCGGCCCGGAGATCCCGCCGACCCCGATCACGGGCAGCCGGTCGCCCGTCTCCTCGCGCACGAAGCGCACGACCTCCCTGGCTCGCTCGGCGAGCGGCCGGCCCGACAGCCCGCCCGCCTCCTCGGCCACGCGCGCGTCGGCGGGGGCGAGGCCCTCCCGGCCGAGCGTGGTGTTGGTGGCGATGATCCCGGCGACGTCGTGCTCGAGGCACACCTCCAGTAGCTCGGCCAGCGCCTCGTGGGTGAGGTCGGGGGCGACCTTCACCAGCAGCGGGGCCGCGGTCGTGCCCGCCTCCTCGGCGAGTGTCGCCGCCGTGCCCCTCAGCTCGGCGAGCAGCTCGGCGAGCGCCGAACGGTCCTGCAGCTCCCGCAGCCCCGGAGTGTTCGGCGAGCTGACGTTGATGGCGACGTAGTCGGCGTAGGGGTGCAGCGCCCGCAGGGACGCCCGGTAGTCCTCGACGGCGTCCTCCAGCGGGGTCACCTTGGACTTGCCGATGCTGATGCCCAGCGGGACGCGGGGCTTGCCGCCCTCGGCGAGTCTCCGTGCCAGCGCCTCGGCGCCTGCGTTGTTGAAGCCCATCCGGTTGATCACGGCGTCGCTGGCGGCGAGGGTGAACAGCCGGGGCTTGGGGTTGCCGGGCTGGGCGAGCCGCGTGACGGTGCCGACCTCGACGAAGCCGAATCCGAGCGCCGGCCAGGCGTGCAGCGCGCGGCCGTCCTTGTCCATCCCGGCGGCGAGGCCGACCCGGTTGGGGAAGCGGATCCCGAACACGGTCACGGGGGCGTCGACGGCGTACACGCGGTGCAGGGCGGCCAGCGCGGGCCGCACGGCGCCGAGCCTGCCCAGCGCGCGCACCGTGCGCTCGTGCACGACCTCGGGATCGGACTTGGCGAGCCGGTAGAGCGCCGGCCGCGCGATCTTGTCGAAGAGCACGCGACCATGCTGCCTGATCGCGCTGCGGGGCCGGACAGGCCCCGGAGAGTGAGCCGCAAGTGAAAGAGCCCCCTGCGCGACTCCCGAACGTCGTCAGCCGTTCGGGCCCGGGTCGGACCGGAACCCGGAAGCGACAGGGGGCCGGTGACTGCCTGGTATTCACTGCCAGGCACACGTACTTCGGGCGGGCACCGCGCTCGCGGTCAGCCTGCCCAGGTGGTCCGTGTGCTGCCCGTCAGCGGACAGCCACCTCACGAGTCCTGTAGCTATTCAACTTCGGACCACCTCCTTTCTCGTGTGCCGCAACGCTAAGCGAGGCAACCCTTGCCCGGCAACAGGTTTTCCCGTGTCGCACGCGACGCCGTCGATCGCGGCCGGTAGCGCGTCCGTGCGGGTATCCTGGAGGAACGCCGCCCGCAGGCCCAGCGTCGTGGCCACCGAGAGGTACTCCCCGTTCAGCGTGTGTCCGGTGCGGACGTTCGGCGTGGGACACGCCACGAGTGCGATGGGAGCGAGGTCGGCGCGCCGCCGGTCAAGGCCGTGGGGCCGGCAGCTCGAGGTCGGCACGACGCCGGGCTAACGCGCGGGGGCGGGTCCGCGCTGGCAGTTCGGGCAGTACCACGTCGGCCTGCCCTGCACGCCCGCTCCCTGCGTGGCGACGCGAACCCGGCCGCCACAGCGAAAACAGCCCTGCCGGGTGCGCTCGTACACCCAGTTGCGCCTGCCGCGCGCTGTCTCGCCGGTGGTGCTCTGGTCGTAGCGCCAGGCGTTGGCACGCAACAGTTTCCGCGCCAGCGCCACCGTCTCGGCGGGGTCGACCTCGGAAACGGGCGTCCACGGTGTGACGCCGAGCAGGAAGCAGATCTCGCACTTGTACAGATTGCCGACCCCGGCCATCACCCGCTGGTCCAGCAGCGCGAGCCCGAGCTCCAGCTCGGGCCGGGAAGCCAGTGTCCGCGCGGCGATCGCCGCGTGCTCGTCCGTCCACTCCGGATCGAGCAGGTCCGGTCCGAGATGTCCCACGAGCCGCCGTTCCTCGTCTGTCGGCAGCAGTACGAGGTCGTGCACGCGGAAGCCGACCGCCTCGGTGGTCTCGGTGGTCAGCACCACGCGCGCGTGGTGCGCGGGCATGTTCCACCGCGCGCCGCGCGCGAACACCCGCCACGAGCCGTCCATCTTGAGGTGGCTGTGCAGGCTCAGCTCTCCGGAGAAGCGGAGGAACAGGTGCTTGCCGACGGTGCGCACGCCGAGCACGTCGTGTCCGGAGAGGTCCGTGGTCGCCAGTGCGGGATGCCGGAAGTCGGTGCGCGTGAGCCGTTGCCCGGCGAGTGCCCGTTCGAGCTTCTTCCCGGTGAGGAAGACGGTGTCGCCCTCGGGCATCTCAGCCGATCTCGCGCTCGGCGAGCTCGCGCAGCACGGGGAACTGCGAGGTGGTCTCGTTCTGCGAGGGCTCGGCGGGAGTTGAGGCGGGCTCGGGCTCCTCGTCGGCCAGCCGGTGCCTGCCCGCGCGGCTCGACCGCAGGATCTTGGCGAGCACCATGTTGAACGTCAGCGCGATCTCCTGCGCGCCCGGCGACTTCCACTCGTGGATCGGCACGCATGCGCCCTGCGCCTGCTGGATCGCCAGCCGGTCGGGGATCGCCGTCGGCATCACGAGCCTGCCGAACGACTCGCGCAGCTCCTGCACGCGGTACTGGTGCTCGTAGGAGCGCACCCGCAGGCGGTTCACCAGTACGCCCGCGGGCCGCAGCCGGGGGTTGTGCTCCGCGCGGATCGCCTCGATGGCCTCCAGCGCCCGTTCAGCGCCCGAGACGGCGTACATCGTGGGCTCGGTGACCAGCAGCGCGCTGTCCGCGGCCATGAGCGCCGAGCGGGTCAGCCTGCCCAGCGAGGGCGGGCAGTCCAGGATCGCCAGTTGGTACGGGTCGCCCGGCGGCGACGCGGTCAGCTCGTCGAGCGCACGGGCGAGGTTGTCCATCCGGCGGCTGTCCGGGCCGGGCTCGTTGAGCAGCTCCAGGTCCTCGGAGCTGACGAGGACGTCGAGCTCGTCGCTCCAGCCGCTCGGCGCAAGGGCCTGCCTGATCACCGCGAGCCGGGGGGTCTCCAGCACATCGGTGAGCGTCGCCTCGGTCATCGGCGGGTCCAGCGTCGCGGTGGCGTTGCCCTGTGGGTCGAGGTCCGCCACGAGCGCCCTCGCTCCCCTGCGGAGCGCAGCCGAGGCAATACCCAGCGCAACCGTCGTTTTGCCGACGCCTCCCTTGAGGCTCAGTACGGCCACCGTGTGCACGCCTGCGAGCGTAGTCGTATCCGGAGCGCGATCGTGGCCGGTCGAGGTGAGTGCGCCCGAGCGGCCCAACTACGCTGCCGACCATGCGAACGGAGACGTCGGCCGGGCACACCTCAGCTGCGGTCCGGAAGGTGCTGGAGGCGGAGCTGCGCGCGGCGCGTGACCGGGGCGCTGCCGAGCCGCGCGTGATCGACGTGGGCGGAGGCAGCGGGGTCTGGGCGGTCCCGTTCGCGTACGAGGGCTGCCTCGTGACCGTCGTGGAGCCCAACCCGAACGCGCTGGCCACGCTGGAACGCAGGGCCGCCGAGGTGGGCGTGTCCGACCGGATCACGGTGGTGGCCGACGACTCGGACGCGCTCGGCGCCCGCGTGCCCGCCGGTTCCGCGGATCTCGTGCTCGCGCACGGGCTGCTCGAGGTGGTCGACGACCCGGCGGTGACGATCTCGGCGCTCGCCGCGGTGGTGGCGCCGGGCGGGGCGGTCTCGGTGCTGGTCGCCAACCGGCACGCCGCCGCGCTGCACCGCGCGCTGGCGGGCAGGCTCGCCGAGGCCCGCAAGCTGCTGACCGACCCCGACGGCGTGCTCACCGACGACGCGGAGACCCTGCTGCGCCGGTTCGACACGACCGGGTTGGAGGCCCTGCTCGCGGGTGCCGGCCTCGAGGTCGCCCAGTTGCAGGGCGACGGCGTGGTGTCCGACGTGGTGCACAGCCTCTCCGCCGAGCCGGTGAACGCGGTCGCGTCGTGGGAACAGGACGTGGCGGACTTCGAGGCCCTCGCCGCTGGCACGCCGCCGCTGCGCGACATCGCGAGCAGGTTGCACGCGCTGGCGCGGCGCCCCGCCTAGGTTCCCGGCGATTCCGTCGCGCCGCGTCCACGCCGATCTCCGCTCGCGACGGCGGAGGATCGTGGGACACGACCTGAATGTCGGTGGGTCCGGCTAGCCTGCCCGCATGGGACGAAACGCGGCGCTGCCCGCGGGGTTCGAGCGGTTCCGCGCCACGGGGGAGACCACACCGGACGACACCGGCTGCGGTGTGCTGCATGTCGACATGGACGCCTTCTTCGCGGCCGTCGAGCTGCGGAGCAGGCCGGAGCTGGCCGAACGGCCGGTGATCGTCGCGGGCGCGGGCCCGCGCTCGGTGGTGCTGTCGGCGAACTACCCGGCGCGCCGCTACGGCGTGCGCTCCGCGATGCCGGTGGGCGCGGCGCGGCGGCTGTGCCCGCAGGCGGTGTGGATCCCGCCGAGCCGGGGCGCCTACAGCGAGGTCTCCCGCGGTGTCATGGCGATCTTCCGGGAGCTGACGCCGCTCGTGGAGCCGCTGAGCCTGGACGAGGCGTTCCTGGACGTGAGCGGGGCGCTGCGGCGGCTCGCGACCACCCCGGCGGGAATCGGGGCGCTCATCCGCGAACGGGTGGCCGCCGAGCACGGGATCACGTGCTCGGTCGGGGTCGCGCGGGCCAAGTTCGTCGCCAAGCTCGCCTCCGGCATGGCCAAGCCCGACGGGATGCTCGTGGTGCCCGCGGCCCAGACGCTGGACTTCCTGCACCCGCTGCCGGTGTCGGCGTTGTGGGGCGTGGGCAAGAAGACCGAGGAGAACCTGCGCAGACACGGGTTGGACACGATCGCCGACGTCGCGAAGGCCCCGCTCGACCGCCTGCGGCGCAGCCTCGGCTCCGCGCTCGGTGAGCACCTCCACGCGCTCGCCAACGGCCGGGACGACCGGGCCGTCGTGCCGGAGTCCGAGGAGAAGTCGATCGGCGCCGAGCACACCTTCGACACCGACCAGCACGACAGCGCGCTGCTCAACCGGGAGCTGCTGCGGTTGTCCGAGCGGGTCGCGGCCACGCTCAGGGCGAAGGGCGTGCGCGGGCGCACCGTGTCGATCAAGGTCCGGTTCGCCGACTTCAGGACGATCACCAGGGCGCGGACGCTGCTCTCGGCAACCGACGTCGCCCGCGAGATCCACGCCACGGCGGCCGCGCTGCTGGCCGAGGCGTCGTCGGGCGCGGCGGTGCGGCTCATCGGCGTGCGCGTCGAGGGGCTCGCCGCGGAGGGCGCGGGGGAGCAGCTGAGCCTCGAGGCACCCGCCCCGCGCTGGCGGGAGGCGGAAATCGCCGCCGACGTCGCCCGGTCCAAGTTCGGCGCGGGGGCCATCCGGCCTGCGTCGCTGTTGTCACCCGAAGAGGGGTGACCTTCGTCGCCTTCACCCGGGTGGATGGCCCCAGCCGGGCTTTTGGTGCAAATCTCTCCATGGTTGATGCGAGATCGGGTAGTCGTCGGAGCGCGGGGCTCGTATCCTGGTGGGGACACCCCGAACGGGGGGTCGTTGGGTCCACGACGTTGCGAAGGTCCGGCGCCCACCAGTGGGGTCGGAGACAACGCTGTGCCGGAGGAGGAAAGATGCCACTCTCCGAGCATGAGCAGCGGCTGCTCGATCAGATCGAGCGCGAGCTCTATGCCGAGGACCCCAAGTTCGCATCCACGGTACGTGGCGCCAAGATGCGTCGCCCCACGCGCCGCAGGCGCATCCAGGGCATCGCCCTGTTCGCGGTGGGCGTCGCGCTGCTGGTGCTCGGCGTCGTGGTGCCCTTCCGGGTCGCCGAGATTCCGTTGATCAGCGTGCTCGGGTTCCTCGTGATGTTCTTTGGGGTTCTGCTTGCCGTCACTGCCATGCGAGCCCGGGGGGAGCCGGGTGAGAAGGACGCCAAGAGCGCGGGCGGCGGGGGTGGCGGCAAACCGACGCGCCGCAGCTCCTTCACCCAGCGCATGGAAGAACGCTTCCGGCAGCGTTTCGAGGACCGTTAGCTCCGCTCGCACAGCGTTGACGTAAGCAGGGTGCCGCGCTCGCGGCACCCTGCTTACGCGTGTACGCACCCACTCGCTCCGTGCCCGCTCCATGCCCACAGGCCCCCAAGGCCACCTTTGTTGCGTTCAACGCAACAAAGGTGGCCTTGGGGGACAGTCAGCCGTGCGTCAGCGGGGGGGTGCCGCGGCGGAAGAGCGAGCGGGGGAAGAGCCTGCCCCGCCACGACATCGGCGCCGTGCGGTGCAGGCCCTCGCGCAGGCTCTGGAACGCGCGCGCGAACTCCGGATCGTTCTCGCCGGCGGCCGGGCTGTACCAGGACCGCTCCACGACGCCCACCACCGTCCGCAGGTCGTTCTTGCCCCGCTCGTCGAGATGGTGTCGCTGCGCCACCTTCTGCGCCGCCAGGCGCACCGTGTCGCTCTTCGGGATCTCGATGCCCCGGTCGGCGCACTCGTCGAGCAGTTCGTCCCACGCCGCGTTCGCCGCGGTCGGTTCCCTGGCCTCGATCGTCTGCAGGCGCCGTCTGCGCCGGAGTTCCCGCAGCAGCGACGGCGTGAGCCCCAGACCCGCCAGCACGAGCAGGGTGAGCCCCGCCGCCCAGTGCCACTGCCACGCGAGCAGCAGCAGGGACAACAGCCAGAACGCGCCCGCGACGGGGGCGAGCCAGCCCGGCACCGGCTTGCCCGCCGGCGCGTGCCGTCCACCCGTCATCCGCCTGCCGAGCACCAGCACCGCGGCCGTCAGCAGCATTGCCAGCACCACCGACACGAGCGTGCCCCAGCCCGACCACGACGGCGCCGCGTAGAACGGCTTCTCGGTCTGGCCCTCGCCGCCCTGCGCCTGCGGCTCCGGCAGCTGGTTCTGCGGGGCCTGCTGGCTCGACTGGGCGGTCGGCACGTCGTCCTGCGCCGACGGGGTCGGTTCGCTCTGGGTGTCCTCGGGCGCCAGGTACGGCGGGACGTAGCCGCGGCCGTCCGACAGCGGTGTCGGGTCGAAGCTGACCCAGCCACGGTCGCCGAAGTAGACCTCCACCCACGCGTGCGCGTCCTGTGAGGTGATCGTGCGTCCGTTGTCCGTCGGGTAGCCGGTGGTGAACCCGATCGCCACGCGCGACGGGATCCCGATCGCCCGCAGCATCACGGCCATCGACGACGCGTACTGCTCGCAGAAGCCGCGCTTGCCGTTGAGCACGAAGTCGGCGAGCGCGTCGGGATCGCTCACCGGCGCCGTCTGCGTGTCGTAGACGAAGCCGTTCTCGGCGCTGAAGTAGCGCCAGATCGCCTCGGCCTTGTCGAAGTTGTTGGTGGCGTTGGCGGTGAGCTGCTGGGCGAGCTCGGTGACGCGCGGGTCGACCTCGTCCGCGGTGGTGTAGACCGGTGGCAGCTCCTCGGTCTGCGGATCGGTGACCCGCAGCTCCGCCTTGGACGGCTCCTCGAGCGACGCGATCTCGACGTACGGCGCCGGCCGTTGCCTGCGCTCGCGGAAGATCGTGCCGCTCGTGCGGTCGTAGTACCAGCCCTCGGAGATGTTGCGCAGCCCGCGTGGCGCGCCGTAGGTCGGCAGCCACAGGTCGAACCAGTTCACCGGCTCGATCCGGATCTCCCGGCTCTCGCCGGTGCCGTCGTCGCCGGGGGCCGCGGGCAGCGGGCCGTTCGCGGGCACACCCGGCGGCATCGGGCCGTCGGGCAGGCCCCAGCCCTGACCGGGCCGGTACGTGTCGAGCGTGAACGCCCGCAGCAGCCGCCGGTCGTCGCCGAGGCCCCGCACGCGGAACAGCTCGACGTTGGAACCCTGGTCGAGCATCCCGCGCAGCGACGTGAACGGGTTGACGCCCAGCCCGCCTGGCACGTTCTGGCCGCCGGAGGACGAGCCCGGAAGGCTGCCCTGAGTGCCGATGGCGGTGACGGTGGAGCCGGCCACGAGCCCCACGACGAGCGACGCGGCCACAACGGCGACCGGCGCGGAGGCGGAACCGGGGGAGGCGCCGAGCCCCGGTGTGGTGCGGTTGCGCCAGGTGCGGTGCCGGTGGCTGCCGTCGGCGGCGAGCAGCGCGGCGAAGGCGGCGGCGCCGAACGCGAACGTCCACCACGGCAGCAGGTCGCCGGCCAGCGCCGAGGGCACCGCGTAGACGCAGAGCAGGATCAGCCCGGTCGCGGCCGGCGCCGAGGCCGACACCGCCAGCGTGTCGACCAGGATCGCCACGAGCCCGATCGCGATCGTGACCAGGCAGAGGATCGGCGTGGTCGCCTCCACGGGCGGCAGGCCGGTGCGGATCTGTTCGAACGCCGCGACCAGCACGTCGTTCAGCTCGACGAGTGCCGTGGGCCCCGGGATGATCGCCAGCAGCCCGGTGCGGGTGAACACGCCGGTGACGAGGAACAGCAGCACCAGCAGCTGCGCGATGCCGACGAGCGGCGCAGGGGCGCGCAGGGTCCGCAGCGCCAGTCCGGTGCACGCGACGAGCAGCGTCACGACGATGAGGTAGCCCAGCCACGAAAGGCCCTGGATCACGCCCGTGAGCGAGGTCGCCGCGCTGACCGTGGCCAGCCCCGCCAGCGCGGGGGTGAGCACCGTGTGCGCCGACAGCGACTGCTGCGGCTCCGACGGCGGTGTGGGCGGCGGGGCGTGCGGCCGGGGCGGGGCGGTCGCTGTCATGCGGGGCCGCCGATCAGGGACGCGCCGGGGGAGACGGTCCGGCAGAGCTCCGACCACACCTGCGGCATGGACGTGCGGGGCGTCGCGATCACCACGCCCCAGCCCGCGGCCCGCAGCAGCGCGGCCGACTCGTCCGTGGCCGCGGCCCGGTGCTCGGGAGCGCTCACCCCGCTCGTCCACGCGGGAGTGTCGAGCAGCACGGCGAGGCTGCGGGTGCCGCGCGGCCGGTACTTCGTGAGCTCGTGCACCGAGTCGTTGCTGATGGTGCCCAGCACGGCGATGAGCTCCTGCCCTTGTGCCGGGTCGAAGCCCGTGGTCAGGTCGCGCTCGTGCGCGGGCTGCAGTGCCGCGAGCGCGTCGAGCACGACGTTGTCGTGGTTCGGCCCGCCGCCGCCAGGGGTGTCGGCGAGCATGCGGCCGTGCTCGCTCACCAGCCGGACGCGGTGCCCGGCGCGGCCGAGGTGCAGGCACGCGCTCGCCGCGAACTCCACCGCCCACTCCAGGCTCGCGGCCGGCCCGGTGCCGTGGTGGGCCGCCGCCCGGTGGTCGAGCAGCACCGTCGTGCCGCCGCGCCACGGCCGCTCCTCGACCCGCACCATCATCTCGTCGCGCCGGGCGGTCGAACGCCAGTGGACCTTGCGCAGGTCGTCACCCTGCCGGTAGTGCCGCACGATCACGTCGGTCTCGCCCTGGCCGGCGTGGAGCCGGATGCTGCCGTCGTCGCCGGAGCCGATCCCCGCGCCGATCGGGAGCCCCCACAGCCGCACCACCCTGGGCACGACGATGAGCCGCGAGTGCGAGATCAGCTCGCGCTCGAACTCGCAGAGCCCGAACGGGTCGGTGATCGTCGCCCGCAACGGGCCGATCTGCTGGACTCCGCGCAGCGCGGGCTGCACCGGGTAACGCAGCGCCACGGACCGGTGCTGGGGCAGGCGCTCGACCACGAACCGGGGCCGCGCGCCGAGCGCGTACGGGATGCCGTCCTCGAGCAGCACGTCGCCAGCGGGCAGGTGCCCGCTGCGCCAGATGTCGAGCTGCACCTCGCCGTGCCCGCCGACGGGAACGCGCTCGGGCAGCAGCGTGCGCGACGCGCCGATCCGCACCTTCGACGCGGAGGCCAGCAGCGCCACGAACAGGGGAAGCGCGATCACGAACACGGCGACCCGCAGCAGGTCGCGCTCGTTGAGCACGGCCGAGCACACGGCGGCCGCGACCCCGGCGGCCAGCAGACACCGGCCCCTCGTGGTGAGGCCGGAGAGCGTGCGCCAGGGGGCCTGTCGCTTCGGCGTGCGCGACCGCTGAGGATCGTCGGGAGATGACCTGGTCACGGTGTTCGTCCGGGTTCTGGGCTAGCGGTGGCCCAGCCCGTTGCCGCCGTGCGGGACGGGTACCCGGTGCAGGACGCCCCGGATCACGTCGGTCGCGGAGCGGCGTGCGGCGTGGGCCTCCGTGGTGAGTACGAGCCGGTGGGCGAGCACCGGGATGGCGACCGCGTGCAGGTCGTCCGGCACCACGTACTCGCGGCCGGACAGCGCGGCCTGCGCGCGGGCGGCGCGGACGAGCTGCAGTGTCGCGCGCGGCGACGCGCCGAGCCGCAGCTCCGGCACCTGGCGCGTGGCGGCGGCCAGCTCGACGGCGTACTGCCGCACCTCGGGCGCGATGTGCATCTTCCGCACCGTCTCGATGAGGCGGTGCACGGTCGCGCCGTCGGACACCGGCTCAAGCTGGTCGAGCGGGTTCTGGCCGGCGTGCTCGTCGACCATCGCGAGCTCGGCCTTGGGGTCGGGGTAGCCGATCGAGACGCGGGCGGTGAACCGGTCGCGCTGCGCCTCGGGCAGGGCGTAGGTGCCCTCCATCTCGATCGGGTTCTGGGTGGCGATCACCATGAACGGCTCATCGAGGTGGTAGGTGGTGGTGTCCACCGTGACCTGCCGCTCCTCCATGCACTCCAGCAGGGCCGACTGCGTCTTCGGCGAGGCGCGGTTGATCTCGTCGCCCACCACGATGTTGGCGAACACCGGGCCGGGCCGGAACTCGAAGTCGGCGGCCTGCCGGTTGTAGATCGAGACGCCGGTGATGTCGCTGGGCAGCAGGTCCGGCGTGAACTGGACGCGGCTCACCGTGCAGTCGATCGAGCGGGCCAGCGCCTTGGCGAGCGAGGTTTTTCCGACGCCCGGCACGTCCTCGACCAGCAGGTGCCCCTCCGCGAGCAGCGTCACCAACGCGATGCGGACGACCTCGGGCTTGCCGACGAGCACCCGCTCGACGTTGGCCGCGATGCGCCGGACGGTCTCGTGCAGCTCATCGAGCCCGGCCGGCCCCTGCCCGTTGACATGCAAGCCGTCTGGGTACCGCACGTGTTCGGTGGTCTGCTCGCCGTTCAGCTCGGCGGTGGCGGCAGACTGCGCTCTCGACGTCACACGACCTCCTGTGCCAATACCCTCGCGCGCGCCACGAACGTGTGGTCATCATTCGTGGGACTGGGCGTTGTTCTCGCCCTCGACAAGCCTCCCACGAAGTGTGTCAAACGCGGGCGAACTCCATGATTCAACCCTGCGGTCACGCATGGTCACCAGCGCCGTTGGCCCGATCAGGTGAGCAGGGCCGACGCGTCCCGATGACCCTCGGTTCTGACCTATGCTCCGAACCGGAACCAGGCGACTACGGAGAGGCGCAACGCGATGACCGACCTGGACATGGCGGCCCCGAGGGTGTCGCCGGTGCCGGCGGAGGCGTTCGCCGTGTCACCGGAACTGGCGGGCGACGCCTTCAAGCGGCTCAGCGAGCTGCAGGACGTCGTGGGACAGCTGGTGCGGCAGGCCAAGGTGCTCGGCCGGTCGGTTCCGCTCGGCGCGGGGTACGCCGGTGAGGTCGGCGACTTCATGGCCGAGTACGGCCTCGGCGGGGAGGACTCCGCCGCCGACTCGCTGACCCGCTTCGGCAGGGAACTGGAGGACCTCAAGGCGCAGATCACCGTGGCGCTCGAGCGTTACCAGACCGAGGACGAGGCCGCGGCCGACGGCGTGGACTGCGTGGGTGGCGGCTGACCGAATGCGTGTCCCCGGCTCCCTTCTTTCCCTTGTCCCCCTTGTACTCCTCGCGGCCGCGTGCGGCAGGGTCGCTGGCGAACCCGCTCATACCGACGGTGTTTCAACGCTGGCGCCGACGTCGGCGCCGTCCACGCCGTCCACGCCGTCCACGCCGTCCACGCCGTCCATGTCGCCCACGCAGCCCGCCGCGCTCGACCCCTGCGGCCTGCTGTCCCCGGCGGAGCGCTCCACCGCGGGACTGACGACGACGGGCGAGCAGAAGTCCCTCGGCGGCGCACGGGCCTGCGACTACACCGAACCGGGCTCCTACGGCGTGACGATCACCATCGACGAGACCTCCGGCCTCGCCGCACTGCGGACCGGGCAGGAGGGCACGGCCGAGCAGGTGCGCATCGGCGCCCACGACGCGCTGCGCGTGGCCGACCACGAGGCCGACGACGGCACGTGTGCCGTGCTGCTGGGCACCGGCGAGTCGGCCAGCGTGCACGTGGACGTCACCAACACCAACTTCACCGGCACCGCCGAGGCGTGCACGCGGGCGGACACGGTGGCCGGGCTGATCGAGCCGAAACTGCCGGGAGGGCTGTCATGAGCGGGCGCGCGATACCGGGCACCGGCCGCCGCTACGAGTGGTACAGCCACGAGGCGCTCAAGGCCGAGGTCGAGTCGGGCAACGAACCCGCCGAGGCCGGCGAGATCGGCCGTGAGTGGGCCGAGCTGGCCGGCGCGCTGCGGGATGCGGGTGACGCGCTCGCAGGCATGTCCGCGGGCAGCGAGGAGGCGTGGAGCGGCCCCGGCGGGGACGCTCTGCGCGCGGTGCTGGGCAAGGCGGCGGGCTGGTCCCAGGAGGCCGCGGCCGTGTCGGCGTCGCTGGGGGAGGCCGTGGGCAGCCAGGCCGAGGCCGCCGCGCGGGCGCGGGCGGAGATGCCGGAGCCGGTGTCGTACGACCCCGCGGGCATGATCCGCGACGCCGTCGCCACCGGCGACCTCGCCGCGCTCGCCGGGCTTTCCGACACGCTGTCGGCCCGCCGGGAGGAGGCCGAGGCCGCGCGACAGAAGGCGATCGACGTCCTCTACGCGCGCGACGCCGCGCTGCGGGCGGCCGTGCCGTCCTCGTCGTTCACCGCGCCGCCCCCGTTGACGGGAGGCGGGGGACACCGGGGTCAGCAGGGAAAGCCGGTCCCGATGTGATTCGCGTATCCGCCTCGGCGTTCGACATCCTCTGGTCCGATCTCGGCCACGGTGCCCCGCCGGCGCCGCTGCTCGTGCCGAGCGTCGGGCGCACCGACAGCGAGCGCCGCGACATCCGCCGTGCCGTGCACGAGAACCTCGCCGAGCGCGGGCTCCTCCCCGGCGGCGAGCCCGACGGGCAGCTGCTCGACCGGCTCGAACTGCTGGCGGGCGCGTCGGTGTACGTCGAGTGCGAGGCGCTGCTTGACCTCGCGGAGCCGGAGCCGGTGCGGGCCGTGGCCGCCGCGCGCGGCAGGCGGGGTGTGCTCGCCGTGCAGCCGCGGCAGACCATCGGCCTGGCGGCCATCGGCGAGGGCGAGCTGTTCTCCGCCGCCGTCGGGGTGCTGCCCGAACTGGAACCGGGACCGGGCTACGGCGTGAGCCTGCCCGCGTCCGTGCTGGGTCCGGCGGCGCAGGACCCGGTGTACGGGAAGGCCGCGGGCTCGGCGGCCTACGAGAAGCAGCTGCGCGAGGTGCTCGCGATCCAGGCGCGGCCCGTGCTGGGCGCGGGCCAGTTCTCGGTGCGGGTGCGCGAAGGGCACCGGCTGCGCAGGCTCGGTGGTGTGAGCTGGTTCGTCACCGATGTCGGCGCCTACCTCGGGACGGTCGCGCCGGGCCGGGGCGACGAGGACTGGATGAGCGTGGCACCCGCCGACCGCGAGCGCCTCGCCGCGCGGCTCGCGGACCTGGTGGCGTAGTCGTCGGTCACCTCAGGACCCGAATCCGGCGGGCGCTACGCGAGTGCCCGCTCCAGGCCGGTCGGCAGCTGCTCGGCCAGGGCCCCAGCTGGTCCAGCCCGGCCCGGCCCAGCGTGTCGACCGTCAGCAGCGTCGCCGGACGTCGTCGTCCCGGCGGGTGGCGTGCCTCGCCCGGCGCGCAGGCGGTCATGGCCAGTGCCGCGGCGCAGAGGGCTGCCGATGAGCTGGGCAGCAGTCCTGCCCCGTGGCCCCTCGGGGTGGATGGGCACTCGTCACGTGGCGGGATGCTACGGACGGTGAACCTGGCCGTGGCCATTCTCCGGCGCGGTGTCTGCGGACTCTGCCCGATGCGAGGACGTCACCCACCTCCCTCCACCACTGCTCCCCACCGCCCCCACTTTCCGCCACGGACGGGCTCTCGAGGGCATTGACGGGGTCGCGGCACACGTGTTCCCTCACCCGCGGCGGCGATCTCCCCCCACCGCACCCCACTCGGGCCCCACCGCAGTGACCTGCGTAAACGCCGCGTGAAAGTCCACGATCGAGCTGTTTCGACGTTGACTGTGGTGAAAAGTGGGGTACGGTGGTGGCCAGTGGGGCGGAAGGGAAGCCTCGTGGCCGATCTCGGCGGAATCCGCGGGCACGTGGGTTCGGCGCTGGTCGGTAGGGGAGGTGGTGGCCGATGTTCCTCGGCACCCACACCCCGAAGCTGGACGACAAGGGGCGGCTCACGCTGCCCGCGAAGTTCCGTGACGCGCTGGCGGGTGGGCTGATGATCACCAAGGGACAGGATCATTGCCTGTACGTCTTCCCGCGCGCGGAGTTCGAGCAGATGGCCCGCAAGGTGGCCGAGGCGCCTTTCACGAACGAGTCGGTGCGTGCCTACCAGCGGTATCTGTTCGCGGGCACCGACGAGCAACGCCCTGACGGGCAGGGGCGCATCGCGATCGCGTCCGAGCTCCGGCGCTATGCCGGGCTCAACAAGGAATGCGTGGTGATCGGCGCGATCACCAGGCTGGAGATCTGGGACGCCCAAGCGTGGCAGGGCTACCTGGAGGAGCACGAGGACAGCTACGCCAAGGCGCAGGAGGAGATCCTGCCCGGCGTGTTCTAGCGGCGGCAGGCCGGACACCCGCGTGGTCTCCAGGTGCGGGTATCCCCGGCCGTGCCGGCGGAACGAGGGAGTTCCGGCGCGGATGCCGTCAGGCTGCGGCCCTGATGCACCTTCCCCGGTATCAGGTCCGCAACCTGACGGCATCCGCACCGGACGAGGACAACGGGGCGGGTGAGGCGAAAGGGGGCGGGGCCCGTGAACGACGGCACCGCGCACCTCCCCGTCCTGCTCGACCGCGTCCTCGAGCTGTTCGAGCCCGCGCTCTCCGACCGCGAGGCCGTGCTCGTCGACACGACGCTCGGGCTCGGTGGGCACGCCGACGCGCTGCTGACGGCCCATCCGGCGCTGCGCCTGATCGGGCTGGACCGCGATCCCAACGCACTCGAGCGCTCTCGCGAGCGGCTCACCCGGCACGGCGACCGCGTGGAGTTCGTCCATGCCGTCTACGACCGGCTGCCGGAGGTGCTCGAGGAGCACGGGCTGTCGCATGTGGACGGTGTACTGATGGACCTGGGGGTGTCCTCGATGCAGCTCGACCTCGCCGAACGGGGATTCGCGTACGCGCGCGACGCGCCGCTCGACATGCGCATGGACCCGACGTCCGGGCGCACCGCCGCGGACGTGCTCAACACCTACCCGCTCGCCGACCTCACGCGGATCCTGCGTGACTACGGCGAGGAGCGCTTCGCCCACCGCATCGCCAAGGCCGTGATCGCGGAGCGGGAGAAGGAGCCGTTCGAGCGCAGCGAACGGCTCGTCCGGCTGCTCTACGACACCGTGCCCGCGCCGAGCAGGCGCACGGGAGGGCATCCCGCCAAGCGCACGTTCCAGGCGCTGCGCATCGAGGTCAACGGCGAGCTGGACACGCTGAGGGCCGCCGTGCCCTCGGCGATCGACGCGCTCGCGCCCGGCGGGCGGATCGTCGTCGAGTCCTATCACTCGCTGGAGGACCGCATCGTGAAGCGCGCGTTCGCGGAGAAGGCGTCCTCGCGCACGCCGGAGGGTCTCCCGGTGGAGCTGCCTGGCCACGGCCCCGAGCTGCGCCTGCTGACTCGCGGTGCCGAGAAGGCCGACGAGCGGGAGATCGAACACAACGCGCGAGCGGCCTCGGTGCGGCTGCGCGCCGCCGAACGGATTGGAGCGGATGCCTGATGACCGCGCCGGCACGCACACGTACACGCACACGCACCCAGTCCGCGTCCCGTACCCGGCAGCGCATGCGCGCCACCACGACGGCGGTCCCCGAGGCTCCCGAGGTCGGCGGCGCGCCGAGGCGGCGCAGTTCGGCGGCTGAGCGCGCCTACGCGCGGCGCGCCCAGCGAGCACGGGAGTTGCGGCGTGAGGCCGCCCCCGAGGATGGCGGGCCGCGCCCGCGGCTGCGCCTGCGCTGGCCGCGTTCGCGCGCGTCCTTCGTGCTGCTGCTGATGGCGCTGATGGCCGCGGGTGTGGCGACCACGCTGGGACTGTCCACACAGGCCATCGCCGACTCCTACCGGCTCGAGGAGCTGCGGCAGGGCAACGCCAACCTCGCCGAGTACTCGGAGCAGCTACAGCGTGAGGTGGCGAGCGCGGAGTCGCCGTCCTCGCTCGCCGAGCGTGCCAAGGCGCTCGGCATGGTGCCCGGCGGCAACCCGGCGCGCATCGTCGTGAACGAGGACGGCTCGATCCGCGTCGTCGGCGAGCCCACCAAGGCCACCGCGCCCGCGCCGCCCCCCGCCCCGGAACCCGAGCCGGAACCCGACCCGGCCTCCGCCGGTCCGCGGCCGGGCCAGCAAGGGCAGCAGGGGCAGCAGGGGCAGAGCCCGGACGAGGGCCGGGACCAGTAGGCAGGGCAGGACCAGGGCACCGGCGGGCAGGCGGAGAACGCCGCGGCCGGCTAGCCGCAGGAGGAGCAGGCGACGACCGGAGGGGATTGATGCCAGGTCAGGCACGATCGCGAGGAGGAGCCGGTAGGGGCGGCACGCGCCGCACCTACTCGGCCAGGGCGCGCAGAGGGGGCGCGCCCGTTATCGACGGCGGTAACCGAGGGCGCTTCGTCGTCGGCCGGATCTTCCTGGTCGTCCTGCTCGTCGCGGCGGGCCTCAAGCTCGTGCAGGTGCAGGGTTTCCAGGCCGAGGCACTGTCGGCGAAGGCGGAGCGGCAGCGCACGACCACCATCGACATCCCGGCCCAGCGTGGGTCCATTGTGGACCGCAATGGGCAGGAGCTGGCGTTCAGCGTGGAGACGCGCATGCTGTGGGCGAACCTGCGGCTGATGCGCAAGACGTGGGACGAGTTCGCGCGCGAGAACCCCGAGTCGGGCGAGAACTACCGCACGCGGGTCGCCGAGATCGCGAAGTTCATCGCCGCCAAGCTGCCGGACAAGACCACCGAGTCCGAGCTGCTGGCCGACTTCCACAAGGACGCCAGCTTCACCTATCTCGTCGACGGCGTCGAGCCGTCGATCGCCGACGAGATCAAGGCGAAGTACCCGGAGATCGGCTACGAGAAGCGGGCGAAGCGGGAGTACCCCGGAGGAGAGCTGGCCTCGAACCTCGTCGGTTACGCGAACTGGCGCACCGACGACCCGGACGTGTCCAAGCACAACATCCACGGACTATCCGGCCTGGAGAACATGCGCGACAGCGACCTGGCCGGCACGCCGGGGCGGCAGATCGTCGACACCGCGCAGGGCAACGACAACGTCGTGATCCCCGGCACCGAACGGGATCTGCAGCCGGCCACCCCGGGCTCGGACCTGGAGCTGACGATCGACTCCGACCTGCAGTACGACCTGCAGAACAAGCTCGCGGAGTACGTCCGGGCCTCCGACGCGCAGGGCGGCAGCGCGATCGTCATGGACGCCAAGACCGGCGAGGTCTACGCGCTCGCCAACGACAAGACGCTGGACCCGAACGCTGGCTCGCTCGACCCGGAGCTGATGAACAACACCGCGGTCACCACCCCGTTCGAACCGGGCTCGGTGAACAAGATCGTCACCGCGGCGGCGGCCATCGAGCACGGCATCGTGGAGCCGGACTCGGTCTTGCAGGTCCCTGGCTCGATCGAGGTCGCCGACCATGTCGTGCACGACGCGTGGGACCACGGGACCCAGCCGTTCACGGCCACCGGCATCTTCGCGAAGTCGTCCAACGTCGGCACGCTCATGCTCGCCGAGGAACTCGGGCCGGACCGGTACCTGGACATGCTGCGGAAGTTCGGGCTCGGCAAGCGCACCGGCATCGGCCTGCCCGGCGAGAGCCCCGGTTACGTGCCGCCGCGCAGCCAGTGGTCGGGCACGACGTTCGGCAACCTGCCGATCGGACAGGGCCTGTCGATGACCGTCGTGCAGATGGCGAGCATGTATCAGGCGATCGCGAACGGCGGCGTGCGCGTGGAGCCGAGGATCGTGAGCGCGAAGATCACGCCGGACGGCACGCGGGTGCCCGAGCCGAAGCCGAAGTCGTCGCGGGTGGTGAGCACCGAGACCGCCAACACGGTCAAGGACATGCTCCGGGCGGTGACGCAGGACGGCGACACCTACCACCGGGGCACCGCTCCGCAGGCGGCGCTGGAGGGCTACCAGATCTCCGGTAAGACCGGCACGGGCCAGCAGGTGGACCCCGAGACGGGCGCCTACAGCAACCACCTCTACAACATCACCTTCGCCGGCATGCTGCCCGCCGACGACCCCCGGTTCGTGGTGGGCATCCGGCTCGACGCGCCCGACACGACGTTGCCGGAGGGCTCCTCGGCGGCGCCGTTGTTCCACGAGATCGCCTCGTACCTGGCGCAGCGCTACCAGTTGCCGCTGTCGGACGAGCAGGCTCCGGTCGTGCCCCTGATCCAGGCCGGCTGAACGAAGGGAACGGCCCGGCATCCCCGAGGAATGCCGGGCCGTTCCCGAATCCCTACAGTCCCGCGGTGCGGAAGCGGCGGATCGACAGCGGGACGAACACCGCCAGCAGCAGCACGCACCAGCCGACGGTGGCGAGCACCGGGTTGGCGATGGGCCACGCGACGTCGCCGACGGGCAGCCCGGGATTGCCGAACAGCTGACGGCAGGCCGCCGTCGCCGCGCTCACGGGGTTCCAGTCGGCGATCGCCTGCAGGATGGCCGGCATGCCATCGGTGGGCACGAAGATGTTGGAGATCATCGTGACCGGCATGATCAGCGGGCCGATCCTCGCCGCGGTCTCCTCGTTCTTCGCCAGCGAGCCGAGGAACACGCCGAGCCACGACACGGCGTACTGCAGCAGCAGGAGCAGCCCGAACCCGGCGAGCGTCGCGCCGATGCCGTTGTGCGCCCGCCAGCCGAACAGCAGGCCGCACGCCGCCATGATGACGAGGCTGCCCGCCGCGATCACCAGATCGGCCGCCGTCTGTCCGAACGGGACGGCGGAGCGGGCCATCGGCATGGAGCGGTAGCGGTCCATGACGCCCAGCCCGTTGTCCTTGGCGATCACCGTCAGGGCGCCCATCACGCCGAACACGGTGCTCATCACGAACAGGCCGGGCATGAGGTACTCGCGGTAGTTCCCGCCGCCGGGAATGGGGATGGCGCTGCCGAAGACGTAGCCGAACAGCACCACCGAGACGAGCGGGAAGGCGAACGTCGCGGCGATCTGACCTGGCTGGTGCTTGAGCTTGAGCAGGTTGCGGCTCATGACGGCGAGGCCGTCGGAGAGCCCGGTGCGCAACGGGGACGCGGTCGCGGGCGCGGTCATCGGGCCGTCTCCTCGGGGGTCGTGGTGGTGGGTTTGCCGGTGAGGGTCAGGAACACCTCGTCGAGCGTCGGCTTGCGGATGCCGACGTCCACCGCCTTCACCCCGGCCTGGTCGAGCTGCCGCACGATGTCGGGCAGCGCCAGTGAGTCGGCGCCCACCGGCACGCTCAGCAGCCCGCGGTCGGCGTCGATGTCGGGCTCGGCGCCGGTGCCGGCGAGCACGGCGAGCGCCCGCGCGGCTTCGGCGATCTCGGCGGCATCGCCCACGGTCACGTCGATCCGGCCCCCGATCCGCGCCTTGAGCTCGTCGGGAGTGCCCGACGCGATCACCTTGCCGGTGTCGATCACGGCGATGTTGTGGGCCAGCTGGTCGGCCTCGTCGAGGTACTGCGTGGTGAGCAGCACCGTGGTGCCCTGTCCGACGAGGTCGCGGACGGTGTCCCAGATCTCGTTGCGGCTGCGCGGGTCCAGCCCCGTGGTCGGCTCGTCGAGGAACAGGACGGTGGGAGAGACGATCAGGCTCGAGATGAGGTCGAGCCTGCGGCGCATCCCGCCCGAGTAGGTCTTGACCAGCCGGTCGGCCGCGTGGGCGAGGTCGAAGCGCTCGAGCAGCTCGTCGGCCCGCTCCCTGGCTCGCTTGGTGCCGAGGTGGAAGAGCCTGCCGAAGATGCGCAGGTTCTCCCGTCCCGTGAGCTGCTCGTCGAGCGCCGCGTGCTGCCCGGCCAGTCCGATCTCACGGCGGACGGCGCCGGCCTCGCGCACCACGTCGTGGCCGGCCACGGTGGCCCGGCCCTCGTCGGGCCTGGTGAGCGTGGCGAAGACGCGCACCGACGTGCTCTTGCCGGCCCCGTTCGGGCCGAGCAGCCCGTAGACCTGCCCGGCGGGCACGGTCAGATCGAGCCCGTCGAGTGCCTGCGTCTGCCCGAATCTCTTGCGTAGTCCCTCGGCGACGACGACGGCGTCACCCGTGTGTTTCCCCATGAAGACCCCTGAAGTGAGTACGATGTACGCAGTACAAAGGTAGCCAACCGAGTACGACGTACGCAACTGAGTTTCGCCGAAGGAGAACGGGTGGCAGGCACGGGCGAGGCACGGCTGTCGGCTTTGGTCCGCGTGTGGGGCGACCAGCAGCGGCGCACGCGTGGACCCGCACCCGCCTACAGCCGGGACCAGATCGCCGACGCGGCCATCGAGATCGCCGACGAGGAGGGGCTGGCCGCGGTCACGATGCGCAAGGTCGCCGCGCGCCTCGGCACCGGGGCGATGAGCCTGTACCGGTACGTCGCGAACAAGGAGGCGCTCGTCGAGCTGATGGCCGACCGGATATTCGGCAGGGAGGAGTGGCCCGAGCCCAGCGGCGACTGGAAGCGAGACCTCGGCGACATCGCGCGTGGGCAGCGGCGGGCGCTGCTCGCGCACCCGTGGTTGCCCCGCGTGTGGTCGGGCAGGCCCGCGATGGGACCGAACATGCTGCGCGGCTTCGAGCGCTCGATGTCCATCCTGGACGGTCTCGGCCTCGGCATCGACGACATGTTCGAGACCATCGCACTGGTCAACACCTGGGTCGACGGCTACGTGCAGAGCGAACTGGCGACCCGCGAGTTCTTCGGCGACGCCGACGACGAGGAGGTGCACCGGGCGATGGCGCCCTACGTCGAGTCGGTCATCGAGAGCGGCGAGTACCCGTACTTCGCCCGCCTGATCGCCGAGGCCAAGGCGCCCCACCAGGACGCGGAGAGCCGTTTTGAACGCGCCCTCGACCGGATCCTCGCCGGCATCGAGGCCACCCTCCCGGAGTGACCCCAACCGCAGTGAAGGCCACCATCACTGCGTTCAACGCAGTGATGGTGGCCTTCACTGCAGTGGGTCCTACTTGGCGTAGAGGGAGTCGATCGCGGCGGCGTAGTTCTTGCTCACCACGTTGCGCTTGAGCTTCAGGCTCGGCGTGATCTCCCCGCCCGCCTCGGTGAAGTCGTTGGGCAGGATCGTGAACTTCTTGATCGACTCCGCGTGCGACACGAGCTTGTTCGCCTCGTCCACCGCCGCCTGCACGGCCGCCTTCAGGTCCGGGTCGTCGGCGAGGTCGGACACCGAAGCGCCCTCGGGCTTGCCGTGCTGCGACTTCCAGGCCGGGAAGAACTCCTCGTCGATCGTCACCAGCACGCCGATGAACGGGCGCTGGTCACCGACCACCATGGCCTGGCTGATCAGCGGGTTGGCCTTGAGCGTGTCCTCGAGCGCCGACGGCGCGACGTTCTTGCCGCCCGCCGTGACGATGATCTCCTTCTTGCGCCCGGTGATCTTGAGGAAGCCCTCGTCGTCGAGCTCGCCCAGGTCGCCGGTGTGGAACCAGCCGTCCTCGAGCGACTCGGCGGTGGCCTGCTCGTTGTTCCAGTAGGAGCCGAACACGATGTCGCCCTTGAGCAGCACCTCGCCGTCGTCGGCGATCCGCACCGAGGTGCCCGCGACCGGCCTGCCGACCGTGCCGACCTTGAACGCGTCCTCGGTGTTGACGTTGGCGGCCGCGCTGGTCTCGGTGAGGCCGTAGCCCTCGAACACCGGCACGCCGATGCCGCGGAAGAAGTGCGCGAGCCGGGTGCCGAGCGGGGCGCCGCCGGATACGGCGGCGACGCACCGGCCGCCCAGCGCCGCCCGCAGCTTGGTGTAGACCAGCTTGTCGAACACCGTGTGCTTGATCTTCAGCCCCAGGCCGGCACCGCCCGCGTCCCTCGCCTCGCTGTAGGCGACGGCGGTGGCCTCGGCGGCGTCGAAGATCTTGCCCTTGCCCTCGGAGTGGGCCTTGAGCTTCGCGCCGTTGTAGACCTTCTCGAACACACGCGGCACGGCCACCACGAACGTCGGCCGGAACGTGCCGAGGTCGGCGACAAGGTCCTTGATGTCGGCGGTGTGCCCGAGCGTGGCCCGGGAGGTGAAGGCCGTCAGGGCGATGGCGCGCGCCAGGATGTGGGCCAGCGGCAGGAACAGCAGCAGCGAGTTGCCCGCGCCCATCAGCTGCGGGAACGCGGCGATGTCGGCGCGGACCTCGGCCAGCAGGTTGCGGTGGGTCAGCGTGACGCCCTTGGGCCTGCCCGTGGTGCCCGACGTGTACACGATGGTGGCGACGTCGTCGGCGCGAACGGAGCGGCGGCGGGTGTGCACGTCGTCGTCGGACACGTCGGCGCCGAGCGAGCTCAGCTCGCCGACCGCGGGCTTGTCGCCCTCGATCTGCCAGGCGTGGTCGAGCTCCGGCAGCCTGCCGCGCACCTCGCCCAGCGTCTTGCCGTGCTCGGCCGTCTCGACGAACACCGCCTTGGCGCCCGAGTCGGAGAGGATCCAGTGGACCTGTTCCGCGGAGGAGGTCTCGTAGATGGGGACCGTGACCCCGCCGGCGGCCCAGATCGCGAAGTCGATCAGGGTCCACTCGTAGCGGGTCTTCGACATCAGCCCCACGCGGTCGCCCTGCTTGAGCCCGGCCTTGATCAGGCCCTTGGCGACGGCCAGCGCCTCGGCCGCGAACTCGCGCGCGGTGACGTCGCGCCACGAGCCGTCGACCTGGCGCCGAAAACTCACGGTTTCGCCGAACCGCTCCGCGTTGGCCCACACGACGTCCGAGGCGTTCTCGTCGTCGGCGACGGTCCGGCTGGCGGGGGCGCTGTACTCGCGCACGTGAACCTCCGTGTCCCACTGTGTTACTCGCCGGTCAACTTAGCCCCAATATGTCCGTTTGACCATGGGCGGGTCCCGGTGATCGGGTGAGCATGTCATTCTGCACCCGTGTTGGCATCCGATAACGCGCCCGCGCTGGACATCGTTGACGAAACGTTCCTCGCGGTGCCCCCGAGCACGGTCGCCGCGGCGTTCGCCGCCCCCCGCTCGTGGTCGAGATACTGGCCCGACCTGGTGCTCGAAGTTTACACCGACCGCGGCGACGCCGGCCTCCGCTGGACGGTGCGCGGTGCGCTCGTCGGCACCATGGAGGTGTGGCTGGAGCCCGTGCTGGACGGCACGCTGCTGCACTATTTCCTCAGGGCGACCCCCGCGAGTCCCGCCCGGTTGCGCCCTCGGGAGCTGCGCCGGGAGTTCGACCGCAGGGCACGGGCCGCTAAGGCGATCGCGCTGGAACTCAAGCAGCTGCTCGAGGACGGTCGCGAGCCGGGCGTGCCGCCCCGCGCTCCCGCCGCTCGGTAGGCTGTCGACGTGCGGGTTCATGTCGTTTCCGACGTGCACGGCAACGCGGAGGCACTCGCCCGCGCCGGTGACGGCGCCGACGCTCTCGTCGTGCTCGGCGATCTGCTCGACTTCGTCGACTACCACGACCACGGCAAGGGAATCCTCGGCGCGCTCTTCGGCGCCGACAACGTGCGCACGTTCGCCAGGCTGCGGCGCGAGGGCACCCGCGACGAGACGGTCGCGTTCTCCCGGTCGCTGTGGGCGAGCCTCGACGATCCCGCGAGCGCCGTGGACGAGGCGATCCGCGAGCAGTACGCCGAGCTGTTCGGCGCCATGACCGCTCCCACCTACGCGGTGCCCGGCAACGTCGACGCGCCAGCCCTGTGGCCGGAGTTCGCCGGGCCGGGGATCCATCTCACCGACGGCGAGGTCGTGGAGATCGGCGGGCTGCGCTTCGGCTTCATCGGCGGGGCGCTGCTGCCCGACGGCGTCGTGCCCCGCCGCAACGGGATCTGGCGGCCCTACCTGCGCACGCCCGAGGAGTTCGACAAGGCCGCCGCCGAGCTGCGCGGCATCGACGTACTGTGCAGCCACATCCCGCCCGCGCTGCCGGAGCTCACCTACGACGTCGTCGCCCGCCGCGCGGAACTCGGCTCCGGCGCGCTGCTCGGCCTGATCACGGCGGAGCAGCCGAGATGGTCGCTGTTCGGGCACGTCCACCAGCCGCTCGCCGCCCGGTCCCGCGCCGGGCGCACCGAATGCCGCAACGTCGGCCATTTCAAGCACACGGCGCGCCCGTACGTGCTGCGCTGGTAGCCCGGCGTACCGCTACGCTGACGCCCATGGCCGAGCAGTCCACGCAGTCCATCGAGGTCGACGCCGCGCCAGCGGAGATCATGGCGGTCATCGCCGACCTTCCCGCGTACCCGGAGTGGGCCAAGGCCGTCCGCGAGACCGAGGTCCTCGCCACCGATGACGAAGGCCGCGCCAAGCAGGTCAGGTTCACGCTCGACTCCGGCCCGGTGAAGGACGTCTACACGCTCGAGTACGACTGGGCGGCCGACGGCCTCTCGGTGAGCTGGCACCTCGTGAAGGGGCAGATGCAGAAGGCCCAGAACGGGCGTTACCTGCTGGAGCCCCACGGTGAGCGCACCAAGGTCACCTACACGCTCTCCGTCGAGCTGGTGCTGCCCATGATCGGCCTGCTGCGCCGCAAGGCCGAGAAAATGATCATGGACACGGCGCTCAAGGAGCTGAAGCGCCGCGTCGAGGGCAAGGGGTAGCGTGCGGGTCCTGCTGTTCACGGGCAAGGGGGGCGTCGGCAAGACGACCCTCGCGGCGGCGACCGCCGCCGCGCTGGCGGGCCGGGGCAGCAAGACGCTCGTCGTCTCCACCGATCCCGCTCACTCGCTCGGCGACGCCTTCGGCGGCCCGCTGAGCGGCGAGCCCGCCGAGGTGGACACGTGCCTGCACGCCGCGCAGATCGACTCCCGGTCGCTCGTGGACAGCACCTGGCAGACCCTGCGGGCGCAGCTGCGTTCCGCACTCGTCACCGGCGCGGGCCTCGACAGCCTCGACGCCGAGGAGCTGACCGTGCTGCCCGGCGTCGACGAGCTGCTCGCGCTCACCGAGGTGCGGCGGCTCGCCGAGACGGGGCCGTGGGAGGCCGTGATCGTCGACTGCGGACCGACGGCGGAGACACTGCGGCTGCTCGCGCTTCCCGAGGCGGTCTCCGGGTACCTCACGCGGATGTACGGCTGGAAGACGCGGCTGTCCGGGCTCGCCCGGTCGGTCGAGCGGCTCGCCACCCACCTGGAGTCGCTGCGCACGCTGCTCACCGATCCGACGGTCACCAGCGTGCGGCTTGTGCTCACGCCCGAGCGCGTGGTGGTGGCCGAGACCCGCAGGACTCTGACCTCGCTCGCGCTGCGCGGCATCCACGTCGACGGGTTGATCGCCAACCGGCTGATGCCCGCTCCCGGGCTGTGGCGCGGTGGCGCGGCGTCGTGGCTGCGTACGCGCAGGGCACAGCAGGAGGAGGTGCTCGCCGAGCTGGCGCGCTCCGTGCTCGGCGAGGGCATGCTGCGCTCGGTGGAGCACCGCGCCGCCGAGCCGGTGGGACTTGCGGCACTGCGCGAGATCGCCCACGAGCTCTACGGCGACGCCACGCCGCTCGCCGGCGCGGGGGACGGCCTCGCGCCGCTGCTGACGGTGTCGGAGACGGACACGGGGTACTCACTGCGGGTGGCGCTGCCGCTCACCAGGGACACCGTCGTCGACCTGGCCCGGATCGACGACGACCTGGCCATCACCGTGGACGGCTTCCGGCGGCTCGTCGCACTGCCCGAGGCGCTGCGGCAGTGCCGCATCGCCGACGCCGAGTCCGACTCCCGAGGGCTGCTTGTGCACCTGGAAGGACCTGAATGACGGGCAACGACGAAGGCGCCCGCCTTGCCGAGGAGATCCGGCTGCTCGTCGACCTGGTCATCGACCGGGCCGCCCCGTGGCTGGAGAGCGTGATCGCCGCCGGGCACGGAGACGCCGAGCAGGGGGAGCGGGGCGAGCACCCCGGCGGGCAGGGCGGCTGCACGTGGTGCCCGCTGTGCGCGGTCGTGGCCGTGGTGCGTGGTGAGCGGCCCGAGCTGGCCGCCCGCGTGCTGGAGGAGGCCGCGCAGCTCGTGGCACTGCTGCGCGCCGTGCTCGCGGATCGCTGGCAGCCGCAGGAGGGCGTGCACATGCCCGGCTTCCAGCCCGAGCCCAGGCCGGAGCCGCCCGGTGACGGCGCGGTCCGCGTCCAGCGTGTGGCCGTGCGCCAGCGCGAGCAGTGGGAGCAGTAGGAGTTCCGGATGCTGGCGATCGGCGTCGACGTCGGAGGCACGAGCGTGCGGGCCGGGGTCGTGGACGAGCAGGGCGCCCTGCTGGACACCGCGCGGACGGGCACGCCCAGCGGTGAGGTGGCGCTGGAGGACGCCGTCACCTCGGTGATCGAGGAGCTGCGCAACCGGCACGAGGTGGGCGCGGTCGGGCTCGCGGTCGCGGCGTTCGTGCGGCCGGACCGTCGCGGCGTGCTGTTCGCGCCGCACCTCGCCTGGCGCGCGGCCCCCGTCGGCGACCGCATCGCCAAGCGTGTCGGGCTGCCCGTGACCCTCGAACACGACGCCAACGCGGCGACCCTCGGCGAGCACCGCTTCGGCGCCGCGCGCGGCGCACGCGTGGTGACGCTCGTGGCGCTCGGTACCGGGATCGGCGCGGGGCTGCTGCTCGACGGCCGGATCTTCCGGGGCGCCCACGGCGTCGCGCCCGAGCTGGGGCACCTGTGCGTGGTGCCGGGCGGCAGGCCGTGCTCGTGCGGCAAGTACGGCTGCTGGGAGCGTTACTGCAGCGGCACCGCGCTCGCGGCGACGGCGATCGAGTTCCTCGCCCGCCACCCCGGCCGTTCCACCGTGCTGGCGAGGGAGATCGCCGGGGACCCCGGATCGGTCACGGGCCGGAGGGTCGCGGGAGCCGCGCGCGACGGCGACCCGGTGGCGCAGCTCGCGATGGCGGAGCTCGCCCGCTGGCTGGGGGAGGGCCTGGCGCTCGTCGCCGACGTCTACGACCCCGAGGTGATCGTGATCGGCGGCGGGGTTTCCCAGTCGGCTCCGCTGTTCCTCGACGAGGCGCGGGAGCACTACGCGCACGCCGTCACGGGCGCGGGGCACCGCCCGCTCGCCCGGATCAGGACGGCCCAGCTCGGCGACGAGGCCGCGATCGTCGGGGCCGCGACCCTCGCGAGGGAGGAAAGCGCCGGCCCGTATGACTAGGCTGGCGGAATGCTGCTCGGTGACGGCGACGGGTTCGTCAGCTGTGTGTGCGGGGAGCGGCACTGGGGGCTCCACGGCGCCGCCGGTCTGCTGCTGACCGACCCGCGGCGTGGTGTGCTGCTCCAGCACCGCGCGGGCTGGACCCACCACGGCGAGACCTGGGCGCTGCCGGGCGGGGCGATCCGCTCCGACGAGACGCCCGCGCAGGCGGCGACCAGGGAGACCGAGGAGGAGACCGCCGTGCCCGCCGGCTCCGTGCGAGTGCTCTCCGCACGTGCCGAGGACCACGGCACGTGGCGCTACACGACGGTGCTCGCCACGGTGGACGGCTCGGTGCGGCCCCGGGTCGCCAACGCCGAGAGCACCGCGCTGGACTGGGTCGACCCCGACGACGTTGAGCGCTACCCGCTGCACCGCAACTTCGCCGCCGCCTGGCCGAGCCTGCGCGCTCAGCTCGACCGCGAGCTCGTGCTCGTGGTCGACGCCGCCAACGTGATGGGCGCCCGTCCAGACGGCTGGTGGCGCGACCGGGCCGCCGCGGCCGGGCGCCTGCGCGACCGGCTCGCCGTGCTGGGCAGCTCCGGCGTCGAGGCCACCGACCTCGATCTGGACCACGATGGCCTGTGGGTCTGGTGGCCCAGGATCGTGCTGGTCGTGGAAGGCCAGGCGAGGCAGACGGCTGCGGTGGACGCGGTGGAGGTCGTCTCCGCCGAGCACGACGGCGACAGCGCGATCGTGGCGACCACGGCGGCGTTGCTGCGCGATCGGCCCCGTGACCATGTCCTGGTGGTGACCGCCGACCGGCTGCTGAGGGACCGGGTTCGCGCGGAAGGCGCCGGGGTGATCGGCCCCTCGGCGCTGTGGACCCTGCTCGACACCTGCGCGGTGTAGCGCTTCGTGGCGGCCTGAGCCCTCCGTCCAGCGTCGCGGATTCGCGACTACTAGACCTGGGCGCCGTTGGACGGGTCGGCCCCGTCGGGCGGGCCCTGCTTCACGCGCAGCAGCAGCAACGCGATGCCGGTGGCCAGTGCGAGCATGCCGAGCGGCGTGCCCAGCGTGCTCGTCAGCCCGATGAGCTGGGGAGCGATGAGTAGCAGCAGGCCCACCACGAAGAACAGCAGCACCACGAACGCGCCCTTGCGCGGTCTCGGCAGCGGCGGCGGCTCCGGCGGGACGTAGTGCTCGTCGTCGTCGCCGGCCGGGTCGGGACCGAGCATGGTCTCGTCCCAGTCCGAGCCGCTGTCGCGCCAGCCCGTGCCCGCGGGCGCGGGATCCTCCGTGGCGGGACGGCGTGGCTCGGGCTCCGGCTTTGACTCCGGCCGGGGATCGGCCTCGGTCGCCTGCCGGGAGTCTCTGCGTTCGGGTTCGGGGTCGCTCACGGCCTCCACGCCGAAGCCCTCGGCGCGCAGGTCCGCGATGATCTCCTCGAAGGTCGCGTCCACGTCCTCCGGGCCGTCGGAGCCACCAGCTCTGTTCACCGGGCACCCACCTGCCTGACCGTCCGTACGAACTCGGCGCTGCGTTCGAAGATCAACGGGGCGTCGTTGTCGAGCGTCGCCACGTGGTAGCTGTCGCGCAGCAGCACCTCCTCGAATTCGGTGCTGCGCACCCCCTCGGCGATGACCCTCGAGTTCACCGGCTCCACGATGTGGTCAACGACCGAGTGCATGAGGAGAAGCGGCTGGGTCACCCTGGGCAGGTCCTGCCGCACGATCTTCCACAGCCGGCTCAGGCTCTCCGTCGCCTTCACGGGCGTGCGCGCGTACGCCAGCTCGGTGACGCCCGGCTTCGCGATGTCGCCACCGAGGCCCTTGACCGAGGGCAGCACCCGCGCCAGCAGGGGCAGCAGCCTCGCGTCCTTCCGCAACGTCAGCACGGACGGGTTGACGAGCGCGAGCCCCGCCACCGCGTCGCCGCGCTGCTGGGCCAGTCGCAGCGCGAGCGTGCCGCCCATCGACAGGCCGAACACGAACACCGACTCGCAGATCCCCGTGAGTTCGGTGAGCTCGGCGTCGACGCAGCCGTACCAGTCGGGCCAGCGGGTGCGGTTGCACTCCTGCCACGTGGTCCCGTGCCCCGGCAGCAGGGGGCAGCGGACGGTGAAGCCCTGCTCCGCGAGATACTCGCACCAGGGACGCATGCTCGCCGGGGAGCCGGTGAAACCGTGGCACAGGAGCACGCCGACCTCGGTCGAGTCGGTGTGCGAGAACGGCTCCGCGCCGGCGAGCACAGGCATGCCCGATCGCCCTCCCGTCGAGCTTCGTGGTCCCATGTTCGCACGCGCGGCGGCGGCTGTGGGGCACCGGCCTGGCTGTGAGATCTGTCGCGGGGATCGAGCAAGCGGGTGTCCGCTGTTGTGCCTCGCCAGCGCGGGTTCGTAGGCTGCAGAGCGGCCGGGTTTCGTGGAGGAGGGCTTGACGCGGTGCTGTATCGCCTCATGAAGTACGTGCTGCTCGGGCCGCTGCTGCGGCTCTTCTGGCCGACCAAGGTCACCGGCCTGGAGAACATCCCCGAGACCGGCGGCGCGATTCTGGCGAGCAATCACCTCGCGGTCGCCGACTCGTTCTTCATGCCGCTCTACGTTTCCCGCCGCGTCACGTTCCCCGCCAAGCAGGAGTACTTCACCGAGCCCGGGCTCAAGGGCAGGTTCAAGAAGTGGTTCTTCACCGGCGTCGGCCAGTTCCCGATCGACCGCTCCGGCGGCTCGGCGGCGCAGGCCGCGCTCGACACGGCGATCCGGCTGCTGCGGGAGGGCCGCCTGCTTGGCATCTACCCGGAGGGCACGCGGTCCCCGGACGCCAGGCTCTACAAGGGCAAGACGGGTGTCGCGCGCATCGCGCTGGAGGCGCGCGTGCCGGTGATCCCGGTCGCGATGGTCGGCACCGAGTCCGTGAACCCCATCGGCTCGAAGATGTGGCGGCCGCGCAGGCTGGAGATCCGCTTCGGCAAGCCGCTGGACTTCTCCCGCTACGAGGGCCTCTCCGGCGACCGCTTCGTCGAGCGCTCGATCACCGACGAGATCATGTACGCGCTCATGGAGCTGTCGGGTCAGGAGTACGTGGACATCTACGCCGCGAAGGCCAAGGAACTGCTCGCCGCCGAGGCCGCCGGGGTGCGGCCCGCGGTCCCGCTGCAGCCCGACGCCCGTGACGCCGCCCGGCTCCCGCAGAGCAAGGCAGGCTGAGCGGTCGAGTACCGTGCTGCGGTGCGATTCTTCTACGACACCGAGTTCATCGAGGACGGCGTGACGATCGACCTGGTGTCGATCGGTGTCGTGGACACCTCCGGCCGTGAGTTCTACGCCGTGTCCACCGAGTTCGACCCCGGCAAGGCCGGTCCGTGGGTGCGGGAGAACGTGCTCGACAAGCTGCCCTCGCCTGGCGACCCGGCCTGGCGGAGCCGGGAGCGCATCCGTACCGACCTGCTCGAGTTCCTCGGCTCCCCGCCCGGCGGCATCGAGCTGTGGGCGTGGTTCGCCGCGTACGACCACGTGGCGCTCGCCCAGCTGTGGGGACCGATGCCCGCCTTGCCCCGGCAGCTGCCCCGGTTCACCCGCGATCTCCGGCAGCGCTGGGAGGACGTCGGCAAGCCGCGGCTGCCCTCGCCGCCCGCGGACGCGCACGACGCGCTCGCCGACGCGCGGCACAACCTCGAACGCTGGCGCGTGATCGAGGAGGTCCGCCGCCGCAAGGGCTTCCCCGCCGCCTGACCGCCCACCCGTCCGCAGTGAAGGCCACCTTCACTGCGTTCAACGCAGTGAAGGATGCTCCTATAGAGGTCAAGTGGTGAGGTTGGCGAGGTCGGCTTGGATGGCGTGG
>NZ_SWMS01000027.1 GCF_005146945.1 Prauserella endophytica
CCTTTCTGGATCGCGTCGGGCAATCCGATCTTGGTCCATCCGCGGCTTACACAGTTGTCATGACACGGCCGGACGCGGCGGGCGTCGTCGCCGAGGCCCCGCAGGGGCATGAAGATCGCCATCTCGCTGCTCAGGCTGCTCCAGCCGTCCTGGTCGCGTTCGAAGACGATGCTGCGCGAGGCGCACCCGCGCAGGCGCACCGGGGCCACCAAGCGCCCGCTGGGTGCGAGCTGGTCGAGCCAGGCGGTGGGGATCTCGTGGGCGCCGACGGTGGCGATGACGCGGTCGAAGGGCGCGTTCTCCGGGTGGCCGAGCGCGCCGTCGGCGGCGACCGCCTCGACGTTGCTGATGCTGGCGGCGGCGAGGTGCTCGCGGGCACCGGCGACGAGGTCCTCGTCGATGTCGATGGTGGTGACGTGCCCGGTCGGGCCGGTCAGGGTGGCCATCAGGGAGGCGTTGTAGCCGGTGGCCGCGCCGAGTTCGAGCAGCCGCTCGCCGGGCTGTATGCCGAGCTGTTCGAGCATCATGGCGACGATCTTGGGCTGGGACGCGGCGCTGATGCGGGTGCCGTCGCCCTCGTGCTTGGTGTAGACGGGCTCGTCGGCGTACGCCTCGGTCAGCGGGAGGCCGGGGAGGAACAGGTGGCGCGGCACCTGGCGGAACGCTGCCTCGACGGCGTCGGTGCGGATGGTGCCGTCCTTGATGAGGCGCTCGGTGAGCTGGGCGCGCAGTTCGTCGGCGGAGTCGGTGGAGGCGTCACTCACAGTAGTCGTCATTGTCGGAACCCTAACGGTGTTGGAGGTGGTCCCGGCTGGTGCCTGCCGGGTAGGCGTGCTGTGGAAGACGGCATCGACGGCCAGCGCAACGAGGGTGGCTTGATCGGGTCCGGAGAGTCCGGCGCGGTTGGCGTGGAAGATGAAGTGGTGCGCCAGGATCGCGCGCAGACCTCTATCGAGCTGCCCTTCGCGGGCGAGCGTGGCGAGTTGGCTTCCGGCGGTGTCGAACGCCGCGCACCACGTCTCAGGCACCTGGTCAGGCGCCACGTCGGAGATCCTGTGCGTGTCGGTGGTCATCAGACGCCGCACGGCCTGGTTCCACCGCTCGGTGCGCTGGGAATCGGTGTGGTGACCGTGGGCGGCGGGCCGGAGTGCAGCGACCTTAGCCCAGACGTCGCCCTGCTCGAACCAGTCGAGCCCGGCGGCGCGCAGCATCGCGCTGAACAGCAGGACGGTGGTCTCCCGCTGCCCCAAGGCCACTGGCGCCGCCTCGCAGGCGCGGGCGAGGCAGTGGCGGCTGTCGTGGTGGAACAGCGTGTGCGCGATGTCCATCCCGGCGGGGCCGCCGAAGGCGACGGTTTCGGGTTCGTAGATGCCGCGGGTCCAGCGGGCGACCTGTCCGTCGGCTTCCAGTTCGGCCAGCAGCGTGTCGACCACGGTCGTGTCGGGGTTGACCGGCTGGTAGCGCAGCCGCCAGGCGGGCGTCTTGCGCAGGTGCCACCACCTGTCGAGTTCGCCGTCCTGCTGGGCCTGGTCGAGGGCGGGCGCCAGCAAGGTCGCGGCGGTGTGCTCAGCGGTGGCCGGGTTGGCGAACTCGACCAGGTAGTGGTGCCAGCGGCTGTCCGGCGGCATCGGGGCGGGTCTCCTCTCTCGTGTCGGTCAGGTGATCAGCAGGCAGGTGTCCCAGCCCGTCGCAGGCTCGGTCACCGCGGCGAGGGCGGCCAAGCCAACCCCGGCGGCGCCCTCCAGCACGCCGGGCCCGTCGGGGATGGGCTGAGCGCGTGCCCGGTGGAGCAGGTCACTGGCCAGCGCGCGGAGCCGGGTCGCGGCGGGGCCTGTCGCGTCGGTCGCGGCGCGGGCGGTGATGCGGGCGAGGCCGGCGTAGCCGTGGCACAGCGAGGCGTCGCTGACCAACTCCTCCTGGGTCGAGTCGGTCACCGCGCTGACGAGGGCGTCTTCGGCGATCTGGCGGCGCGAGTCGTCACTCAGGGCCAGGGCGGCGAGGTGCAGGGCGCGGGCGATACCGGCTGTTCCGTAGCACCAGCTCGGGCGGCGGTCGGCACCGCTGTGCTGCACGTGCGCGGGCCTCGACCGCGCCTCTTCCCTGGTGATCATGTAGGGCCAGCGGTGGCCGCCAGGGGCGTCGATGCGCCAGGAGTCCAGCCACGCGCAGATCGTCTCGACGGCCTCGCGCTGCCCGTCCACAGTGATGCCCCGGCGCAGGGCCTGGGCCAGCAGTGCCAGCGGGCCGCTGATGCCGTGCGCGAGTCCGAAGTTGCCGTGGCCGCCGGGAAACTCGTCCTCCACTCGACCGGTGGGACCGGTGAGGGTCCACCACCCCGGAAGCGCCTCTCCCTCGATCGTCACCGGGTGGGCAAGGCGCACCAAGGCACCCAGCACGGCCCGTAGAGCGGTGCCGCCATGGTCGTGGTGCAGCAGGTACGCGCCCAGCCCGGCGAGGCCGCGGATTGTGTCGAACTCGGCCATCACCGGCAGCTCCCCAGCGTCCATGCGCCTGTGTGCGGTGTCGACGCGGGCATGGGCATCGGCGGCGACCTGCCGGGCCAACGGTGCAAGGGCAGATCGGTACGTGCCAGGGCGGACCGCGGCGGCGCCCGCAATGGCACGGGCGACGGCCGGCGCGCCGTAGAAGCCGCCGGTGCTCGCCCCGGCGGTGACCGGCTTGCCTGCGACGACGGTCAGCCACTCGTGGGCGCGGTCGAATGGCCGTATCCCGGCTGCCGCCAGTTCGATGTGCAGCAGCGCGACGCCTGGAGCCCCGTGGGCCAGGGACTGGTGCCACCACGGCTGATCGGTCGGCAAGTCAGCGTCGTCCGGCAGAGCGAGGCGGTCGGCGATCTCCACCGCGAACGCGACCGTGGTGTCTGCGGCGAGGTCGGCGTTCATCGAAGTTCTCCCGCGCGGGCGGTGAAGGTCAGGGCTGCGGTCCGGGCCAGGTAGAGGCACACCGCCTTGTCCTCGGGCTCGATGCCGCACGTCCGCAGGAAGTGGGTGTGCAGCAACGACCCCAAGGCGACGTCCTGGTCGACGCCCTCGGCGTCGGCCCCGGACAAGCGCGATCGGTAAGCGGCCAGGGCCTGGGCGCGTTCCGCCCACGTCGCGACGATCGCGCCCCCGCCTGGTTCGCCACGCAGGACGCGGAAGTCCTCGCGGGGATCGGCCAGGCGTCGTGCCTCGGCGAACACCGGCCGAGGAACAACGGCGGGCGGCTTCGCTGGAACATGGTCGATCAGCCACCGCATCCCGGCTGCGGTCCCTCCGGTGAAGGCGATGGCGATGGCGGCGAAGTTCGCGGCGGCCAGGGCGTGGTGGTGAGGCCGCACGGGCTGGGCGAGCTGGGTAAGAACGGCGCGCGAGTCGGCGGTGAAGACCGCCTCGGCGGCTGCCAGCGCCTCACACGAGCCCCAGCGGCCGGTCTCCGGGTAGGAGGTCGCGAAGGCCACCTCGCGCAGCAAACCTTGGTGGCGGAGTCGGTCAGTCCAGGCGCTGACTCGACCGGCGGCTTCACCGAACACCGCGGCGTCGGAGCTGGGCAGCGCGATACGCAGACGCAGGTAGTGTTCGCCGCCTTCGCGGAACCGCAGGAACCACCACCGCGGCTGGTCCTCGCCCCACTCCGCCAGCAGCGCGGGCAGATGCTCGGCGAGCACGGTGTTCTGACGTTGTGCGTCGCCGTAGAGCTTGGCGAACAGCAGCGGGGACGCACCAGGCGGCAGGCCGTGCTCACCGGGCCGGACGATCCGCTGAGGCGTCGGGCGCGGCGGTCGCGTCGTGGTCTGCGGCTGGCGAGCGGCCAGAGGCACGACGATCTCATGAGCCCGGCCGTCGAACCATCTGGTGGCGTCTTCGGCTGGGCCTTCCTCCAGCACCGCGTGCGGGTGGGTGGCGAGGTGCTCTCGCAGCAACACTCGGTGTGCGTCCTCGTTGAGATCCAGCGGCAGTCGCCAGTCCCCGTCGACGAGATACACCCTGCGCGGCAAACGGCGGCGGCCTTGCCAGTCGGCCAGCGCAGTGACCCACGCCTCCCAGCTCGCGCTTCGGCCGGGCAGATCAGCGGCAGCCAACCGCCACCGCGCAGCAGCCAGCACGATGCGTCCGGAGCGCAACCGCGGCAGAAACGGCAACGTCGAGGCGGCCCCCCAGTCGAAGTCGGTGACCTGCGCGGACTGGGCGCGGCACAGTTCAGTCACCAAGCGGGCCAAGGGCGGGGTGTGCTTCCGGAGATTGAGTGCGTGCATCCCCCATGCCTCCACTCTCCTGCCGAGGGTGGGAGCTGTGAGATACAGGCGGTGACTGTCGCAGCCGACGGCGAGATCGCTCGCCGTCAGGACGTCCGCCGAGGCGGTGTTGCTGTGCTCGGCGAGGCTGATCACCGTCGGTAGGACCTGCGTGGTCCGGGTGACGTGTGCTGTGGCGGGGTCCAGCGGCGGAAACGACAGTTGCGCGAACAGCACGTCGTCCTCGCTCGGCATGTCGACCAGCGCACCGGTCAGTGCGTCCCGCTCTCCTGCGGTGAGCAACTGCAGGAATCGGCCGGTCACGACGCCCGCGGCGCGGGAGACCGAGGTGACCATCATGCGGAAGTCCCCGCGTCCGAGCGCTTCCACGCTGGTGGCGTCCACACGGGCGCACAGCTCCAGATGGGAAGGCAGCCGGACCGGGCCGGTGTCCGTCAGTTCCAGCTCGGCAATCAGCGCCTCGTCCAGGATCACTTCCACGCGCCCGTCCAGCGATGCGCCCTGGGCCAGCGCCAGCAGAACCTCGTCGCGGCGTGTCCGCTGGGGACGCCCCGGAGCAGCTGAAGCACCGGGATACCCGTCCGGCCAACCGACGCCGCTGTCCGCCACGAGCTCCAAGAGCGGTACGAGCGTGCCGGCGCCGAAGCGCTCGTAGAAGCGCCGGTGATAGTCACCCCACAGGGGCGTGCCGTGCGGGTAGGGACTCAAGCGCGTCAGGAGCATTGCGGCACGTTCGGCCTCGCGGGCGACTGCGTCGGGAAGGACGATCTCGGCATCCAGCCGCAGATCGACCGCGACGGGATGCCGCTTGGTGCGGGCCAGACGATGCATCCGGACAACGGCTTCCGCACGCACCGCGCGACTCGCATCCAGGGACTCTCGCTGGTGCTGCTCCAGCAGGGTGTGGATCTCCCGCAACGCGGCGGACTGCTTCGCCGCGGCCTCGCCCGCCGCTTCCAACTCCCGCAGCAGATGCCCCAGGGCGTCGGGCTGGGTACTGGGTGCGTAAAGGCTGGTAACGAGCACACCTTGTGCGACCAGCTCGGTAAGCATCGCGGTCACCGTCGCTGGTGGCGCGTCAGGGAAGTCGGTCTGGACCTTGGTACACAGGTCCTCCAAGCGGATTGGTCTCCGCGCAGCATCCAAGGCAACGCGCACCGGGGCGGTGTGCCGCAACGAGACCTCGACCGCGCCGGTACCCCGATCTAGAACACTCGGCCGATACGGCACGACCAAGCGATCACCACGCACCATGACCGTGCTGTTCGTGACCACGAGCAGATTCGGCAGAACTTCGGGCCGACGCTCCAATTGGCTGATGATCTCGGCCAACCAACCGGATTCACCTCGGGCGACAGCCCGGTGCGCAGTGCCCCACCGCAGATCGGTCCGATGGGCGAAGCTCGCTGGGGCCACCCCGGCGAACAGGCCGTTCGGAGTCGGCCGGCCGGTCATGCGGGCCAGATAGCGGACGACGGACAGCACCGCCCGCCGCGTCTCCCGCTCGCCGGGATTGTTCGTAGCGCACAACGTGCGTATCTGGTCTGCCAAACGAGGACTGGCGTGGCCAACGGCATCACTAACAGATTCAGTGGCCCACACCTGGCGCAACCAGTCCAACCAAGCTGCCACCGCGGACGGACCAGTTCCCGACGGGTTAGGCCACTGCGGCAGATCCAGGCCGCCATGAGTAACGGCGCGAACCAATGCACCGCCCATGGCGCGGAATCCTGCGCCGCCGTGGATAGCCGATTTCACCAGGAACCCTTCCCGTGAGAGCAAGTGTGGAGACCGGACGCCACCCCGCGCCGTTCGAGGTGGTGGCGTCCGGTCAAGTCGTGACGATCAGGCGGCGCTGATGCAGGTCGACTTCTCGCAGGTCTGCCCGCAACCGTCGTCGGTCATGTTGATGAGGTGAGCGGGATCCACCACCTCCAGCAGGGTCACGTCGAGGTCGAACTCCGATTCCGTCGTCGACGTGATCGGCGCTACGGCGTGATCCATTTGAACTGTCACAGTTTCTCCTTCGTGATGGTGCAATTTCCGGGATTCGAGCATTGGACTCGGAATGAGGACTTAGTGGACCGGAGATGGCGCCGCGTCCGGGGCCGCGGCGCCGTCCCCGGTCAGGAGGCCCCCAGCACTGCGACGGTCGACCGTCCGGCGGCAGCCGCATGCCTGCCGGCTCCGGCCGCGGGAGAACCGTCGGCGGCAATCAGATGCTGATGGGCGATGGTCCACACGGTGCACGGGTGTCGTCGCGGGCGTCGCCATCCCGAGCATTCCGGGCAGCGGCTGTGCTCGTCGGGAGCGTGGAGTTCCAGCAGTGCCCGCCACGCGTCGGTCAGTCGGGCGATCTCCGTTTCCGCCAGGGCAGCACGGGACGGCTCATCACCTTTGGAGACCAACCGGTCGAGATAGTCCAGACGTTCGATTACGGCCGTGTTGAGGGTCGAGGCCAGGTACTCATCCATCGGGGGACTCCTCGTCGAACCAGGTTTCCGATTGCGGGGCGGCTTGGGGTCGTGGTGCGGGCGGGGCGGGGGATCGGGGCTTCGGCTTTCCCCACAGCCGGGCGTGGAGGTCGTTCGGTATCCAGTCGCGAATCTGTAGCCCGGCGGTCATCACCTGATGGGCAGCGGCGTTGAACCGGGAGCACGGCCAGGATTCGGTGGAGCACAGTGGGCAGGCCCACGGCTCGTCCGGGGGCGGGAGGTGCGCGGTCAGTTCATCGATCGCTTTGACGACGCGCCCGGTAGCGCTGTCGGCTGCGACGATGACAGCGACGACCTCGCGGATCCCGCCCATCGATCACGCCGCCGCGTCGGGACCGGTCGGGGTCTGGTAACGCCGCGGCCGTCGCCATCCGGTCTGTAGGTCGGTGATCAGGTAGCAGGCTGCGGCCGAATCGTGCGGGAGCGGGAGCATGTGAAAGCCGTTGGGGGCGAACGGCGGACACTTCCCGGCTGGGATCTCGGTGTCGCGCAAGCCGAGCATGGTCAACCTTCTTTGTTCGAGTCGGCGTTAGACAGGGCTGGGGGCCGGGTTGTCGTTGATGGCCAGCCCGATCGCCGTCACGTCCTCGCGCGTCAGGTCGATCTGAACTGCCACCAGGTTCTCGTGGAGATGCGTGCTGCAGCTGGTGCCGGGGATCGGCATCATCACCGGGGACCGGTGCAACAGCCATGCCAGTGCGAGCTGGGCGGGCGTTGCGCTGTACTTCGTGGCCAACTCGTCAAGCACGCCACCAGGTTCAGTGAGCTTGCCAGTCGCGAGAGGCGCGTACGGCACGAAGGCGATCTCGGCGATCTCGCAGTGACGAAGAACCTCTTCGAACACACGGTTCGAGACGTTGTACTTGTTCTGCACCGCAGCGACATCAATCAGCTCGCCGGCCTTGCGAACGTGACCTATGTCTACCTTGGACAGGCCGATGTGGTGGATCTTCCCTTCGGCCTGCATGTCGGAGAGCACAGCGAGCTGGTCTTCCATCGGGACGGCAGGGTCGATGCGGTGGAGGTAGTACAGGTCGATCCGCTCAACCTGGAGCCGCCGCAGGCTCATCTCGACGCACTGGCGCAGGTACTCTGGCCGGCCGCACGGGGCCCACTTGCCTGGGCCTTGGCGAGTGAGACCGCCCTTGGTAGCGATGACCAGGCCCTCCGGGTACGGGTGCAACGCCTTGCGGATGTACTTCTCTGCGGTGAACGGACCGTAGGCATCGGCGGTGTCGATGTGCGTCACGCCAGCGTCGACCGCATCGCGGAGTACTTGCATGGCCTGTTGCGGATTGTCCGGAGCGCCCCAGTGACCGGGGCCGGTGAGCTGCATGGAACCGAACCCGAGGCGGCGCGTGGGCAGCTCACCGACCGGGAGAACGTTCGGAGCGGAGTTCTGTTTGTCAGCGGTCATCGATGAATTCCTTGTGGTGGTTGGACAAAGTGGACGGTATGGGGCGGCGTCGCCGCGCGCTGCGCCTTGGTGGACGGCGGGATCAAGGGTCGGGGGCCTCGGTCGCTTGAACCCGCCGCCGGCTTTGAGGCGGCTACACCGCTGCTTCGCCGGCTAGCGACGCGGTGACGAAATCGATCGCCCGGAACAGAGCTCGGTCGTGTCCGTCTGCTGGCAGCAGCTCATGGGTCAGGTCGAGGTCATCGAGAACGCGGCCGACGAAACGATCCGCGAGCACACGGAATTCGCCGTCGTCGTCGCGTTCCTTGTTGTCGCCCAACGGAATTGAGGTGTCCAAAGTGGTGCAGAACAACAGGTCGTAGTGGACACTGTGACCGCGGACGAGGGATTCCAAGTAGGCCAAGGTCGTGGGCTCGGGCTGCTCGCCGCGATACTCCAGCGCGGCACGGTAGTACCCGAGGGCGTCAGGCACCGGCCGATCCACGAGCACGACATCGCCGTGACGCCACGCTTCCAGTTCGTAGCTGATCCCGCGCGTGGCGAACCACAGTGTCGAGGCCCAGGTGTGGTTGTGCAGGATCGGCAACCCGATGCGTTGGGCCTGCTCGCCGAGATCAGCCACGGTTGCGACCTGGATGTGCCGGCGACGCAGGTCGTGAGCGAGGCGGGCCAGGAAGGTGGACTTTCCGGTGGAGTGGGTGCCAAGGACTCCGATCACCACGGGCTTTTCGACTTCACCTATCACCACAACCCTCCTTCGGGTTCGCTGGGTGGAACGAAACCTGGGAGTGCGGCCAACTTGATCAGCTTGTCCCAGTCGAGCTTGCCGAGTTCGATCAAGATGAGCAGGAGCTTCCAGGCGCACCAGGTGTCGTAGCCGGCGCGGTGGTAGCGCTGTTCGTTGATGCCGCTGGTGTCCAACTCGACCACGCGCACCACGTTGTCGAGTCCGTAGCCGCCGCCGAGGTTGGGCAGGACGTGCTTGACCAGACGCAGGGTGTCGAGCACCATCGGTGGTTTCCAGTTCGGGAGGTGGGCGGTGAGGACGTTCAGCTCCACCGAGGCGTTGTGCGCGACCAATGTGCGATCGGCCAGCAGCGGCTCGACCTCGGTCGCGACCGCGGACCATGGTGGACAGTGGGCTACGTCCTCGTTGCTGATGCCGTGGACCTTGCGGGTCACCATCGCGTTGATCGGCCGTTCAGGCCGGATCAGCCACGACCGCAGGTGCTCACCCGACACCTCGCCGTCCACTGGCAGCACCGCGATCTCGATGATCTCGGGCGGCTGCTGGCCGTTGCCCTCCACGTCGACACGGCAAGCTGCTGGCCGTTCAGGGCCGCAGGGAGGGAAGCGGTCACGGCGTCGTCTCCTTCGTCATCGCGGGCCAACCGAGGTCGGCTCGCCCGTGGCGGTGCGGGTGGTGCGGCTTGGTCACGTCGTGCACCTGGTAGCCCAGGCTGTGCTGCATCACGTACCGACGCTGCTCGTCCAGCCCGTCAACCACCACGGCACGGTCGTTGATGGTGATCAGCCTGCCGCCCAACGCCTTGGTCATTGCGGCAACCTTCCGCGTCTGCGGCGGAGTCCATGCTTTCGCGCAGCGCTGCACCTGAGCCGCTGGACAGATGTCGCATAGTTCGCGGATGCCGTAGTGGCCGTTGTAGTCGGCGACGCCGTGCGCGTAGGTGACCGCACAGGAGGTCTTGCGGAACAGCGGTGAGCCACCGGCCGGGCGGGACTGCGCGGCGGCCAGGATGCGCTGTTCCAGCGCCTCGGGGAAGACCTTGCGACGTGCCCCGTCCTGGTATGGCTCGGGGAGGCCGTGGTCGCGGTAGTAGGCGCGGATCTGATCCTTGTAGAACAGGCCGGTGAACACGGTGGCGTGCGCGTACTGGCTGAGGTCGAGCGCTCGGCTCAGGTGCTCGTCGCTGTCGTTGAGGCCCGGCACGATCGGCCGCCAGTACAGGATCGTCCGGTAGCGCTCGGCGTGCTCGAACGCCGTGCGCAGCGAGGTCGCGGCGATGGTCGAGTCCACCGGCTCGACCTGCTCGTGTTCGATCCCTGAGTGCGTGATCAGCAGCGTGAGCTTGATGTTCCGGAACGAGTTCAACACCGCGCAGTCCTCCGGCGTGACTCGCCAGCGGGAGATGACCAGCACGTGGTTGGTCAGCTTGTGGGCGTCGAGCAGTCGTAACGTCGCGAATGTGTGCGGCTTGACGGCCGGCAGCATCGGGTCGGTGGCCCGGTTGAGCAGCTGAATTGGGGTGACGTGGGGCTGGAAGAACGGGTGCCCGACCAGTTGGTCAACGGCCTGCTCGTCGCTCATTAGCGCGCGGGGCACCTTCATGGCGAAGTTGTCGAACAGGTGCCGCACGCAGTACCCGCAGTCGAGCGGGCACCCGATCACGTGGTTGAGGCTCAGTCCGCTCTTGCGGTTTTCGATCACCTCCAGCAGGTCCGGCCGCAGGCCCGCCCGCTGCTGCTCGGTCAGTATCGGCAGCGGCTTCCGCGAGGTCGCCGTGGGCCTGTCCTGAGCGGGTGCCGGGCTGGTGGGCGAGATCGTCACAAGAGCCTCCTGCTCGTGGAGCGCATGATCGGGGAGCCAATTGCCATGTGAGCAGGACCACCTATGCTCACGGAACGGGGCAACTCTGCGACACGGTGTGGTTGGACCCCTGTTGCCCCTTCTCGACACACGCAGCGCTGGGAGCCCGCCATGACCCACGACGACGCCGAGGAGACCACCCTCGGTGAGGACGTCGAGCCGGCAGCCGCGCAGCTTGCCGAGGGGATTCGACGACGCCGCAAAGCGGCTGAGCTCAGTCACGCCCAGCTGGCGGTGAAGGTCGGCTACTCGCGCGAGTACGTGCGGCGGGCCGAGAGTCCCCGCAAGGGCTTGCCGTCGATCGACCTGGTCCGCGCACTCGACCACGCCCTGGGTGACGACGGCACGCTGCTGGCCCTGCGCGAGCAAGCCGACGCCGCGCGGCAAGCACGTCGCCGCTCCCGAGCGCACTCTCTCGTGGCGGGAATGTCGATATCGGCGGTCCCCACCACGGTGGCTGGTGTCCCCGCACTCGCCCTGGATACCGACGGCAGAGCAGACACCGAGGTCGCCGTGCAGGCACCGCCTGGCCGGTTCTTCACGGGAACCTCGATCGCGGCCAGGGCCTACCCGGCTAGCGATGACGGCCGCATCCTGGCCGCTGTCCCGACGGGGTTCGCTGACGACATGTTCCTGCGGCGCCCCCGACGTGGGCTGGTCATCGGCATCACCGAGAACGAGCATGGTGTCAGCCTGTTCGGGCTGGACAGTCGGCAGGCGCGCCGACGATTGGCTGGCGCACCCGAGGGGGCACGGCTGCTGATGTCGCGTGCCTACGCGCTCGACGACCTCACCCTCGGCATCCTGTGGGCGGTGGCCAACCTGGACGAAGCACTGCTGGACGACGACGCGACCCTGTCGGACAGCCGGGGGCAACTGGCCGCCTACGAGCAGTTGCCCCGCTCCGCCGCCGGCCGTGAGATCGCTGCCGACTTGGCCCCGGTCTCGCGGATGTGGCTGGGCTCCCAATTCTGCGCCAGCCACATCCTGCGCCACACCGACACGCTCACCGACATGCCCGCGTTCTGGACCCGCGAGCAGCGCGGCGAGGAGGCCAGCACCTGGCTGCTGTTCGAGCACAAGTACGACTACCTGCGCCAATCGGCCGGTGCAGCCTCCGGGGCGGGCACAGGCCCCACCCGCGCCTTCTGCATACCGGCCTCGGCAGTGGCCGACTCCAGCCGGCCCGAACGGATCCTGCTGCTGCTCGCGGTGGCACTGATGGAATCGTTCGGCATCACCGTCGACGTGTGTGCTGAACCCGAATACGCTGCGGTCCCCGGCTTCGTCTTCGACGGCCATCGGCGCGCAATCGTGGCGAACTGGGTCGGCGCCGACGGCATCTGGCAGGTCGACGTCACCGACACCACGCCGTTGCTGCGGGAGTTCGCCGACGCGACCGGCTACGCACGCTCCCACTCCATCGCCGCTGCCAACACGCCGGGCGAACGGCTGCACGCGTTGGCGAACTACCTCGAACTCGACTGGGCGTGGCTCGTCCGCCGCTGTCACGAACTCGGCGAATACGGGAGCGCAGGGATCGCCCAGCCTCGCAGCCGCTTGCTGTCCACCGAGGGCGTCGACCAAGCCTGCCGCTTCCTCGCACTGGCTGATCAGGGAGGCCGCTAGGCTGCCAGGACATCCCGAAACCCAACCCTGGAAGGGATACCTGTGCTCGAACCCTCCACCACGCTGGCACGCCGAGTGGTCGTCTTCGGTCTGGGTGGCACCATCGCCATGACCACCAGCGACGCGGGCGGCGTTGTCCCCGCGCTGTCCGCCGACCAGCTGGTTGCCGCCGTGCCAGGGCTGGCCGAGTCCGGCATCGCCGTCGACGTGGAGGACTTCCGCCGCGTCCCCGGCGCATCGTTGACCTTCGACGACCTGGCCGCGCTGGCCATTGCGATCGACCAGAAGCTCGCCGCGGGGGCGGACGGGGTGGTGATCACCCAGGGCACCGACACCATCGAAGAGACCGCCTACCTGCTCGATCTCACCCACACACGCTCGGAGCCCATCGTCGTCACGGGGGCCATGCGCAACCCCACCCTCGCCGGAGCCGACGGACCAGCCAACCTGCTGGCCGCCGTCCAGACCGCCGCCAGCGCCGATGCCCGCGACCTCGGCACCCTGGTGGTGTTCGCGGACGAGATCCACGCCGCGGCCCGCGTACGCAAAACGCACTCCACCAGCGGATACACATTCGTCTCCACCAACGGCGGACCACTCGGCTACGTCGTGGAAGGACAGCCCCGAGTACTCAACCGCCCGAGCAGCCGCACCACCGTCCCCACAGCAGCCGAACTCCGCCCGGTCGAGGTCGGCCTGATCACGATGGTGCTTGGCGACTCCGGCACCCTCCTGGAAGCCGCCGCCGATCGCCTGGACGGGCTGATCGTGGCCGGCTTCGGCGTCGGACACGTCCCCAATCGCGTCGTCGACACCCTCACCAAGCTGGCCGCCCAGATGCCCGTGGTACTGGCCTCCCGTACCGGAGCTGGCTCGGTGCTTTCCCGCACGTACGCCTTCCCCGGCTCCGAATCCGACCTCCTGGGCCGAGGCTTGATCTCGGCCGGGTTCCTCGATCCGCTCAAGGCCCGCATCCTGCTGCACCACCTCCTGGCCACAGGACGCGACCTGGCCGACATCCGTGCCGTGTTCGCCCAAGCCGGCGCCGGCCACAACGCCACAAACCCGCGCTCTAGCCACCCAGCCACCACCCTGCAGGGAGCCGCCCGTGCGTAGCCACGAACTGACCCTCGGCCGCAGCTTTGCCGTCGCCTTCGACCACGGCGACGACTTCTTCACCGCCCTGACCGAGTTCTGTCAGCAGCACGGCGTGCGCCAGGGCTACATCCCCGGCTTCATCGCCGGCTTCAGTGAGGTCCAGATCGTCGGTACCTGCGACAAGCTCGATGACCCCAACGCACCGGTGTGGACCAAGGTCCACCTGACCAACGTCGAAGCCTTCGGCGGCGGCACCCTGGCCTACGATCCGATCAACGACCAGGTCGCTCCACACATTCACGTCGCGGTCGGCCTCAAGGAACAGAGCGCCACCGGCCACACCAGCCACCTGCTCGGCGCCACCGTCCAGTTCCTCACCGAAATGCTCGTGATCGAAGTCGCCAGCCCACAGATGCACCGTGTCCGCCAGCGCGACCTCTACGACGTCCCTCTCTTGCGCTTCGGACCGAACGGCGAGTAGCGACACAGCCGGGACACCACCCCGACCGGCGATTTCGGGCCCGCAGGCGTGGACGGCCAGACCACCGCGGAGGTGGAAGACGCCACTCAGCGCCGACAGGCGCTGGGCAGAGATCATGGTGCGAGCTCCAGGGAGTGTCTTTGGGGGATCGCTGACAGGCGCGAGTGTCAGCGTGGTGTTGATGTCTCTCGTCGGTCAACGGCAATGACTTGTTTGCACCGTCAGGGTTGGATGCATCTTCGGGGCCTATCTCTGACATTCCTGACAGCACCAGCAGGTCATGGTTAGTTGATCTCGAAATGCCTGCGGGACGAGCCGCAGTGGCCCCTCACGACAGCCGACGAACTGTGAGGCGGATCGGTGAACGTGCCGTCGTGCAAGCGCCCTCGCTGCATCAGCAACTCGTGTTTGGTGTGGCCGTCGTCAGCACAACCGTGCTCCGAAGCCGAACGGTGAGGTTTGTCGTCGAGGAGGCGTGTGCGCAGCGCCTGCAACTGGCGACTGGTGAGACCGCCGTGGTGCAGGTACTGCTCGGCGCCGCCGTACTGGGCTCGAACGTGCGCCAAGGTCGCCAGCATGGTGTCCGGGCGGGCGCTGTGTAGTTCGTGAACAAGTTCCAGCAGTTCGGGATCGTCGATCCGGGCTCGTTTGGCCCGGTAGTGCGCGTCGAGCCGGATGGCACTGACGGCGTAGTCCGCGGCGATCATCTCGTCGAGCACGCCGATGGCGCTGAGGATCAGCGCGATCACCAGCCCGGTGCGATCCTTGCCGGCTTGGCAGTGCACCACCACGGCGCCGGGCGGCGCATCCGCCACGGCCGCCACCGCGTCCGCAAAGCGGCGGAGGTTACGGTCCAGTTTGGACCGATATCGATCGATCAGGTAGGGCTGGCGATCCGGACTGTCGGCAGGATCCGATAAGGGGACGTTCCGGTAGAGGTGGGTATCCGCGAACGGGTTCGGCTCGCGTTCACACTGGCGAGCGGCGCGTAGGTCGATGATCCGTCCGGGCGCGATCCGGCGAACCGCGTCGACGCCAGTCGGGGTGAGACGCGACAGGCGGTCGGAACGAACCAAGACCCCGTCGCAGACCCGACCTCCATCCTTGGTGATCAGACCGCCGAGATCGCGAGCATTCAAACAGGCCGGCCAGTCCAGATGGCGGGCCTCCGCGTTCGTTTCTGTCGGTCCGTCGCCCTGCGGATTGCTGGTCGTAGTACTGCCCGTCCCCGGAGTTGCATCTTGGGGAGCTACTGCACTCATTCCGCATTAGCGATTCGTTGAAGAGCCCGAGACGGTGGAGAGGCGCTCCACCAATGACCGCACTTCTTGGTTCTCCTGGTATGCCTTCAACTTGTCCGCCAGGTCCTTCACGTACCCGAATGCCCGATCCGAGGCGATGTCCTGCCCGAGCAGGTTGAGCGCGCGGTGGCCGTGTTCGGCGGCCGTGTCCAGCTCGCCCAGGCCGAGGAAGGCTTCGCCCGCGTAGGCGTGGTAGAGGATCAGGTCTCGCTCGGACGGTTCGGCGTCAACCACGTTGGCCTGGTCGCTCAGGTAGGCGATGCCTTGCTCGTGGTCGCCCACCAGCGAGAAGCCTCGGCACATCTCGGCGAGGTGCTCAGGCTGGCGGTACCAGTACAGCCAGTCGGGATCGTCCTCGATCCGGCGGCGGCCGAACCGTTCGCTGGCGCGGTCAAGGGCACGGCGGAAGCTCTCACGGTTGCCCGCGAGCGAGTGCGCGCGGGACTCCCAGGCATCGAGCATGGAGAGTACGCCAGGGGTGTTTACGCCCTTGCCGCCGTGCCTGGCGCTGTCGAGCAGCAGGAGCGATTCGCGGTACTGGTCGAGATTCGACGCCTGGAAGGCCAGCATCGACAGCACGTACACCCCGAGCAGCCGGTCACCCGAGACGTGCGCCGCGTACAGCGCGGTCTGGTAGTAGCGCTGGGCGAGCTCGTGCTTGCCGTCGTCATAGGCCGCCCAGCCGGCGAGCTGCGTCAACTCCCCGATGATCCGGTACAGCCGGGTGCGGCTGTCCGGGGTGAAGCTGCCTCGGCGCATCAGGCGGATGGCGAACCGGACTTCGGGCTCCACCAGGTCGAGCACCTGCCCGCCGCCGAGGTGGTCGTCAACGAGGCGCAGCTCTTGTACGAGAGCGTCAAGCCGGTCGAGCAGCGTCGCCCCGATCGCGCCGCCTTCCGCGGCCTGGTTCACGGCCACCGGCTCCGCCAGCAACCACTCGTGCGCCAAGGTGGTGAGCTGAGGGCCACGTAGTACACCAGCAAAGGCTGGTTCATCGGTGTCGAGCGCGGCGGCGAGGCTTGTCAGCCCGGCCGCGTCCCAGCTCACGATCACGTCGTCGTTCGTCGCTACGTCGGCCGTCGGAGCGGTGCCTTCGCGAAGCGCGGTGATCTGCGTGTCCTCGTGTTCGCGGATGGCGGCTACGACTTCGCGGTAGCGATCGAGCAGGCGGCCGTTGGCGCTGACCAAACGGTCGGCGGTCTGCCAGAAGTCCTGATCAAGCAGTTGTCGACCGGCCTCGGCGTGCGTCACCGACGAGCGGCTGTACCCGGACTGGTGGGCGAGGTGCTGCTGGGTCACGCGCGCAGCCTTCCGCAGCGAGGCAAGCTCGGCGCCAAGGGCCTGACGCAGCCTGTCCAGGTGTTCTGGCTCGTCGGCCACGGCGCTGTCCTCCTGATCAAGCGGCTTGACCTGCTGCTTTGCAATCTAGGGTAGCCGAGTGCTCACGGATGCTCACAGAGGTGGACAGCCCTGGCCCACCTACCCCGCACGCCCTTAAGTCGGGGTCAAGGCACCTGGCGTCGGGATGACATTTCACCCGAGGTCCGTCCGAGCAGCGACCCCCGACGATCATTCCCCGGCTGCTCGTGTCGGCCGAGGGCCCCGGCGCCGGGTGCCATCCACGACCGACGTGCAAGGTGGGTGGCACCAGATGACAGCACTCGCAACGGTGATCCCGTTGCCGCACAAGGAATCCAAGCCGATCGATCGCGCCGCGGTTTCGCCCGAGCCGGTGCAGCTCTACGGCCTGATCGTCATCGCCCTGCTGCTCCATGTCCCCGCAATGGAGCAGACAGGCGCGCCATGCAGCGCGTGCGCCCAGGCATGGCCGTGCCCGCAGGTGCGTCTCGCCTGCCGACTCCTTGACGGGCTGTGAGCCATGCCCGCCGAAGCGATGACGCGGCTCGTCTATGGCTACATCCGTGCCGAAGAGCCGGACGAGATCGAGATTGCGATGCTGCGTAAGGAGATGGCCGCCTACTGCGAGGCGCACGGCTACCGGCTGACGAACGTGTGCTGCGACCGAGGCAGTAACGGAACCGAGTCGGATCGAGTGGGCTTCACGGCCGCGCTCGACGCCCTAACCCTCCCGTCGAGTTACGCCCTGCTGGTGCCTGCGCTGGCCCATCTGTCCACCGATGACGTCGTCCGGGACGGGCTTGTGCGCCTCGTACGGCGCACCGGAGCCAAGCTGCTCGTGCTCCACGCCGAGCAGCCGGACGAGGCTGAGGTGGCTTCCTGATGGCGCCGGTCATCTGGGGCGTGCTCGGCGTCGGTGGTGGCGGCCTGGGTCTGTGGGCCCTGCTGCTCATCGTGACCAGTCGGCGTGAAGGGGTGGGGCTCACCCGGCGTCAGCTCCGTGACGCCCGCCGCGCGTCGGATGAACAGGGGCGTACGCGCCCCCAGACCAGCCCGAGGTCATGAACGCCGACGCGCCGGAGGTGACGCGCCGGCGGTTGCGCAAGCAGCTTGCCGAGCTGGTCACGTGGCTGGAGACCGGCGAGGAGCGGCCGGAGGTGTTCGGCTCGACCGACGAGTACGAGTGGCTGTTGCGCCTGACGGGCGTGGTGGCGTCGCTGCTGGCTCGCCACCGGGTAGACAGCCGGGGGCGCTGCAGGTGGTGCCAACAGCGCCGACACGGCTGGCGCCAGCTGGTGCCGCGCTGGACCAATCGGACGGCCTGCCAGGTGGTGTCGGCCGCGTGGTCGTACGCCACGTCGGAGCTTGCCGTCGTGTGGTGGCAGGTGTTCAACCTGACCGGCGAGAAGATCAGCCTTGACGCGGTGCGGGACTGGCTGAGCGCCGAGGGCCAGCCCGATACCGAACCGCAGCACACCGTCCGCGAAGGCCGCCACGTCCTGAGCGACGACCTGTTGGCGGGTCTGCATGCGACCACCGCCGCCGAATTGACCCGGCACGTCCGTCCCTATGTCAGCCGCGCAACGCCGACCGTGCAGTTCTCCCGGCAGCCCTCTGATCTGCCCGAGGCCGAAACCGAGGAACTGCCCAAGATCAATGAACCATGACGTTTTCACTTGTCAGAAATGTCAGGGATCGATGGTTGACCGCGCTCCAACCCTGACAGACCAATTGGGTTCCCGTCATTGACCGAGGAGAGTCATGAACACCACGCTGCCAACCATGCCTGTCAGGAATGGCAACCACTCCGCGCCTCGCTTGCCGCAGTTCCGCGTGACCGTGAACGCCCGCTGCGGCCGGGCCTGCTTCTTCTGCCGCCCTTCCGGTGAGGCGGTCGCCACGGAGGCCGGAAGCGAACTGAAGGTGGACGATCTGATCGCGGTCGCGAAGGTGGTGCGCGCGGCGGGCATCACGAGCATCAAGCTCACGGGTGGCGACCCGGCGTTGTACGACCCCTTGGAAGACGCGGTATCGCGGCTGCGGCGCGAGGCAGGTTTCGAGGAGATCGAGGTCATCTCCCGCCACCCCCGCATCGGGGAGCGCGCCGAACGCCTTGCGGCGCTGGGGGTTACGCAGTTCAACATGAGCCTCGACACGCTCGACAAGCGGCTGCACCACGAGCTGTGCGGTGTGGATGATCTGCCGGAAGTCGTTGGTGCGCTTCAGAGTTGCGTCAAGACCGGCGTGCCGGTCAAGGTCAACATGGTCGTGATGGGCGACATCAACGACGAGGAAGTGCCCGGCCTGGCGGGCTTCTGCGCCATGAACGGGGTGCGGACGCTCAAGCTGCTCGATGTCATCAAGGACCTGGACGGCGGCGCGGAGAGCTTCGCGCGGCGGCTGGCGATCAAGCGTGGTAGGAAGCTGCCCGAGTTGTACGTGCCGCTGGAGACCTTCGCCGCGAAGTTCGGCGCGGTGGCAGTCAAGACGGAAGTGCGCAGCCAAGGCGGCCTCGGTCACCCGATGACCGTGGTGACGCTGCCCTCGGGCCTGGAAATCATGCTCAAGGACAGCAACGCGGGCGCGTGGTACGGCTCGGTCTGTGACGGCTGCCCGTTCTTCCCGTGCCACGACGCGCTCATGGCGCTCAGGCTGACGGCCGATCTGCGCCTGCAGTTCTGCTTGCTGCGCCAGGACAACACGATCGAGCTTGCACATCTGGTTCACGACGACGACCAGCTCGGCATCGTCATCCGCGACGCATTGGAACCCTATGCCAGCGCGCATTTCCGTGACTCGACCACGACCGACCTGCCGCTGAGCGAGGCGGTGCAGGCATGAGCGCCTTCCTCGGCATGCCGAGCCACCGGCCGCTGGTGATCCTGTTGTACCCGAAGGTGGACCACGAGAAGGACTACGTGTACTTCTGGATGCCCTTCTCACTGCTGACCTTGGCGAAGCCGTTGCTCGACGAGGGTCTGGCGGACGTGGTGCTGTTCGACGGCAACCAGGCCAACGACGCGGCGTGGTCCGACTTCCTCGACGAACACCTGGACCGCGCGGTGTGCATCGGCGTCAGCATCATGACCGGCGGCGGCCAGATCGGGCACGCGCTCGACCTGGTGAGGATGGCCAAGGAGCGGCCGGGATGCCCACCTGTCGTGTTCGGCGGCCCGCACGTCAACGTCCTCGGAGAGCAGACAGCCGCCCACGAGCTGGTGGACGCCGTGCTCGTCGGGCCAGGGCAGAACTCCATGCCCGCGTTCGTCACAGCGCTGACGAACAACACAGCCTGGGAGGACGTACCGGGCCTGATCTCGAAGCGCCGGGGCGAGCTGGTGCGCGGACCGGTCAACCCACCGCGTACCGGGATCATGGGCCAGTACCCCTGGCACCTGCTCGACATCGAGCGCTACGTGCGCGACGACCCGACAGTGGCACCGCGGACGCTGAACTACATCAGCTCCCAAGGCTGCGTCTACAAGTGCCAGTTCTGCTACGAGCTGACCTACCAGCGCAAGTACAGCGCGATGGCGGCTGACGGCCTGGTGGCCGATATTGATGACCTGGCACGGCGTTTCGGGCTCAACGGCATCAAGTTCTACGACGCCGACTGGTTCGTGAACCTCAAGCGTGCGGCGGCTTTCTGCGAAGGCGTCATCGAGGGTGGACTGGACATCAGGTGGGCGGCCAGCATCAACCCGAACGACATCCTCAAGGCGCGTCGGGCCGGCATCCCGCTGCTCAAGCTCGTGGCGGCTAGCGGCGGTTCCCGGCTGTTGATGGGCGTCGAGTCCGGCAACGACCGGGTGCTGCGCGACGTGGTGAAGAAGGAAGTCACCCGCGCGCAGATCCTCGATGTGGCAAGGGACATCGCGGAACACGGCGTGCTCGGTTCATACACCTTCATCGTCGGCTTCCCCGGTGAAAGTGACGCCGAAGTGGACGACACCTACGGCCTGATCGAGGAGCTGCGAGCCTTCGATCCGACACCGGAGACTCGCGTGCACCTGTTCGCCCCGTACCCAGGCACGCCGCTATATGACGACGCGGTGCGCGCCGGCTTCGAGCCACCGTCCACATTGGATTGTTGGTCGCACTTCGACTACTACGACTCGCAGACTCCGTGGACGTCGGACGAGACGGTACGTCGGGCCCGTGCGGCCACGCAGATGCGACTACGACCCCAAGAGGTTGGTACATGACCAGAACTGCACCGATGCCCCTGACGCGCGTGCGTAACAACCTCTGCCAGAAGTGGAGGGAATACCTGCTCGATAGCTACGCGGTGGAGGTCGCGACGCCCATCCTGCATACCCGCCCGGACATCGCGCCGGTCCACCAGTTCACCACGGTGCACCCGACGACGGAGGAGCTTCGATACCTGCGCATCGCTCCCACCGAGCACCTCAAGCGGCTGCTGGCGGCCGGCGAGGAGCGCGTGTTCGAGTTCTCGACCAACTTCCGCGATGATCTACCGGACGAGACGCACCTGCCGGAGTTCACCTCGCTGGAAGTCATGGCGCGGGACACAAGCTGCGCCGACATGGAACAGGTGGCGATTGATCTCTGCGCCTTGGCCGTGGACGTTGTGCGGAGGGCCGAGGTCGCTACGGGGCTGCCGCTGTGGGTGCAGCAGTGGGGCGAACGTGAAGTGGTGCGCATCGAGCTGGCGGACGAACTATTTGAACACTACGGCGTGCAGCCCACCTGGCTGGAGCAACGGGCGATGGTCGCGCGTCTGCTCGGTGATCTCGGCGAGCCCGTCGACCCCGAAACCATGCTGCCCCGGCTGCTGGATCAGCTCGTCACCGCTATCGCGCAACGGCATAGCGGCGTCGTCCTGATTTCCGGCTTCCCAGAACAATTGGGCGGACCTGCCGCGCCACACGAACGACACTATGGCTTCAAGCAGCGCGCCGAGCTATTCATTAACGGGCTGGAAGTGGCCAACATGTCCAGCAACCTGACCGATGGACATGCGCTCCGACGGTGGCACGAACACGGCGTCCGCATCAAGAACGACCTCGGAATCACGGCCAACTGTCTTGACGACGAACTATTGCAGGAATTAGACGGCAGTTTGCCGCGGTCTGCGGTAATCGGCATTGGTGTTGAGCGCATGTTGCAAGCCACCCTCAACCTGCCTGATATTCGCACGCTTCGGTAAAATTCAATCCATGGAGAAACGAGCAATGCAGTTCGTCCGCCCAAAACCCATTGCCCCTGGCGCCGCCGTCGGCGTGCTGTCGGTATCCGCCCCCGAGCCAGCCGCCGACCCGGCCTTCTTCGAGCGCGGCATCGCGGCGCTGAAGGCACGCGGCTACGACGTCGTGCTGGCCCCGCACACCACCGAGCAGCACGGCTACGTCACGGCTGGGGCCGCGGCGCTGGCGGCCGACCTGCACGGGTTGTTCGAGGACGACCGGGTGGCAGCCGTCATCTGCGCAGGCGGCGGGGTCAACGCCAACCGCCTGCTGCACCACCTGAGCTGGGACACGATCAGCGCGCACCCCAAGAGCCTCGTCGGCGTGAGCAACCCGACCGTGCTGCTCAACGCCGTCACCGCCCAGACCGGGGTCATCACCTATCACGGGCCGAGCGTGGTGTGGGACTTCGGCGCCGAGGGCGACATGCCCGACCTGACTACCAACCACTTCTTCGGCCTGCTCGAATCCACCGAGCCGGCCTACGAGGTCCCCGTGAAGCCAGACTGGCGCTGGCTCCGCGAAGGCGAATTGCACGGCCGGGTCATCGCGGGCAACCTGGCCTCGCTGCAAGGGCTGATCGGCACGCCGTACGAGCCGGACTGGGACAACGCCGTGCTGATGTGGGAGGACGTGGCCAAGCCGGTTAACCGCCTGGACATGATGCTGACCCATTTCCGCGATGCGGGCGTGTTCGACCGCATTAACGGCATGGTCGTCGGCAAACTCGTCTCCTGCGAGCCGAGTAATGGCGTCACCTACGACGCCATGTTGCTTGACCTGCTCAAGCATGACGAGTTCCCGATCCTGACCGAAGTGCCATTCGGCCACACCCCCGAAAAGCTGACGCTGCCGATCGGTGCGACGTTGCAAGCTTCGTCGTCGAGCGGCGTGTTGCGCTTCGAGTTTCCGAGTTAAGCCGACAATCCCAAAAGGAGAACGACCGGCCGTGATGCGTGCAATCATTATTGAGGAAAGCCTGAAAGGTGGCACCCTGCCACCGAACTTCTACGGCACGCGAGTCAAGGAATACAAGCACCCGCTCGATGAGGACACGATGGTCACGATTGTCGAGCTGGCAGTGGCCGAGCGGCACGCCCTCGACGCGGGCATGGCCCTGGCGCGCAAGCTGCTGCCCCGCCGGTACTACGCGCACCTCATCAACGACCAGTCGATGTACATCGCCTTTCCGAACTGCCTGGTGCACCTGGAACGGGGCGACGACGAAGGCGAACACCAGGCCCAGGTCATCGGCCAGACGTTCGACATCCCGCTGTCGCAGATGCGCTTCCTGGAGATGTTCGAGGTGGACCACCCGGACGCGCCAGCTCAGGGCAGCGAATGACGAGCTCGACCACGCAGGAGAAACCGCTCGCCGTGGTGGCGGGCGCGAGCGGAGCCATCGGCACGGCCGTGGCGCACCAGCTCGCCGCCGGCGAATGGGATGTCATCGGCACCTTCCACCTGCGCAAGCCTGCACCGCATCCGGGGATCCGGTGGGTGCCGTTCGACGGCGCCGACGAGGACAGCCTGAACGAGCTGCACGCGACACTGGACAGCGACGCGCGTCCGGTGCAAGCCGTGATCAGCTGTATCGGCGCACCGTCGAGCAAGCGCCGGATCGCCGACACCGACGCGGACGAGTTCGACGCCGTCTTCATGATCAACGTGACGGCCGTGGTGCGGCTGTGGCAGGCCGTGTGCAAACGCGCCAGGCTCGGCGCGGCCGGGGTGGTGCTGCTGAGCTCGGACACCACCGCCACGCTCCGGCCTGGCAACGGGGCCTACAGCGCGGCCAAGGCCGGACTGGAAGCGTTGGCCGTGACCCTGGCGGCCGAGGAGGCCGAACACGGCGTCCGGGTGAACCTCGTCGCCCCCTCCCTGACGGCGTCGCCACTGGCGGAGAGCGTGTTGGCGCTCAAGGGCGTGACCAACATCGAGGAGTACTACCGGACGCTGCCCTGGGGCCGCCCACTGTCTGTAGCCGAAGTGGCCGCCGTTGCCGTGGAGATCGCCAGCGCGCCACACTGGCGCTATGCCAGTGGTCAGGTGGTGCGGCTCGCGGTTCACGGCTGACGATGACGACTAAGCGTCACGCCCGTCAGGTCGGCATCGTCCACGTCCTGCGCTCCCGTGAATGGGTATCGGCAACCTCCCTGGCTCAGCGGTTCCAGGTCGCGGTGCGCACCATCTACCGCGACATCGAGGAGCTGTGTGCCGCTGGCGTGCCGATCGAGTCCGTCTCCGGCCCGGAGGGCGGCTACCGCCTGGCCTCCGACCAACCCCTGGCGCCGCTGACCCTGGACTCCGACGAAGCGCTCAAGCTGTACGTCGTCAGCCTGCTCGATCGGCCGAAGGCCGACGAGCCGGACACGAACGTGCCGGAGATCGGCAACGCCTACTCGCGCGAGGCGCTCAAGCGGCTTAGCCAGCGCATCTACTTCGACACAGCCGACTGGTACTGGAAGGACGAAGGTTCCGGGCATCTGCCCGCGGTGCGCTATGCCCTGCTGACCGGCACGGCGCTCAAAATCACGATGCGCGTCAAGGGGCGGACCGAGCCGACCGCCACCATCGTCAAGCCCTACGGCGTGGTGTGGAAGGCGGGCGAATGGCACCTGGTGGCCGCGCCCATCGACGAGCCGCCCACCCGATACCGGCTCAACCTCGTTGACCACCTGACGCTGACCGACCTGCGCTTCTCCTACCCCGAGGGTGAGGAGTTCCACCTGCAAGCCTGGTGGACGGCCGAAATGGAGGCATACGGCCAAGGCGACACCCGCGTCGTGCTGCGAGTCGAACCCGCCGCACGGGACGAACTGCTGCGGCTGACGCTGAAGTCCACCTCCGAGGTCGAGCACACCGACGACGGCGGCCTGGTGATCCGGCTGTACGTCGACCGCTGGCAGTGGCTGGTCCCGCTGGTCACCAGCTACGGCGGTGACGTGCTGGTCGAGGAGCCGGCCGAGCTGCGCGACGCGATCGTGGGACACCTGCGCCGTGCGCTTGACGCCTACGAGAACGCTGCCAAGCTCGACTTCGACACGGCCGTCCCTGGCTTCCGCAACGACGACTCGCGGCTGCGTTCTACGCGCGGGCGCACCCTGACGGAGTAGTTCATGCCCGACCCCCGCATCTTGGCTCACGTCGACACGCTGCGCCTGGCCGTGAAGCAACCCTTCAACTTCCGCTACACGCTGTGGAAGCCGTCCCACTTCGCTACCGGCCTCGAACAGCACAGCGCGGACACGAGCTGGCGGACCTTCCGCGTGGGCGAGTTGCTGACCGGCGTGGTGATGGCGATGGAGGATGCCGACACCCTGCGCGCCGAGGTCTACGCCGATGGGGCCTGGCAGGAGGCTGACCGCGACCGGCTGACGGCACGCCTGACCCACTCCTACGGTCTGGACGAAGACATCTCGGCCTTCGTCGCCCAAGCCGAGCAGGTACCGCCCATGCGAGAACCGCTGGCGGCGCTGGCCGGGATGCGGCAGAGCTGCCCGGAGAACCTGTTCGAGATCGCGATCATCTCCCTGTTGCTCCAGAACGCCACGGTCGCCCGCACCACGCAGATGATGACCAACCTGCTCGACCACTACGGCCGGGTGGTCGAGTTCGACGGCGTGACGCTCAAGGCGTTCTTCACACCGGAGGAGATCGTGGGCGTGGACGAGGCCACCTTCCGCGAACGTGACCGCCTCGGCTACCGGGCGAAGTACATCGGCCGGTTCGCGGAGTTCTTCGCCACCCACGATCCCGACGTGGCCGACCACGCCGACAAGGCTGAGCTGATGCGCGAGTTCCAGACGATCAAGGGCGTCGGGCCGTATACGGCGGCGATCATCGCCAGCCACGCGGTCCGCGATCCGTCCGCGCTGGGCCTGGACGTGTGGAACCGCAAACTGCTCGCCAAGCGCTTCCTGGGCGTGGACGACGCCGAGGCGGACGTGGTCATGGCCGAGATGACCCGGCTGTTCCCCGGCTACGAAGGATTGGCCGGGCTGTACGTCATCGAAGACGCGTACCGCGCACAGGCCGTGGTCGAACTAATCGAGTAATCACGAGCAAGGCACGCGATAGGCCAGCATGGGCTCCGCCAGACAGGCTGGCTCAAACGCACGGCCGGTCAGCTGCTTGGCCTGCGTATTGTCAGTGATCTCGCTGCTTTCGTTCGCAGACCCTGACTCACCCGTTCGAGTTGGTTGGCAATCCGGCGCCACCGAGGTGCGACCGCGCAGACGTAGCCTTGACGCTCCCGCGATGGTCGAACCTCCCCCTCTCGGCATCGCGGGGTCGGCCGCCGGCCGGTGTGGTTCCCCCAGCCGTAGACCGGTCGGCGGCCTTCACACCGGTGGGGTGGCGAGAACCGTCACGAAGGTCCCGATCATGAGGAACGGGCCGAGCGGTACATCGCGACCGTCCTCGGTGTGCCGAACAGCCCGGAGCGCGATCACTGCGATGGCCGCTGCGAGCCAACCGAGCAGCGTTCCTGTCAGCACAGCGATCCAGCCGATCCAACCGAGGACAAGGCCCAGAAGACCGCCAAGTCGAAGGTCCCCGCCGCCCAGTTCGCCTGGCCGAAGGAAGTAGATCGCGCCGTAGAACGCGAGCAGCACGACCATGCCAGCGAAGGAACGGATGACCGGGTACGCGTCGCGGTTGACTGCGGCGGCCATGCCGAAGAGTGCGAACAGGACGATGCCGCTAGGCCAGATCAGCCTGGTGGGGAGTCGGCGGGTGCGCCAGTCGACAGCGGCTAGGGGCGCGCTGATTGCCGCGAACCAGGAGTAGGCGAAGAGCTCGGGCTTGGCGCCGGTCCGCCAGGCCAGCGCGGCGAACAGGAGAGCGGTAACCACTTCCAGGACGGCGGGTGGAGCGACACGCTCCGTCACCGTCGGAAGCGTGACGACCCGCTCGACGAACATCCGTAGGCCACTCCCAATGAGCAGCCCGACGAGTCCCCAACCTGCGATGCTCGCCGCGCTCATCATCCACAGGGCGCCAGTCCGGGCCGGTTCACGAGAGTAATCAAGTCACGCATCATGTACCCCCTGTAGTCGGATCGCGACGACCATCTGGGTGGCCGACGCTACTACGCACCGCGATTTGGACACGCTGTCATTAGCCCATTTGGGTGAACTTTGACCTGTTTTCACTGTTCCGACACCTGTGTCCCTTCATAGGGACATTGCGGTCTCCTAGGGGGCGCCAGGTAGACGTGAGGAGTACCACACTAGATCGAAAGGAATTTCGCAGATCCGAGGGGGTGCACGTGGTCGGGGGCAACGTACACGGCCGCAACGGCCGGCGCTGGGTGGGACTGGCGGTTGTTGGACTCACGGCGCTGACGTTGGCGGCCTGTAGTTCGAACTCGTCTTCGACGCCTGGGGGCACAACTGGGGCGGCAACGCCGCAATCAACGACCAGCGCTCCGCCGTCGTCGGCTTCTTCCGCGGACACCGCGCGTCAGCAGGCGACGGCTGCCTACACGGGCATGTGGCGGCAGATGGCCAAGGCCGGTGAGACCGCCGACTGGCAGTCACCTGAGCTTGCGAAGTACGCAACCGGCGATGCGCTCGGCGTGATCAACCGCAGCCTGTACACGGACCATCTCAACGGTGTCGTGACGAAGGGCGAGCCAAAGACGAACCCCCAGGTGTCCAAGGTGGATCCGCCGGACAATCCGACCACGGTCATGATCTCGGACTGCGGAGACGACAGCGGCTGGCTGAAGTACAAGAACGGTCAGCTGCTCAACGACACACCGGGCGGGCGACGCTCGATCACCGCGGAAGTCAAGAAACAGCAGGACGGCACGTGGAGGGTCACCCGCTTCGCAGTAGAGGCGGTGGGCACGTGTTAAAGCGATTGGGAGTCGTAGTCGGTCTGTCCGCGGCCGTGATCGTGGCGACCGCGGTCCCCGCCTTCGCGGACGGCGGGTGGGGATTCACCGACTGCAGCCAGTACCCCAACCCTGGTTGCGAACTCGGTGCAGGCAAGAATCCTCGCCCTGGAAACGGTAACCAGGGCAACGGGAACAGCAAGCCTGGCAACCCTGGACAGAGCAATCCCGGCTCGGGTCAGGCCAACGCCAATGGCGACACGATCGTCGGCGGTAACCCCAACCTCGCCCAGTGCGGATACGAACGCAGCGACTACCAGGGCCCGCCACCGGGAGGCGCGCAGCCGGCGGCCTTCCAGGTCCCGCCCAAGACCGGTGCGGTCACTGCGGTGCCTGCGGTGTACCGGCCGCAGCGCGAGCCGGCCAGCGCGCAGTTCGCGGTCGCGCAGCCGCGGTTCGCGCAGGCCCAGCCGCCGTCGGGTGCCTGGTACGTCTACAAGTGCACTGGGCCCGGCTTCGCGGATGCGCTGTACCGGCCGCCGGTGTGGATCGCGGACGGTCAGCCCGGCCCGGTGCCACTGCCGTCGCCTGCCGAGCTCGCGGCCCAGGCGCGGAACCAGCTGCGGCTGCCCACTCCGAAGATCAAGGCGAATCCGGCTGGTGATCAGCTGGTCAGCCTGCCGACCTGGTTGTGGCTGGACCGCAGCAGCTGGGGCGACGTTTCGGCCACCGCCTCGGTGCCGGGGGTGTCGGTGACCGCGGTCGCGAGGCCGACCTCGGTGACCTGGTCGATGGGTGACGGCGGCTCGGTGACCTGCACCGGCCCTGGCTCACCGTTCCCCGCCGGTGGTGATCCGAAGAGCGCCTCACCGGACTGCGGCTACACCTACAGGACGTCCTCGGCCGGGCAGCGCGCCGACGCGTTCCCAGTGACCGCCACCGTGAACTGGACCGTGACGTGGTCCGGCGCTGGCCAAGGCGGCACATTCCCGAACATGACGACCTCGGCGTCGGTGGCGTTCCGCGTGGCTGAGAGCCAGGGAATCGCGACCGGCTGAACCGAAGCCTCCCGCCTCATGAGGGCGGGCGTGCACAACGAAACACCCTGTTGAGAGCAAGGCACGTCGAACACCCGAGTCGACGCGTCGCGATGGCGTCATGCCTGAAGGAGGTCGGTGGTGACCACTACCGCAGGTTCGACCAGCACGGACACGACGACGCAGAAACCAGCGTCGCCGAACGCGTGGGCTGGCCGCGACGGCAAGACTCCTTCGCGCTTGAGCGGCAGCGGTCGGCGCCGCCGCGTGCCCTACCTGTTGCTTGGTGTCCTGCTGGTTCTGGTGTGCGCGGCCGGAGGTGTGTTCGCCGGAATGCAGCTGGGCGACCGGGAAAGCGTGCTCGCCCTGGCCCGTCCTGTTGCCGTAGGCCAAGTTCTGACGGCGCAGGATCTCAAGCAGGTCAGCATGGCCGCGGACTCCGGCATGGACGTGATGCCCGCATCGGCTGCGTCCACAGTGGTGGGTCAGCCGGTTGCGTTCAGCCTGCCCGCCGGCTCGCTGGTGACCCGTTCGGTGCTCGGCGCACCGCAGATTCCGGCGCAGGGCAAGGCAATCGCCGCCGTGGGGCTGAAGCCGGGACAGTTCCCGCCCGACCTGTCGCCCGGTACCACCGTCGCGGTCCTCACGACTCCAGGGCAGGGCACAACGACCGGAACGTCGACCGGTTCCGGGCAGACGTCGTCGTGGACCGCGGTGGTGACAGGCATTGCCACGCGCGAGACCGAGCAGACCACGGTCGTGTCGCTGCAACTGTCCGAATCGGACGCTCGCGCATTGGCATCGGCCCCGGCGGGACAACTCAGTCTGGTCGCGATCGCGGGAGGAGGCCGCTGATGCTCATCGCCGTCTGCTCGCTGAAAGGATCGCCGGGCGTGACCACCCTGGCGACCGCGCTCGGCGCCCGCTGGCCGGGCCAGGAGAACCCGATCGTGGTCGAAGTCGACCCTGCCGGCGGTGACCTGATGGCCCGCTTCCGGCTGCCCGACACACCGGGCCTGGTCAGCTTGGCCGCGGCGGCACGAGGCCGCGGCGGCGCCGACCCGAATCTGCTCGCCCAGCACACCCAGCTTCTCCCCGGTGGCCTGCGGGTGGTGCTCGGCCCGGTCGGCGCCGAACAAGCTCGCGCCGCCCTGGCGGTGCTGGCCTCGGGGCCGTCCTCGCCACTGCGGCGGGCCGCCGACCAGCCGGAGACCACGGTCATCGCCGACTGCGGCCGGGTCGATCCCGACTCACCCGCGTTCCCGATCATCCGCAGCGCGGACGCAATGCTGCTAGTTGCCCGCCCGCACGATGACGAGCTCGCACACGTTGCCCTCAAGCTGCAGGCCGCCCAGCAGTGGTCGCGCCGCCCATGCTTCGTTCTGGTCGGCGACGGCTACCCGACCGCGGAGGTGTCCCAGGCGCTGCGCATCCCGGTGATGGGTCGCGTGCCGGGGGACGACAAAGGCGCCGCCATGCTGTGCGGCCAGGGCACCGGTCGACGTGGGCTCGACAAGTCCGCACTCGGTCGCGCAGCCGCCAAGATCGCGCTCAACATCTACGCACACGGGCACTCGCCGGCCACGAGCAACGGCAGTCGTGCACCGCACCTGCAGGTGGCCGTTCCGGGTGAGCCGGTCTCGGGCGCGGCCCTGCAACCGCTCGGGCCGCAGACCCGCAATGGAGCGACGTCATGACCCGGCCCGGACTCGGCGACAGCCGCGTGACAACCACGTCCAACGGAGCAGGCCCGGATGCGGTTCCGTCAAACCTGCCCGGCCCTGCGGAGCTCCCGAACCGACCTTCCGGAGAAGCCGCTGCCGTGGAGCGGTTGCGGACCTACCTGCGCGAGCAGCTGTCCACCCAGCTCAGCCAGCGCATCAGGGACGACGAGAGCGCTGGCCGTGCCCCGATGGGCACCGTTGCGCGCCGCCAGATGGCCGAGGCGATCTTGCAAGACGCGGCCGAGGCACATGCCCAGATAGAGATGCGCCAGGCCCAGGATCTGGTACGGCCGGACGTTGAGCAACGGGTGATCGCCGCCGTGCTCGACGAGGTCTTCGGTATGGCCGGTTTGGAGCCGCTGCTGGCCGACACCGAGATCGAGAACATCAACATCAACGGCTATGACCGCGTCTTCGTGCGCTACGCAGACGGCCGCCGACGCCGGTTGCCACCGGTGGTGGGCTCGGACACCGAGCTGATCGAGCTCATCCGCGACCTGGCCACTCGGTCCGGGGTGGAGGAGCGCCGCTTCGACCGCGGCAGCCCGATCGTCAACTTTCAGTTGCCAGGCGGCGAGCGTGTCTCGGCGGTCATGGCCGTCACCATGCGGCCGTCGGTGTCGATTCGGCGCCACCGGTTCACCAAAGTCACTCTGGCGGAGCTGCGCGAGAACGGCACCATCGACCACGCGCTGGAGTCTTTCCTCGCCGCGATGGTGCGCGCCCGGCGCAACGTGCTGGTCACCGGCGGCACGGCGATCGGCAAGACCACGCTGCTGCGCGGCCTGGCCTCGGCCATCCCGTCGTGGGAGCGGTTGCTGACGATCGAGGACGTGTTCGAGCTCGGCCTCGGCGAGGACGCCGAGGCGCACCCGGATGTGGTGGCGATGCAGGCCCGTGAACCCAACCTCGAAGGGGTCGGGGCGGTCACGCTGTCGGACCTGGTGTGGCAGTCCCTGCGCCAGAGCCCGGACAGGGTGATCGTGGGCGAGGTCCGCGGCCCGGAGGTCATCCCGATGTGCAACGCGATGTCTATGGGCAACGACGGCAGCATGGGCACCCTGCACAGCAGCTCCAGTCAGGGCGCGTTCACTAAGCTCGCTGCCTACGCCGTGCAGGGCCCCGAGCGGTTGCCGATGGAAGCGACCAACCTCTTGGTCGCGGCGGCGCTGCACTTCGTGGTGCACCTGGAAAAGCCCCGCGACGACCCGAGCAAGCGCGTGGTGTCCTCGATCCGGGAAGTCGTCGGCGCCGACGGCGCCCAGATCATCAGCAACGAGGTCTGGCGACCTGGCCCGGACCTGCGCGCGGTACCGGGTGCGCCGTTGCGCACCGACACCGTCGACCTGCTCGTGGAGGCGGGCTACGACCCCGACCTGTTTGAGCGGCGCGAAGGGTGGTGGACGCCATGACCACGACCGCCGCCCTGTTCGGCCTGCTCGGTGCCGGTGCGGCGGTCGGTGTCCTGCTCGTCGTTGCCGGGCTGCGCGGTCGACCCGCCCGCGCGGCGACGCCGTCGCGGCTGAGCGCCTGGCTGGCCGCCCGGCACGACCGCAAGCGGGTCGGCTGGCTCGCCGTGGCCGTGCTCGCCGGCCTGGCCGTCGGCGCGGTCACCGGCTGGGTGGTCGCCGCCATCCTGACCGCGCTCGCGCTCGTCGGCCTGCCGCGGATCCTCGGCTCGAACGTCGACCACAAGCGCCACCTCGAACGCATCGAGGCGATCGCCGGGTGGACGGAAATGCTGCGCGACACCCTGGTGGCCGCGGCCGGCCTGGAACAGGCCATCCTCGCCACCGCCCCGGCCTGCCCCGAGGCGATCCGCGAAGAGATCACCGAGCTCGCCGTCCGGCTGGAGCGCGGCGAACGCCTCGCACCCTCCCTGCGCCACCTCGCCGACCAGCTGCGCGACCCCACCGCGGACCTGGTGATCTCCGCGCTCGTGCTGGCCGCCGAGCACCAGGCCCGGCAGCTGGCCGACCTGCTCGGCGAACTCGCCAGCGAGGCACGCGAGCAGGCGTCCATGCGGATGCGCGTCGAGGCCGGCCGCGCCCGTACCCGGACCAGCGTGCGCGTCATCGTGATCACCACGCTGTCCTTCGCGATCGGGCTGGTACTGCTCAACCGCGGCTACCTCGCCCCCTACGACTCCGCGTTCGGGCAAATCATGTTGCTGTTCGTCGGCGCGCTGTTCGCGGCAGCTTTTACTTGGCTGGCAAGGATTGCGCGCATGCGTGAACCCGAGCGCTTCCTCACCGAGCTGGCCACGATCCGGCCCCACGACGCCGACGTGGACGTCGACGACCTGCTCACCGGGAAAGGGGCATCGTCATGATCAGCGCGTTGTTGTGGGGCGCCGGGCTCGGCGTCGGCCTGTGGGCGCTCGTGGTCTACGTGTTCCCGCCGAGGCCGCCGCTGCGCGCTCTGGTCGACCGGTTGCACGCGACGCCCGCACCACCACCGATCCTCACCGCGGACTCCGACGGCTGGGCGTTGCGCGTGGGCCGGCCGTTCATCAAGCCGTTGGCCGCACTCGGGCTGCCCAACCGCAAGCTGCGCAACGACCTCGCGGTCACCGGCAAGAGCATCGAGCACCACCTGGCCGAGAAGGCCACGCTGGCACTGACCGGTCTGCTGCTGCCGATCCTGATGCACCTGCTGCTCGTCGTGGCCGACGTTGGTCTCGGCTGGGAAGTCCCCGCGGTCGCGAGCCTGCTCTTCGCGCTCGGTGGATTCCTGTTGCCGGATATCAGCGTGCGGCAGGAAGCCGAGCGGCGACGCTCAACCTTCCGGCACGCGCTGTCGGCCTACCTGAACCTGATCCGGGTCCTGCTGGCCGGCGGCGCCGGAGTCGACGGCGCCCTGTCGGATGCCGTCGGCATCGGCAAGGGCTGGGCCTTCCAACAGCTGCGCCGCGCGCTGGTCACCGCCAAGCTGACCCGCACCACACCGTGGTCGACCCTCGGTCAGCTCGGCACCGAGCTCGACGTGCATCAGCTGTCCGAGCTGGCCGCCTCGGTCAGCCTCGCCGGCACCGAAGGCGCTCGCGTGCGCGCCAGCCTCGCGGCCAAGGCCGCGGCGTTGCGCACCCGTGAACTCACCGACGCTGAAGGCGAAGCGCAGGCCGCCACCGAACGGATGAGCCTTCCCGTGGTGATGCTGTTCGGCGGATTCCTGATTTTCATCGGGTTCCCAGCCCTCGCGAGCGTGCTGGGAGGTCTCTGAGTTCCACAAGAACTGTCATACCGGACCCCGAACCACAGGGGAGAAGCTGATGTTCACCGAAGTTCAGATCCTCATCGCCCGCATCCGGGCCGAGCTGGAGCGACTGCGCCGCGACGAAGCGGGCTACTCGACCGAGGCGGTCGTGGTCACCGCGTTGCTGGCGGCGCTGGCCATCGCGGTCATCACGATCATCGTCATCAAGGTCACCCAGAAAGCCAACGGCATCAACCTGTAGGCCGGTGACCACGATGCCTCGACGCCCCAGCCGACCCCGCACGCCGAACACACGCGAGCGTCCACACCGGACACGCGTGCGGGCGGCGCTGCGCAGGTTGCGGACGGATCAACGTGGCGCCGGCACGGTCGAACTCGTCATCGCCACGCCCCTGCTGTTGCTGCTGATCCTGCTGATCGCACAGTTCGCGCTCTACATGCACGCCACCCACATCGCCCAAGCCGCAGCGTCCGAAGCCTTGTCCGCGGCACGCGTGTACGGCGGTAGTACGGCCGCGGGCAATGCCGAGGGACAGCGAGTGCTCACACAACTGGGAAGTGGCCCACTGCAAGGAACATCGGTCAACGTCCAACGAGGACCAAACCAAGCATCCGTGACGGTCACCGGAACCGTAATCAACGTGATCCCGTTCGCGACCTTCACGGTGCACGCCGAAGCCGTTGGGCCCGTTGAGAAATTCACCCCGCCGACCGACACCGGAGCGGTGGCACCATGACCGCGGCCCGCCGTCTTCCCGCGTTCGCGCGCTCGATGCGTGCGAGTATTCGCGCGCTGCGCCGGGACGACCGAGGCTCCGCTGCAGCCGAGCTCACTCTACTGACTCCGCTGCTGATCCTGCTGCTGTTGTTCGTGGTGTTCTGCGGCCGGCTTGCCGACACCAAGCTGCGGATCAACGACGTGGCGCACCAAGCGGCACGCGCCGCCACTCTGGCCCGCACCCCATCGCAGGCCACCGCCAATGCCCAAGCCACCGCCAGCGCAGCCCTGGCGTCCGCCGGGATCACCTGCCAGTCGTTGTCGGTGTCCACCGACACTCAGGGACTCAAGCCGGGCTCCACGGTGACCGTCACCGTGTCCTGCAGCGTCGGCCTCGGTGACCTGACCTCGCTCGGTGTGCCCGGCAGTCGGACGTTCGAATCCAGCTTCTCCTCCCCAGTTGATGTGTGGCGCGGCACGTCAGCACCTGGCCAGGCGGGAGGTGCCGAATGACGTTCACTGCATCGCTGCGCCGCCGAACGCGCCGGCTGCGCAAGGACGAGGACGGTCGGGTGACCGCCTTCGTCGTCATCATCACGCTCGCCGCACTGCTGTTCGCCGGGCTCGTGCTCGACGGAGGGCTCGCCCTGGCCGCCAAGGTCCGCGCGATGGGCGAGGCACAGGAAGCCGCGCGGGCCGGCGCCCAGGAAATCGACCTGACCGCCTACCGCGCCGACGGCACCCTGCGCCTGGTCCCACACCAAGCCAGCGCCGCCGCTCACAGCTACCTCGCCGCCACCGGCCACACCGGCACCGTCTCGGTCGCCGGCAACACCGTGAACGTGACCGTCAGCATTAACCAGCCGACCCAGCTGCTCGGACTGGTCAGCATCGGCTCAATCACCGTTACGGGAACCGGGCAGGCCCAACCGCAACGCGGGATCTCCGGAGTACTCCCATGACGACCTTCACACGCATGTACCCAATTCAGTGCCACACCGGGGAAGGAGACCAGGATGGCGACCACTGAAGAGATCGAACGCCGCGTCGAGCAAGCCGACGCGGCCCGCAGCGCGAAGAGGGCCGCTGCGGCCAAGCGCGTCGGTGAACTCGCACAGCTGCGGGCAGAGGTGGCCGAGAAACTCGGCGACATCGAGCGAGAACTCGGCGACGTCCTCGCTGAGTCCAGCGACGTCATCAGCGTTGACGAGCTGGCCAAGTTCACCGACGTACCGGCCACCGACCTCACCCAGTGGCTCAACGGCCGCAAGACGACTCGCCCCAAGCGCAAGCGGTCCACCGCCAGCACCGCTACCGCGAAACGGGATGCAAGCCAGGCATCGTCCACATCGACCCCGGCGCCGGCCACCCAGCCATCCGCGTCACCTGAGCTCGCCGGGCCTCGCAACGGCGCGGCGGACACCTCCACCCGAATTCCCACGCCGGTGACATGACGCCGCTGGCTCCGCTGGCGACCGCGGAGCCGTAAACCTGTACGTCCAAGGAATCGAGCACGCCATGACCGCACACTCGCACTCCTCCCACCGAAAGCCGATACGGCCGAGGACAGGCCGCCCCGCGTGGTGGGCACTGGCCGCGGTGCTCCGGTTCGTGCGCGGTCTGCTCGCCCTCGTCGTCCTGCTCGCGCTCGTGGCGGGCCTGCCCTGGGCCCTCGTGCACTTCGTGGGGTGGCCCCTGCCTGACGACGTGCCGACGTGGGACGAGATCCAGGCGACGCTGCTCAACCCGATGAGCGCGCAGTTCCTGCTCAACACCCTGGCTGTGCTGTGCTGGATCGTCTGGTTCTTCTTCGCACTCGACGTCCTGCGCTGCACCGTCGATGCGGCGCGCGGGATCACCTGGCCGCAGGTCCGCCCGCCTGGCCCGCTGCACGGCCTCGCCGCGGCCCTGATCGGCACCATCGTGCTGACCCTGCTCGGCAACCGGACCCCGTACACGGCGCCCACCCCGACCACTGCAGCCCTGACCGCCGATCTCACGCCGGTCGCGGTCGTCGCACCGTTGACGCCCGGCCCGGCTATGCAGGCCGCGGCTCCGCAGGCGGCCGTCATCCCGGCGACCACCTTGGTGGTCGATCGGGCAGCGCCGGCCCCGCCGGGCATGGTCCAGGTCACCGAAGAGGTCCGGCTCCCGCACGACGGGATCTACGACAGCCTGTGGCGGGTCGCCGAACGCATCTACGGTCCCGGCGGCGGCAGCCGCTGGCCGGAGCTGTTCCAGCTCAACCGCGGCGTGGAACAGCCCGACGGCCGCGCGCTGACCCAACCCAATCTCGTACGCCCCGGCTGGAAGATCACCGCCTACATCCCAGCCCCGCCCGAACAACATCCACCCGGCGAGCAGCAGCCGCAGGTGCCGCCTCCGCAACCACCACCTCCTCCGACGAGCACTGCGCCGACCACGCCACCGTCAACACAGCCCGCGCCGAACACGACCCCGGCGCCGGCCACGGCGGACGAGGCTGGCCAGCACCACGACGACCAGGCCGAACCGGGGCTGGACCTGCTGACGGGCGTGTTCGTCAGCCTCGGCCTGGCCGGAGCGATCACGACGGCCATGGTGTCGGTCCGGATGTGGCGCCGACGCCGCTACCGCGTCGGCAGCGGCGATCGCGCCGACCTGCAGCGGCCGATCGCGCCCGTGGTCCGCGCCCTGCGGGCCGCCTACGACCACGACGAAGAAGGTGACCGCAGGCCCGTGGACGACGTGGAGTTCGTCGACCTCGCGCCGGCTCCACCGCGGATCCACGTCACCGCCGCTGGGGCCCTGGAACCCGACGACGAACCAGTCCCCGTACCGGCGAGGGTGGGCGTGCGGGGCGGTCGCGAACTCGCCCTGAACCTGGCCAGCACCCGCGGCCTTGGTCTCGCCGGCCCCGGCGCCACCGCCGCTGCCCGCGCGCTCCTGCTGCACCTGCTCACCGAACAGCAGCCCGGCGACGGCATCCGCGTGCTCGTACCCGCCGACGACCTGCATCTCGTCTTCGACGGCGCCGACGTCGAGAACCTGCCGTCCACCGTCCACGTCGTCGCCACGCTCGACGCTGCCCTCGACGAGATGGAAGCGGCCCTGCTCACCCGGACCCGCCACGCCATCGAGGAGACCGAAACCCAATCCACCCCGGCCTCGCTCGTGCTGCTCGCCAGCCCCGCGCCCCACGCCGAACGCCGTCTGCAAGCCGTGCTCGACAACGGCTCGACCCTCGGCCTGGCCGGTGTGCTCCTCGGCCAATGGCGCCCCGGCGCGACCGTGCGCGTTCGCCACGACGGCACCGTCAGCGCGACTAGCCCCGGCCTCGGCGACGCCCTCGCCGACACACGCCTGTTCAGCCTGCCCGCCACCGACGCCACCGAACTGCTTGAAGTGCTCCGCGATGCTGAAGGCCCCACCGACCTGGCCACATCCGACCACGCGACCAGCGGCCTCACCGGCGACGAACTCGCACCGCCCGCGGACGATCACGACGTTGCACCCACGCCGTCCGTCCCCGCACAGCGCTCGGTCGACGAGATGACCCAGCTCGAATCCACCCGCCCGCCGGAACAGGAAGACAACCAGCAGACCTCACCAGCCCCGAGCCTGCAGCTGCTGGACGTCCAGCCCATCCCCGTGGACGTCCAGCCGACGGGTCCGGCCCCAGCCACCCCCGACGACGACGACACCGACGAGCGCCGCACGGCCGCCGAGGACGTCGAGCCAGCCGCCGACCAGGCACCGGCCGCCGAGGAACCCCGGAAACCGGACAACGGTGACGGGGCAGCACCGCAACCCCCGCTGGTTGTGCGCGTGCTGGGACGCCTGCACTTGGCCCTGCGCGGCGACGAGGGAGAGAAGGAGCTCAGCGGCGCGCTGACACCGAAGCAACGGGAACTGCTCGTCTACCTCGCGCTGCACCCCCACGGCGTCCGCCGCGAAGTCCTCAACGAGGCCGTCTGGCCCGACAGCCGGCCGCCGCGGCCTTACAACTCGTTCCACAACACCCTGTCGATGTTGCGCCGCGCGCTCACCGACGCCACCGACGGCAGGATCAACAACCTCGTCCTCAACGACGACGGCCGTTACCAGCTCAACGACGAACTCGCCGTCGTCGACTACTGGCAACTCCAGCACGCCCTGCAGGCGCCCCGCCCACCCGATGCTGCGGCCCAGGCCCAGCTGCACGACGCCATCGAGCTCTACCAGGGCGACCTCGCCGAGGACCTGCTCGTGCCCTGGATCGAACCGTTCCGCGAGGCCACCCGACGCGACGTCCTGGACGCGCTCGGCGCCCTGATCCGCGCGCACGGTGACAGCGACCCCGAAACCATGCTCACGCTGCTAGAACGCACCCGGAAACTCGACCGCTACAACGAAGGCGTCTACCGCGACATCATCCGCACCCAAGCCCGCCTCGACCAGTACGCCGCCATCCCCCGCACCCTCGCGCTGCTAACCACCACACTGGACGAAATCGGCCAACACCCCAGCGCCGACACGCTCAACCTCGCCGACTTCCTCCAACGCCGCGGCAGCACCCGGCGGGCGATCTCCACCGACAACGCCGCGGCCAGCTGAACCGCGTCCGCCAGTGCAGCGGTACCTCAGTCAGGCTGATCCTCGTCGTCCTGCGGCTGATCGCCGTCGTCCGGCGCCTTCTGCAAACGCTCGATCAGATCGAGGTTCTCTTCCGCCCAGTCGATCAGAGGCCGCGCCCGGACCAGCAAATCCGCGCCCGCGGGAGTCAGCGAGTACACCACCGACCGCGGAAACGTCCGTTCCTCGACCCGGTCCACCAGGCCGGCGGTCTCCATCCGCCGCAAGGTCCGGCCCAAGGCCCGGCTCTGAATCCTGCGGACCGTCCCGGTCCACGGATCGAACGTGGTCATGTCCTGGATAGCGGTATGGAGCTCGTTGTAATGCAGCGGCCCAGTACTCAACGCCACCAAAATGTGCGTGATCCATTCCCCGTTTAGCACGTGACGGAGATCCCGCGACCGCGCTAGATACCTAGCGTCCCCCGTTACCATGTATATCCCCCGTACTCGTTCGTGATGGCTCGCCTACACCCCGCCCCCGCGGTACAGGCGAGCCCTGAGATTCAAAGATTAGAATCGCCTCCTTTCTGGCCACAGGCGTATAATTTCGTCCGTCACCAGCCCCCTCGGTTGATCAGTGTCAGCGTTGTCAACGCTACGTCAAACGGGGTACCTCGTGCAGCGTGTTTCTACTTAGGGCGAACTGGCGTCACCACATCGAGTGGCCATCTAGTAGATCAACAGTACGTTCAGTGATCACCTTGTAGTGTCCTGGTCACCTACCGGACGACGGTCCGATCCAGCTACCTGTTAGAGCGGTAGCCCTCCGACGCGGCGAACCGCCTGGTCACCCAGCCCGCAGGGGCTACCGATGCTGCGCCCGACTCGGTGGCCGGCAGGCACGTGAACAGTCGATTTGGGTGGGTGGTCGCCGGCCGTTACTCATGATCCCATGGTCACCCCGACTGCTCCGGTCACCATCCTCCCGTACCCCACTTTCCGCCGTCTGACGGCTACGCATTGCCTCGTCTCTCGCTGCTCGGTCGCCACGGCTGTAGCCCCCCTGCTGCGCACTTGCCGCTGATCAACTTCGATCGAATCCGATGCTTTGTATCAATTCACACTCGATTACCGATTGCGCTTGATAAGCACAATTGCGAGCGCATGTCAATACTCGAACTTTGTTTGAGTTCTCCTGGCTTGAATCGCGCGAGTGAAATAGCCCAATAACAACGCTCGCGATTCGCCATTTCTTGGCATTTCGCCATCCATAAACACAAAGCAAGAGATGAGCTGTCCGCTCCGCTGGGGCCTCCGCCGCGCCGGTCGCGTCCGCTGGGGCCTCCGCCGCGCCGGTCGCGTCCGCTGGGGCCTCCGCCGCGCCGGTCGCGTCCGCTGGGGCCTCCGCCGCGCCGGTCGCGTCCGCTGGGGCCTCCGCCGGTCCGCTGGGGCCTCCGCCGCGCCGGTCGCGTCCGCTGGGGCCTCCGCCGCGCCGGTCGCGTCCGCTGGGGCCTCCGCCGCGCCGGTCGCGTCCGCTGGGGCCTCCGCCGCGCCGGTCGCTCGCTTCGCTCGCCTCCCTATGCAGCCGCGCGTTGCTGGCACGAATACCGCCTGACCAGCACTCTCACAAGATCATGTAACGGCAAGGTCACAGCAGGGGCATTCCCTCTTGCAGAGTGTCCTATTTGGGTGTCTAATAGACATGTCAGCAGGACAGCTACCGAGGAGGCGACGAGGACCAGGGCACGGCGTCCCTGCGAGTCGATCACCACGGCAACTTTCCTAACGACAACAACCTTAAGTCCCGTATAGCGCGGGCAGCGGCTTGGGCCGTGCGGTCAGCAGCGAATCCGTGCAGAGCGGAATGGTGAACGACGCGTAGCCAAACGCTCATTTCCGAGAGGGAATGTGTAGTAACTGCGCTTGCAGCACCATTTGTATAGCTCTTGCTATAGAGCGGAGTAGCGCGCATAAATGGCATGCCTGCCACAGGTGTGTCCCCAAGATAAGTCAATGGTGGTCTAGCACCGAAAAACGTCGCAATGTGTAGGCGTTCGGGGTTGTTTTAGGCGGTTGCCGACATTGGGTTTTTCTGGCTTGAGAGCGTCGCTCTCGCCTGCCCATAGCACGCCAAACCCATACGGGCATGGTTCCTTGCGTTGCGCGCTAGACATAACGGCTTATCCCAACAGTGCATTAAAGATTCAGGGAATGTGCCATCGGAACGCGCAACCCTCATCACGCGAGTAGTGCCGTATTGCACGGATACAGGATGTGTCCCCTTTGCGGAGATCTCACAACGGTGAGGGTTGCACGTTTCGGTGCCAGTTCACAACTGGCCTGAATCACTGCCGGTCAACCACTTTTCTCGCACGAAATGGAGTACCGCCATGACTATGACTCTGATCGATTGGTCCGCCCGGATTAGCGCCATGGCGGACGCTCTGTCAGTTCCTGACGGCGGATTTTCCGTCAACCCGAACGACGGTTCCGACATCGGCACGGGCTACGCGGTTGCCGTACACCCGGAACATGAACGCGTTTTCGACGGCCCCGTGACCAGTAACGATCTTCACGAATACATCGGGCAAGCGAAAGACGCGCTCTCGCTGCCCGGTCGCGTTCTCGGCGGATGGCGTGACCCTGCGACCGGTCGCGTCTACCTGGACGTTTCCGTCGTGACCGCAGACCTGTCCGAGGCAATGACGCTCGCGCGGGAAACCGCGCAGCTCGCCATTTTCGATTTTTCCGCCATGGAATCCATACCGGTCACGGTCGCGGCGTGAATCAAAGGGGCAAACCATGAATGCAGTCATCGTCATGATCAGCGACGGGCAAGCGCGGCGTATCGCGTCCGATTGGCACGGCGGTATGTCGTCCGCGCTGTATTCCCTCGCATCATCGGGCGCGATTGACCTTGACCGTGTGCGGGATGAGATCTCCCGTGAGCTGTGGCAATTGGACGTCGGAGAAGTGCGACGCGAATTGCTCGCTCTGGACAAATACGTACGAACCGCCGGCGAACGTTCCACACAAACGGGATGGTCCCGCTTGTGGGACGACTCGCTGGTGAGCGTGGATCACACCTAAAGGACTGATAGAGAATGCCTGTTCCCAGCGATCACCCATGGTTCCGGGCGCACCCTGTGAGCCACGAAAACATCGTGTGGCACTGGGAACAGGCCACACCCGACGAAATCGCGCAAGGAATGCGCTGGTATGCCGACGCGCATCACGTGGCAACCGTCATCGCCAACGGGGACGCACATCTCGGCGCCGGAATGCTCGCGATCTACTCACCACAACAGGGATGGATCGGCAACGTCCTTAATGCCGCTCGCGTCTTGCGCGAGGGTAAGGGAATCGGCGGACCTGGTTCCGGGATGTTCGCCACGACTGGCCAGAAAAACGCTGCTGACCGGTTGCTCGCCGGTGAACGGTATGAGGACATCCTCAACGGTCCGAAAATCCGCGACTTTGCCCACCTGATCGAATTCGGCGGAGACCAAGATCCGGACGCGCCGCGCGTAGTGATCGATCGGCACGCGCTGTCTGTGGCGCATGGTCGCGCGCTCACCTCCGACGAATACGACGCGGCGCCGGTCGACGGCTTCCGGCGCAAGGACGGCTCTGTCAGCCGCCGGCACTACGACCACGTGGTGAGCCTGTACCGCCGAGCTGCAGAGCTGATCTCCGATCGCGTGGGTAAGCGGGTTTCGGCACACCAGGCGCAAGCAGTGACGTGGTTGGTACGGCAACGGCTCAACCAGCAAGCCGAGCAACGGCGCGGCCCCACCCGACTGGACAGGGGACGCAACCGGGCCCGCGCGAATTCTGAGCGCGCGTGGAACGACTTCCGAACCAACCATCTGCCCGGTCTCGCCAATTGCCCCGGCACGGGTTACCAGTCAGCCGCATAAAGCAGATGGAATGGGTCAACGTAGAAAGGACGAGATCATGACCGAGATGGAATTCTTCATCGAGTACGAGATTTGCCCCGATCCGGGAATTCCTGGTCGCGGATTCGAGATCTGGAAGCGAAGCAGCGGGTATTTCGGTGCGATTCGCATTGTCAACCAGGACGACTACGTAGCGGAAGTTCCGACCGAACAGGGAATCGGTCGGCGTTCGCTCGGTGTCCGACGCTCGTTCGATGGCGCGTTCAAGCTGCTACGCGCTCACTTGTCCGCTTGACCGGTCAGTGGTCCATCCAAACGGGAAGGAAAGGCAGGTATGCCTAGCTACAGGCTCACAATCGACGCACGGCGTTCTGACTCGCTGTCGTACAAGTGGCGCACCTTTTACCGGTACGTACAGGCGGACACAGCACGCAAAGCGCGCGGGTCGATCGGTAACCGATCGGTGGTCGACCCATCGGACGGCGCGTGTTTTGACGAGTGGACCATCACGGCCACGCGCAAGGTCACGCGCTACGAGGTCGTGACAACGGATAGCCACGCGTGGCACTCGCGCGGCATCACGGGCATCACGGTGTTCTACAGCAAGCGCGAGGCCAACAGCTACCTCGCGCGCACGCTCACAGGCTGCAAGCCCAGTCAAGGCGCGTTCCTGCGCACTGTGAAGTGAATCCAGCGCCATCGGTACAGCACGCGTGTTGACTCGCGTGCCGTGCCGTAACCGCTGGGACACAACGGAAACGGAGACTCAAATGTGGTACTCGCACGTGTGGAAACAAGACGACACCCTGATCGTGGTCACCACTGAAGGGGCACAGCTTCGCGGCCTCTCTCAAACGGCCGGCCGACTGGCGCGCAAATGGGCACGCGAAAACGGCGCGGAAGTTGTCGAGCGCGTGAGCGTGAGTACCAGCGCCACCTACGGCTTCGCCGCGCAAGTGAAAGCGCGGTATCGCATTCGAGGCGTGAGCTAGCGCCATCGGTGCGGCACAAAGGATTGGACAGCGCGCAATGGTTGCAACGGTTCTCGTTGTGAATTGTTTCGACTCATCCGCGCGCACGCCAGAGAAAAGCATCACCTCGCAAGTAAAGGAGTTCGGTCATGTTTGTGTATGGCGTGTCTTTCAGCGATGTTCAGAGTGTCGTCCGCGACGTGTCCGACTCCCTGTATGACGGGAATCTGACCGTTCGGACCGGAGAGGACCGCAGCAACCGCGCGGGCCCCCGCGCGAGGTTCACCCTCCGCACGCTCGACAGCGCGGGTACGGGCGCCAAGGGCAGCGCGTCCTGGTCGGGCAGCGGCACCGGCCCCAAAGGGCGACGACGCACCATTTCCGCGTGCTGGCACGCGCACTACGACGTGTTGGCGGAGCTGTTCGCCCGGTTCCCGCACGCGCGGGTCGTGACGGCTATCGCCACCTACACGGCGTCGACGTTCCATGACCGTGCGCTGGCGACCGCCTCACTCAATGTCGGTTGCCAACTCTGGCCGGTCACGGCGCCGGAATGCTGCGAGTGCGACCACTCCACCTACACCTACCGCGTCGACTCGCCCGACTACATGCCCAGCGTGGACGCCATGCGGCCGAATTCCGACGTCGAGTACTTCCTCGACCAGCTCGACCGCGTTCTCGCCGAGAACACCTCCCGTGACAGCGAGCTCGTGTCATGACTGCGCACCACCCGACCGAATCCGACGCGCTGCGCGCGGCTCGTGCGGATGCCGACTCCGAACGCGCACGCGCCGATGCCGCGGAAGGGGTGAGCCGGCTGCAGGCGGCCAGCCTCGCCGAGCTGGCGGGCCTGGCCGAGGACGTGCGGTGTCTGGTCGCGGATCTCACCGACGACGCGCACAGCTCCCAGCCGATCCCACCGGACCGGCTGCGCCGGTTCACGGCCCAGCTCAACGAGCGCGCGGACACCCTGTCCCGCGCGGCGCGCGGCTACGCGGACGCGCGGGCGACCGACATGGCCTACCCGAGCATCCATGCCGATCTCGACGCGCACGGATGGACACCCCGCCCGGACCGGGACCTGGACGGCACGCTGCCGCCGATCCCGATTACGGAATTGTCCGACCGGCGGGGCTACCGGCGCGGCTGGCAGCGTGGCGCGGAGTGGATCACCCTGTGGTTCACCGGGCCCCATGGGCTGGCTTACGCCGATTCGAGCCGGTACGGCCGGCTGTGCGAGGCGCGCGAGGTCCGCGCTGTGATCACCTCCCCGCCGCACGGTGCGGCAGACCAGGATGAGCCGGTCACTACGCGACCGGCGACGTCCGCGATCCCGTTCGATGCCACTTTCGAGCAGGTGGCCGAGCACATGCGCGCGGCCGGCTGGGGTTCCCCGGCCGAGGTCTACCGCTGCGACGCACGCGGGAAGCGGCGGGCGAACGGCAGCCGGACCTGTGCGGTATGGCGCCGGCCGAGCAATCCCGCTGCCCAGCTCTCCGTCTGGGGACGCCAGGGCGAACCCGCGCAGGTCCGGTACTGGGGAGGCCCGGTCGTCGATCTGGCCACCCTGTCGCGGATCACCGAATCCCGCTGAGCCGATACCAGCGGATCACCATCCGGCGCGTCTGAACCGGCCGATTCGGACGCGCTCCCCGCCGGCCGACCGTTCCCTGTGGACGGTCGGCCGGCCCTGTCACACCCCTCTTTCTCTGCCTGGCCACGACATCAGGAAGGACACCAGCCATGCCGACCGATCGCACGTACAGCCTGCTGCTGACCCTCGACGACAACCACCACGGTCGCAACACACGTCACCTGGTCGCCACGGTGGTCTCCGTCGACGAACAAGGCCACCTGTACTCAGCCAGCGAGTACCGCGTGCCGGAGGAGGCAGCGCTGGCCGACTTCCGTATCACCGCCTTTCTCGACTCCTCCGAGGAACACGCCTGGGGCTTCTCCCACGGCTACCAGCCCTACCTGGTGGACCTCGACCGCGCGGAAACGATCGTCCGCACCCTGCGCAAGATCGCCAAGGGCCTGGACAAAGCCACCACCGAGCAGGGGCACGTGACCGACTTCGCCGACTACCTGTTCCGGGTGGCCAAGATCCTTCGCATCCGCTCCTTCTACCTGCGCAACTCCGACCGTCGCCGCGAGATCACCGGCCAGATGTTTTCCCAGGTCGACGCGGCCAGCGTTCAGCACTGGGTCCGCGAACAGGAACAGCAGTACGCCAAGAAACCCGCTCACGCTGGCTGAGCTACCCCGGCGCTCGATTCACCGCGACCGTCCACACAGCACTGGAGCACGCCATGACCACGCTCACGCTCGCCCACACGATCGCCGGCCACCTCGGGCAGGGCTGGCACGCCTACACCGGCAAGGCCGCCGACGGCTCGGAGGCGCATCTGGCCGGCCCGAACGATCAGGTCCTCGACCTGTTCGACGGCACCAGCACCGGCCGCAAGGCCGACCAGGGCCGCCTGATCATCACCGGCTATCTCGGCTTCCTGCGCAACCACGTCCCGACCGGCATGCGGCGCGACCACACGATCACCGTCGACGAGGCCAAGCCACCGGACAGGATCGCCCGCGAGATCCGGCGCCGCCTGCTGCCGAACTACCAGGCCGCCCTGTCCGCGGCCTGGGACGCCAAGCACGCCAGCGACGCCACCGCCACCGCCCGCGAACAGCTCGCCGCGACCGTGGCCGCGAGCCTCGGCGTGCAGCGCGACGAGCCGGACACCGATTTCCACTTCGGCACGGTCGACGCAGGCGTCCACGGACGCGTGTCCGTGCGGCCCGGCACCTCCGACTCCGTGTTCACCGTCCACGTCCCGCACGACCGCGTGGCCGAGTTCGCCCGGCTGCTCACCACCTTCGGGCGCCGGCACTGATCGACCCCTGGCTCGGCTCGGCCGCCCACCGCGTGGCCGCGCCGAGCCCTGGGACACCGGTGACCACCGGCCTTCGCTCACCTTCCCATTCCCGTCCGCCGGCCCCGGCGGGCGCTCGTGCGCGCATCCGTTCAACCACCCGGCCTGAGAGGACCGATACCGCCATGACCACGACCCGCACAGCCGCCGCCATGGCGGACGTTCTGGACTGCGGCCACCCCGCCACCCCGGACACCAGCGGCACCGGGGCGACCGGCTACGCCATCGACCCCGCCACCGGCGCCACGAGGTGCTACCCGTGCTCGGACGAACGCGAACGCGAGGCCATGACCCGCGCGAACACGTTCGTCGCCTACGTGTCCACCGACGGCCGGACGCTGACCACCTGGCCCGGTGGGCACCTGGCCACGATTGACCCGGCCGACGCCCACCAGTACGGCCGGCGCATCTACACCCCGTCCGGCGGGATGTGGACCCGCTACGTCTGGCACGCCACCGACGTCGACGGAGGCCGCTGGGTCGGCGTCAACGGCGGGCCCGGCCTGGTCATCCGCATGCGCCGGCTGCGCGTGTGCACCTGGCAAACCGAGGTCGGCAACGGCCGCAGCTCGCGCTACTGCCACCGCCGCGCCACCCACGCCGGCCGCGGCGGGGCCTTCGACCTCTACTGCCGCACCCACGCCCGCCAGGTCTTCGACCTCTACGGCTGGACCACAACCGCCCTGCCACCCCGCGCGCTCGCGCCCGTCACCGCGTGAACCGCGCCACCTGGCCCGAACCCGTACCTGATCCGAGGTGAACACCCATGCCTATCGACGACCCCACAACCGCAACCCCCTCCGAGATCGACGAAGAGCTCGCCCGGCTCGACATCGAGCACGCCGAGGCCAACGACACCCTCACCGCGCTCACGGCCCGCGTCCAGCGCCTGGTGAACGACGGCATGGCCGAGTACGCGACCGAGTTGCGGCCCAGGATCGAGCAGGCCCGCCAGACCATCGCCGAGTGCGAGGCCGCCGCGCGCCCCCTCGATGCGGAGTTCGAACGCCGGGGCGGCTGGACCCGCGCCTGGCTGGTCCTCAACACCGGTGGCCACGTGCACCGCACTACCGCCTGCCGCATCTGTTTCCCGTCCACCCGGTTCGCCTGGCTCACCCAGCTCTCCGGGCACGACGAGGCGGAGATTGTCGAGCAGGCCGGCGAGGCCGCGTGCACGGAGTGCTACCCCAGCGCGCCGGTCGACGTCCGCAAGCGGCCCAGCCGGATCAAGACCCCGGAGCAGCTCGCGCGGGAAGCGGAGAAGGCCGAACGCGCGAAGGCCAAGGCCGCGAAAGCGATCACCGCACCGGACGGAACCCCGTTGCGCACCAAGGGATACGGCCAGATCGAGACCGAGTTCACGGCTCGCCGCTCCTACGCGGACGCGCTGGCCTACGCCCGGCACCTGTCCAGGGCCGACATCGCTCGGCACCGGGACACCATCGCCGACTACCGCGAGGACGCCCAGCTCATTCTGGCCGCCCTGGCCGCGAAGCACGGGCGGACCGAGGACGACCTACGCACCGAACTGGCGCCCAAGGTCGAATCCCGGTGGAAGCGCGAATACAAGTAGCCGCACCAACGCCCGTTCCCCCTTGGCCTGTCCAGCGCACGCATCCTCCGCAGTTCTACGGAATCCCGCTCTCTTACGAAAGGCACTACCGATGATTCTGGTTGAGACGCTGGAAGATCTGGTCCACAACTACCTCGAAGATCCCACCCGTCCCGGCTCAACGGTCGGCAAGGTCAACGCGCAAGACCTCGTCGGCCACGTTGCACAGCACCTCACCGAGTTCGGCGTCGACGTCGGCTTTGCCGACGGCTCCCGGCTCACCCTGGCGGGCACGACACTCCCGCCGCCGGAACCCCGGCGACACCGCCTTCCCCTGGTACTCCAGGAAAACGACGACGGCCACGTTCGCATCTACTGCGACAGCCGCGACTGCGTGTGGTCCTGGCCGCTCTACAAGAACGCACCGGCGCAGGCGAACGGTGACTCGATCACGAACGCCGTCCAGCACGCCCTCCGCCGACACGGCCACGCCTGACACACCACCCACCTCACCCAGACACAAGACCGGCGCGATACCTCCCCACAGCGAGGGCATCGCGCCGGTTCTTGCTCTGAACCGTTTTCGAAGGACACGAACCCTCATGACTACCAACGACATTCGCGACGCGCGACAACTCATCGCCGAGATAAACCACCCCACCGAACGCCCGCGCTGGGCGTGGTGGGCGCCCGGAGACGCCACCCGATACCACGTCACCCTGCTCAACGCCGCGCCCAGCGACGCGATGCTCGGCACGGCGCCGATCGGAACGTTCCGTGCCCTCGTGATCACCATCGACCTGTACACCGATCGCCCGATCTCGATCGTGGTCCCGCGACCGACCAACGACGAAGACCGGTACACCGCCGAGGAATGGGTATACCGCAAGTTCCCCGGCGGCTGGTGGCCCGGCATCCGACCACTGCTCGCCGCACTGGGCTGGACACCCAAAACCGACCGCGACACCAGCTACCGCAGCACGGATCACCGAGACATCACCGCCGCGATTGCGCGTGACTGCAGCACAAGCACTCCCAGGACATCGGCCGAGCGCGTCATCGAGCTCCTCAACCAGTACGGCCAGGCCAAGTTCGGAGACGAATGGTGGCCCGGCAACGCCGATTCCTGGCTGGACCAAGCCGACGCTGACGAACTGGCCACGCTTCTGGACGAGTTCGATCACGGCTCACGCCAGAGCCGAAACTCGCTCCAGTAACGAACACCGTCGTAGGCATCCACGTCGTCCTCTACCGATCGGACGGGCCGCCAGATCCGTGTCCCGATCGACCTCGACGACACCGAGTCCTGGCTTGTCCGCAATGCCAAGGACAACACCGCTCCCGTCCATGGATGCCGTAATCAGATCACCGCAACTGTCCGCTCTGGACATCCGCATCTCTGCCTCTCGTCGATGAAGGGGTGACTCATGCACACGTTGACCGCCGACACGCCGGACCTCGCCGCCTATGACGTCATCCTCGTCAATTCAAGCGGTGGCAAGGACTCGCAAGCCATGCTGGATGTGGTCTGCACGCTCGCGCAACGCGCAGGCGTACTCGACCGCGTGACCGTCCTGCACTGCGCGCTCGGACACGTCGAATGGCCAGGAACCAGCGAGCTGGCGCGCACGCAGGCCGAGCATTACGGGGTGCGCTACGAAGAGCGCCACCGTGAGCAGGGCCTGCTGCTCGACCAGGTTTGCCGCCGAGGTAAGTGGCCGTCGGCCTCGGCGCGCTACTGCACCTCGGACCAGAAGCGAGGCCCAGCAAGGAAGATCATCACGCAACTGGTCGCCGAGCTCGGCGATCTGGACCGTCCGGCCCGCGTGTTGAACTGCATGGGCCTGCGCGCGGAGGAATCACGCGCCAGGCTACGGAAATCGCCGCTGAGCCGCGACGAGGCCGCCAGCAGCGGACGCCGCATCGTGGACACCTGGCTGCCGATTCACGACTGGACGGAAGACCAGGTGTGGCAACGCATTCGCCAATCGGGTGTTCCATACCACCCGGCGTACGACCAGGGCATGACCCGACTGTCGTGCTCGCTGTGCGTGCTCGCAAGCCGCGCCGATCTGATTCGTGCCGCGCAGCTTCGACCGGATCTTGCCGCCGAATACGCCACGTTGGAAACCGAGATCGGCCACCGTTTCCGCAACGACATGTCCATGTCGGACATCATCACCGCGGCAGCGGCCAGCAGCGCGGTCAGCCTGGAAGGCGCCGAGCACGCCGCCGTAGTCGAGCTCGGCCAGGGCCAGCTCTGGTGGCCGCGGTTCGAACGGCACACCGACCGCTACGGAACCATCTTCCTGTGCACCGGGCCGGACAGCGAGGACTACGTCACCTTCGAGTCCGCTCCCGTCGGTTCCCGCGGCCGACTAGTCGCCGTCGTGCTGGAAACTCGGCCGTCCGTCCACTGTGGTGACCTCACCCGCGGCCTAGCGCCGACGACCCCGGCGGTCGGGGAGGAGATCACGCTCGGGTCGGGAACCGTGTTCACCGAGCCCGACCCGGACACCGGTCTACCCACCGCCGTCGGCCTCGTCCCGGACGACGGCCGGGACGAGGACTGGTTGGACCCGCGCGCCCTCTACCGCTGCCACAACCAGACCGTCCGGCTCGAACTCCGCGCTGCCTGACCGCTGCTCGGCGCAGGCACGTGGGTGGTCCCGCTGATCAATCCCATGGATCTGCGGGACTCGGCCATTCCCGTGCGCCTCAACGCAAACCCCCAGCGAACAGGAGCTACGTCATGACCGACACATCCGTCCCCCCGATTCCCGCCTGGCTGGCCCATCTGCCCACGGTCGGCGGTCTCGTGGTCCCGTGGATCACCCCTCGGACCTCCGACGGCCGGTATCTGTTCGGCTCGGTCAACCGCGATCGGATGGAGCACGCGTTGCTGCGCCGATGGTGCGGCGTGTGCGGCCGACCCCATGCCGACCGGCTGGTGTTGCTGATGCGGCTGTCCGACCTATCGCGCCGGTGCACCAGCGAACCCCCGCTGCATCCCCAGTGCGCCGCCTACACCATCACGGCCTGCCCGATGGTCGCCGGGCGCCTCGACCACTACCGCTCTACCCCGCGGCGGCTGGACGCCACGATGGCGCCGGCACCGGACTCAGCGGCCCGCCAAGGCTCGCCCGCCGAGCCGTGGTTCGCCGTGTGGCAGGACGGCTACCAGGTCGTCACCGACCACGGCAACCTCGCCGCGTCCTACGCCGACAGGCGCCCCCTGCGGATCCGGCCCATCACCTGGCGGCTGCCCGCCATCCTCTGACGACCCCGCGAACACGTCCACCAGCGCCGTTCGCTGCCACGGGCGCGTGATCGACCCGCGCTCACACCCCTTGCCATCACACCGAACTGAAGGAGGCACGCATGCGCCACTACAGCCCACCCACCGTCGCACCGGACGACGAGTTCGACATGTACGGCCTCGAACTGGAACTGGGCACCTGGTCCTACATACTCGATGACTTCGGCATCGTCTACGGACCCGGCTGGTACCCGTTCCACCGCGCGCTAACCCGATCCGAACAGAACCCGTCCGCCCCGCTCCTGAACCGCGCCGTGCCGGTCGGCACGACCAAGCCCACGGGCGTCCGGCTCTCGCCGAACGTCGCGGAGTACTCGTGGCGCAACGAGTACGTCCTGCTGGCACCGATCGACCACCGCGTACAGGCCCGCACGCGGCTGTTCGTCCGCAAGCAGGGCCTGGGCGCCATGGTCCGCCGCATCACCATCGAGGTCGACCTCCGGGCCGAGCTCGTCACGATCCCCGACCAGTGCCCTGCGGCACTGCGGGAGCAGGCCGAGGTCAAGGGCCAGCGCGTGCTCGACCTCCTCCAGGCCGCGCGCCGCGAACGCCGCCGTCGCGCGAAGACACCGACCGCAGTGCTCGGTCCGTGGGTCCAGGACCAGTCCGCGGGACCGCAAGCCGCGACGTGACAGCAACTCGCCCAGCAACCACCAGACACCAGCAAAGGGGGTGATATCGCAACCCTTGCCACCCCTCGAAGGGAGGGACGACCAACCATGTCCACCCCTGGCTTCACCCAGCGGTGGCGCAACGGCACCCACCGCTGGCGCACAACAGCCGGCCCCACGTTCAACCCCGATCGTTACAGTGTGTCCGAACTGGACAGCATCTTGGCCGAAGAGTTCTGCGTTCGTCATCACTACTCGGCCGCCTGGCCAGCCACCAAGTACCGCTTCGGGCTGTTCGACTTGCACGCGTACGAACCGCAATTGGTGGGCGTTGTCGCCCTGGGCATCCCGATGAGCAACCAGGTCCTCACCAACCCGTTCCCCACCCTGGTGCCCAACGAGGAATCGCTCGAACTGTCCCGATTGGTCTTGCTGGACAGCGTCGCCATGAACGGCGAATCGTGGTTCTGTGCAAGGGTTTTCGCCCGTGCCGCCGAACACGGCGTGCGAGGGCTGGTGAGCTTTGCCGACCCCGTTCCACGCTGGCGCATCATCGAGGGGCGGACCGAGATGATCAAGCCTGGGCACATCGGCATCGTGTACCAGGCGCTGAACTTCGACTACCTCGGCCGGTCCACCCGCCGCACCCTCACCTTGCTACCCGATGCGACGGTGCTGACCGCCCGCGCACAAGCGAAAGTTACCGGCGGCGAACGCGGACGCAACGGCGTCGTGGCCCGACTCGTCACGCTCGGCGCCGCACCACCTCACCCCGACGAGGACCTCGCGCAGTGGCTCGCCACCGCCTTGCGCGCAATCGGAGCACGTCGCCAACGCCACCCCGGCAACCACCGGTACGCGATCCGCCTCGGCCGCACCCGCGGCGAACGCACCCGCACCACCATCGGCATGGCCACCGGCCCGTACCCGAAGCCACGCCTCGCCGCCGCGTAACCGAGCTCGACCGCCAGACAGCTCCGCTGCCGCGCCACCCGAAACGCCACCGCAATTCACCACAAAGAAAGGGGCTCAGCCATGCCCAAAACAGCCGAGAACTACTCCCCAGTGGACATTCTGCGTGAGGTGACCAGCTTGCTGAAAGAGGTCTTTCAGCAACTCGACTGGGCAGAAGACGAGATTCGCCGGGCCATGAGGCGGCATCCGTCCGAACGCGACCTCCTCTATCACAGCTTTCCCCTTCTCGTAGCCACACACAAACTCATGGCTACCGAGTTCGTCTACCGCTCGCACTGCCGCGAACTCCTGGAGCGCCTGGTCAACGACGCGGACACGCGGCCGGGCACCGCCGCCGAGGTGTGCTGCCTGTGCCACGACATCAGTCTGCGTGCCCCGCTGCGGTCACACGCCGCGGGCCTGTACTTCCGCATGTGGGCCACCGCGTTCCCCGGCAAACCACTCGACGACGACAGCCGCCAGCACCACGAAGCATTGGAAGGGTCGACCATCGACGACCTCGAAGCGATCGCACGACACAAGCTGGCCGTCAACAACCGCAAGCTCGGCGAGATCACCTGCGACGGTCGCCACGACGGCGACATCGTCCAATGCAAGTACGCCGGAGCGTGAAACAGCCAGCCCCGAGCGCGCCAGCCAAACCATGCCACGAGTAGCCGGACCCCGCTGATCACCAACGGGGTCCGGCCGCCGGCTTGGTGCTGCCGCCCCTCCGCCACACGAATACCCGTCCGCAGAACAACAACGCACGGAGGACAACATGGAAAGGAGAGCACCCGACGCCTCCACTCACGTCGACACCAACCCAATCCACCACACCGAGCTGATGCCGTACGCGTGGTCGTACGGCATGGGAGCAGAGTCAACCGCCGGGATCTACCGGATGCTCACCGACCCCAACGCCCGGCCCGACACGATCGCACCCGACTACTCCAACCTGGTCGTCGTCATCGCACAGACCGGGGACGAATGGAGCACCACCGGCAAGCTCGTCGAGCGGCACATCCTCCCGTTGCTCCGCAAGCACAACGTGCGCCTGGTTGAGGTGGCCCGCAAGGGACCGACCAAAAAGGACGGCGTCGCGGTCCTGCAGGACACGCGCCAACCGTACCGGCTGCACCTGGAGGGCGCCTACAAGCTCTCACACGAAAACCGGGCAACCGGAACGATGCCTCAACTCGGTGGCGTCCGGAAATGCAGCCAGAAAGCCAAGGGCTGGCCCCAGGATGCCTGGCGTGCCAAGGAATTCGGCGACCAACAGTACATCCACGCGATCGGATTCAACGTCAACGAGTACACCAGAATCACACGCGACTCGGCGTACTCCATGGGCGGCCAACGCATTCCCACCTACCCGATCTACGAGTGGGGATGGGGCAGACAGGACTGCATCGACTACCTGTACCGCGAACTCGGCGTGGTGTGGCCGAAAAGTTGCTGCCGCCATTGTCCTTACGCTGGCTGCCAAGCCGGGTGGCCCGAGCAGCTCGCCCGGTTCGCCACCCTACCGGCCGAGGCCGCGCAGCACATCATCGACGAGTACGTGTGCACCGCACTGAACCCCCGATCCGGGTTGTTCGGTCCTGGCAAGTCGTTGATCAGCCGGCTGCAACGCGACCGCGTGACCGAGCCCGTCAAGCTGGCTGCCGCGCGGATGAAGAGGATGCCGTGGGCGATCTACCGCGTGCGTCGCTTCTACTTCGCGCCCGCCAACGCGATCCGCTCGGTGGATCGCGTCCTGCTCGGCGGCCACCTGGTGGTGTACGCCGCGCTGGAGGAGATGAGCGACCTCGTCGGCGTGCCGCTGGTACGCCACGAGCAGATCGCGGGCGCACCGGTACGCGACGGCGATCGGGACGTCCACCGACGTCTGTGGGTGCGCCAACGTCAAGACGGGGCGTACCCGGCCATGGAGGAGTTCTACACCGTGGCCCCGGCCCAAGCGCTGGACAAGTCCATGGATCGCTTCGACGACACCTGGGCCGCGCACACCGACACGCTGCTCGCTCGCCTGGAAAGCCGTTGCGAGGCCGCGGCTGACGTGGTGCGGCACGCCCTGACTCGATCCCGGTTCACCAGCGCGTCCTAGCGGCAGCGCTGGGCTCGATGCACGAGCTCACCTTCCCGCCTCGTCCGCAGCATTTCGCCTGCGGCACATCGACTTCCGGCGCTGCGCCACGCCGAAGTTTCGCAATCTTCCTGTTCCGAAAGGGGATACCGCTATGGCTCCGTTCGAATTGCACACCGCACACATCGACGGACTCGTCAACGCTGGCCTCCAGTTCGACATGATCGCAACACGCGACGACGCCACACTGGCCGGCCAGATGTTGCTCCAGCAGCACTACCGCAGCATCGGCGTGCTCCGCGAACACGAGGACCCGCCGGACTACACGGCGGCCCTGGCCGACCACGAGTTCCACCCGGTCGCGGTGCTGAGGCTGCTGGACAGCTACGAGTACCAGTCGGACGAAACGGCTGACTGGAACACCAGCCCCGCGTGCACGTGGATCAACAGGCTCCGCGACGAAGTCCTCAGCAGGCTTCCCGCCGAGACGAAAACCAGAGTGCGCTACCGATCGCTGTCCGTCCCGGCCTACCAGCTCCTGCCCGCCTACACCGACACCCCCTGGGCCGTCACGGCACTGGAGCAGATCCCCAACATCGGGGACAGCACCATCGAGATCCCCGTGGTCCGCAAAGGACTGCCCGCCGAGATCCTGACCGGACCGATCCACTGCCCGAACGGCGGGCTGTCCTCCCATGTCCGGCACGTGACCATCCTCGGCCTCGGCCAGGACCGGGAGCTGCCCGCCTTCGCGCGAGTCCGCGAGCCCTCCGATCAGGCACCGGGGGTGTACCTGCTGTTCGAGCACGGCCGGCACGTGGCCCGCCCGGCCGATGCCCCGCCCATGCGGTTCGCCGCGTCGGGCGCCTTCATCCACACCGGCGACTGGCGCTGGCGCGAGCTGATCGGCCACAGCCTGCCGATCCCGTTGCACGACCACCGCACCGATCGCTGACAGCCGCGTCCACCGATACCGGCTCGGGCTGCCATCCCTTCCCACACCGAAGGAGTTGCACCATGCCCCTCACCGACCCCCAGCACGCACGCTTGTTCCTGCTGTACGCCGCGGAGCCGCCCGCACCCGCAGTGCACGACTTCGTCGCCGCTCACGGGCCCGTCGAGGCCGTCGAGCGCATCCGCGGCGGAACTGCCCCGCCCGCGGTCCTGGCCGAGATCACCCGGCCAGATCCGCGACTGGACGACGCCCTCCGCCCGGTCGACGCCGGGACCGCCACGCTGGTGACCCCCGAGGACGACGACTGGCCGCTCGGCCGGCTCGCCGGCATGGCCGGCCACGGCCTGGGCGCACCGCTGGCGCTGTGGACACGTGGCTCGGCATCCCTCGCCGAGCTCACCCGCACCGCCGTAACAGTGACCGGCACGGCCGTGTCCACCGGATACGGCTCCACTGTCGCCGCGGATCTCGCCTACGAACTGGCACAGGCCGGCGTGACCATCGTCAGCGGCGGTGCCTTCGGCATCGACGAGAGCGCCCTGCGCGGTGCACTGGCTGCGGAAGGCCCGGCTGTCGTGGTCCTGCCCTGCGGGGTCGACCTGGACTACCCGATGGCGCACACGCCCCTGTTCGCCGAGATCGTCCGAACGGGCGGGCTGCTGGTCAGCGAGTACCCCCTCGGCGCACTTCCGACGCGGGCACGGTTCATTGCTCGCCGTCGTCTACTGGCCGCACTGGCCGCCGCGACCGTGATCGTCGAGGCCGGACAGCGCAGTGCCGCGCTAACCACGGCCCGCGCCGCCCGACACCTCGGACGGCGGGTCTACGGCGTACCGGGGCCGATCACGTCCGCCGCCTCGGCCGGCGTCAACGAGCTCCTGCGCACCGGGGACGCCACCGCGATCAGCTCCGCGGCTCACATCACCTACCAGGAGGGATTGCGGTGAACGGCCCCGACGTCTACACAGCGGCCATCGCCGCGCTCTGTCTGCCCGCCGAGTGGCAGGTCACCGTGGCGCTGCGACCTCGACGCCGCTCTCTCGGCATCGAGGTCCAGCCCGGCGGCACCGTCACCGTCCTGATCCCGCCGCAGGCCGGCCCCGACCAGGTCGTCCGGTTCGTCCGCGGCCACCGACGCTGGATCACCGAGAAGGTCGAAACAGCCGTCCGGCTGGCGCCGAACCACCCGGTCAAGCAGTTCGTCGACGGCGAGATCTTCGACCTGCTCGGCCAGCGCTACCGGCTCCAACTCGTCGACGCCGGCCTGACGACGAACGGGCGACAGCTACCTGTCCTCGCGTCGGACAACATCCTGTACGCGCGGCGGGAGCGCCCGGACCGGGTCCGGCGCGCGATCACCGGGCTCTACCGGCAGGAAGGGCTGGCCTGGGCCGTTCGGGAAGGCCGCGAGTACGAACGACGGGGTCGGATCGAGGGCCTGCGCTACCAGGTGCGGGACCTAGGCCGGCGCCGCTGGGGCGTCTACCACGGCCCGCCCAAGCACACCACGGCCCTGCACTGGGCCGTGTTCGGGCTACCGCTGCGGCTGATCGAGTACGTCCTCGTGCACGAGCAAGCCCACGCCACCCGCCCCAGCGGGCAGCCCCACGGGCGAGCCTGGCAGCGCCAGATGACGCTCTGGATGCCGGACTGGCGGCAACGGAAGGACGAGCTCGCCGAGGCCGGGCGCCATGCCTGGCTGGGTGACTTCGAGCCGCACGGACCAGTCGTATCGCGCTACAAGAATGCGTAGCGGTCACCCACGATGCGGATACAAGACACCACACCGGCTGTCCTAGCAAGAGGACTGATAGACATGCGTGATAGACATACCGCGACAACGGAGCGTCATCGGCCATGGCTCGATGACGGCGAGCGAGAGAGGCTTCCCCATGAGCGAGCCCGAGGAAGTCCTTCAACTTCGCGCCTGCCGGGCCGAGGTCGAAGGGATCAAGAAGCAGCTGGAGGACGCTCGCGAACAACAGGCAAAGCTCGAAGAGAAGATCAACGGCCTTCTGAAGAAGCAACGCGAAGCCAGGAAGAAGCGGCGCGAAGCGGTACTCGCTGCCGACGCAGCCGGGGTTCCGCGGTTGCGGATCTCCAAGGAAGTCGGCATGCAACGCAGCAACGTGTACAAGCTGTTGGAGGGCGCGGACACCAGCGACTCGGACACCGGCGACGATTCGTGAGCGCAGCCACCATAGGCACGTCGGTACCGCGTCCGAAAAGCGTCCCGGTCACCGGAGGACGCCATGGATCACGACGACTGGCCGGGACGTGACGGGTGGGCGGAACTGTCGGCTGATTCGCCCGACAGCGCCCACTCCGACGCGAAGCTGGAGCCGCCGCCTGGCTACTGCTGGTATGGCTCCAGGCTCGTGCCGTCCGAGCCCGAAGCGGGCAGAATCACCGAGCTGTTTCATCGGGTCCTGAAGGAGGGCCTGCCGCCGAACTGAAACGGGTGCGGTGCCTATGTCGACGAGGTGGGACCGGCAGCATTGACGTACATTATGGATGCTGCCGGTCCACCGCCGTCGTCAAACGGCCCAGAACTCCTTGCTAGACACGGGAATCCGTAACTGGCCGTGTGGCTCCCAGGTAGTCGTCTCCCGACCAGCGGTAGGGGGCGATCTTGATGGGCTGGTTGAAGGTCGGGGCGTGCACCATCTTTCCTGCACCGATGTACAGACCGACGTGGTGGACATTGCCTGGTGTGCCGTAGAAGACCAGGTCGCCGGGAAGCAGCGGCTGCCCCGCGGGTACCAGCGGACCGGCGTTGTACTGCGTCTGGGCTGTCCGAGGCAGGTTGATCCCAGCGGCGTTGTAGGCGGCTTTGGTGAGGCCGGAGCAGTCGAAGCCGGCATGTCCGCCGGCGGGTCCGTTGCCGCCCCAGACGTACGGGAGGCCGAGTTGGCCGCAGGCGAAGTTGATTGCCATGATTGCGGCCGGGTTGGGTGCCTGGATCTTGTTGCAGTCGCCGGTTCCGACGGTGGCGCTGCCGTAGCGTTTTGCTTGTGCCAGAACGCCGTTGACGTACTCCTCGTCATGGTTGTAGGCGAACAGGGCCTTGCGGATGTCTTTCTGTGCGCCGGAGTCGCACAGGTAGAACGCGGCGGCGTAGATGGCGTCGTGTGGGTTGTAGCGGGAGGGCGGGTTCGAGCCGCCGGGTGGGATCGTGTGGCGTGCGATGACGCCGTCGAAGGTGGGCTTGAGGAACTGCATGGGTCCACCGGCTCCCATGTAGTTCTCGCCTTCGGCGATGCCTTCGCCGGATCCGCGGCCGTGCTTGGATTCGGCGTCGCCGATCGCGGCGAGGATCGTCCAGTCCAACCCTGGGCACACGGAGGCTGCTGCGCGGTAGAGCGACAGGTAGTCGTTGGGGATCTCGGCGATCGCGGCCTGGCTCGGTTCGGTGCCACCTGTGCCGAACAGCGCACTGACGATGGCTTTGCCGACACCTCCGATGAGGATGAGGATGGGGATGGCGATGATGGCCGCGACAGCGGCAACGGCGATCTTCATGGGGTCACCTCCGGAAGCGGCTGGTGGGAAGGGGTGGCGGGAGCGGGTCCGGCGCGGCCAGTTCCGCGGGCGCCTGCTGCGCCTGGGGCGAGGTCGAGGACGGCGCCGCGGTGGGCGGGTCGACGTGGGGCCAGAGCCGCGCGAGCTCGACGAGGCGCAGCCGGCCCGGCCGTCGTGATGCCGGAGCGGAGATTGGCAACCAGCGCGCCGCTGCGGGGTTGTCCTCGCCGGCCGCGCCTGCGACATCTGCGGCGCTGGTGGCTACGGGCACGAGCGCTGGTCGGTCCAACTGGGACAGTGCGTCGGCGAGTGCTCGACGGGCGGTGGTTTCGCGGCGGTTGGTGGGCAGCCACACCAGGATGGGTGTGGTGATTCCTGTTGCGGTGGCGAGCTTTTCGTAGCCGTGCAGCTTGCGGCCGAGCTTGCCGAGGTCCTCGGTGCCGAAGTCGAATTCGAGGAAGAACTCGATCTGGTGGCCGTCTTCGCGCCAGCGGCCGTAGGCGTCGGGGCGGACCATGTCGCCGAAGAGCCGGCCGCAGCGCAGTTCGGACCACCACGCGGTCAGGCGTCCGCGGGCACCGGGCTCCCGGCTCAGTGCGACGAGGCTCGTGAAGAAGCCGTTGACGCCCACGGTGTGCGCGAGGCGCAGGGAGTGGGCGATGCCGATGGCGTCTTCGTGGCGATAGCCGAGTTGTTTGGGGTCCAGACCGTCCTCGTAGGCGAGCGCCACGGAGCCGGCGATGTCGAGCACGTAGTGCATCGGGGCGGTGCCGGAGCTGACGAACGGCTGGAAGCGGTCGACGACGCGCCACTTGAACAGGTCCAGCAGGCGGTGGTTGGCCGCGCGCATGGTCGGGTAGCAGAGCTCGACGATCTGCTGGGTGGTGAAGACCTTGTGTTCGTTCAGCATCCGGGCCAGCCACCGGTCCCGGAGGGTGAGCCGCCCGGCGAGCTGGGCGTGGTGCTCCCCGGTGGTGGCCGCCCGTGGTGTGGGGCGCTGGGGCATGTGCCCGCGCAATGCCCTCTGAGGCGTGGGATTCGAGATCATGGGTAGGCACCTCCCAGGCGTTGGCCGGAATGGGGGAAGGCGAGGGGCAACGCATTGCGGGCATCACCGGAGCGGACGTGCGCAGTAGGTGAGCCCGCATGCGTTGCGGGAGAACGAGATCTGCCGGGTCAGGCCGCGCGGCGCGGGTCCACAGTGGGCTGATCGGCGCGGCGCGTTGCGGTATCGGCGTCGGTGACGGGCGGGCGGGTATTGACCCTGGCTGCTTTGCGGATTGCCTTGGCGCGTCCGGGAATCGCGGGCGGGAGCTTCTCGGTAACCGCGGTGAACGGCGGCGCTTCCTCGCCGCCCAGGACTAGCCGAGCGGCGACGTGGTACACGCCGAGGTTGGACAGGTCGTGATCAGAAAGCCGCGGCATGGTGTGCCGTGCGAGGCGTTTGGCGTCCTCGGGGCTGGCGTTGAAGAAGATCTTGCTGCGGGCGTTGGTGCTGATGCCCTCTTCGAGCTCCTTCGGTAGCTGCCCGAGGTACTGGTGCGCCAACGCCATCGAGAGCCGGTAACCACGGGCCTCGGCGAGCATGTCCTCCAACGGATAGGCCAAGTTCAAGAAGTTGTGGCACTCGTCCACGTACAGGCCGCAGTCGCGGCGTTGACGCTGCGGGACGCGAGCTCGGCGAGTCGCGGCCTGCCAGGTGCGCGCCACGACGATGGAGCCGACCAGCCGCGCGGTTTCCATTCCCAGCGCGTCGCGAGCGATGCGCACCAGGCAGATCCCGCCAGTGTTGAGCACCTCGTCCATGTCCACCGTGGACTGACCACCGGCGATGGCGGCGCGGACGAAGGGACGCAAGAGGAAACCGCGGACCTTGTTCATCAGCGGCGCGATCACTTGCGCCCGGCTGGCTTCGGACAGGTCGTCGTACCAGGACCAGAAGCCCTTGAGGACCTCGTCGTCGATCTGGTCGCAGGCTCGTTGCCGGAACGCCGGCACGGTGAGCAGCTTGGGCAGGTCGACCAGGGTCGGCGTGCCGGGCATCGCGGTCAGCGTGAGCAGCCCGGCGCGGAGGATGTCGTCAGTGCGCGGCCCCCAGGACGAGGCGTAGATCCGGGAGAAGATGCTGACGAGGTTGTCGACCGCGCGGGCCTTGTCAGCACCCTCCAGGGGGTTGAGCACCGGTGGGCGGGCTCGGGAGTCGGCGTCGAAGAGCACCACTTTCTCGCCGAGTTCCTCGGGCAGGCGCATGAGGATGTCGGAGACGAGGTCTCCCTTGGGGTCGACCACGACGACGCCGCGGCCGGCCTCGGCGTCGGCCAGGATCATCCGGGCCATCAGCTCGGACTTGCCTGAGCCGGTGGCGCCGAGGATGTGCAGGTGGTGGCGGGCGTCGGCGACGTGCAGGCCGACCGGGCGGGAGTGCCCGGAGTCCGACAGCCCCAGGGGCTTGATCTGCTCGCCGGTCGTGGCGATGCCCGGTGGGGGCGGCACAGCTTTCGCGCCGGCCCGCTGCAGGCCGGGTGTGGACTCGTCGATCGGCAGGTGCGCGATCGCGGCCAACTCGGGGATCGAGAGCAGGTCGCCCTTGCCGAGTCGGCGTTCGGCCAGCACGGCGACCGGATCGCGGCGCAGCCGGACCCGGCGGTAGTAGTTGTGCTCGGAGTAGGCGGCGAACGCCGAGGCGATCGCGTGCCCGCGGCCCCGCAGCACCTCCCGCACCGCCTGGACCTCGCCCGAGGTGGCGTCCTCGGGCACGGTGGTGGCCACGGCATAGCGGATGCGGGTCTCGAACTGGTTCGCCCGTAGCTTCTCCACGACCGCGCGGTCCTGGGCGGCGTACTCCAGGCTGGTCTGCCGATCCAGTCCCGGTGTCCGCGTGCTGGTCGACGGCTTCGGGGTCTTGCCCGGCGTGATGGCGTCGAGCAGCCGGCCGACCAGGTGGACCGAGCCGCCCGCGTGCACTCGCCGGGCGGCGCGGCGCGCCTTGGTCACGCGGTGGCCTGCGACGGGGCGGGCGAGGATCTGCACGCAGGCTCGCTCGTGCGGGCCCAGCCCGACCGGTGCGCCGAGCATCGCCCGGATCGGGTCGGCTGGGTGCTCGGTGCGGATCGGCAGGGCTTCCGAGCGCGCCAGCCGCAGCTCGCCGCCGACCGCTTCGACGCGCCGGCCCGCTGCCGCCGTGGTCGGGATCGGGGGCTTGGCGGGGGTGGTGCGGGTGTGCGCGCCGGGCCAGGCGGCCTCGATCGCGCGCTCGACCATGCCGGGCGGCACCAGGCCGGGCACCCACAGGCGGATCTGCACGCCGTCGTCGGTGAACGTCAGCTCGAAGGCCAGGTGCGGCTGTCCGCCGAAGCGGCGCAGCCATCCGGGTCGCAGGAGGCCGACGAGGTTGGACCACACGGTGATCGCGCCCGTGGGGTCGACCATGGGCGGCGCGAGCACGGTGACCGCGCGGGCGTCGGTCATCAGGCGCTGGTGGTAGCGGCGGCGCCACCGGCGCCGCGCGATGACCGCTGCGGTGACGACGACCGCGAGCACCGGCCCGACGATCGGGCCCCACATGAGGGCGAGATCGCGCAGGTGCGCCAGCACGTTCTGGAACGCGCCGAGCGGGTCACGCAGGTAGTCGCCGACCGGTGAGGCGAGGACCTCCGCGGCCTGCTCGACCCGCGGAGGGACCAGGGTGGACAGGGGTGTGGTGGTGATTGGCCAGGACATCGGGGACCTCCCCACGCAAAGCGGTCGACGGGACGGGCGCGAGCTGCGGTCAGGCCGCCCGTGGCTGGTCGCCCGGCATCGAGCTGGGCTCGGCCGTGGGCGGCTGGCTGTGGTCGGAGCGGGTGTTGTCGACGACGAGCCGCAGGTGCCGGCGGCCTCGGCGGGCGGCGCGGTCGGCGTCGACCTCGGCTTGCCACTCGGAGAACCGGCGCCCGGCCAGCCGCTTGAGATAGGTGGGAATGCGGTTGGCCGGCACACCGACCAGCCGCGGGCCCAGGACCGCGAGCAGGTCGCTGGCTTCCTGCGAGGCCCAGCCCGCCTCGGTGATCGCGGACTCGTCGGGAAACACATCCGCGACCCGATCGACGGCAGGATTCAGCGCGGCATCCTGTGTCCCGCCATACGAGTAGACCCACAGAAAATTCGGCGGCGGGTCAGGCTCGACCAGCGTCCGGAATCGGGACACCTCTTTGGTGTAGGCGTAGAAATTCGTGTCGGATCGAGCTCGGCAGATATCCAGCCAAGCCTGAAGATAGGAGTCGGAAAAGAAATCGCCGCTGTCGTGAATTCTGATCCACGCGCCGCGGAACTTCGCCGCGCCGAGTTCGGCGACCATCGCGGCCTGCCAGCCGGCCAGGTCGTCGAGAACGTAGGCGAGGTTCGCCTGATGCTTGGCACGGACGACCGGCCAGGTGTAGGTGCCGTGCCGCGCGTAGCACGCCTGAGCGCAGATTCCAGCGCTGGGACAGGTGTTGTAGGTACGACCATCGGGCAGTCGCCCGGCCCAGGCCGGCAGCGACCAGTTCCACACGCCGATCTGGCGCATCTCGCTGTTTTGCGTCAGGAGCCGAGCGGGCCGGCGGACTGTGGCGGAAATGGGCAGTGACGTAGACATGGGTATCCCCTAGGTGCGATTCGATGTGAACGGATTAGCGCTTGCGAGCGAGGCGGTCAGGCGGCGTCGAGTTCGATTTGCGACGCGTCGCCGTCGTCGAACGAGTCCGCGATTCCTGCGGTATCGTCTGCGCCGAGTTCGACGAAGGAGTTCTCGATTCCCGACGAGGTGTCGGAATATCCGGCGATTTCCGCGGGGTTGGATGTGACCAATTCGTGCTCGACCGGCGAGGCGATGGACTGGAACGCCACACGCTGCGTCCCGGTGCTGAGCAGACCTTGGCCGCGGTCGGCGGAGAGCAGGAACTGGCGCTCGCCGAGCGAGAGGTCGAAGGTGCGGGTGATCTCGTCGATCGCCTGGGAGGCTTGCCGCAGCAGGATCTGCGTCGCTGCGTTCGCCACGACGGCTTTGCCGAGGTCCGAACCCAGCACGTCCGCGGTGTCCTGGGTGGCGACCGTGAGGCCCGCCCACTGCTTGCGGCTTGCCTTGGCCATCCGGAACAGGAACTCGGCACCGGCGGGCTCCTTCATCAGCAGCCACGCCTCGTCGACCACGACCAGCCGGGGTTTGCGGATGGCCGGGTTGGAGACCTGCCGCCACACCGCATCGAGGGTGAGCAGCGTGCCGATGGGCTTGAGTTCGTCGGCGAGATCGCGGAGCGAGAACACCACCAGGTGCCCTTCGGGGCGGGTCGAGGTCGGGCCGGAGAACAGCCCGGAGAACGCGCCGGTGACGTACGGGTGCAGCCGCGCCGCGAGCTCCACCCCGGCGGGATCACCGGCGTCGGCGAGGACCTCGGCGAGGTCGGCCAGCAGTGGCGCCGGGCGGGTCCAGGTCCGCGGATCCGAGGTGATCCCCACGCGCTGATAGGTCGCGGTGATCGCCCGGTCCAGCGCCGCCCGTTCGGTCGCTTCGAGCTCGCTGCCCAGCAGCACCGAGATCACGGTGTGCAGGAACAGCGACCGGCGGATCAGCGCGTCGCGCGGCGCGGTGCGGCGCCCGTCCGGGCGGGTGTGGATCGGCAGGTCCATCGGGTTGAGGCGGACCTGCTCGGCGCCGAGGTGCACGTACGTCCCGCCGACCGCGGCGGCCAGCCGGGCGTATTCGTCCTCGGGGTCGATGACGTGGATCTCGATCCCGCGGTACAGCGACCGCAGCAACTCCAGCTTCACCAAGTAGCTCTTGCCCGCGCCGGAACGGCCGAGGATCACGCTGTTGTGGTTGTCCAGGGCGAACCTGTCGTGATGGACGAGCCCCTGGCTTCCGACGTTGAAGCCGTAGAGCACACCGCTCGGGGCACCGACCGAGGTCGGGTCCGGCGGCGGCAGGTCAGGTGAGGTGAACGGGAACGCCGCGGACAGCGCCGAGGTGTCGAACGTCCTCCGCATGCCCACGAGATCGAGGCCCATGGGCAGGCTGGTGATCCAGCCCTGCAGGCTGCGGTACGTGGTGGGTTTGCAGTCCAGCAGCAGCGACGCCGCCAGCGACCGGATCGCGGCGACCTCATCGCCGAGGGCTTCCTCGGTGGGGGCGTGCACGGTCAGGTACAGCCCGAGCCGGTAGAGCTTGCCCTCGCCGCGAGCGACTCGGGCGGACAGGTCGTAGGCGTCCTCTGTGGCGGCTTCGACGTGCGGGTCGATCAGCCGTCCCTTCTCGCTGGTGTGCCGCCGGCCGGACTCCAGTTTCGACAGCTGTTTCTTGAGCCTGTTCGCGGCGGTAACCGGGTCGATCGGCTCGATGTGCAGCGAGACGTCGACGCGTCCGGGGTAGGTCAGCAACGGCTGCAACCAACCGGGGTGCACCTCGCGCGGGTAGCCGACGACGGCGAAGCTGGCGACCCATTCGCCGCCGACTTCCAGCGCGCGGGGGCGCACGGAGATGGCGTCCGGGGTGAACGCGCTGGCCCGCCCGAGCGGCGGCTGCACGGCCTGGGCCTTCCGGCCGCGGCGCTTGGCTGTGGTCTTCATCGGCGGTACCTCCCCGCGGAGTTGGCGTAGTCGTCGGGGTCCTCGGCGGTGTCGTCGAAGCCGTCGTCAGGGCCGTCGTCCCAGGCGTCCTCGGCCTCGCCGAACTCGCCGTCGGCGGGGAACGCTGCGCGGCCGAACGCACCTGCGTCCCAGCCCTCGTCCGGGGCGGTCGTGATGACCTCGTCCGAGCCGGCGAGACCGGAGTTCGGCGGGATCACGCTGTCGGGATTGCAGGCCGCGGCGAGCACCGCGGTGGCCTGTCCGGCGTCCAGCGGGGTGACCACGATCCCCGACGGAGACAGCAGCTCGACCGCCTCACCGAGCCGGCGGACCAGCCGGGCCTCAGCGGCCCGGCGGGTGGCGTCGTCGACCAAGGCGGCCTGCTTGGCAGCCCGACGTTTCGCCGTCAACGCGGCCAGCGGTGAGGCGCCGCCGAGCCCGTCGGTCGGCCCCGTGGTCAGCAGCGGCTCACGCAGGATCAGCAGCACCTGACGGCGCAACAGATCGGTGGCGCGGCCGAGCTGGTCGAGGTACTCGGCGTGCTCGCGCGCCGCCCGTTCCAGCGCCGGGTGCGGCAGACCGCCGGCCTGTTCGCGGAGCTCAGCGATCTGCCCGGACAGGTCCAGCCGCTCCGCCCGCACCAGCACCTGCACCGGTGCCGTCAAGCTGTGCAGGTAGCGCCCGAAGGAGGCGACGAGGGACTCCTGCTCGCCCGGAGTGCGCAACCCGAAGTTGATCGTGGAGCAGACCGCGACCACGGCGACGCCGTCCTTACCGAGGTCGATGACACCGGTGTCGGTGACCGCTTCGGCGGGCAGCCGCAGCGCGGCCGGCGAGACCGCCGACGCCGCAGCATCCGCGCCGCCGCCCGCGCCGTCCTTCCGCTTGGCGCGGCCCTTGCTGCTGGAGTTCGCGACCTGGCTGCCCAGCCACTCGGGGACGGGCCGGATACCTTCCGGCGCGGCCACCCGGTGCTGCGGGCTCAACCGCTGCCGCAGCGCCGCCAGCACCAACCGGTCGAGGGGAATGCCGTCGCGCTGACCCAGCGCGAGGAACGCGGCGGTCACCCCGATCGGGATGGCGACGATCAGGAACGCCACCAGCGGCACGAACTCGCGGGTGATCGTGTACGCCCCGTACAGCACGATCCCGGTGACGGCGAGGATGAGCAGCTGCCGCGCGGTCAGCGGGCCGATCACCCGGTCCTCGCGATCGACGTCAGCGGGAATCCTTACCGGCTGACTCATTTCCCTTCACCTCCTGGAGCAGGTTTCGGCGCACGGAACACCGGCGGCGGAACGGACTGGGTGCGCCGGTAGGCGTCACCGATACGCGGCTCGGGCTGCGGCTGCCGGAACACCGGCGCGGCAGGCGCGGACGCCGACCTGGGTGGCGACGACGGCTGCGGCGCGGGCGGCGTCGCGGGCCGGAACTGCAACTGCGGCGGCACCGACGCCGTGCGGATCGGACGAGCTGGCGGCGGGGTGGCACCGCGTCGACGCGGCCCTCCAGCGGCTTGGAACTGGGGTGCCGATCCCGGACGCGGCCCCCGCCGCGGCGATGAGATCGTCGGCGTGGCGGGCGTGGGTGCAGAACTGAACTCAGGAGGCATGGCTGGTCCCTGGTTCGCCGGAGTGACGGCGGGGTCGTGGGTGGTGTCTTGGGGTGAGGGCTGCAAGAACTGCGGCGCCTGCGAGGGCAGCCGCGACCGACGAGCCGCGCGAGCACGCTCGGCGTCATGAGCCGCCTTGAGCCGCTTGTTGACCATCTCCGGGGTCGGCGCGAGGCGCGGCTGCGCGGGCCACGGCGGGTCCGCCGACCCGCCACCGCGGCCACCTCCGCCGCCTCCACCTCCGCCGCCGCTCTTCGCGCCGACAGCGCAGCCGACCTTGCCGAGCGCGCCGGTCTTCCCGGCGACCATGCCGAAGGTCTTCGCCGCGATGTAGGCGCGAGCCAAGCCACCGAGGAACGAGCGACCCGAGCTGACCTTGACCGCCTTCAACAGCCAGAACGGGATCTTGAACAGGATGAAGAACAAGGCGATCGCGGCCACCAGCGTGCCGAGCGCGGACAGCGTCGAACCGAACAGATTCACGCCACCGGACAAGAACGTGCGCACCGCGGTGATCAGCACCAGCGCCTGAGCGACCTGGATCGACAGCGTCGCGGTGAGCGCCTTCCACCACCAGCGAGCCAGCGGGTCGGTGTGCGGCAGCGCATGGAACATCAGGAACAAAGGGCCCGAGATGATCAAGACGAGGGTGATGACGATCCGGACCACGTAGACGACCAGCAGGCCCAGGCCGACCACGACGAGCACCAGGCCGACCAGGATGATGAACAGTCCGCCGGTCTGGATGCCGGCGACGGCGTCCTTGAGGGTGTTGCCCAGCGAGGGCGCGTTGACCCCGTCGCCGAGGATCCCCAGGGTCAGGCCGTTGGCCAGTCGGATGAGCTTGTCGGTGAAGAACAAGCTCAGCGCCGAGGCCATGAACGCGATCGGGATCCGCGGCCCGATCTCCTTGATCGAGTAGCGCGCCTGGACGCTCTCGTGGCCCATCACGACGATGCCGCCGAGGAGGATGAGCAGGCCGTAGGCGGCGACCACGAGCTCCCACGAGTTGTTCCACAACTCGCCGATGCCGGGCAGGTCGCTGATCGTCGGCGTGGACAACGCGGTGTGCCCGATCAGCTCCAGGATCGGCGAGAGCGCGGCGTCGACGATGCTGCGGAACGCGCCGTTGATGGCCTCGGTGATGCAGGCGCCGATGTCGGTGATCCCGCAGTCCGAGTCGCCCTCGCCGCTGCCCGTGCCGGGCTGCTGCGGACCAGTGCTCGGTGGTGGCGTGGTCGGCTGCGGGATGCAGTCCTCACCCGTGCACGGCTGGCTCGGCGTTGTCGTGGGCTGGCCGGGCGTGGTCGGTGCCGGGAACGTCGGCTGCGTCGGCGTGAGGGCCGGCGCGCAGGGGATCGGCCGCGGCTCGGGCCCCGAGCAAGGGTCGGGGTTCGGCGTGGTCGGCTGCGCCGAAGCGCTGACCGCGAGGACGCCGACCAGGAGCACGACGAGGCTCAGCGCCAGCATCCAGCCCGCGCGCCAGCGCCGCGGCCGACCAGCCGGCGGCCGGTCGGCGCTGGCGTCGCAGACCGGGGAGAGCATCGCTCGGTCCGCGGCGGCAGCGGTCACGACCGAGCCGCCGGACCGGCGGTACGGGCGAACCGTGGGCGGGGTGCCGGCCATCGGTCAGGCCCCCACGATCCCTTTGAGGATCTCCACGACCAGCGGCGCGAGCGCCGCCAGGCCGTAGCCCCACCCGGCCGACTTGAAGGCGGTCTTGGCCTTCTCGACCTCGCCGGGGTCGCCGCCGCCCATCACGTAGCGGACGCCGCCGATGGTCAGGAACACCGTGGCCAAGCCGGCCAAGATGCCCATGATCCAGTTGCGGAGGTTGTTCAGGACGGTGGTCACCGAGTCCGCGAGGGCGACGACCATCGTGTCGGCGTGCGCGGCCGACGCCGAGGCCAGCAGCGCGAGGATCGCCAGCTCGACGATCAGCACGACGTGCGACCAGCGGCGGGGGCGGACCGGAGTCCAGTCCTCCGGCGTAATGATCGGAGCACTGGTCGACTTGCTGCCGGTGACCTCGTCCGGCGTGCTCGACGCTGGGGCCTCGGCTGGCGGCTGCGGATTGCCGTCGAGGCGGGCGCTGCGCGGTCCGCTCGCGGCGGGGAAGAATCGATCGATCAGGCGCATTGGGGCACCTCCGAAGGTCGGGCTGAGCGCGGGTGTGTCCCGCAGCCCTGAACTCCGGATTTCGCGTCCGTTTTGGACACGCGACCCTGAACTTTCTGCCCTGATCCGACCTCGGCGACGGACACGGACAGTGACGACCGTGGCAAGTCGCGGGTCGGTGTGACCGGGCGCGCGAGGGCCACCGCGGTGGCCACCTGGTCGGTCAGCGGGTCGGTCGGATCGGTCTCGGCGGCGCCGTCGCGCAGGTACGCGGCGAGCCGGAGCTCGGCGCGTTTGCGCGTCTTGTAGACCGCCCACTCGCCGGTCTGGTGCGCCGCGGCCCAGTCCGCGACGGGCACCTCTTCCAACCGGGTCGCCCCGATCAGTGCGGCCTCGGTCTGGGTCAGGACTCCGTCCGCGACCGCGCGAGCGAGGACCAGATCCGGATGCCCCCACGGCGTGTGTGGCGGGGTGGATCGGAAGCCCGGTGCGACCGGAGTCGGACCCGCCAGCGCCTCGGCGAGCGCGTCATATCCGGACCGGTAGGCAGCCCACCGCAGCCGCAGCATGATCCGCGGCGGACGCAGATCGATGGTCGACAACGCGGTCAGGAAGCCGCGCAACACCTCGGCGTGAACATCGGCCGGATCGCCAGCGAACCGATCGGACAGGGTGGCCGCGACCGAGGTCAGCGCAGGCAGTGCGACACCGACCGCGGCGACCGTCCAGGTCGCTCCTTCAGTACGGGAGCGCAGCACCAGATGCGCCCACACCGCGTCCCGCGTCGCCTGCGGGCACCGGCGCGCCAGCAACCGGTCGCGGACCTCGTCCAGCGGGAGGTACCGGTCGGGCAGACCGGGGAAGAGCCGGCCGTTCAGCGACACCGGATGCGGCCCGGTCACCAGCCAGGTAAACGTGTCCCGCGCGATATCCAACGAGTTCGGGACAGCCTCGTCGCCACGGCGACGAAAAACGGATTGTGCTGCCATGTCGTGACTCCCACGGCGTCGATGCGAACAACAACGACGTCAGGAAGCCACGACCGATACCACGGAAATACCACGCCATTACTAGGCGCCAACTAGCGAACCGCATCGAGGCTACTAGCGAACTACTATTTCGCCCCGCGAGCGGGGTTGATCAAGATCAACAAACCGGCTCCGTGGAGCACGTGCCTTGATCGACTATAGTAGCTGATTACCTGCGGTTATAGTCGCTCGCTAGTAGTGTGCTAGTAGGCACGCGGGCGCCAGTTCGAGCCAAGAGCGAAGATCAACGTGGTGTCGCCGAAAAAATCTTGAAAATTTGACCCAAGGCCGGTCCAGAGGACGGGTCTAGGCGGGCCCGGAGTGACCGAATCGGCGACTCTCAAGCCGTAGCTTTGACAGAACTGTTCGAGTCCTTTTGAGGTGCGAGCAACGCGGGCAGTTGTGATGCAGAGAAATTTGACGAGGCGTGTCCAAAACGGGGTCGAAATACGGAGTTAAGGGGCGTCAGAACGCACAGCACCACCTCGTCGGAGGAGACCCGCAATGACCCCGACACACGGCAACGGCTCACCAGGAGAGGGCTCCCAGGAGCACGGCCCGACCGACCCGCCGACCGTCCCGATCCCGCTCCCGCAGAGGCGGCGAACACCGCGTCTGCGTGCCCTGCGCCTCACGCTGCGCCATCCGCGTCCGGCCCGGCCGAGCACCGTCTGGCCGTGCGCTCAGGACGACCTTCGTGAAGGCACCGGGCTGCTCGCCAACTGGCTGCTGACCGCGGTCATCAAGATCGTCACCACCTACACCCAGCCCGGCCAACGGGTGCTTCTGCTCGACCCCGCGCCCTACCTCGCACCGCCCGCGTCGTGGTCACCTACCGGACGCCCCAGCCAGTCTCGGCCCGGTCCGTACGCCGGACTGCACGAAGCGGGCTGGACCGTGGTCCGACTCGGCCGCGGCGTCCAAACCCAGACCGCCGTCGCACACCCCGACCCGGTCGACGAACCCACCGGTGCCGCGGCAGTCGAGTCCGAGTCCGGACCCCGATCGAACCCCGACAGTCCGACCACCGACCAGTCCGCCGGGCCGTCGACAGACCGCCCGGCCGGATCCGATCCGACTGCGACCGGCGTCGGTCCGGACCGCTACGACCTCGTCATCACCGCGGCCGACCCGCGCACCCTCGGCTGGTTCCGACCCGCCGACTGGGCAGGCTTGCTCACCCCGTCCGGCACCCTCGCCGTCATCACTCACGGTGACCGTTCCCGTGATCGGCTGACCGACCCCGCCGGCTCGCTGGTGCGCGCCGCGCACCGCACGGGACTGCGCTACCTCGATCGCATCGCACTGCTGCGCGTCCCCGTCCGCGACGGCGCGCTCGCGGTCGCGCCCCCGGCCCCGCACCCCCGACCGCAGGGTCCAACGCGACCGCTCGCGACCCCCGCTCGGCACACCCAGGTGCACGACGACCTCTTGGTGTTCACCCGCCAGCTGGCCCTGACCGACGCCGCCGACGGTGAGGAGACCTCCGATGACTAACCGTCCCGCGTCGCCCTGGCCGCTCCCCCTGCCGCCGGGGGAGGAGCCGCCGATGCCGCCGCTGTCGGTCTGGCCGACCGGCCAGCGTGACCCGCTCGCGCAACTGCGCGACGCCGGCTGTGTGCCCGGCACCGAGACCGACACCGAGCGGATTCCGCCCGCCGTCGCCGCCCACGCGATCGCCCTCTACACCCGTCCCGGCGACCTCGTTCTCGACCCCGACTGCGGCGCGGGCACCGCCCTCGTTGAGGCGCTGCGCGCCGGCCGACACGCGCTCGGACTGACCGCCCGCAGCCGATGGTGGACCCTCGCTCGCGCCAACGTCACCGCCGCCAAGACCGCGGGCGCCTGGCGCGACGGCTCGGTCCTCGACGCCCGACCGAAAGTCCTCGCGACCGTCCGGGCCGCCGGGCTGATCGGCCGAGTCGGACTCGTCCTGACCACCCTGCGCACCGCGCCAGCCGACCCCAACAACCAGGCGAGCGGTCCGGACCGCGACCCGGTCGAGTTCGCCCTCGCCAACCTCGCCACGACGCTGCTCTACTGCGAGCCGCTGCTGCGCTCCGGCGGACACGTCGCCGTCATCGCGCGACCTCTCCGCCACCCGGACGGCTCGCTGGTTGACCTCACCAGTCCGCTCATCGCCGCCGCCACCGCTGCCGGGCTGGCGCCGGTCGAGCGGTGCATCGCGCTGACCGCCGGACTGCGCGGCAGCCGACTGGTCACCCGATCCTCACTCGCCGAACGTCGCGCCGCTGCCCGAGCCCGCGCTACCGGTGCGCCGACCGCACTCACCGCGCACCACGAGGTGCTCGTCTTCCAACTCGCCCACGACGCCGAACTCGCCGCCGCGACGGCAGCCGGCATCCCGTGGCCGACCGAGGACGACGTCATCCGGCCCGCCGTCAACGGCGTCACCTACCCCGGCTGGAGGCGAGCGGCATGACCACCCGCCTGTACTGCCGCGAGTGCGGCTGGCACCCCGAGCTCCGCCGCAAGCGCGCCGCCCTCCGTGCCGCCGCCCGGCACCAGTGCCCCGGCACACCGGTGGCCGAGATCCGTCCACCATGGTGGTCCCGCCTGTGGACAAACCTGTGGACAAGCCAGCCGGGTGGCTCTGCCGTCGACACCGAAGTCGCCGCGGACGACCAGACCGGTGACGACGAACTGGTCGACGCCCGCGGCAACCGGATCCAGTGGGCCGCGCTCGCCGCGCACCACGCCGAGACCACCCGCCGCGCCCGCGCCGCCATGGTCGAACTCGTCCGGGCCGGCTACCAGATCGGGCCGCCGCCCTACGGCTACCGAGCCCTGCGCATCCGGGTCACCGACCCCAGCGGCCACAGCAAACTGCGGGCGGTCCTCGTCCCGGACTGGCAAACCGCCGCCGTCGTCAAACAGATCTTCATCTGGCGCGCCGACCACGGCATGACGTTCGCCGTCATCGCCGCGCGACTCAACAGCGACCCGCACCAGTACCCGGCACCCGTGCCCAACGGACGGTGGACCGCCAAGGCCGTCCGGCGAATCGTCACCAACGTCAAGTACACCGGGCGCCAGGTCTGGGCCCGCACCATCGCCGGCCGCCCGGCACCGGTCGAGCAGTGGGTCACCTCGGCACCGAAGGTGCACGAGCCACTGGTTGACGAACGCACCTTCCACCGCGCCCAGCCCGGCCCCGACGAAGATTCGCCCGGCGCGACGGACGCGGCCGACTCCCCACCGAGTGCGGCATGACCCGCTAGCAGACCCTCGCCGCGGCCGTCATGCTCGTCTGCTACCCGGTTACCGCCACACCGTCGTTGCGGCATGCGCGTCAGGGCTTGGCCGGTGAATTGGTGTCCGGTTCATCGGCCAACGAGACCTCGCGCGGGGGAGTCACCCCGTACAGCTCGTTCGGTGTGCACTGCAGCGCCGTGCACAACGCTTGCAGGGTTTCGGTCTTCATCTGGACCGGCTCGTTGTTGATCAGCGCGTACACCGAGGGCGCGGACAAGGTGAAGTTGGCGCGTCGGGCAAGAAGCTCGCGCAGCTCCTTGCCTGTCCACACTTCGCGGGAGGCCATCACCTGCCTGAGCCGCCATCGAAGCTGCACCGTCACGCCTTCCCGCGCTTGCCTGTCTCCGGCGCCCCTCCTGGGTGCCGATCGCCGCCCAGTCTCCCGGATGAGCACCGAGAGTCTGGCGGACCTCCCGGCGTGTGCGCGTCGCTCTGACTACGCGAAACAAGGCACGCCTAGCCTGGTTGTGTTGTGCCTTGTTCAGTTAGGCACTACCTTATTCAGATGGCGCGCGACGGTCTGGCTCTCCGATCGAGAGCAGGAGACCTCCGCGTGCCACGCAGTGCTCGATACGGCCGGGAGCCGCCTGGGGCCTGCACCGCCGAAGGGAACGGAGTCATGAGCCGAACCACTGGTTCCGAGCCGACACCTATGCGGTTCGCCTTCTACGGACGTACCAACCACACCGGCGAGAAAGCCGGCACGGACGTGTCACGCCAGTACCGCGCCTGCAGCGCGATAGCGGCCGAGCTCGGCGCGATGACCCAGTGGTTCTACGACGCCCCGCATGCCCTCGACAGCCGCTTCCGTCTCAACGTCCGCGACGTCGAGTCCCGACTCGGCACACCACGCGGCGACTGCCGCGAGCTCGCCATCAGGGTCGCCGACCCGGACCGCGAGTTCGACGCGATCGTCTGCGCCGCGCTCGATCGCCTCCCACGGCAGCCACGCCTGCGGCACCCACTTCTGCGCGCGGCGAGCATGGCCAACGCGCCGTTTGTGTTCGCTGACGACGACCTGTCTCTGGCCCGGCAACTCGCGTCCGACGCACCGGCCTTCTCCTGGCTTGGGCTCAGCTGTCCGGAATGGCCGGCGCTTCGATGACCCCCACGAACGACCGCTTTCCCGAACCAGCCGCCGACCCAGAGATGCGGCTGGACATTCGCATTGCCGAAGGCGCCGAAGCCGAACGACTCCGGCTGGAACAGGCCCAAGTACTGATGGAGGTGACGCAATGGCTGGCCCAGAGGCAATCCAGGAATGGCTCAACCAGCAAGGCGGCCTGAGCGCTGTCACGGGCCCGTACCGTCCCGGCTGGGACGGCTTCGACTCGGCTGCGGTAACGGCTGCACCGGCTCTGATCCCGGTCGCGTTTCTCGGACGCACCTCCACCGACGACCAGCAGGACCCCGTCGGATCGCTGCTGCGCCAGCTGCGCATCTCGCAGGAAGCGCTGCCCGAGGGCTGCGTCATCGTCGCGTACTTCTACGACGTCGAGTCCGGACGCAAAGACCTCGATGTGCGCGGCCGGGGCGACCGTCACGAGCGGCTCGCCATCCCCATCCCGCGTGACGGCGGCATCCACGATCTACTTAAAGAGGCGGCCAGCCCCAACCGGCGCTTCCAAGCAGTCATCTGCGAACAGATCGACCGCATCGCCCGCCGGACCTACTACGGCACGCTCGTCGAGCACCAGCTCCAGTCAGCCAACGTCGGCCTGTGGGCCGCAGACGAACCCATCCGGCTCGACACCGACATGCTCATCGACCCGACCACAGTGCTCACCCGCCGGGTCAAGCAGGGCATCGCCGAGTGGTACGCGCTGGACATGATCAAGCGGGCTCGCGACGGGTTCGAAACCCACACCGACCAGGGCTACAACGTCGGCAAGGCATGCTACGGCTACCGCACCGTCCAGGTCCGACTCGACAAGGACTCCGACAGCGACCATGCCTCCGACAAGGGCGATGCCAAGCAGGCGGGACGGGCCCGGTCCGGGAACCGGGGGAAGGGACGGAACGGTCCGCGGACCAAGAGCAAGCTCGTCAAGGAACCCATCGAGGCCGCGGTCGTCGCCAAGATCTACGACTGGCGCATCACCGAGCGGCTCAGCTACGAGGCGATCGCGGAGCGACTCAACCTCGACCTCGCGACCAACCCGCCGCCGACCCCACCAGACCCCGAACGAGCCGTCGGCCGGTGGACGTGGAGCAGTGTTCGGGACGTACTGAACCAGCCCAAGTACACCGGCTACATGGTCTGGAACCGGCGGGCGATGAAGACGCGCAACGGCAGCCCCAACCCGATGGAGAAGTGGGTCTGGTCCACGGAGCCCACGCACGAGAAGATCATCGACCTCACGGACTTCATCGCGGCCCAGCAGGTCGTCCGGCGGCGCGAACGGTCCCGCACGCAGGCCGGCGCCAACACCCATCCGCAGACCAAGCGCACCTACCGGCTGCGGTCCTACCTGTTCTGCGAAATCTGCGGTCGCCGGATGTTCGGCAAGACGCGCCGCCAGCACGCGTACTACGCCTGCGCGCCGAAGAAGGGCTACGTCCCCGAGGGACACCCGGACAGCCTGTGGGTGCGCGAAGTCGCGCTCCTCGACGGCCTGAACGAGTTCCTCAGCCACCACGTGTTCGGCCCGTACCGGCAAGAGCTGCTCTCCTCAGCCCTGCGCGACCTGGACATGCAGGCCGAGCAGACCCGCAACGAGCGAATCGCGGCGATCAAGAAGGCGATCGCCGACCTCGACGCCCGCAAGAAGCGCCTGATCCGCACCCTCGAAGTCACCGGCGACGATGACGAAGAGCCAGACCAGGAACTCATCCAGGACATCAAGAACCGTCGCGCCGAGATCAAGGCCGAGCGCGCCAAGCTGGCCGCCGAACTGGAGACCCTCGAAGAGCAGATCAACGATCAGCAGAACCCCGACCTGCTCCGCTTGCTCCCCGTCGGCGCCTGCGACCTCGACGCACTACCGGAGGACCTCGCCCGCAAGCTGTTCGAGGCACTCCGGTTGGAAATCCACTACAACAAGACCGACAACACCGCCGTCTGCCGCATCACGCTGAGTGGTGAGACGCTTCCAGCGCTTCAGCAGACCACGCAAGAAAGCGGGGTGGTGCTCCCCTTCAAGAAGCCAACGGGCGCGAAGCATGGCGTCAACACCGACTCGAACAAGAAGGACGAGGCGCCTAGCGACTCGTCCCCCCTGTTCCCATCTGTTGTGTGCCCCCGGCAGGATTCGAACCTGCGACACCTGCCTCCGGAGGGCAGTGCTCTATCCACTGAGCTACGAGGGCCCATCGCCGTGCGACCCGTGCAGCTTAGCGCACCATCCCACCCGGGCTCACCGGCGGCCCCGGTTCGAGGGCCGGGAGGGTGCGGATGCCGAACTCCTTGCGCAGCACGGCACGCGCCGCGTGGTAGCCCGCCATGCCGTGCACGCTCGGGCCAGGGGGCGTCGACGCCGAGCACAGGTACACGCCACGCAGCGGCGTCGCGTACGGGTTCACCCGCGGCGCCGGCCTGGCGAGCATCTGCGGCACCGTCACCGCTCCGCCCGCGATGTCGCCGCCCACGTAGTTGCGGTTGTACCGCTCGAACTCCGGGGCCGTGATCGCCCGGCTCTCGAGCACCGTGTCGCGGAAGCCGGGCGCGTACCGCTCGATGCGGGCCGTGATCGCCTCCGTCGGGTCCACCGGGTCGCCGTTGGGGACGTGGCAGTACGCCCAGAGCGGTCGCCTGCCGGGGCGGGCCCTGTCCGGGTCGGCCACCGCCGGGTCGACGAGCAGCACAAAGGGCTCGCCTCGCCGCTCTCCGCGCTGCACCGCGGACTCGTAGGCGAAGACCTCCCGCTCGTCGCCCCCGACGTGCACCGTCGGCGCTCTGCCCACCTCAGGGTCGCGCCAGGGCACTGGATCGGAGACGAGAAAGTCGACCTTCGCCGACCCGGGGCCGTGGGTGAACCGCCCGAGGCGACGCCGGTAGCGGGCAGGCAGGCGCGGACCCGCCAGGTCGAGGAACACCGTCGGGCTCACGTTCAGCAGCACGGCCTTCGCCTGCCCGACCTCCCGCAGGTCCTCGATGGGCGTCGACGCGTGACAGGTGCCGCCGTGCGCCTCGATGTCGGCCACGAGCGCGTCGGCGAGGCGCTGGCTGCCACCCCTCGGCAGCGGCCATCCGCTCGCGTGCGCGAGGTGGCCCAGCAGCATCGCGACCGCGCCGCCCGGCAGGCTCGGCAGCCTGCCGAGTGAGTGGGCCGCGACCCCGGCGAGCAGGGCCCGCGCCGTGCGTCCCGCGAAGAGCCTGCTCGTCAGCGGTGAGCCGCCCAGAAGGGCTCGAGGCGCGAGCAGCAGCGGAGCGAGCACGTCCTTGGGCAGGCGCCGCTGATCGGAGAGCACCAGGTCGACCACGCTCTCGCTGTGCTTCACCAGGGGCTCCATGAGGCCGCGCCAGCGCGCGCCGTCGCGGCCCAGCTGCTCACAGGTTCGCTCCAGATCGCGGTAGGCGACGCCCGGCGGCGCGCCGTCGAGCGGGTGCGCGTAGCTCGCGTCGGGCACGCGCAGCTCCACACCGCGCGCTTCGAGGTCGAACTCGCGGAAGAACCGGGACGCGGCGCCGAGGGGGTGCACCGCCGAGCAGATGTCGTGCACGACCTCGGAGTCGAAGAGGGGTATCGAGCGGAGCCCGCCGCCGAACGTGTCGCCTGCCTCGAAGAGATGGACGGAGAGTCCGGCTCTGGCCAGGATCACTCCCGCGGCCAGTCCGTTGGGTCCGGTCCCGACGATGGCGACATCCACGGGAGGTGACGGTACGCGCCGTTTGTTCACCCCGGCGTGGGGGAATTCCGCCGTAGAGTAATGCGAGGTTAGCCTCACCTGTATTGCACTTATGCGCATGTGACTATATTTTCGTGCGGCGAAACGAACCAGGAGGTGACGCGATGGGCCATGGGCACGGCCACGGGCACGTCGACCCGGCGAGGCCGGGCAGCGCCTCCGCTCGCTACGTGCGCAGGCTCGCCGCCGCACTCGTCATCGGCGCCGCGTTCATGGTGCTGGAGTTCGTGGTCGGGTTCGCCACGTCGTCGCTGGCCCTCATCTCCGACGCGGCCCACATGTTCACCGACGTGCTCGGCGTCGGGATGGCGCTCGTCGCCGTCGCGCTGGCCCGCCGCAGCGGCCCCACCTACACGCGCACGTTCGGCCTCTACCGGGCTGAGGTCCTCGCGGCACTCGGCAACGTGCTGCTGCTCTTCGGCGTCGCCGCCTACGTCGTGTACGAGGCGATCCAGCGGATCAGTGACCCGCCCGCCGTACCCGGCCTGCCCGTGCTGCTCGCGGCCTCGGCGGGGCTCGTCGCCAACCTCGTGTCGTTCTCCCTCCTGCGCTCGGGCGCCAAGGAGAGCCTCAACGTGCGCGGCGCCTACCTGGAGGTGCTGGCCGACCTGGTCGGCTCAGTCGGCGTGTTGATCAGTGCGGCCGTCACGATGCTCACCGGCTGGCGCTACGCCGACCCGATCGTGGGTGTCGCGATCGGCGTGTGGGTGCTGCCGAGGGCCGCGTCGCTCGCCGCGCGCACGCTGCGGATCCTCTTCCAGCACGCCCCGCGCGGTATCGACGTCGCGAAGCTCAGCGGGCAGCTCACCGCGCTCGACGGCGTGGAGGACGTCCACGACCTGCACGTCTGGACGCTCACCTCGGGCATGGAGGTGGCCTCGGCGCACCTCACCGTCGCGCCCGACGCGGACACCTCGGAGGTGCTGGCCTCCGCGCAGCGCCTGCTGGCGCAGGAGTACTCGATCGAGCACGCGACCCTGCAGATCGAGCCGAGGGAGTCGGCGCGGCGCTGCGAGGAGCTGTCCTGGTGACGATCAGGGAAAGGGCAGTGGCTCGGCGTCGCGCTTGGCGAGCAGCTGCCGCATGAGGTTCGCCTCAGGGACCTGTGACTTGAGGATGCTGTCCGCGAGCGTCCGCACCGCGCCCACGGCCGCGTGCTCCTTGCCGTACTCCGCCATCTCGGTGCCGCCCTGGTGGTGGCGGAGCATGAGCTGCAGGAAGTAGACGTCGAGCTCTCGACCGGAGAGCGAACGGAGCTTCCGCAGCTCCTGTTCGGTGGCCATGCCCGGCATGGGGCCGCCGGAGCTGTCGCCGCCCGGCCCGCCGCCGTGCTGGTGCCCGCCGGGTTCGGTCATCCACGTCATGTACTCGCCGAGCGGTTCCTCCGGCTGCTGCCAGAGCATCAACCAGCCCTTCATTCGCCCGACCTGCTCGGTCTGCGTGCTGGCGATGTCGAAGGCCAGCTGCACGATCGCGGGGTCGGTGCTGTGGTCCCGCGCCCAGTTGGCCATGGTGACGGCCTGCAGGTGGTGCACCGACATGTCCTGCGCGAAGCCGACGTCCACGGAGCCCGCGGTCGGCACCGGCTGCTCCTCGTCGCCGACCGCCTGGGCCAGCACGAGCCCGATCGTCGCGCCGATCAACAACACCGCGAGCGTTGCCGCGCCGAAGATCAGGACCCGGGACCAGCCCGGGGTCTCCTGATCGACGAGCTCGCCGTGCTCGTCAGGTGCCATGGATCAGCCGCCGGCCGGGGGAGCGGACGGGGTGCCGCTCATCGGCTGGTCCTGCTGAGCGCCCTCGGAGCCCTGGTAGTCCATGGGCTTCGCGTCGGGACCCGGCTTCGACGGGTCGAACGGCGGCGGGTTGTCCGGGTCGAACGCGCCGGGGCCGAGCGCGTCGCACGAGGCGCCGACCTCCGGGTAGGTGTTCGGGTTGCGCCGCAGCGCCGCGATGAACTGGTCGATGCGCTGGTCCTCGGCGCTCTCGAGCTTGAGCTGGTGGCCCCACGACTGCACCGAGATCGGCGTGTCGAGGCCGGGGTAGGGCGACATCATCGTGAACGGCTTGCCCTCGGTCCGCACCCGTAGCTTCTCCAGCTCGTCGCCCTGCACCCGGTCGGGGTTGTAGGCGATCCACACCGCGCCGTGCTCGAGCGAGTGGACCATGTTCTCGGTCCGCACGGCGTTCGGGTAGACGATGCCGGTGCAGGCGGCCCAGTAGCCGTCGTGCGGGCCGCCGAAGGGCGGGGTCTTGTCATAGGCGACGCGCTCGGTGGGCAGGACGTGCGCCCCCGCGGCGTACTCGGCGGTGACGACGCCCTCGATGTCCTTCGACGGGTCCGGGTTCTGCTGCGACGGCGCGAAGGCGGCCGCGGCCTCCTCGCGGTCGCGCTGCTCCCGCTGGTCGCTCGAGGCGACCCAGTAGTAGCCGAACACACCCACCGCGAGCAGCAGGATCACGACGACGGAGAAGATCGTCCCCCACGGCGTGTGCTTCTTGGTGACGACCGATCCACGGGCTGCCTTGACCGCGTTCTTCTTCGGGCTGCCCTTTTTCTTCGTGCCGCTGGCCATGGCTCCCGTGTTTCCCTCGAGGACGGACGCGTACCGGCTGTGAAGTGTAGGGAAAGAGATGTGAGGGGCGCGTAGCGCCTCCTTGGGGGGTGGTGGTCGGGCCGGCGGGAGGGCGTAAGCGGCGCGTAGCGCCTCCTTGGGGGGTGGTGGTCGGGCCGGCGGGAGGGCGTGAGGGGCGCGTAGCGCCTCCTTGGGGGGTGGTGGTCGGGCCGGCGGGAGGGCGTGTAGCGGGTCGGTCGGGAGGCTTGGGTGGTGGACGGGTCGCGGGGTCTCCAGCCGTACACTCGGCTGGTGACTCCCTCCGCCCTTGCTGACCTCGTGCGTTCGTCCGCGGTAGAAGTGTTGTCGGCGCGTGGCCTCGACCACGGCGTCCTGCCCGACCCGGTCACGGTCGAGCGACCCCGCAACCCCGAGCACGGCGACTACGCCACCAACGTGGCGCTGCAGGTGGCGAAGAAGGTCGGGCTGAAGCCGCGCGAGCTGGCGGAGGCGCTGGCGGAGGCGCTCGCGAAGGCCGACGGCGTGGAGGCGGCCGAGGTCGCGGGCCCCGGCTTCCTCAACCTGCGGCTCGCGGCCGACGCGCAGGGCGAGCTGGTGAGCCGCGTGCTGAGCGAGGGTGACGCCTACGGCCGGGGCGATGCGCTGGCCGGTGTCAAGATCAACCTGGAGTTCGTCTCGGCCAATCCGACGGGCCCGATCCACCTCGGCGGCACCCGCTGGGCCGCGGTCGGCGACGCGCTCGGCCGCCTGCTCAGCGCGCAGGGCGCCGACGTGACCCGCGAGTACTACTTCAACGACGCCGGTGCGCAGATCGACCGGTTCGTCCGGTCCCTCATCGCCGCCGCGAAGGGCGAGTCCGCGCCTGAGGACGGCTACGCGGGCGCCTACATCAACGACATCGCCGCCGAGGTGATCCGCAAGGAGCCCAGCGCGCTCTCGCTGCCCGAGGACGAGCGGCACGAGTTGTTCCGCCGTATCGGCGTCGGGCTGATGTTCGACGAGATCAAGAAGAGCCTGCACGAGTTCGGCACCGACTTCGACGTGTACTTCCACGAGGACTCGCTGCACAGCTCGGGCGAGGTCGAGAAGGTCGTCGAGGAGCTCAAGGAGTCGGGCAGCCTGTACCACGCCGACAACGCGTGGTGGTTGCGCTCCACCGAGCACGGCGACGACAAGGACCGCGTGGTCATCAAGAGCGACGGCAACCCGGCCTACATCGCGGGTGACCTCGCCTACCTGCGCGACAAGATCGGGCGCGGTTTCGAGCTGTGCATCTACATGCTCGGCGCCGACCACCACGGCTACATCGCCAGGCTCAAGGCGGCCGCCGCCGCGATGGGGCACAGCCCCGACGCGGTCGAGGTGCTGATCGGCCAGATGGTCAATCTGGTCAGCGGGGGCAAGCCGGTGCGGATGAGCAAGCGGGCGGGCACCGTGGTGACGATGGAGGACCTGGTGGAGGCCGTCGGCGTCGACGCGGCCCGTTACGAGCTCACCCGGTATTCCGTGGACTCCAGTCTGGACGTCGACCTGGACCTGCTCCGCAAGCACAGCAACGACAACCCGGTGTACTACGTGCAGTACGCCCACGCGCGGCTCGCGTCGCTGCAGCGCAACGCCGCCGAGCTGGGCATCGAGCGCGCGGCCGACGTCGACCTCGGCCTGCTCGGCCATCCAAGGGAAGGCGACCTGATCCGCACGATCGGGGAGTTCCCTTCCGTGCTCAAGAAGGCGGCCGAGCTGCGCGAACCGCACCGCGTCGCCCGTTACCTCGAGTCGCTCGCGTCGGCGTACCACAAGTTCTACGACGTGGCTCGGGTGCTGCCCCAGGGCGACGAGGAGGCAACGCCCCTCACCCACGCCCGCCTGGCGCTGTGCGAGGCCGCTCGCCAGGTGTTCGCCAACGGACTGTCGCTGCTCGGGGTTTCCGCCCCGGAACGGATGTAACGATCTAGATGTGTGCTCACCCAGCGGGGCCCCGCCACGCCGAGGTCTACCCGCACGTCGACCAGGCGGGGTTCCCGCCCTCCACCTCGGCCGAGCTGGACAAGCTGTATCCGAAGGTGTGGCCCCGCAACACCTACCGTGCCCCGGACGGTGTCGTGCGCATCGCCGGCGTCGACGTCCGTGAGCTGGCGCGGACGTACGGCACGCCGTTGTTCGTCGTGGACGAGGCCGACTTCAAGGCCCGCTGCGCCGAGTACGCGGAGGCGTTCGACGACCCGGCGCTCGTGCACTACGCGGGCAAGGCGTTCCTGTGCACCGAGGTCGCGCGGTGGGTCGCCGCGCAGGGGCTCAGCCTCGACGTGTGCAGCGGCGGCGAGCTGGCGATCGCCCAGCGGGCGGAGTTCCCGCCGGAGCGGATCACCTTCCACGGCAACAACAAGTCCATCGCCGAGCTGGAGGCAGCCATCGAGGCGGGGGTCGGCACGGTGGTGCTCGACTCGTTCTACGAGATCGCCCGGCTCGCCGAGATCGCGGCGAGGCACGACGTGGTGCAGCAGGTGCTCGTGCGCGTCACGGTGGGCGTCGAGGCGCACACGCACGAGTTCATCGCCACCGCGCACGAGGACCAGAAGTTCGGCTTCTCGCTCGCGGCCGGCGACGCCGCCGAGGCGGTGCGCAGGGTGCTCAACGCGCCGTCGCTGAGCCTCGTCGGCCTGCACAGCCACATCGGCTCGCAGATCTTCGACGCCGACGGCTTCGAGGTGGCCGCGCGCCGCGTCATCGGGCTGCTCACGGAGCTGCGCAAGGAGCACGGCGCCGACGCGCTGGCCGATCTGTCCACTGTGGACCTCGGCGGTGGGTTCGGCATCGCCTACACCGACAAGGACAACCCGCCGCCGCCCGCGCAGCTGGTCACGCAGATCCGTGACATCGTGCGCAAGGAATGCGCGTTCGCCGACATCCCGGTGCCGCGCATCGCGGGCGAGCCCGGCCGCGCGATCGCGGGCCCCGGCACGGTCACCCTCTACGAGGTGGGCACGATCAAGGACGTCGCGCTCGGCGACAGCGAGGTGCGCCGGTACGTGAGCGTCGACGGCGGGATGAGCGACAACATCCGCACCGCGCTCTACGACGCCGCCTACGACGTCCGCCTGGTCTCCCGCTCCAGCGACGACGGCCAGCCGGAGCCCGTGACCGCCGTGCTTTCCCGAGTCGTGGGAAAGCACTGTGAGTCCGGCGACATCGTGGTCCGCGACTGCTGGTTGCCCGACACCCTGGCACCTGGCGACCTGCTCGCCGTCGCGGCGACCGGCGCCTACTGCTACTCGATGGCCAGCAACTACAACCGGCAGCCCCGCCCGGCGGTGGTCGCCGTGCGCAACGGCAGCCACCGGTTGCTGCTGCGGCGGGAGACGAACGAGGACATGTTGCGACTGGAGGTGTCATGAGCGTGGCCACGCTCGACGGGCGGACGGTCCGGGTAGCGCTGCTCGGCTGCGGTACGGTCGGCAGCGAGGTCACGCGCATGCTCATCGACGACGCCGACGAGCTCGCCGCTCGGGTCGGTGCCCCGGTGGAGCTGGCCGGAATCGCGGTGCGCCGCCCCAACAAGCACCCCGAGCTGCCGCAGCACCTGCTCACCGCCGACGCGGGCAGGCTCGTCGAGTCCGATGTGGACGTAGTCGTCGAGCTGATCGGCGGCATCGAGCCGGTGCGGGGCTGGCTGCTCACCGCCCTGCGCAAGGGAAAGTCGGTGGTCACCGGCAACAAGGCGCTGCTCTCCGAGCACGCGGCCGAGCTGGCCGAGGCGGCCGACACCTCGGGCGCCGACCTCTACTACGAGGCCTCGGTCGCGGGCGCGATCCCGCTGCTGCGCCCGCTGCGCGAGTCGCTCGCCGGTGACCGCATCACGCGCGTGATGGGCATCGTCAACGGCACCACCAACTTCATTCTGTCCGCAATGGACTCCACCGGCGCGGGTTACGCGGAGACCCTCGACGAGGCGACCAGGCTCGGCTACGCCGAGGCCGACCCGACCGCCGACGTCGACGGCTACGACGCGGCGTCCAAGGCGGCGATCCTCGCGTCGCTGGCCTTCCACAGCAGGGTCACCGCCTCCGACGTGCACCGCGAGGGCATCGCGGGCATCAGCGCGTCGGACATCGGCGCGGCGAAGCTGCTGAACCGCACCGTGAAGCTGCTGGCGATCTGCGAGCGGGTGACCGCCGACGACGGCACCGAGTCGGTGTCGGCGCGGGTGCACCCGGTGATGATTCCCCGCAGCCACCAGCTCGCCGGCGTGAACGGGGCGTTCAACGCCGTCTACGTCGAGGCCGAGGCCGCGGGCGAGCTGATGTTCTACGGCCAGGGCGCGGGCGGCGCCCCCACGGCGAGCGCGGTGCTCGGCGACCTCGTCGCCGCGGCCCGCAACCGCGTGGCGGGCGGCCGGGGCCCACGCGAGTCGGCGCACGCCGCGTTGCCGGTGCGGCCCATGGGCCAGACGCCGACGCGCTACCACATCAGCCTCGACGTGGCCGACAAGCCGGGCGTGCTCGCGCAGGTCGCGCAGGTCTTCGCGGTCCACGGCGTCAGCATCGCGGCCGTCCGTCAGCGCGACCGCCTCTCCACGGCGAGCCTGGTGATCGTCACGCACCTGGCCCCGGACGCCGCCCTGCAGGCCACGGTGGAAGAGATCAGCAAGCTGGACGTCGTTCGCGAGGTCGTCAGCGTCATGCGGGTGGAAGGCGAGGACTCGTGAACACGGTGAACGCTCCGGTGAAGGCGGGCTGGCCCGGCATCATCAAGGCCTACTCGTCGCGGATCCCCATCCCGGCGGGGGCCGAGGTCGTGACACTGGGCGAGGGCAACACGCCGCTGATGCCCGCGCCGCACCTGTCCGAGGTCACCGGCTGCACGGTGTACCTGAAGGTGGAGGGCGCCAACCCGACCGGGTCGTTCAAGGACCGCGGCATGACCGTCGCGATCACGCACGCGCTCGCTAGCGGGCTGCGGGCCGTGATCTGCGCGTCGACCGGCAACACCTCGGCCTCGGCGTCGGCCTACGCCGCGCGCGCCGGGCTGACCAGCGCCGTGCTGGTTCCGCAGGGCAAGATCGCGCTCGGCAAGATGGCGCAGGCCGTGCTGCACGGCGCCCGCATCCTCCAGGTCGACGGCAATTTCGACGACTGCCTCGAGCTCGCCCGCAAGACGGCGGCCGACTACCCGGTGACACTCGTCAACTCGGTGAACCCGGTGCGGCTCGTCGGCCAGAAGTCCGCCGCGTGGGAGATCTGCGACGTGCTCGGCGAGGCCCCGGACATCCACTGCCTTCCGGTGGGCAACGCGGGCAACATCACCGCCTACTGGGCCGGCTACACCGAGTACGCCGCCGACGGTGTGGTGGAGAACACGCCGCGCATGTTCGGCTTCCAGGCCGCGGGCAGCGCGCCGCTCGTGAAGGGCGAGCCCGTCGCCGAACCCGAGACGATCGCGACCGCGATCCGCGTCGGCAGCCCCGCGTCGTGGGACCCCGCCGTGAAGGCGAAGAACGCGAGCGGCGGCCTCTTCGAGGCCGTCACCGACGAGAAGATCCTCGCCGCCTACCGGCTGCTGGCCCGCAAGGAGGGCGTCTTCGTCGAGCCCGCGTCGGCCACCAGCGTCGCCGGCCTGCTGCTGACCGCGGCCGACGGCCGCATCCCGCGCGGCTCCACCGTGGTGTGCACGGTGACCGGGCACGGCCTCAAGGACCCGGCCACGGCACTGGAGGGCAACGTCGAGGTGGAGCCACTCGCCGTGGACCCGCGTGCCGTCGCCTCCGCGCTCGAACTGTCATGAGGCTGCGGATCACCGTTCCGGCATCGACGGCCAACATCGGCTCGGGCTTCGACACCTTCGGCATGGCGCTCGGCCTGCACGACGTCGTCGAGATCGAGGTGGTCGAGTCCGGGCTCGAGGTCGAGGTGGTCGACGCGGGCGCCGGTGACATGAGCGGCGTGCCCACGGACGAGAACCACCTCGTCGTGCGTGCGCTGCGCAAGGCGTGCAGGCACCTCGACGTGCAGGTGCCCGGGCTGCGGCTGCGTTGCCACAACGCGATTCCGCACTCCAGGGGCCTCGGTTCGTCGGCCGCCGCTGCGGTCGCCGGCATCGCCGCGGGCTACGCGCTCGCGGGCAAGGCCGTGGACGACACCGCGCTGCAGCTGGCCGCCGGGTTCGAGGGCCACGCCGACAACGCCGCCGCGAGCCTGCTCGGCGGGTTCGTGATCGCCTGGCAAGCCGGTGACCGCTTCCACGCCGAGCGGCTGGACCCGCATTCCGCCATCCGCCCCGTGGTCGCCGTTCCCGCGACGCGCTCCTCCACCAAGGAGACCAGGGGCCTGCTGCCGGACAGCGTGCCGCTGGCCGACGCGGCGTTCTCCGCGGGCCGCACCGCGCTCGCGGTGCACGCGATCACCGCGCGACCCGAGCTCCTGCTCGCGGCCACCGACGACCGGCTGCACCAGGGCTACCGCGCTCCCGCGTACCCGGCGACCGCCCGGCTCATGCAGGAGCTGCGGGAACACGGCGTGCCCGCCGCGGTCTCCGGCGCGGGGCCGACGGTGCTCGCGCTCACCACGACGGGAATACTTCCCGGGGAGGTCGGCGTTGAAGGGTTCGACGTCTCCGAGCTGTCCGTCGACCTGACCGGCGTCCGGGTGGAAGCCAGGTCACAATAGGCACAGTGAGGCACGCCACGCAGGGGGTGGTTGTTGCACCACGACCTCGGGCGGTCTACCCTCGGGGGCGTTCGGTCACCGTGCATTTCCGCACCCGGTGATGGTCCTGGGATCGTTTCCCGGTCACATCTTCCGTTTATTCGAAGCGGGTTCCCGGTAGACACGGTGGTCGTTCCCACCTCGTGCAGGCGGCTCCGCCGCTGCGACTCGCATGTCTCAGCCGGATCGCTCGCACCAGGTACTACAACGCCGTCTCGCAATTCGGACGCGGGCGGCGGTCCGCTGGTCCACCGTGGAGGCGTGGACCGGTCAGGAAGGACATGTGTGAGCAACACCGATCTTTTGAGCGGCGACGTGAATGCCCAGGCCGAGGCGCCGGGCACCGGGGAGCAGGCGCCGCAGGCTGGTGGTGCGGCCGCGGCGCCCAAACGACGTCCGGGCGGACTGTCCGGCATGGTCATCGCCGATCTTCGTGCCCTGGCCGGTGAGCTGGGCATCGGCGACACCACAGGAATGCGCAAGGGCGACCTGATCGCCGCCATTCGGGAGCGTCAGGGCAAGTCCAAGCGCGGGAAGTCCGCCTCGGCCGGTGCCGACACGCTGCCGCTCGAGGGCGTCAGCGAGGCCAAGGCACCCGAGAAGGCCCCGGCGGACAAGCCCGCCAAGGCCCAGAAGGACGCGCCGGAGCAGGCGCAGGAGGACAAGGCCGCGCAGAAAGCCCCCGCCAAGCGGGAGCAGGCGCCGTCGGACAACGGCTCCGGCGACACGCCGCAGCAGCAGTCCGACGAGGGTGGCCGCCCGAGCCGCCGTCGTCGTAGCTCCAACCGCCCCGACGGTGGCGCCCAGCAGAAGGGCGACGACGACTCGGCTCAGCGGGGCGGCGAACAGTCCTCCTCCGAGCAGCAGCGCGGTGGGGGCAACGACGACGGCCGCAGGCAGAACAACAACCAGCGCGGCCAGCAGCAGAACAACAACAGCAACAGCAACGCGGGCGGTGGCCAGGACGACGACGAGCGCGGCGGGCGCCGCGGCCGCCGGTTCCGGGACCGTCGCCGTCGCGGCGGCCGCGGTGAGGGCGGTGGCAACGCCGACACCGAGATCCGCGAGGACGACGTCCTGCTTCCGGTCGCGGGCATCCTCGACGTGCTGGAGAACTACGCGTTCGTCCGCACATCGGGTTACCTGCCCGGCCCGAACGACGTCTACGTGTCGCTGTCGCTCGTGCGGAAGTACGGTCTTCGCCGCGGTGACGCGATCACCGGTGTGGTGCGCCAGCCGCGTGAGGGCGAGCAGCAGCGCCAGAAGTTCAACCCGCTCGTCCGGGTGGACTCGGTCAACGGCCTCGAGCCGGACGTCGCCAAGAAGCGGCCCGAGTTCACCAAGCTGACGCCGCTCTACCCCAACGAGCGGCTCCGGCTGGAGACCTCGTCGAACAAGCTCACCACGCGGGTGATCGACCTGGTGATGCCGGTCGGCAAGGGCCAGCGTGCGCTGATCGTGTCGCCGCCGAAGGCGGGCAAGACCACGATCATGCAGGACATCGCCAACGCGATCACCACCAACAATCCCGAGTGCCACCTGATGGTCGTGCTCGTGGACGAGCGCCCGGAAGAGGTCACCGACATGCAGCGGTCGGTGAAGGGCGAGGTCATCGCCTCGACCTTCGACCGCCCGCCATCGGACCACACCTCGGTCGCCGAGCTCTCGATCGAGCGCGCGAAGCGGCTCGTGGAGATGGGTCACGACGTGGTGGTGCTGCTCGACTCGATCACCCGCCTCGGCCGTGCCTACAACCTGGCGGCCCCGGCGTCCGGCCGGATCCTCTCCGGTGGTGTCGACTCGACCGCGCTGTTCCCGCCGAAGCGGTTCCTCGGCGCGGCACGCAACATCGAGGACGGCGGCTCGCTGACGATCTTCGCCACGGCGATGGTCGAGACCGGTTCGACCGGTGACACGGTGATCTTCGAGGAGTTCAAGGGCACGGGCAACGCCGAGCTCAAGCTCGACCGCAAGATCGCGGAGCGCAGGGTCTTCCCCGCGGTGGACGTCAACCCGTCCGGTACCCGCAAGGAGGAGCTGCTGCTCTCGCCGGACGAGCTCGCGGTCACGCACAAGCTGCACCGGGTGCTGCACGCGCTCGACTCGCAGCAGGCGATCGACCTCCTGCTCGACCGGCTGCGCAAGACGAAGACCAACATCGAGTTCCTGATGCAGGTCTCCAAGACCGCACCGGGCAACGACGACGACTGACGACGACCGAGGTAAGGAATAGCCGCCGGATGGGGCGCGTTCAACCGGACGCTGCCCCATCTGGCAGAATTACTCCGCTGACGTCCGGCTCCGGTTCACCTCCCAGCGAGGACCCGGCGGCCACCGAGAGAGGACCCCATGAAGAGCGGTATTCACCCCGAGTACGTGGTCACCGAGGTGACCTGCGGTTGTGGCAACACCTTCACCACCCGCAGCACCAAGGGCACCGGCAAGATCCACGCCGAGATCTGCTCGAACTGCCACCCCTTCTACACCGGTAAGCAGAAGATTCTGGACACCGGTGGCCGGGTCGCGCGGTTCGAGGCTCGCTACGGCAAGCGCAAGAAGAGCGACGCCAAGTAGCTTCACCGACGGCGCCCGCATCTGCCTTCGAGGCAGGGCGGGCGCCGTTTGCTTGAGCAGTGTCCGTCCGGCCCGTTCGCGAGAGGAAGCCAGTGGAATCGAGTGCTCTGCAGGGGCTGCTCGACGAGTACGCCGAGCTGGAGGAACAGCTCGCGGACCCGTCGGTGCACGCCGACCAGGCCCTGGCACGCAAGCTGGGCCGTCGCTACGCCGAGCTGGCTCCCATCGTGAAGGCCCGCAAGGAGCTGGACGGCGCCCGTTCCGACCTGGCGGCCGCGAAGGAGCTCGCGGCCGAGGACGAGGCGTTCGCGGAGGAGGCCGAGGAGCTCGAGGCCCGCATCCCGGTGCTGGAGGCGAGGCTGACCGAGCTGCTCCTGCCGCGTGACCCCTACGACGGTTCCGACGTCGTCATGGAGATCAAGTCGGGTGAGGGCGGCGAGGAGTCGGCGCTGTTCGCGGGCGACCTGCTGCGCATGTACCTGCGCTACGCCGAGCGGCACAACTGGAAAGCGGAGGTGCTCGACGCCACCGAGTCCGACCTCGGCGGCTACAAGGACGTCACGGTGTCGATAAAAGGCAAGGGCGGCAATGACGCTGCGGCCGAGGGCGTGTGGTCGCGGCTGAAGTTCGAGGGCGGCGTGCACCGGGTGCAGCGCGTGCCGGCGACCGAGTCGCAGGGCCGCATCCACACCTCGGCCGCCGGCGTGTTGATCTACCCGGAGCCGGAGGAGGTCGAGGTCGAGATCGACCCGAACGACCTGCGCATCGACGTGTTCCGCTCCTCGGGTCCCGGTGGGCAGAGCGTCAACACCACCGACTCCGCCGTGCGCGTGACCCATCTGCCCACCGGCATCGTGGTGTCCTGCCAGAACGAGAAGTCGCAGATCCAGAACCGGGCGAGGGCGATCCAGGTGCTCCAGGCCCGGCTGCAGGCGCTCGCCGAGGAGGAGGCCGCCGCGAAGGCCGCCGACGCCCGCCGATCCCAGGTGCGCACGGTCGACCGCTCGGAACGGGTGCGGACCTACAACTTCCCGGAGAACCGGATCTCCGACCACCGCGTGAACTACAAGGCCTACAACCTGGACCAGGTGCTGGACGGCGAGCTGACCGGCGTGCTCGACGCGCTGCGCGACGCCGACCGCGAGGAACGCCTAGCCGCCCAGTCCTGAAGGCCCCGCCCAGCCGCAGTGAAGGCCACAGTGATGATGTGTGTGGGCGGGATCCCGGCACTCCTGACTCGGAAGGCCACCGA
>NZ_SWMS01000028.1 GCF_005146945.1 Prauserella endophytica
CCCTGCCCCCAGGTCGCTGACCTGGGGGTTAGTGCCCCCGACGGGACTCGAACCCGCACTGAATCGATTTTAAGTCGACTGCCTCTGCCGGTTGGGCTACGGGGGCATGAGCAGCTTAAGCCCCCGTAGCTGCTACGACTTGGAAGCCCGCGTGAACTCTTCCTTCGGGTTGTTGATCTGACCCAGCGAGACGACCTCGCGGCGGAGCAGGCCGCCCAGGAGCCAGTCCAGCAAGATGCGGACCTTGCGGTTGAACGTCGGCATGGCCTTGACGTGGTACGCGCGGTGCATCAGCCAGGCGACGAAGCCCTTGACCTTGACGTTGAAGGTGTCCGCGACGCCCTTGTGCAGGCCGAGGCTCGCGACCGAGCCCACGTTCTTGTGGTAGTAGTCCACCGGCTGGCCGCCACGCAGCACCTTGATGATGTTCTTCGCCAGGTGCCTCGCCTGGCGCACCGCGTGCTGGGCGTTCGGCGGGCAGGTGGCCGTCGGGTCCTCCTCGGTGCGCGAGAGGTCCGGCACCGCGGCGATGTCGCCCGCCGTCCAGGCGTCCGGGTGGCCGACGACCTGCAGACCGGCCGTCGCCTGGAGCCTGCCGCGCTTGTCGATCGGGAGGTCCGAGTTCGCGAGCACCGGGTTCGCCTTGACACCGGCGGTCCAGATGATCGTGTCGCTCTCGAACTCCGTGCCGTCCGACAGCACCACGTGGCCGTTCTCGAACGACTTCGCGGCCGTCGAAAGGTAGACCTCGATGCCGCGCTTCTCGAGCTGCTCCACCGTCCAGACGCCGAGGGTCTCGCGGACCTCGGGCAGGATGCGGCCGGCCGCCTCGACAAGCACCCAGCGGATGTCGTCGGGCTGGATGTTCTCGTAGTAGCGCGTCGCGAAGCGGGTCATGTCCTCCAGCTCGGCGAGCGCCTCGATCCCGGCGAACCCACCGCCGACCACGGTGAACGTCAGCAGCCGCTTGCGCAGCTCGGGGTCGAGCGTGCTTGCGGCCTCGTCCAGCTTGGTGAGCACGTGGTTGCGGAGGTAGATCGCCTCACCGATGGTCTTGAAGGCGATGCCCTCCTCGGCCAGGCCGGGGATCGGCAGCAGCCGTGCGACCGAACCGAGCGCGACCACGAGGACGTCGTAGTTGAGCTGCTCGATGTGCCCGTCGGCGGCCTCGACCGTCACGGCCTTCCGCTCGTGCTCGATCTTGGTGACGCGCGCGGTCAGAACGTGGCAACGCCGGAGAGCCCTGCGCAGCGGCACGACCACGTGCCGCGGCTCGATGGACCCGGCAGCCGCCTCAGGGAGGAACGGCTGGTAGGTCATGTGCGGCTGAGGGTCGACCACGGTCACGGACGCCTCGTTGGCGCGGAGCTTCTTCTGAAGCCCCAGAGCCGTGTACAGGCCGACGTACCCGCCACCGAGAACGAGGATCCTCGTGGGTTCCGACTTGGCTGCCATGACTCCATGTTCGCACCGTGTCAAGCGAACCGCTCGTGGGCCCTGCCTGGCTGTGACCAGCGTCGCCACGTTACGCAAACGATTCAGTTGAGCCCCGCCAGTGACGCCGCTTTCGCGAAGATCTCCCGCAGCATCGCGGGGGTCAGCCTGCCGGTGAAGGTGTTCTGCTGTGAAACGTGATAGCACCCGAGGAGATGCAGGTCTGCGGGGCCTTCGAGGAGCAGGTGCACGCCGTGCCCGAAGCGCGGCCGCGGCCGCGGCACCGCCCACCCCGCGGCGGCCAGCACGGGCAGCAGCGCCTGCCACCCGAAGCCGCCGAGCACCACCACGGCGCGCAGCGTGGGCTTGAGCAAGTCGAGCTCACGTGCTAGCCACGCGCCGCACGTGTCGCGCTCGGCGGGCGTGGGCTTGTTGTCGGGCGGCGCGCAGTGGACGGGCGCGGTGATCCGCGTGCCGCGCAGGGTCAGCCCGTCGTCACGCCGGACCGATGTCGGCTGCGAGGCGAGGCCCACGTCGTAGAGGGCCTGGAAGAGCACGTCCCCGGAGCGGTCGCCGGTGAACATCCGCCCGGTGCGGTTGCCACCATGCGCGGCGGGAGCCAGGCCCACCACGGCCAGCGACGCGTCCGGCGGGCCGAACCCGGGCACCGGCCTGCCCCAGTAGGTCTCGCTCGCGTAGGAGGCGCGCTTGACCTCGGCGACGTGCTCGCGCCATTCCACCAGCCGGGGGCACGCACGGCACTCGCTCACCTGCCGGTCGAGCTCGGCCAGGGTCCTCGCCGTGATCACCACACGTCCATTGTCCCTTGATCTAGGTTGGACGCATGCCCGAGAAGACCACCAACGGCGAGACCGAGCACCCCGCGAACGGCGACGGCGCGAAGGCGGAACCCGCCGAACCCACCGACGACCTGGTGACCACACGGCACAGCCTCACCGTCAAACGCCGCAAGCTCGCCTACACCGCGCAGACCGGCCGGATCGTCCTCCGCAAGGAGATCCTCACCGACGGCAAGTTCGAGGGTCACAAACCCAAGGCCGAGGTGTTCGTCACCGCGTACACCCTCGACGGCGCGGACCCCGCGACGCGGCCGGTGACGTTCGCCTTCAACGGCGGGCCCGGCTCGTCGAGCATCTGGCTGCACCTCGGCGTGCTCGGCCCACGCCGGATCGTCTCGGGCGACGTGAACGACCCCGAACCGCCGCCGTACCGCCTCGCCGACAACCCCGACACCCTGCTGGCGCACAGCGACCTGGTGTTCATCGACCCGGTCTCCACGGGTTACTCGCGGGCGGCCGCCGGCGAGAAACCGAAGGACTACCACGGGTTCACGCCGGACGTGGAGTCGGTCGGCGAGGTGATCCGGCTGTGGACGTCACGCAACGAGCGGTGGCTCTCACCGAAGTTCGTGGCGGGCGAGTCCTACGGCACGCTGCGCGCGGCGGCCCTCGCGACACACCTGCAGGACCGGCACGGGCTCTACCTCAACGGACTGCTGCTGATCTCGTCGGTGCTCGACATGGGCACGATCGTCTTCAGCGAGGGCAACGACCTGCCGTACTCGCTGTACCTGCCGACGTACGCCGCGATCGCGCACTACCACGGCAAGCACGGCGACCGGCCGCTCGACGACGTCCTCGCCGAGGCCGAGGAGTTCGCCTCCCGCGACCTGCCGTGGGCACTCCAGCGCGGGGCCCGGCTCACCGAGGAGGAGCGCGCGGACGCGGTGTCGAGGCTCGCGTACCTCGCCGGGCTCTCGGAGTCCTATGTGGACCGAGTGAACCTGCGCATCGAGCACGTCCGGTTCTTCACCGAGCTGCTGCGCGACCAGGGGCTCACCACGGGCCGTATGGACGGCCGCTTCACCACGTGGGAGCCCGACGGTGGGCGCGAGCACATGAGCGACGACGCCTCGGTCTCGCGCATCATCGGCGCCTACTCCGCGGGCTTCAACCACTACGTGCGCGCGGAGCTCGGCTACTCCAACGACCTGCCGTACGAGATCCTCTCGCTCGACGTCAACCGCGCGTGGTCGTACTCCGACTTCGAGGGCCGTCCGGTGTCCGTTGTGGACGGTCTGGGCGCGGCGATGCGCGCCAACCCGCACCTGAAGGTCCACGTGGCGCTGGGGCACTACGACGGCGCCACTCCGTACTACGCGGCCGAGCACGTGCTCGCGCGCCTGCAGATCCCCGAGGAGCTGCGGGACAACGTCGAGACGGTGTACTACCCGGCGGGGCACATGATGTACGTCCACGAGCCCTCGCGCGTGCAGCAGTCGAAGGACCTGGCGAAGTTCGTGAAGTCCGCCGCCAACCGCTGACCCTTGATGCAGTGAAGGCCACCATGCCTGCGTGGAATCAACACTGCGGCGCGCAGCGCCTCCGTTCGGGTGGTGGTGGGAGACGGGCGGGCGCAGGCATGGTGGCCTTCACTGCGGTTGGGGTTACAGGTGGCGGGCGCCGTTCTTCACCGCGGCGTAGGCGTCAACGGCTCCGTGGCCGTAGAAGCCGTTGAACTCCGGGGTGCCCGTACAGGTCGCGGTGAACGACTCGTCTCGGCCCTCGTCGAGGTAGTCGACGGTGTTCGGCACGGGGCAGGCGATCTCCGCGGCGGTGCCGAGCAGCACCCGCTCCACGGCCTCCGGGTTCATCCCGAACCGCTTGCCCCAGCCGTGGCCGTACTCCGACACGATCAGCGCGGCGACCCCGCTCGCGTGCGGCGCGGCCATCGACGTGCCCTGCAGGTACTGGTAGTACCCGACCGTGCCGTCGGCGGCGGTCGCCTTCTGGACGCCGAGTTCCATGCCCTGCGGCGTGATGTCGCCCTTGGCGTCCACGTTGCCCTCCGCGACCGCGACGTTGCGCGGATAGGCGGAGAGGATCATGTTCTCGTTGGCCCGGAACCAGTCCGTGCCGAAGTAGTCCCGGTAGTAGCCGCCCGGCGCGGACACCGAGATCTGCTCCGTGCCGTAGTTGGAGTAGTCGGCCTTGGACTGAGACGGACCGAACGAGGACACCGAGATCGTGTGCGCGCCCTCAGTGGGCATCGAGAGGCACGTCGTGTTGTCGATGTCGCGCTCGTGCTCGTTGCCGGCCGGGTAGTTCGGGCTGCTGGCGTCCGGCTGCGGCGCGCCGAGGTCGGCGTGCTGGTTGCCGAGCGCGACGACCTGCGTGACGCCCTTGCGGTGGGCGTACTTCAGCGCGCGGTTCACGGCCTCCACCGTCATGCGCTGCGCCGCCTGCTGCTCCGGCGAGTCGGCCGGGTTGGCCGCGCAGTTGTACAACCACGGATCCACGTAGAACGACATGTTGATCACGTCCACGCCCGCGTCTCCCGCGTAGGTGATCGCGTCGACCACCGGCTGCAGGAAGAAGTACCCGGCGTCCTGTCCGGCCCGCAGGTTCACGAGCGTGACGCCGGGCGCGACACCCGAGATGCCCGTGCCGTTCGCTGCGGCCGCGATCGTGCCCGCCACGTGCGTGCCGTGCCCGTTGTCGTCGTGGTCGACCGGGTCGACGCAGCCGCGGAACTCGCACGGCCCGTCCACCTCATTGCCGTTCGGGTCCGCGGGGATGTCGCGCACGAAGTTGCGCGAGGTCTTGCGGTCGAAGTTCGGCGCGAGGTCGGGATGGGTGCCGTCGACACCGGTGTCGATCACGCCGACCTTGACCCGCTCGTCGCCGGGCTGCACGGTCCTGGCCAGGTCGGAACGAACGGACTTCAGGCCCCAGAGCTTGTCGTCGAGCGGATCGGTGCCCACGGGCCTCGAGGTCGGCCGCTTCGCCCGCGCCGGGGCGGGCTCGACGTGCTGGTTCTCCTTCTCCACCGCGTCGTGCGGCCTGCCGGAGCCGTCCTGCCTCGGCGCCTCGCCGATCGGGCGGGCCTCGGCAGCGCCGTAGACGGCGGGGTCCGCGGACACGCGCTCCGTGAAGCCGTTGGCCGGCGCGGTCGCCGTGATCAGGCCGGTGGCCGGGTTCGTGCGGAGCACGGTGCCCCCGGCGTCACGCACCGCCTGTGCGGCGTCGGCGGCGCTGCTGCCCGCCTCGGCGAGCACGGTGAACTCGGTGGCCGGTCCGGACAGGGCGGGCTGCGCCGTCGCGACGGGGGCGGTGACGCCCACGACACCGCCGATGAGCGGCACGGCCAGCGCGGCGGCAAGGAGCCTTGGTCTTCTCACTCGGTTCCTCCTCGAAAAGCGATGAGAGGAACCTATGGCCCCGGTGCCCTCGGGTGGGCGAAAAACCAACGAAAGTCGGGTCAGGCGAGGGAAAGCGCGATGCCGTCGAGGATGTCGTGCTCGCTGACCACGAGGTCGGCGGGCCCGCCGCGCTGCGCGAGCTGTTCGGCGAGCACCTGCACGATCAGCGCACCGCCGCCGATGACGTCCACGCGCCCGGGGTGGATCACGGGGTTCGCCGCCCGCGCGTCGTGGTCGGCCGCGAGCAGCCCGCTCGCGATGCGGTCGATGTCGGCCCTGGCGAGCCGCGAGAGGTGCGTGCGCTCGGAGTCGTACTCCGGCAGCTCCTGCGCGACCGCCGAGAGCGTGGTGACCGTGCCGGCCACACCGATCCACGTTCGCGCCTTCGACACGTCGACGGCGGCGAAGGCATCGGCGAGCACCTCGGCGGCCAGCTCGCGGCCTGCCGCGATCTCCTCGGCCGTCGGAGGGTCGCTGCGCAGGGTCCGCTCGGTGATCCGGACGCAGCCGATGTCCACCGAGCGCGCGGCGAACACGTCGGCGCGCTGCCCGTCCCACGTGCCGAGCACCAGTTCGGTGGAGCCGCCGCCGACATCCACGACCAGGAACGGCCCGTCGTCCGGATCCTGCTCCCCCACCGCGCCGGTGAACGACAGCCGCGCCTCCTCGTCTCCCGTGATCACCTCGGCCTCGACGCCGAGCACGTCGCGGGTCATCGCGAAGAAGTCCTCACGGTTGCTCGCGTCGCGCGTGGCCGACGTCGCCACCATGCGCACCTTCTCCACGCCCTTGCGCCGCGCGGCGATCGTGTACGCCGCCAACGCCTCGCGCGTGCGCTCCAGCGCCTCGGGCGCGAGCCGCCCGGTGGCGTCGACGCCCTGGCCGAGCCGCACGATCCGCATCTCCCGGTGCAGGTCGCGCAGGTCGACACTGCCGTCGTGGCGGTGCGTCAGCTCGGCGACGAGCAGGCGGATGGAGTTCGTTCCACAGTCGATGGCGGCTACGCGTGGCATGCGCTCACCCTAGTGTCCTCGGCGCCACCTCCCCGGTCGTGGTCGTGGGCGTGGTCGTGGTCGTGGTCGTCGGCGGGGTGGTGGTCTCGCAGTTCGGCGGCGTCGGGCTCGGCGAGGTCGTCTCCGTTGGCGAGGCCGGCGTCGTCGTGGGCGGCGGCTCGCACGTGTCCGTGGTGGTCGGCGGTGTCGTCGTCGTGGTGCCGGGCGGCGGGCCGGTCTCGCTCGGCAGTTGCGTGCCCGGAGGAGGCGAACCGGGCGGCGTGGTGCCGGTGCCGCCCGTCGACGGCGGTGGGGCGCCCGGCGCGGCCGGTGGCGGCGCGACCGGTGACGGCGCCTCGGTGGCGACCACCTGCGGCACGGCGAGCGGCACCCGGCTGTCCGGCACGGTCGCGACGCCGTCGCGGTACGCCTGCGCCCAGAGGATCACGGTCTCGACGTAGGTGTCGGAGTTGTTGTACCGGTAGAGCGCGGCGCGCAGCTGGTCGTCCTTGGCGAGATCCAGCCCGCCCGAGCAGAGGTAGCGGCCGGTGGCCACGGTCGCGTCGAAGATGTTGTTCGGATCGCGGACGCCGTCGCCGTTGCCGTCGGCGCCGTAGCGGGCCCAGGTGGCCGGGATGAACTGGGTGGGACCGACCGCGCGGTCCCAGGTGGTGTCGCCGTCGTAGCGGCCGCCGTCGGTGTCGGGGATCGCGGCGACCGGGCCGACGCCGTTGAGCACGGGGCCGAGGATGGGCTCCAGCGTGTCGCCGTTCGGTCTCACGTAGCCGCCGCGCGCGTGGTTCGACTCGATGCGCCCGATGCTCGCGATCAGCGCCCAGTCGATGTGGCAGGCGGGGAACTCGGCGCCGACGACGCGGGCGGCATTGCGGTACGCCTCGAGCGCCGTGCTCGGGATGCCGAGTGGGCCGGGAGAGGGAAGTTCGTAGGCGGTCAGGTCTTCGGGATCGGGAGCGTCCGGCAGGCTTCCGTCCACACCGATCTGGCCGGGCTCCGGCGGGTAACCGCCCTCGAGGGCCATGGTCCCCGAGTACTCGGTGGCGGCCGTGTTCACCCACTGGGCCGCCGTCTCGCTCACCAGCGCCGCGGGAAGCACGGCGAGTGCTCCGCCGAGCGCGGCGGCGAAAGCCTTGTGCCGCAGGCCGAATCTCCGGAAGACGCCGAGTGTGCGGCTCGCGTCCACGGCCTGCCCCCCTTACCCGCGTTCCTGGCGATGACGTGGGGTAAGCCTGCCTCAACGGGAAGCGGGAATCAGCCGCTGTCAGCGAATTCTCAGCAGGATTGCTCCGTCTGGACCAATGGAGCGCAGTCTCCTGAGGGCCAACCCTCCGTTCGCAACAGCTCCAGCGTCTCGTCGCCGAACGGGTTCACGCCGGGGCCGCACGCGAGCGTGTGCGCGAGGTGGACGTGCAGGCACTTGACGCGGCCGGGCATGCCGCCCGCGCTCACCTCGTGGCCGAGCGGGTCGATCGCGTCGCGCTGGGCCAAATAGGACTCGTGCGCGCGCTGGTACGCGGCGGCCAGATCGGGGTCCTCGCCGAGCCGTGCCGTCATCTCCTTCATGAGCCCGGACGCCTCGAGCTTGCCGACGAGCGACGTGAGGGTGGGGCAAGTCAGGTAGTAGAGCGTGGGAAACGGCGTGCCGTCCTCCAGCCGGGGACTGGTCTGCACCACGTTCGGATGCCCGCTTGGGCACCGGGCCGCGACTGCGCGCAACGCCCTCGGCGGCCTGCCCAGCTGTTGCGCGATGATCTCCCGGTCCGCGTCGGTCACGGGCTCGAAATCGGTCTCATTCACCCTTGGTCACGCTATCCCACAACATCTCGTACCAGGCCAAGCCCTGAGCCGGGGCGCTCTCGTCGCCCTCGGGCCGTTGCTCGGACTGCTTGTCCTCCGGCAGCTGCACCATGTACGGCGTCTCGCCGGGCATCACGTAGCGGAGCCTGCGCCTGGCCTCGGCCTCCACCTGCGCCGGGTCGCTCAGCTCCGCCTTGCGCGCCTCCAGCTCCGCCACCTGCTGCTCCAGCTCCGCTTGCCGCGCTTCCTCCGCGGCGACGTCGGCGCGCTGGGACAGGTACGTGCGCAGCGGCACGGCGATCGTGAACGCGAGCGCGCACACGACGATCGCGACGACCGCCGCCCGCCTCGTGGTGGACATGCCGAGCACCTTCGCGGCGCCCGACGCCCGTGTCGCGGTCAGACCCCGGCGCAGGCGCGACCTACGGTCCTCGCGCCGGGCACGCTGAGGACGGCGGGGCGACGAACTCTGCGCCCGTCCCCCGCCTCGCCTGCCGCGCGCCCTGCCCCGCTCGGCCACTTGTCTGCTCAGCTCTCCGGGGTGAATCTCGGGAAGGCCAGGTCGCCGGCATAACGCGCGGCGTCCGCCAGGGTCTCCTCGATCCGCAGCAGCTGGTTGTACTTGGCCACGCGCTCGCTGCGCGCGGGAGCACCGGTCTTGATCTGGCCAACGCCCGTTGCCACGGCGAGGTCGGCGATCGTCGTGTCCTCGGTCTCGCCGGAGCGGTGGCTCATCATGCACTTGTAGCCGTACGACGTGGCCAGCGTCACCGCGTCCAGCGTCTCCGACAGCGTGCCGATCTGGTTGACCTTCACCAGCAGCGCGTTCGCCGCGCGGCGGGAGATGCCCTCCTCGAGCCGGTCGGGGTTGGTGACGAACAGGTCGTCGCCGACCAGCTGCACGCGCTCGCCCAGCTCCGAGGTGAGCCGCACCCAGCCGTCCCAGTCGTCCTCGGACAGCGGGTCCTCGATCGACACCAGCGGGTAGCTGTCCACCAGCTCGGTGTAGTAGCCGATGAGCTGCTCGGCGCTGCGCTTGGAGCCCTCGAAGGTGTAGGCGCCGTCGTCGAAGAACTCGGTGGCGGCCACGTCCAGTGCGAGCGCGATCTCGCTGCCCGGCTTGTAGCCGGCCTTCTCGATCGCGGTGACGATGATGTCGAGCGCCTCGCGGTTGTTCGACAGGTTCGGCGCGAAGCCGCCCTCGTCACCGAGGCCGGTGGAGAGCCCGCGGCCCTTGAGTACCGACTTCAGCGAGTGGTAGACCTCGGTGCCCCAGCGCAGCGCCTCGCGGAACGAGTCGGCGCCGATCGGCGCGATCATGAACTCCTGGATGTCCACGTCGGTGTCGGCGTGCGCACCGCCGTTCAGGATGTTCAGCATCGGGACCGGCAGCACGTGCGCGTTCGGCCCGCCGAGGTAGCGGAAGAGCTCCAGCTCGGCCGAGTCCGCGGCGGCCTTCGCGACGGCAAGCGAGACGCCGAGGATGGCGTTGGCGCCCAGCCGCGACTTGTCCGGCGTCCCGTCGAGGTCCAGCAGCTTCTGGTCGACGATGCGCTGGTCGACGGCGTCCACGCCGACCAGGTCGGGGCTGATCTCGTCGAGAACGGCCGCGACAGCGCGCTCGACGCCCTTGCCGTTGTAGCGCTTGGCGTCGCCGTCCCGCAGCTCCACGGCCTCGTGCTCACCGGTCGACGCGCCCGAGGGGACCGCTGCCCGCGCCAGCGTCCCGTCGTCGAGGGCGACCTCCACCTCGACGGTCGGGTTGCCGCGAGAGTCCAGAATCTCGCGTGCGCCCACCTGCTCGATAACCGCCACGCCTTGCTCCTCACCGGGTAGTGCCTGCGACGACGGCACCAGCGTAGCCGCATGCGGTGGTCACCCGTTGGAGGCACGCACTCAGTCCGCGATACGGACCGTCATTGATCTTCGGGACGGATCTCCTGCCAGCCGGCCGGCAGCTCGACGGTGTCGGAGACGCGCTGCCAGAACGCCCAGCTGTTGCCGCCGATGTCCTGCACGGTGAACAGCCTGGCGCCGTAGGGCTGGTCCTGAGGCCTGGTGACCTCCACCTGTTCGCCGACGGCCTCGCACACCCGCTCGTACTGCGCGTCGACGTCGTCGACGTACACCACGTTGAGCTGGCCGACGGGACCGTCGACGCCCTTGCTCTCCCAGTAGTCGGCTCCGACGCACGTGAGCTGGATCTCGGCCGAGCCCGCGATGACGGTGGCCTGGAAGACCTCACCCGCCGCGTCGACGTAGCGGACCTTCTCCTCGAACCCGAAGACGCGGGTCAGCCACTCCAGAGCCTCGGTCGCGTCGGTGTAGTACAGGTACGGCGCGAGGCCGAGATACCTCGGGTCTTCGTCGCTCATGACGGGGTAGTCCACCACATGGGACAACCGGCCCCGGCACTCACCCCGCCTCGGGCGCCCCGCACGTGTTGACATCGGGGATCGGTTTCGTGTGATCGAAGTACTCCGGCGGGCGCCTCGAGTCGGGCAGCCCGAGCGCCGTCAGGTCGCTGTAGGCGGGCGCGAGCAGGCCCTTTCGCATCGCCTCGCACGACATCGAGTACGTGAACGACTCGGCGCCGTCGAGGAAGTAGCCGCGGTCCCGCGGGACCCACCGCTCGCCCTCGTACAGCAGGTACGACACGTCGGCACGGAACATGGCGACGAGGTCGAGCGGGGCGAGCGCCTCACGCGGGTCGTCCACGTCGAAGGCGTAGGCGAACACGTAGTTGGTGCGCACGCGCAGCGCCCCCGGTGCGTCCCCCGGCTCGGCGGTCATGGCGCCCCTGATCCTCGGCTCCGCCGCGAGCAGGCGGAAGCCAGGCGCGATGCGGGTCGCGTAGCGAGAGGGCCACTCCGCCTCCCGGAACTGGTGGCGGATCTCCTCACGCTGGCCCTCGGCGAGCAGGGCGAGGAAGGGTTCCACGTCGCCGTGTTCGAGCATCCTGGGGTCGAGGCGGGAGGCGACGATCATGGCCTTGACCTCCTCGTACGCCCTGGCGACCCGCTCGGCGGTGAAATCGCCGACGGCGACGGCCCTCGGCACGACGATGGCGTCGGCGCCCTCGGCCCAGTCGTGCGCGGGGGTTTCCGCGAACGGGCGGTTCAGGTCGATCGGGTCGGCCGTCGGCCGGTCGGCGTAGGTGCCGACGGGCTTGTCGTCACGAGCCTGCTGGATGTAGTAGATGCCGCCGCCCGCGAGGGCGAGCACCACCGCGACGAGCGCGATCGCGCGGGTGCGCCGGAACCGCTTCTTCGGCCGCTGCCCCCAGGTCTCGACCTGCTTCTTACGGACCTTCTTCGCCTCCCGGCGTCCCTTCCTGGCGCCCTTGCGCGCGTTGCGCTCGGCCTGCCGGACCCACTCGGGATCTCGCAGATCGGGATTTTCGAACGGATCCGGCTCCACCGGTGCCTCCAACTGAGTGATCACGAAAACGTCCGTTGATCGGCGGCACAGCGGTTCTCGTTAGCGGAAACGGGTGGATCATGGCCGTTTCGAGATCTTGGCGAGGGTCGAGAAACGGTGCTCTCGGAGGTACCGTCGAGAGAATCATGGTTGACGAGGAGCCAGTACCGGCGCCTTCGGGCGAAGCACGGTTCCGCGCGTTCCGTCAGGCAGAGGCGCTCGTCCAGCGGCGGCGCCCGCTCGACGCGCTGAAGGCACTGGAACCGGTGCTCGACGCGGAGCCGGACAAACCAAGCGTGCAACTGCTCGCCGGCCGGGCGTACTTCCACTCCGCGCAGCTCAACCGGGCCGAACAGGCGTTGACGCGGGTGGTGGAGATGGATCCCTCCGATCACTACGCCCGCTTCGTACTGGGCAGGACGTTGCAGCGCCTCGGCCGGTTGGTCGAGGCGCTCGCACAGTTGCGGATGGCGTCGGCGATGAACCCCGTGCCGGAGTACCAGGACGCGATCGGCGAGGTCAGCGCCCGCCTCGCATTGGGCAACACCTAGCGCGCATCCGCAGTGAAGGCCACCTTCACTGCGTTCAACGCAGGCATGGTGGCCTTCACTGCGGTCAACGCCGGTCGGTCGGCTCACCGCGGCCGGGTCGCCTCCGCGTAGCCGTCGGCGCCGCTGAAGACGTCCTGGCCGTAGTCGACCGAGCGGTTGTAGGCGAGCACGGCGTCCCACCAGCCCTGCGGCGTGGCGAGGTCGCGGCCCTGCGCGCACAGGTACCTGGCCGCCGCGAGTGCCGCGTCGTCGATGTCCTGCGGGTCCGGCTCGGCGCCGTCGCTGGTCGCCCGCGCTCCCCAGCGTTCCCACGTCTCCGGCAGGAACTGCATGGGCCCGACCGCGCGATCCCACGAGATGTCGGCGTCGAGCCTGCCGTCGTCGGTGTCGCGGATCTCGCGCACACCCGGCGAGCCGTCCAGCGCGATGCCGATGATCGGCCGCTCGGGCCTGCCGTCGTCGCCGATGCTGTTGCCGTCGAGGCTGCCGTGCCGCGACTCGACCCGGCCGATGCCGGCGAGCGTGCCCCACGAGAGCCGGCACTCGGGCCGTTCGCCGCGCAGCCACATCTCCGCCCTGCCGTAGGCGGCGGCGACGCGCGCCGGGATGCCCGTGGCGTCGGCGACCCGTTCGGCCCAAGCGTCGAGCTCGGCCTGGTCGGAGGCTCTCGGCCGGTCGACCGGGGCGGCGAGCGCCGCTCTCGGCACGGTCTCGTGCGAGCGCGGGCGCTGGTCGGGGATCACCAGCGCGGCGTCGCGCTCGTTCTCCTCCTTGCGCACGCCGATGGTGAGGATCAACGTCAGGCCCGTCGCCACGACCAGGAGCGTGAGCGCGAGCCGGGCGAGGGCGGGCCGGGGTAACGGGCTGCGATGCCCGTCCGGCACGCGTGGTCGCCCGGACGGGGTGGGCTCGGTCACCCGGTCAGGTTACGTGGACTGGACCGGCCAGAAACGGCGCCACCCGTCCGCGTCGAGGGCCGCCGGGTCGAACCCGGCCTCGCGGGCCGCCCGCTCGGCGGCCCGGACGTCGTTGGCGAACGCCTTCGCCACCGCGCGCAGCGTGCCCTCGGGGTCGACCCCGCCCCGCCGCGCGCCCGCCGCGATGCGGAACAGCTTCGAGCCCTCGTCGGCGCCGGAGGGCAACAGGTCGTACGGCAGCCCGGCGCGACCCGTGCGGTGCCCGAGCTTCCCGGCCAGCGCGGCGGCGGGCTGACCGAGTGCCACACCATCCACAATGGACTCACGGCGCTTTTCGGCCTGTTTGAGCTCCTCCCACCGCACCTGCTGGCGCTCGGCGGTGTGCACGGCCTCGGAGCCAGAGAACACGTTGGGATGCCTGCCGACGAGCTTGGCGACGAGCTCACCCGCCACCTCGTCGATGTCGAACGGGTCGGTCTCGTGCTCGGCGGCGACCCGCGCGTGGAACAGCACCTGCAGGAGCACGTCGCCCAGCTCCTCGCGCAGCGCGGCGCGGTCGCCCTCCTCGATCGCGTCGAGCAGCTCGTACGTCTCCTCGACGAGGTACTGCCGCAGCGAGTCGTGCGTCTGCGCGGCATCCCACGGGCAGCCGCCCGGCGAGCGCAGGCGGTCCATCACCTCGGCGGCCTCCGCGAGTGGTGGCACGGGGGTTTCGACCACGGTCGCGCCGGCGGCGAGGAGAGCGGCGGCACCCGGCACGTCCGTGCTGGTCGTGATGAGCACGACCCCGGAGTGCCGCGTCAGCTCCGCTGGCTGCGGCGCGGGTTTCGCGTCGAGTGCCGTGCGGGTCACCTCGGGCAGGTCGGCGGCGGCGAAGACGTGCTCGGCCTGCCTCAGCGCGGTCAGTGCCGCGGCAGGGAGCACCGCCGGCAGTGCGGGAGAGACGAGCACCACCGTCGGGGAAAGCCAGGTCATGGCTGCACGGTACGGGACTGGAGCTGGTAACCGGAAAGCTCGCCCTCGCTGGCCGCGGGCGAGAGGGCCGTGGCGTCCCACACGCCATAGCGGGGGTTCACGCGCACGCCGAGCTCGTCCGCGATGGGCTGCAGCAGCCGCAGGCCCGCGAAGTAGAGGTACTGCGGGTCGGCCTGTGCCGTGGAGGCCGAGCCGTCGCCGGCGGAGACGTTGCGCTCCTGGACCAGAGCCACCAGCCACTCCGCCTGCTCCTGGCTGGGCTGGATCACCAGCACCGAGCCTTCCGAGGCGCCGAACACCGCGCTCGCCGCGATCTCGGGTTGGTTCTGCAGGGTCTGTGCCATCGGCAACTCGCTGTCGATCAGCTGGTTGCCGCTCTGGCGAACGATCTGCTCGACGCGGCCGGGGTCCGCGGCGATGTCGCGGCCGATCTCCAGCGCCTGGTCCTTCGCGGTCGCGCCGGGGCTCTCGGTGACGATCGAGGTGCCGACGAGCCGCACGGACACGCGGTCGACGTAGTGCTGCGCGAGCTGCTGCAGCAGAACTTGATCGGTCGCGAGCTCGCGGACCCGCTCGGGGATCACGCCCGCGCCCCTGGCGACCGCGTCGACGCCGCCGCTGCCCTCGATGAGCGCGTCGACCTCGGCGGGATCGGCCCGAAGGCCCTCGCGCTCCGCGGCGATCATGGTGAGTTCGTGGATGATCCGGCTGCGCACCACCTCGCGCGCCTGCAGGTCGAGCTTGCGCTGCTCCTGCGCCTGCTCGGCCTCGGGCACGTTGTCCAGCAGCCAGCGGACCTCCTGCTGGACGTCCTCCAGCGGGATCGAGCGGTCACCGATGATCGCGGCGGAGCCGACCTGGCTCGGTCCGGATCCACAGCCGGCGAGCACGAGACCGGCGACAACGGCGGTGAGGAGCGTGACGGGGCGGCGAATGATCCGGATCACAGCGCGTACCCTCTCACACCCCCGGGTGGGCCTCGCAACCGAGCACGCGGTCGAGGTGATAACGCATCGTCGCCATCGCCTGCTCGCTCGACGTCTGTCCGAACGCGACCTTGATGCCGAGGCTGTCGGCGAGCGACCAGACGACGCGCGCCTCCTGCTCTGGGTCGAGCCCGGCGGGCGCCCGCCCCTCCGCCTGCGCGGTGCGGACCACGTGGGCGGCCAGGTCGTGCAGCACGGCGTCGTCGCCGAACAGGACCTCGAAGACCTCGGCGTTCTCCTGCGCCCGCGCGTAGTAGGCGACGCTCGCGCGGATCACCTGGCGCGTCTCGGGGTGGTCTCCGAGCACCTCGTCGATCGCGGCGCGCAGCACCTGCTCCTCGCCGACCTCGTCGGGCAGGCGGCGCAGCCGATCGGCGATGCGGGTCTCCATGCGCCGCATCGCGAGGCGCACGCCGTGCAGCAGCATCTCCTCCTTGGTGCGGAAGTAGTGCTGCACGCGGCCCATCGAGACCCCGGCCTCGGCGGCGACCTCGCGCAGGCTCACGGCCTCCAGGCCCGACCGCGCCGCCAGCCGCAGCACGGCGGCGGCGATCCCGGCTCGCTGCGCTTCGACGTCGACCTTCCTCGGCACGCCGTCAGCGTAGCAATGCGATCGCATTGACACCGCGAGCGTGCCGCTTTTACGATGCGATCGCATTGACATGGGGGGAGGCACGATGGCACAGGAACGCACCGGCACGGCCAACGGCCTGCAGGGAATAGTCGCGTTCGCCGGGATCATGCTGGGGGTGATCCCGCTTGCGGGCTGGCTGATCGCGGGCAGGCACAGCGGACCGTTCCGGCTGGTCTTCGGCGAACAGCGGGGGGCACTCGGCTACGTCGTGCCGCTGCTGGTGATCCTGGGCGCGGTCGTCGTCATCGCCGCGCTGGAGGCGTGGAAGAAACGCGCCTGATCACACGCCCGCGGGCTGCTTCGTCAGCGACGTCAGCAGCTTCGTGCACCAGTCGAGCAGGGCCTCGTCCCGCAGCGGAGGAGCACCGATGCGGCCGCCCGCACCACCCTCCGTGGGCTTCGGCACCGACACCGTGTGCGTCACCGCCTTGTAGACCGCCTTCGGGTACAGCCGCTTCAGTCGCACCAGCTGCGAGTCGGCCAGCTCCAGCGGCGTGAACCGCAGGTTGTTGCCCTGCATGGTCACCTCGGTGACACCCGCGTCGCGGCACGCCTGGCGGAACGCCGCCACCGCGAGCAGCCTGCGCACCGGCTCAGGCGGCTGGCCGTAGCGGTCGATCAGCTCGTCCAGCACCGCGTCGAGGCCATCCTTGTCGGAAGCCGCCGCGATCTTGCGGTACGCCTCCAGCCGCAGCCGCTCGCCGGGCACGTAGTCATGCGGGATGTGGGCGTCCACCGGCAGGTCCACCCGCACCTCGGTGGGCGCGGCGTCCTCCTCGGCCGCGCCGCCCGCGCCCGCGTGCTTGCGGAAGACGTCCACCGCCTCGCCGACGAGCCGGACGTAGAGGTCGAAGCCGACGCCCGCGATGTGCCCGGACTGCTCGGCGCCGAGGATGTTGCCCGCGCCGCGGATCTCCAGGTCCTTCATGGCCACCGCCATGCCCGAGCCCAGCTCGGTGTTCTGCGCGATGGTGGCGAGCCGGTCGTGCGCGGTCTCGGTCAACGGCGACTCCGGCGGGTACAGGAAGTAGGCGTAGCCGCGCTCCCGGCCCCGGCCGACGCGGCCGCGCAGCTGGTGCAGCTGGGCAAGGCCGAGCAGGTCGCCGCGCTCGACGATCAGCGTGTTGGCGTTGGAGATGTCCAGCCCGGTCTCGACGATCGTGGTGCACACGAGCACGTCGAACTCGCGCTCCCAGAAGCCCTGGATGATCTGCTCGAGGCGGTGCTCGTTCATCTGGCCGTGCGCGGTCACCACGCGCGCCTCGGGCACCAGCTCGCGCAGCCGCCGCGCCGCCTTCTCGATCGAGGAGACGCGGTTGTGCACGAAGAACACCTGGCCGTCCCGCAGCAGCTCGCGCCGGATCGCCGCGGCGACCTGCTTGTCGTCGTAGGCGCCGACGTAGGTCAGGATCGGGTGCCGGTCCTCGGGCGGCGTCAGGATCGTCGACATCTCCCGGATCCCGGCCATGCTCATCTCCAGCGTGCGCGGGATCGGCGTCGCCGACATCGTCAGCACGTCGACGTGGGTGCGCAGCGCCTTGATGTGCTCCTTGTGCTCGACGCCGAACCGCTGCTCCTCGTCCACGATCACCAGACCGAGGTCCTTGTACCGCACGCCGGTCTGCAGCAGCCGGTGCGTGCCGATCACGATGTCGACCTCGCCGGAGGCCAGTCCCTCCAGCGTCTTCTCCGACTCGGCGGGCTCGGTGAACCGGGAGAGGCCCTTGATCGTCACCGGGAACGAGCGCATGCGCTCGGAGAACGTGTTCAGGTGCTGCTGCGCGAGCAGGGTCGTCGGCACGAGCACCACCACCTGCTTGCCGTCCTGCACCGCCTTGAACGCCGCGCGCACCGCGATCTCGGTCTTGCCGTATCCGACGTCACCGCAGATCACCCGGTCCATCGGCACGCCGCGCTCCATGTCGGCCTTGACCTCGTCGATGGCGCCGAGCTGGTCGGCGGTCTCCACGAACGGGAACGCGTCCTCCAGCTCCCGCTGCCACGGAGTGTCCTGCCCGAAAGCGTGGCCGGGCGCGGCCTGGCGGGCGGCGTAGAGCTGCACGAGCTCGGCGGCGATCTCCTTGACCGCCTTGCGCGCCTTGGCCTTGGTGTTCTTCCAGTCGGAGCCGCCGAGCTTGTTCAGCGTCGGCAGCTCGCCGCCGACGTAGCGCGACACCTCGTCGAGCTGGTCGGTGGGCACGAAAAGGCGGTCGCCGGGGTGCCCGCGCTTCGACGGCGCGTACTCCAGCACCAGGTACTCACGCGTCGCCCCACCGACGGTGCGCTGCACCATCTCCACGAACCGGCCGATGCCGTGCTGGTCGTGCACCACGTAGTCGCCGGACTTGAGCGCGATGGGGTCCACCGCGTTGCGACGGCGCGACGGCATCTTCGTGTTCAGGTCGCGGGTGGAGCGGCCCGCGGTGGCGCCCCGGCCGGTGATGTCGGCCTCGCTGAGCACCACGAGCGCCGACTCCGGCGCCACGAAGCCCTCCGTGAGACCGCCGCACGTGACCGTGACGACGCCTGCCTTGGGCGGCTCGGTGAGGCTCTCGACCTGCGTCGCGGGCACCTCGGCGGCGGAGAGCTGTTCGACCGCACGCGTCGCCGTGCCGGCACCGGCCACCACCACGACGGCGCTGCCGCCCGCCGCGGTGTGGGCGCGCAGGTCGGTGCTCACGCGCTCCAGCTCACCCCGGTAGGCGGGCGCGCCCTCGATGGCGACGTGGTGCACGTCCTGCTCGCTGGTGAGCTGCGACAGCGTCCACCACGCCCGGCCGGTGTCGGCCGCGTGGGTGCGCACCTCGGAGAGACTCCGGTACGCCGACGCGCCGAGGTCGATCGGCGCCGCGCCTCCCCCGGCCGCGCTCATCCACGACGCCTCCAGGAACTCCTGGCCGGTGCGCACCAGGTCACCCGCGCGGGCGCGGATCTTCTCCGGGTCGGTGAGCACCACGTGGGCGCCCTCCGGCATGGCGTCGGTGAGCAGCTCCAGCTCGCCTTCGCACAGCACCGGGATGAGGGCCTCCATGCCCTCGCAGGGGATGCCGTCGGCGAGCTTGGTGAGCATCTCCGCGAGATGCGCGTCGGCCGCATGCACCTCGGCGAGCTTGGCCGCGCGGGCCTTGACGTCGGCCGTCAGCAGCAGCTCGCGGCACGGCGGCGCGGTGACCCCTGCGATCTCGCCCGGCAGCGACCGCTGGTCGGAGACCGCGAACGCGCGGATCTCACTCACCTCGTCACCCCAGAACTCGATGCGGTGCGGGTGCTCGTCGGTGGGCGCGAAGATGTCGAGGATGCCGCCGCGGACGGCGAACTCGCCGCGCTTCTCGACCATGTCCACGCGCGTGTAGGCCAGCTCGACGAGCCGTTCGAGCACGGCCTCGAACTCGCTCTCCTCGCCGACCTTCAGCTCGATCGGGGCGAGGCTGCCGAGACCGGGCGCCATCGGCTGGATGAGGCTGCGCACGGTGGCCACGACCACGCGCAGGCCGCCGTGGTCCGGCTGTGCGAGCCGGTGCAGCACGGCGAGCCGCTTGCCGACGGTGTCGGCCCTCGGCGAGAGCCGCTCGTGCGGCAGCGTCTCCCAGGACGGGAAGTCGGCGACCACGTCGGCGCCGAGGAAGCTGCCGAGCGCAGCCGTGAGCTCCTCGGCCTCCCTGCCGGTGGCCGTCACCGCGAGCACCGGCCTGCCCGCGCCCTGGTCGGAGGCCAGCGCGGCGAGCACGAGCTGGCGCGTCGCCGGTGCGCCGTCGAGGTCGAGCAGCGGCGCGCCCGCGCGCTCGACCACGCCGCGCAGCGCGGGATCAGGAAGAACAGCGGAGAGCAGCCCGGACAGCGACGGCGCGTGCGAGTCGGCCACGAATTCCCCTCACCTGTGTAAGAACCACACGAGAACAGACCCCTGCCCGGGACGAGGATGCGGCAGGGGCTCTCGCTCTCCAGGGTATGCGGTTCACCGCGACCCGACGTGCTATGGGGGCAGACTGTCTCCATGCGCGCGCGAAAGATCGCCATTGTCGGCTTCGCCCTGCTCGCAGGAATCACCACGTCCTGCACGGGGGACGCCGCCGAGCCCACCACCGACCCGAGCACGCCGCAGGCTCCGCCGACCGCCAACAGCTCGCAGGCGGGTGTGCCCGCGCTCCGCGTCGAGGAGGTGGCCGGCGGACTCGAACACGGGTGGGACCTCGGCTTCCTGCCCGACGGCCGGATACTCGTCACCGAGCGGCCCGCCCGGTTCAAGCTGATAGACGACGGCGCCGTGAGCGAGGTGCGCGCCGACCTCTCCAGCGTGCACGTCGTGGGCGAGGGCGGCCTGATGGGCCTGGTGGTGCACCCGGACTTCGAGCGGTCGCGGCAGTTCACGACGTGCCAGACGCACCAGGAGAACGGGCAGGCCGTGGACGTCCGCCTGGTCACGTGGGCCCTTTCGGAGGACGGCACGAGCGCGAACCGGGTGCGCGACCTGCTCACCGGGCTGCCGGTGAACGACAGTGGCCGGCACTCGGGCTGCCGCCCGACGATCGCTCAGGACGGGGCCCTTCTCGTTGGCACCGGCGACATCGCCGAGGACCCGACGATCCCGCAGGACCGCACCAGCCTCGGCGGCAAGGTGCTGCGCATCGACCTGCGCACGGGCGAAGGCCTGCCGGACAACCCGTTCGCGTCCTCGGCGGACGCGAACGAACGCCGCGTCTACACCTACGGGCACCGCAACGTGCAGGGCGTGGCCGTGCGGCCCGGCACGGGCCAGGTGTTCATGTCCGAGCACGGCCCGACGGGCTTCGACGAGATGAACCGCTCACAGGCCGGCGCGAACTACGGCTGGGACCCCTCGCAGGGCGGCACGGTCGACTTCTACGACGAGGACGTGCCGATGACCGACCTGGAGCGCTTCCCCGACGCGGTCCCTCCACTGTGGACGTCCGGAGAGACGTCGACCGAGGCGCCCTCTGGCGCGGCGTTCCTCTCCGGTGAGCAGTGGGGCGCCCTCGACGGCCGCCTCGCCGTGGTGGCGCTGCGCGGGCAGAAGGTGCTGCTGTTCCAGCTCAACGAGGAAGGGACCGAGGTGACCGAACTGGCCCTGCCGACGGAGCTGAACAACTCCTACGGCAGGCTGCGCGGCGTGCGCACGGGCCCAGACGGCGCGCTGTACATCACCACGTCGGAAGGCTCCGACGACAAGCTGCTGCGCGTAAAACCAACCTGACAAGGCCCACCCCACCCCGGCCCCCCGGCCCACCCCGTCCGCAGTGAAGGCCACCTTCATTGCGTTGAACGCAGTGAAGGTGGCCTTCACTGCGGATGGGCGCGCTCACGAATCGGTCAGGCGCAGTTTCGGTTTGTGTTCCAGGTGCGAGAGGCCGTTCCACGCGAGGTTCACCAGGTGGGCGGCCACCTCGTCGCGCTTGGGCTTGCGCGCGTCGAGCCACCACTGACCCGTGAGCGCCACCATGCCGACCAGCGCCTGCGCGTACAGGGGCGCGAGCTTGCCGTCGTAGCCGCGCGCCGAGAACTCCTTGCCGAGGATGTGCTCGACCTGGCTGGCGATGTCGTTGAGCAGGGTCGAGAACGTGCCCGTGGAGCTGGCCACCGGGGAGTCGCGCACGAGGATGCGGAACCCGTCGTGGGACTCCTCGACGTAGCTGAGCAGCGCCACCGCGGCCTGCTCCAGCATCGCCCTGGGGTGCCCACCGTGCAAAGTGGACACCATGCGGTCGAGCAGCAGCTGGGTCTCGCGGTCGACCACGACGGCGTAGATGCCCTCCTTGCCGCCGAAGTGCTCGTAGACGACGGGCTTGGACACGTTCGCGCGGTGGGCGATCTCCTCGATCGAGGCGCCGTCGAAACCCTTCTCGGCGAAGAGCGCGCGGGCGACGTTGAGCAGCTGCTGCCTGCGTTCGGTGCCCGTCATCCGCACCCTGGGCACCGGGGCGTTCGGCCGCGCCCCGGCAGCCTCACGCCTGGCTCGCCGTCTCCCTGCCACTTGGAAAGAGTAGCTGCGGCGTGCAGCGCCTCCGTTCGGGTGGTGGCGGGAGACGGGCGGGCCTCACGGCAGCATCCGGCGCGGCTACTTCGCCGCGACCGAGAGCTTCTCCAGCCTGGTCGGGGTCGGCCAGCGCACGTTGTACGCCCAGCCGAACTTCTCGAACAGCCAGATGAGGCGCGCCGAGATGTCGATCTGACCCCGCTTGACGCCGTGCCGCGCGGACGTCGGGTCGGCGTGGTGCAGGTTGTGCCACGACTCACCGAACGACAGGATCGCCAGCGGCCAGAAGTTCGCCGACCGGTCACGCGCCGCGAAGGGCCGCTCGCCGATCATGTGGCAGATCGAGTTCACCGACCACGTCACGTGGTGCAGCACGCAGACCCGCACGAGCCCGGCCCAGAAGAACGCCGTGACCCCGCCCCAGAGCGACCACGTCACGAGCCCGCCGATGATGCCCGGCAGCACCAGCGACAGCAGGGTCCACAGCCAGAACAGCTCGTCGACCTTCTTGAGCGCGCTGTCCTTGAGGAGATCCGGCGCGAACCGCTCGGCGTTGCTCTTGTCGCGCTCGAACAGCCAGCCCATGTGGGCGTGCCAGAAGCCCTTGGCGATCGCCAGCGGCGACGTGCCGAACAGCCACGGCGAGTGCGGGTCGCCCTCGCGGTCGGAGAAAGCGTGGTGCCTGCGGTGGTCGGCCACCCACGTGATCAGCGGACCCTGGACGGCCATGCTGCCCGCGATGGCCATCACGACCCGCAGCCACGGCTTCGCCTTGAACGAGCCGTGCGTGAAGTGGCGGTGGAACGACACGGTGATCCCGAGCCCGGAGACCGCGTAGAACACCACGAACAGGGCCACGTCGACCCAGGTCAGCCCCCAGCCCCAGGCGAAGGGCACGGCGGCGATCAGCGCGGCGAGCGGAGCGATGACGCCGAAGTACACCGCGAACTGGACACCTGGGCCGCGTTTGCCGTCGAGAATCGGTTTGGGGCCCTTGGCGGGAGCGGGGGAACCTTCGAGCGTCGCCGTCATGCGCGTCACTTCTTTCCACGAACAGACCTTGGCAAGGGTCACCTTACCTACGTTTCCGTAAGTTACGGTACAGGAGGTTTGACGGCCTTGGGAGAGGCCGAAAGCAGCGTCTTCACCCCTTGCCAGTACCCAATCTCTGACTGGCTATCCTGACCAGGCGCGATCCGCCGTAGTGTAATTGGCAGCACTTCAGATTTTGGTTCTGACAGTCCAGGTTCGAGCCCTGGCGGCGGAGCAACGGAGTTTCGGGTGGCCCGTAGGGGGTGTGTGGCGGCTGCACGGCGAGGAGCTTGACGCGGCTGAGACGCGCCGCCCGGCGTTGGGTGACATGTCCGACGCCTGGCTGCTGGGGCGCGCCCGCGAGCTGATCGCCGCCGTGCAGCGCACCGAGCGCACCGAGCAGCTCAAGGTCATCCAGACCCTCGACGAGCTGCTCGACGAGACCCAGCGCAGGGGCGAGCCAGTTCTGGTCGCGCAGCTGCTGAGGGCCGCCGCGCTCGCCCGGCTCGTCACCCGCGGCATGGTCGACGAGGCCGAGCAGCTGCTCGACGAGATGCTCGCCCACACCAAGCGGCACGGCCTCGCGCTGCTCAGGGCCGACGCACACGCGCTGCGGGGCAGACGGCTCGTGCTGGCCGGCCAGGAGGACGCCGCGCTCACCGAGATCGCCAGAGCGCTGGCCCTGCTCGACGACGCGCCGAGCGCCGACCTGCAGATGGGCAGGCGAGCGTGGGACCGGCTGCTGTCGTCCGCGCTCAACGACTGCTGGATCGTGCTCAACCAGCTCGGCGTGTACGAGGCCGCCGAAGAGGTCATCACGCGCGCCCACCAGGCGATCCGCGACAGCGCGGGCCCGCACGAGATCACGCTGCAGCTGATGAACCGCGTGAAGATGCTGCTCGGCTGGGGCCTGCGACTCGAACGGGTCGGGCGCTACGACGAGGCCGGGGAGAAGTTCCGCACCGCCGCCTCGATGGCGATCGCCGTGGAGGCTCCGTTCGCGGAGTCGCTGTTCCCCCGCGAGGCCGGCGTGCCCGCGGTGGACCAGGTCGGCGTGCTCGCCGCGTCGCTGGCCTTCGCCGCCCCCAACGCCGCGCACATCGAGCGGCTGCGGCGCCTGCACGGCACGCAGGGCTACCCGCACGAGAACATCCTGGTCACCATCGCGCTGTCCCGCTGCCTGGAGGTCGACGGCCTGCGCGACGAGGCGCTCGACGTGCTGCTGGAGGCACGGCACACGCAAGCCGAGGACAACTCGCAGCCGTCCATGCGCCTCAACCTCGTGCGCGAGCTCGCCCGGATCGGGAACAGCGATCCGGACGACCCCGCCGGCGACGCGGTCGCCTCCGTCGAGCCGGAGAGCAAGCCGACGAGCCCGCTCGCCGACTACGCGGCGACGCTGGAGGCCGAGCTGTGGTCGCTGCGCGAGTCGCAGATCGCCACCCTCAACACCCGTCGCGAGCACGAGCGCCTCTCCGCGGAGCACGGCGCGATCACCCAGCAGGCACTCCAGGACCCGCTCACCGGCCTGCCCAACCGGCGCGCGCTGGACGAGCGGCTGCGCTCGCTGGCCGCCTCCGCGATGGCCCAGCCCCTCGCGGTCGCGCTGGTCGACCTCGACGGCTTCAAGGACGTCAACGACCAACACTCGCACGCCGAGGGCGACGACGTGCTGCGGGTGGTCGCCAGCACGCTGCGTGACGCGCTGCGCGGCGACGACATCGTCGCCCGCTACGGCGGCGACGAGTTCATCGTGCTGCTGCCGGGCGCCCCGCTGTCGGCGGCGACACAGGCGCTGAACCGCTCGGTCAAGGCGGTCGCGTCGCTGCCCCACCACCTCTCGCACGGGGTGACCCTGTCGGTGGGACTCGTCTCCCTGCGCCCGCAGGAGCGCGCCGAGGAGGTGCTCTCGCGCGCCGACGCGGCGATGTACCAGGCGAAACGCCGTGGCGGCAACCAGATCGCCTCGTCGCCGCAGCCCGGCGGCGAGCCCGAGGAACAGCCGGTGGACGACCCCACGTTCGACGCGCGCGAGCACACGTAGGATCGTGGCCCGGTACAGACCTGGCGAAGTGAGGAGTGCCGTGACCGGCCCGCTGAGCACCGTGATCCTGGCCGCGGGTGAGGGAACCCGCATGCGCTCGGACCTCCCGAAGGTGCTGCATCCCATCGCCGGCAGGCCGCTCGTCGAGCACGCGGTGCGGGCGGCGGCCGGACTCGATCCCGAACAACTGGTCGTCGTGGTCGGCCACGGCCGCGAGGCGGTGACCGAGCACCTCGGCACACTGGGCGAGACGCTCGGCAGGACCGTGACCACCGCCGTGCAGGAGAGCCAGAACGGCACGGGACACGCCGTGTCGTGCGCGCTCGACGCACTGCCGTCCGGCCTGTCCGGCACCGTGCTCGTCACCTACGGCGACGTGCCGCTGCTCGACACGGCGACCATGGCCGCGCTGCTGGAGGAGCACGAGCGCAGCGCCAACGCCGTGACGGTGCTGACCTCGGTGGTGGCCGACCCGACCGGCTACGGCCGGATCGTCCGCGACGCCGACGGCGACGTGGCAGCCATCGTCGAGCAGAAGGACGCGACCGACGAGCAGCGCGCGATCCGCGAGATCAACTCCGGTGTCTACGCGTTCGACGCGGCCGTGCTCGCCGACGGCCTCTCGCGCCTTTCCACGGACAACGCGCAGGGTGAGCTCTACCTCACCGACGTGCTCGGCATCGCGCGCGGCGACGGCAAGCACGTCGGCGCGCACGTGGTCGACGACACCTGGCTCACCGAGGGCGTCAACGACCGCGTGCAGCTGTCGGTGCTCGCGGCCGAGCTGAACCGCCGGATCGTGCGCCGCTGGCAGCTCGAGGGCGTGACCGTGACCGACCCGGCGACGACATGGCTCGACGCGGGAGTGAGGCTCGCGCGTGACGTCGTCCTCGCGCCGAACGTGCAGCTGCACGGCGACACGTCCGTCGGTGAAGGCAGCCGGATCGGTCCTGACTCGACACTCACGAACGTGACGGTGGGTGCGGGCGCCAGCGTCGTCCGTACACATGGGAGCGACTCGGAGATCGGCGACGGCGCGTCCGTGGGCCCGTTCGCCTACCTGCGGCCCGGTACGCGTCTCGGTGTAAAAGGCAAGATCGGCACTTTCGTCGAGACGAAGAACGCCGAGATCGGAACGGGCACGAAGGTCCCACACCTGACCTACGTCGGGGATGCGACGATTGGCGAGTACAGCAACATCGGCGCCTCGAGCGTGTTCGTCAACTACGACGGCGTCACGAAGAGCCACACGACGATCGGCTCCCACGTGCGGACCGGATCGGACACCATGTTCGTCGCGCCGGTTACCGTCGGGGACGGCGCGTACAGTGGCGCGGGCACGGTGATCCGCCGCGACGTACCCCCCGGGGCGCTCGCGGTCTCGGGGGCGCCACAACGGAATATCGAAGGCTGGGTGCCCCGGCGCAGGCCGGGTACTGCTGCGGCTCAGGCAGCGGAAAGGGCACTCGCCGCACAGCAGGAAACCGATACCGACGGGGAGTCGCCAGAATGAGTCCGAAGTCCGGCACGCCGAAGAAGAACCTGATGCTCTTCTCCGGTCGTTCACACGTCGAACTCGCGGAAGAGGTGGCCAAGCACCTCAATGTGACGATTACCCCGCAGACGGTGCACACCTTCGCCAACGGCGAGATCTACGTGCGCTTCCAGGAGTCGGTGCGCGGCACGGACGCGTTCGTCATCCAGAGCTACCCGCCGCCCATCAACGAGTGGATCATGGAACAGCTCATCATGGTCGACGCGCTCAAGCGCGCGAGCGCCAAGCGCATCACCGTGATCATGCCGTTCTACCCGTACTCGCGGCAGGACAAAAAGCACAAGGGCCGCGAGCCGATCTCCGCGCGTCTCATCGCCGACCTCTTCAAGACCGCGGGCGCCGACCGGATCATGACGGTCGACCTGCACACGGCGCAGATCCAGGGCTTCTTCGACGGCCCGGTGGACCACCTGCTCGCGCAGACGGTGCTCGCCGACCACATTCGCGACACCTACGGCAACGCCGACATCACGGTCGTCTCGCCCGACTCGGGCCGCGTGCGGCTGGCCGAGAAGTGGGCGCAGCAGCTGGGCGACCGGCCGATCGCGTTCATCCACAAGACGCGCGACCCCGACAAGCCGAACCAGGCGGTCGCCAACCGTGTGGTCGGTGAGGTCCGCGGCAGGCTGTGCGTGCTGATCGACGACATGATCGACACCGGCGGCACGATCACGAAGGCCGCCGACGCGCTGTTGGAGGAAGGCGCGGCCGACGTCGTCATCGCCTCGACCCACGGCATCCTCTCCGACCCCGCCGCCGAGCGGCTGGCCAACTGCAAGGCGCGCGAGGTGATCGTCACCAACACGCTGCCGATCCCGGAGGAGAAGCGGTTCGGCAACCTGACCGTGCTCTCCATCGCGCCGCTGCTGGCCCGCGCGATCCAGGAGGTCTTCGAGGACGGCTCCGTCACGAGCCTCTTCGACGGCAGCGCCTGACCCTTTCGCCCAACGGCCCCCAAGGCCACCTTCGGTGCGTTGAGCGCAACAAAGGTGGCCTTGGGGGCCGTTTTGCTGTGCGCGAAAGGGGCTCCCACGGCGGGTAGCGGATCAATAGCGTGCCGGTCATGAGCGCACGAAGGTTCCGCTTCGGCATCAGTTTCCGGTCCGTCGGAGACCGCGACGAATGGGTCGCCAAGTGCCGCAGGGCCGAGGAGCTCGGCTACGACGTCATCGCCGTGCCCGACCACCTCGGCGAGGGCAGGGCCGCTCCACTGCCCGCGCTCGCGGTCGCCGCCGCGGTGACCGAGCGGCCGCGCGTGGTGCCGTTCGTGCTCGACGTGCCGTTCTACAACCCCGCGCTGCTGGCCAGGGAGGTCTCCACGGTCGCGGGCGTCGCCGGCGGCAGGCTCGACCTCGGCCTCGGCGCCGGGCACATGAAGTCCGAGTTCGACGACGCCGGCCTGCCGTGGCGCCCTGCGCGCGAGCGCGTCGCCTTCCTCGCGGAGACGGTCGCCGAGCTGCGGCGCAGACTGGGCACCGGCCTGCCGCCGCTGCTCATCGCGGGCAACGGCGATCTGGTGCTCGACCTCGCCGCCCGCGAGGCCGACATCGTGGGCTTCGGCGGGCTGCGTCAGGTCGAGGGCGAGCCGCCGGGAACGCTCACGCTGATCAGCCCCGAGGAGCTGCACGAGCGCACCACGTTCGTCCGCGACCGGGCCGGCACGCGCGCCCACGAGCTGGAGTTCAACCTGCTCGTCCAGTACGTCGCCACCTCCGGCGACCCGAAGGCCGAGATCGAGGCGTGGGCCGCGCCGATCCCGGGCCCGAAACCGGACACCGGCCGACTGCTCAAGGCACCTCAGCTGCTGGCCGGCACCCCCGACGAGATCGCCGCGACCCTGCACGAACGACGCGAGCACTACGGCTTCTCCTACCTCACCGTGTTCGAACCCGCGCTCGAGACCTTCGCGCCCGTGCTGCGTGCACTGGCCGGGGAGTGACGGCCCCGTAAAGAACCGGAATCAGGCTCGATTAGACTGTGCAGGTTGTCTCGGCGAGGCGGGCCCCGGGTGCGCTCGGTGTCTGACGTGATCGACGCGGCGGCTTGAGCGGCCACCCGTGTGCGTACACGTCGTGGAACTCGCCGCCGGACAGCCACCAGCAACGCAGAAGACCCCACCGCAAGGAGTGCATCCCCGTGTCCGAGGTACGTCTGACGGTCGAACCACGCACCGAGTTCGGCAAGGGCGCGGCCCGCCGAACCCGCCGTTCCGGCAAGATCCCTGCGGTCCTCTACGGCCACGGTGTCGACCCCCGCCACCTGGCGCTGCCCGCCATCGAGTTCGCCCGCGTCATCCGCGAGAACGGCCAGAACGCCGTGCTCACGCTGGACGTCGCCGGTGCGGCCGACAAGGCCGAGAAGGCCACCGAGCTGGCGCTGACCAAGACGGTCACGATCCACCCGCTCAAGAACTACATCGAGCACGTCGACCTGCTGATCGTGCACCGCGGCGAGAAGATCACCGTGGACGTCCCGATCGTGCTGACCGGCGACCCGGCCCCCGGCACGCTGGTGAACCAGGATGTGGACACCATCCAGATCGAGGTCGAGGCGCTGCACATCCCCGAGCAGTTCGAGGTCTCGATCGAGAACGTCGAGGCCGGCACCCAGATCCTCGCCTCGCAGGTCACCCTGCCGAAGGGCGCCGAGCTGGTGACCGATCCCGACGCGCTCGTCGTCGCCGTCAACGAGGCGCCGTCCGAGGCCGCGATGGAGGCCGAGGTCGACACCGAGGGCGCCGGCGTGGTCGAGGACCAGCCGGAGACGACCGAGGGCCAGAACGGCGAGTAAGGCCACTTCCGTGGAGCAAGATCTGCCGGGGGCCGGCGAGCAGGTGCTGCTCGTCGGCCTCGGCAATCCCGGGCCCCGCTACGCCGGCAACCGGCACAACGTGGGCTTTCTGGTGCTGGACGAGCTTGCCGCCCGCGTCGGCGGCAAGTTCAAGGCGCACAAGGGCGGGGCCGAGGTTCTCGAAGGGCACCTCGCCGGGCGCAGGGTGGTGCTGGCCAAGCCCCGTTCGTTCATGAACCTCTCCGGCGGGCCCGTGGCGGGCACCGCCCGCTTCTACAAGATCCCGCCGAGCGGGGTCGTCGTGATCCACGACGAGCTGGACATCCCCTACGGGGCGCTGCGGCTCAAGCTCGGCGGCGGCGACAACGGCCACAACGGGCTCCGTTCCATCACGAAGTCGCTCGGCACCAAGGACTACTACCGGGTCCGGTTCGGCGTCGGCCGCCCGCCCGGCCGGATGGATCCCGCCGACTTCGTGCTCAAGGACTTCTCGACGGTCGAGCGGCGCGAGCTCGCACTCAACCTCGACCGCTGCGCCGACGCCGTCGAGGAGCTCGTCGGCAAGGGCCTCATGGCGGCGCAGAACACCTTCCACGCGGGCTGACGCGGATTCTCACTACCGGTGACTTCATCGTCACTCGATGGCGTTGTCGCGCGCACCTGGTCGAGTCGACAAACCTCCCTGAGTCTTCCCGCTGCGTTCGCCGGGGGCTAGGACGGAATGCGGGATGTGTCCCGACCCGAGCCGAACCCAGGAGAGGCCCCACATGTCGTTCACGGCAGACGACGTCCGCGACGTCGAGTTCCGCAACGCCCCCATCGGTCGCCGTGGCTACGCGAAGAACGAGGTGGACGAGTTCGTCCAGCGGATCGTGAAGACGCTCGCAGACGAGGACGACCTGACCGCCGCCGAAGTGCACCACGTCCAGTTCGGGCGCCCGCTCATCGGCAAGCGCGGTTACGACGAGCGCGAGGTGGACGAGTTCCTGGACGAGGTCGAGGAGACCCTCCTCGCCCGGACCGGCGTCCGGCCGGGCTCGCACCACGTGCCTGCCGCGCGGACGACGTCCCCCGCCATCGAGCCGGTGCGGGATCGCTAGATGACGGTGACGTCCGACGACGTGCGCGACATCCGGTTCCCGGAGGCGCCGTTCGGGACTCGCGGCTACAACGAGGTGCAGGTCGACGCGTTCCTCGATCGCATCGCGGCGACCCTCGACGGCGAGGACGACGTGAGCGCGGCGGAGGTCCACGACGTCGCGTTTCGCCTCACCCCGCTGGCCAAGCGGGGTGGCTACGACCAGACGGCGGTGGACACGTTCCTGCGTGCCGTCGAGACCACGCTCGCCGCGCGGTCGGGAGCGGCGGCCCCGAGCGGCCCCTACGTCGCCCCGGCCCTGGAACACACCCACGTCCGCAAGCCCCTCTGGCGTCGCGGCCGCAGGTAACCCGTCCCAACTGCAGTGAAGGCCACCATGCCTGCGTTGAACGCAGGCATGGTGGCCTTCACTGCGGACGGGGTGTCTAGGCGCGGGCGGCGATCTGGTCGCGGAACTGGATGGCCGTGGCGGCGCGCTTTACCTTGCCGGACGGCGTCTTGGGCAGGCTGCCCGCGGGCAGCACCACCACGGCGTAGGGCCGGGCGTCCACGGCGTCGCGCACGCGCGCGGCGACCTCCTTGGCGAGCCGGTGCTCCTCGGCCTCATCGCCGGCCAGTTTGGACTCCAGCACGACGGCGAAGCGCTCCCGCCTGGTGCCCGCGTCGATCCGCACGGCCACCGCGTTGCCCGCTCGCACGCCCTCCACCGAGCCCGCGGCGCGTTCGACGTCGGTCGGGTAGATGTTGCGGCCACCGAGGATGATCACGTCCTTGCTGCGCCCGCAGATGACGATCTGTCCACCTTCGACCAGGTAGCCGAGGTCGCCGGTGGCGAACCAGCCCTCGGCGTCCTGCGTCGCCGCGGGACCGTTCACGGTCAGGTAGCCGGGCGACACGGCCTCGCCGCGCAGCCGGATCTCGCCGACCTCGCGCTCGCCCAGCACCTTGCCGTGCTCGTCGACGATCTGGGCCGTCAGCCCGTCGAGTGGCGGGCCGAGCACCGCGAAGGCGCGGACGTCGTCGGTGCCCCGGCGCGGGTCGCCCTCCGGCACCGGCACGGCGCGGTTCTCGGACTCCAGCGCGTGCGCCTCGATGACGTCCACGGTCAGGCCGGTGAACAACCGTGCGAACGACACTGCCAGGGTCGCCTCCGCCAGGCCGTAGGCGGGGAACACACATTCGGCCGACATCTTGAACCGAGCGCCCGCGTCGGTGAAGGTCGTCACCGCGGACGGGTCGATCGGCTCGGCGCCGTTCAACGCGATCCGCAGATGCGAGAGATCGTAGGCGTTGTCGTCGTCGACCCTCGCGAGCCTGCGGCCGACGATCGCGTAGGCGAAGTTCGGCGCGGCCGTGACGGTGCCCTTGTAGCGGCTGATCAGCTCGGGCCACAGCAGCGGCCCGGAAAGGAACTCCACCGGCGTGACCTTGACGAGTTCGACGCCGAACGTCATGGGCAGCGTCAGGAAGCCCACCATGCCCATGTCGTGGAAGGTGGGCAGCCACGACACCATTACGTCGGTGTCGAAGTCCAGCTCGGCGCGGTCGACCATCGCCCGGATGTTGGAGTAGAGGTTGCCGTGCGTGATCCGCACCGCCTTGGGCTCGGCGGTGGAGCCGCTGGTGAGCTGCAGGAGTGCGAGCGAGTCCTCGCCGATGGGCACGGCCTCGGCGATCGGTTCGTCGGTGAGCAGGTCCTCGATCTTGCGGTAGTCGATGCCGTGCTCGGTGAGCACGGGCGCGAGCTGGTCGAACGGCTCCCCCAGCAGCACCAGGCGCGAGCCGATCATCTCGAGCACCTGGATGGTGTCGGCGGCCCACTGCGCGAGATCGGTGCGCGGCGTCGGCTGGTGCAGCATCGTGACGCTGCCGCCCGCGAGCCACGTGCCCTGCACGGTCGGCGCGATCAGCTCGGGCGCGGCGGCCAGCACCGCGACGGCGCTGCCCGGCTCCAGTCCCGCCCGGACCAGCCCACCCCCGACCCGGCGGGCCCGCTCGTGCACCTCGTACCACGTCCTGCGGACAGGCTCCTTGGGTTCCCCCGTCACCATGCCCCGCTGCCGGCCAACCGCGTTCGCGGTGGCGACCATCGTCTCCACGAACCGACTCATGGGGAGAACTCTAGAGGCCGCGTCTTTACTCCACGGCCTCAGAGGTCTCCAGCCATTTCTGCTCGAGCTCGTCCTTTTCCGCCTGGACGGCCTTCAGCTCGGAATTGAGCTCCATCAGACGCTCGGGCTCGGTCGCCGCGGCGGCCAGCGCATCGTGCAACTTGGCCTCCTTCTCGTGGACGACGTCGAGCCTGCGCTCCAGCCTCGCCAGCTCCTTGGTGACGGCCCGCCATTCCGCGGCGGAAACCTTCCCGTTCCCGCCGGCTGAACGCTCCCCAAGGCCACCCTGGTTGCGTTCAGCGCTACCAAGGGGGCCGTTGGGCGCGGGGGCCTGGGCGCGGCGTGTGAGGTACTCGTCGATGCCGCCGGGCAGGTGGGTGATCTTGCCGTCGCCGAAGAGGGCGACCACCGTGTCACACACGCGCTCCACCAGGTAGCGGTCGTGCGAGACCACCACGAGCGTGCCCGGCCACGAGTCGAGCAGATCCTCCAGTTGCTGGAGCGTGTCGATGTCCAGGTCGTTGGTGGGCTCGTCGAACAACAGCACGTTCGGCTCCGCCATCAGCAGCCGCACCAGTTGGAGACGGCGCCGCTCGCCGCCCGAGAGGTCGTCGACGGGCGTCCATTGCCGCGCGGGCGGGAACCCGAGCTTCTCGGCCAGCTGCGAGGCCGACAGCTCCTGCTTGCCGAGCGTCACCCGGCCCGCCACGGCCTCCACGGCCTGAAGGACACGAAGGTCACCGGGGAGATCGTCGAGCTCCTGGCGCAGGTGCGCGAGCCGCACCGTCTTGCCCTCGATCCGCCTGCCCGTCTCGGGCTCCGACTCGCCGGCGAGCAGCCGCAGCAGGGTCGTCTTGCCGGAGCCGTTGACGCCGACCAGGCCGATCCGGTCGCCGGGGCCGATGCGCCACGTGACGTCGTCAAGGAGCGTGCGCTCCCCCGCCCCGAGCGTCACGTCCTCGAGTTCCAGCACGGTCTTGCCGAGCCTGCGCTTGGCGAACGTCAGCAGCTCGACGGAGTCACGGGGCGGAGGCACGTCGGAGATCAGCGACTCGGCGGCCTCGACCCGGTAACGCGGTTTCGACGTGCGGGCCTTCGCGCCCCGCTGGAGCCACGCGAGCTCCTTGCGCGCCAGGTTCTGCCGCTTCTCCTCCGCCGTCGCGGCGAGGCGGGCCCGCTCGGCCCGCGCGTAGACCCAGTCCGCGTAGCCACCCTCGTACTGCTCGACACTCCCGCCGACGACCTCCCACGTCCGGCCGCACACGGTGTCGAGAAACCAGCGGTCGTGAGTGACGACCACGAGGGAGATCCGGCGCGCGAGCAGATGGTCGGCGAGCCAGCGCACACCCTCGATATCGAGGTGGTTGGTGGGCTCGTCGAGCACGACGAGATCCAGCTCGGCCACCAGCGCCGCGGCGAGCGAGACCCGGCGCCGCTCCCCGCCCGACAGCGTGGCCGTGGGGGTCTCCAGCCCGATCGCCGAGATGCCGAGTCCGTCCACAATGGAGCGGACGCGGGCGTCGGCGGCCCATTCGTGCTCGGCGGCGTACTCGGCGAGCACGACGTCGCGCACCGTGCTGCCCTCCGGCAGCGCCGTGCGCTGGGTGACCACGCGCATCCGCAGGGCGCGGACGCGGCTCACCCGCCCTGAGTCGGGCGGCGTGAGGCCCGCGAGCACCTCGAGCAGCGTGGTCTTGCCGCCCCCGTTGAGGCCGACGACACCGATGCGTTCACCCTCGCCGACGCCGAGTGAGACGCCGTCGAGCAGCATGCGCTCGCCGTAGGACTTGCTGACCGATTCGAGGTTGACCAGGTTGGCCATCCGGCAGGTAACCCTTCGAAAGCTGTTGAGGTTAGGCGTGCACTTGGGGCGGCGTTGGGTGCCGGGGAGCGTCGTCGCCGCCGACGACGCGTGCGCCGGGGACCGGCCCGTGCGCGACCCGCACCGTACGGCACACTCCGGCACCGGCCAGCTCGGCGGCAACCTCCAGGGCGGCGTCCGCGCTCTCGCAGAGGAACGCGCACGTGGGACCCGAGCCGGAGACCGTGCCGGCGAGGGCACCGGCGTTGACGCCGGCCCGCAGGGTCCGGCGCAGGCCGGGCCGCAGCGAGACGGCGGCCGCCTGGAGGTCGTTGCCGAGCAGCAGCGCGAGCTGCTTCGGGTCGCCTGAGGCGAGCGCCTCGACCACCGGCGCGTGGGAGCCGACCCGCGGCGGGTCGCCGTCGGCGCGCAGCCGGTCGAGCTCGCCGTAGACGCGGGGCGTGGAAAGGCCGCGCTGGTCGAACGCGAGCACCCAGTGGAACGTGTGCCGGGAAAGCACGGGGACGAGCTCCTCGCCGCGGCCGGTGCCGAGCGCGGTGCCACCGTAGAGCGCGAACGGCACGTCACTGCCGAGCGTGGCGGCGATCTGCGCGAGCTCGTCCCTGGCGAGGTCGAGCTTCCACAGCGAGCTGAGGCCGACGAGCGTTGCGGCGGCGTCGGCGCTGCCGCCCGCCATGCCGCCAGCGACGGGAATGCCCTTGCGCAGCACCACGCCGACCTTGTCGATGTCCTCGGCGCGGTCCACGTGCTCGGCAAGCGCCCGGACCGCCCGCCACGCGAGGTTGCCCTCGTCGGTGGGCACGGACTTGGCGCCCTCGCCGAACACCTCGACGCCCGGTTCCTCGGCGGCGGCGACGGTGACCTCGTCGGTCAGGGATAGGGCCTGGAAGATGGTGGTCAGCTCGTGGAACCCGTCGTCGCGAACGTCACCGACGGAGAGGTGCAGGTTCACCTTGGAGGGCACCCTCACGGTCACGGGCGGTGGAACGACGGCGAGCACGGGTCAAGGGTACTTGGCCGGCTCAGCCGCGCGGCGCGACCAGCTCCAATGCGACCTGGAGCGCGACCTCGGGCGGCGGCGCCGCTCCGGGTCCGCCGAACATCGGGTTGATCCCGAGCACGAGTGCGACCAGGGCGAGCCTGGCCCGCAGCTCCGTGGCCGGGTCGCCGCCCTCGGCGCTGATCAGCTGGAAGAGCTCCCTGACCTTCGCGCCGAGCGGGTGCATGACGCCGAACTTCTTGAGCGTCGGGATGTTCTGCTGGATGAACTGCATCTCCGGCCCGTGCTCGTCGTTGACGAGCGCGGAGAACCGGCGCAGAACCTCCTCCGTGGTCCCCTGCGACCTCGGCTGCTCCTTGGCCCAGGCGAGCAGCTCATCGAGGCCGTCGACCAGGTTCTCGACGAGGCTGTGGACGATGTCCTCTTTGGTCTTGAAGTGGTAGTACAGCGCGGCCTTCGTCACGGCGAGGCGCTCCGCGATCTCCCGCAGGGACGTCTTCTCGTAGCCATGCTCGGCGAACAGCTCCAGCGCGACCTGCTGGATGCGCTCCCTCGTGTCGCTGCGCCGCCCCACCATGTCAGCCAGCCCTTCCTGAGACCGTCTTCAACTTACTTGACGCCCGACTAGCATTCACTTACGGTTCCACCATACAAGCTAACTAGCCGACCGGTAAGCAATCGGCGAGCTTGGTGCTTTCCGGTCATTTCGGGGCCTCCACACAGTCTCACAAGGGGAAATCATGACAACGACCGCTCCTGCACCGGTGGGGCAAACCACCGACCGGCGCAGATGGTGGGCACTCGCGGTGATCGGACTGGCCCAGCTGCTGGTCATCGTCGACATGACGATCATGACGATCGCGCTGCCGTCGGCGCAGCGGGAGCTTGGCATGTCCGACGCCGGCCGGCAGTGGGCGATCACCGCCTACACCGTGGCGTTCGGCGGGCTGCTGCTGCTCGGCGGGCGGCTGGCAGACCGGCTCGGCCGCAAGAACACACTGCTCGTGGGTGCCATCGGCTTCGCGCTCGCCTCGGCCGTCGGAGGCGCGGCGATCAGCACGGAGATGCTGATCGCGGCGAGGGCGGGCCAGGGCGTTTTCGCGGCGCTGCTCGCGCCGTCGACGATCTCACTGCTGACCACGACGTTCACCGCACCGCGCGAGCGGGCGCGCGTGTTCGGCATCTTCAGCGCGATCATGATGTCGGGTGCCGCGCTCGGACTCGTCGCGGGCGGGGCGCTCGCGGAGTACCTCGACTGGCGCTGGTGCCTGTACGTCAACCTGCCGATCGCGGCGCTGGCCGCCGTGCTGGGCACTTTCGTGCTGCCGAAGGTCGAGGGACATCGCGAGACCCCGCTCGACTGGATCAGCGCCGCACTCGGCGGCGGGGCAATCGTGTCACTCGTCTACGCGCTGTCGGAGGCGGCGGAGCGCGGCTTCGGCTCAGGGCTCGTGCTCGGGCTGCTCGCGACAGCGCTGGTTCTGGTGGCGGTGTTCGCGACGCGGCAGGCGCGGGTGAGGGGACCGTTGCTGCCGCTGAGCGTCGTGACCGAGCGGTCGCGGGCGGCTGCGTTCCTCGGGGTCGCTTTCGCGGCGTTCGGGATGTTCGGGATGTTCCTGTTCCTGACGTTCCAGCTGCAGGTGATCATGGGCTACGGCGCGCTGCTGGCAGGGGTGGCGTTCCTGCCGTTCGTGGCGGGCAACGTGCTGATGTCGACGCAGGTGACGAGCAGGCTCGCGCCGAGGGTCGGGGCGAGGCCGCTGCTGGTCGGCGGGCTGCTCCTGCTGGCGGTGAGCATGGCGCTGCTGACGCGGCTCACGCCGGACAGCTCCTATGTCGGCCTGCTGCTGCCTGCCGAGGTGCTGCTGGGCGCGGGCGCGGGTCTGGTGATGCCGACGGTGGTGAACGCGGCGACGCAGGGGGTGGCGCCGAAGGACGCGGGCGTAGCCTCGGCGTTCATCACGACGTCGCAGCAGGTGGGAGCCTCGCTCGGCACGGCGGCGCTGAACACGATCGCGGCGAGCGCGACGGCGTCGGTCGTCGCGGGTGGAGCCGCGGCGACGGTGCACGGCTACGCGACGGCGAGCGGCTGGGCGGCCGGTGTTCTCGCGGTGGGCGCCGTAGTGGCCGGCCTGCTCTTCCGGCGCCCCTCACCGATGCCCCAACAGTCCCAGTAGCCACATCCAGGGGGTAGCAAGGGAGCTTTACTCCCGTTTTCCGGGAGCAAAGCTCCCTTGCTCACTACGTGGCGGCCGGGGGTGGGCCCGACTGCAGTGAAGGCCACCTTCACTGCGTTGAACGCAGGCAAGGTGGCCTTCACTGCAGAAGGGGGCTCCCTGCAGAAGGGGCTCCCTGGATCAGGCGGCGACGTTGCGCAGGCCGTAGAGGGTGTGGGTGACGTGGGCGCCGCGCTCCGCGATCCACGCCAGCGCCGCGTCGGCCCGCTGGCCGCGCACCCCGAGCCGGAAGCGCGCCACCGGCGTGTCACCGAATCGCGTCAGGCCACCGCCGATCGTCGCCAGCTCGACGTCGAAACGGCCCGCCGCCTCGGGCAGCAGCGCACCGACGGCCGCGAAGCCGATCAGCACCACGTCCACGGCGAGGTCGTACTGCGACACCTCCGCCCTCGACGTCTCGATCGCGGGCAGCAGCTGGTTGGCGATCTTGCTGCCGTGCTTGCCGAGCAGGCCCAGCACGTTGCCGCTCTCCAGTACCGCACCGCGCTCCAGCAGGGCCACGTCGTCGCAGACGCGCCGCGCCACGCTCGCGTCCGGCGTGGTCACCAGCACCGTCGCGCCCAGCTCGGCCCTCGCCCGGTCGAGAACGGCCAGCACCGAGCCCGACTCCTCGGACTCCACGCCGCCCGTCGGGTCGTCGGCGAGCAGCACCGACGGCCCCGCCGCGAGTGCCCGCGCGACGGCGACCCGTCGCCGCTGGCCCTCGGACAGGTCACCGGGCAGCTGCCCGGCCCGCCTCGTCAGGCCGATGAGGTCGAGCAGGGTGCCCACGCGGTTCCGGCGCTGCGGGCCTTCGATGCCGAGCCGCTCCAGCGGTGCGGCCACGTTGCCGGCGACCGTGCGTTCCGGCTGCAGCCGGGTGTCGACGATCCCCAACTGACGGCGCGCGTCCCGCAGCTTGCGGCCGTCCAGTGCGGCGGTGTTGAGCCCGTCGAACCGCACGACCCCGCGGTCCGGACGCTCCTGCAGTGCGATGCAACGCGCCAGCGTCGACTTACCGGCACCCGAAGGGCCGACCACGCCGTACAGCGAACCCGCCTCCACGGCGAGGCTCACGTCGCGCAGCGCGACCACGGGCGCCCCGGTACTGCCGGCGGCGAACGACTTGCTGACGTTTTCGACGGTGATCACGAAAGCTCCAAGGCAACTCGAGACACAGCGACGCCCCGTCCGGATCTCAGACGGTCGCTGGGAAAGGGATGAGCGAGTGGGAAACGATCAGGCGGCAGCGGTGTGGCGACAACACGCGCTTACGGTGCGGCGGCCCTGATCGACGACTCGGCGCCTGGTGAGCATTCGCGAGCGATACACGGATCCTCCATCGCTCCTGGCGTTAGCACCTGCCCGCGGTGGGCGGTTGCTGCGACTTCGGCGAGCCAGGTCTCTCAGTCGCTCGGGATGGATGCCCTAAGAGTAGACCTGAATCGGCCACACGAACGCAAGCTCGCCGATGTAGATCACACCTTTGCCGCAATAGCCGCGAACTGATCGACGTCCAGCTGCTCGCCGCGGGAGCGGGGGTCGATCCCGGCGGCCGTCAGCAGCTCGCCCGCCCGGTCGGCGGAGCCCGCCCATGAGGCCAGCGCGGCGCGGAGTGTCTTTCGGCGCTGGGAGAACGCGGCGTCGACGAGCCCGAACACCACGTCGCGATCGGCGTTCTCCGGCGGCTCGCCGCGTTCGAACGCCACGAGCGAGGAGTCGACGTTGGGCACCGGCCAGAAGACCGACCTCGGCACCGCGGCCACCTTGCGTGCCCTGCCGTACCAGGCCAGCTTGACGCTCGGCACGCCGTAGACGCGACTGCCCGGTCCCGCCGCCATGCGATCGGCCACCTCGGTCTGGACCATCACGAGCCCCCTGCGCAACGACGGCAGCTCGGCGAGCAGATGCAGCACGACGGGAACGGCGACGTTGTACGGCAGGTTCGCGACCAGCGCCGTCGGCGGCTCGGCGAGCTCGTCCGCACGCACCCGCAGCGCGTCGGCGCCGAGCACGGTCAGCCGGCCGGCCGCCTCGGGCGCGTGGCTCCGAACGGTGTCGGGCAGGCGCCCGGCGAGCACGGGGTCGATCTCCACGGCGATCACCCGCGCACCGGAGGCCAGCAGGCCGAGCGTGAGCGAGCCGAGACCCGGCCCGACCTCGAGCACCACGTCCCCTGCACCGACCTCGGCCAGCTCGACGATGCGGCGCACGGTGTTGGCGTCGTGCACGAAGTTCTGGCCGAGCTTCTTGGTCGGCCGGACATCGAGCTCACTCGCCAGCCCGCGGATCTCAGCAGGGCCGAGCAAGCCCGATGTCTCCGTCACCGGGTCAGTCTAGAACGGCTACGGGAGCCCCAGCTTCGACTGGCAGCTCGGCCAGGCGCTGTAGCCGCCGCGATCGTCACGCACCTTCGTGGCGATGGCGATCTGCTGCTCGCGGCTGGCCTGGTGCGGGTAGGCCGCGTACTGGTCGCCGCCGTAGGCGTCCCACGTGCTCTTGTCGAACTGCAGGCCGCCGTAGTAGCCGTTGCCGGTGTTGATGGCCCAGTTGCCGGTGGACTCGCACTGCGCGAGCGCATCCCACACTGCGCCGTCGGAGATCACCGGCTGCGGGGGCTGCTTGGTGCCCACCCGGATGACCCGGTCCTTGGCGGCCTTGATGATCTTGCTGGAGAGCTCCTCGCGGGCGATCTCCTGGTCGTTCTCCTTGGTGATGCGGTAGGTGACGATCTCCTCGCCGGGGACGCCCTCTTCCTCGACGATCTCGGTGCCCTGCTCGAGCTCGGGGTCCTCGATGGTGCGGACCTTGGGCTCGATGACCTCCGTCTCGTTGATCACCGAGACGCCGGTGCGGCTGATGTGCACCGAGGCGCCGTCGTGGATCTTGAACTCGAGCCCGCCCTCGATCTTGTCCTTCGGGCCGAGCGAGAGGTTGAGCTCCTTGAGCAGCTCCTCCGCGGTCACGGCGGTGGTGGAGAGCTCGCGCGGCTGGTTGCCGCCGTCGAAGAGCGTGATGTTCTTGAGGGTCTTGACCTCCAGGGTCATGCCCTCGAGCGGCACCTCGCCGCCGACCGGCGCGGAGAACCAGGTGCCCTGCTTGTTGAGGTCCTGGAGGCCGAGCTGTTCCAGCGCCTCGCCGACGGTGGTGGCGCGGACCCAGGCCTCGCGCTGCTCGCCGTCGACGATCAGGTTGAGCTGGCGGCCGCGCTCCAGCGTGATGACGCCGCCGTCGCCCACCGCGGCCTGTGGGGAGGGTGAGAGCGCGTCGTGGGCGCCGACCGTGATGCCGGCGTCCTCCAGCACCTCGCCGACGGTGCCGCCGAAGCTGCGGACGGTCTGGCGCTCGCCGTCGACGTCGAGGGTGACGCTCTTGTTCATCGCGAGCGCCGCGGCGCCGCCGCCAGTGAGCGTGATCATCACGGCGAGGACGGCGCCCTTGAGGAAGCGCTTCTTCCAGGTCTTGACCGCGGTGGCGAGCCCGTCCTCGGGCTTCTCCTGCGCCTCGGCGGTGCGGTCCGCGCTCGCCTCGTCGGGAACGACGATCGGCGGCAGCATCGTGGTCTCAGCGTTGATCAGCCGGATGAGCTCGTCGACATCGATGTCCGCTTCGGACATGAGGCTGTCGGCGTCGGGGCCGAGCGCCGTCAGGACGTCGTGACGGGTGACGTGCGGGTCCGGCGAGAACTCGAAGTCGTCGAAGTCGCTCGGCCGGTCGAGCAGGGCTGTCGAGGCGCCCCCCGGTCTCGGCGATGCGTCGAGACCCGCGTCAGCGCGCCCGTAGCTACCAGTCACAGGGTCGATCCCTTTCGCGTAAGGCCAGGACTCCCGCAGTCAGCGCCGTCCTCACGTCCCGCAGGACGTTTCCCCGACGTACACCGACGTGACTGTGGGCCAACCGGCTGGCGGTTCGAAAACCACCACCCAGCACGGTCACGGGACAATAACGAAGGCTTGGGGGTTGTGCAAATACCCCTCGGAGTGTCGTGAGCTTCGTCACTCGGCCGGTCGACGTAGATGTGTGCACGAATGTCGCAGTCCGTTCAACCCGAAGTGACGGTGGGCAGTCGAAACACGCGTTCTGCGTTGGTACGTACGGCATTCGCGACCTCGCCGACCGGCTCGCCGCGCAGCTCCGCGAGCCCGTGCACCGTGTACGCCGCGCAGTACGGCTCGTTGGGCCTTCCCCGGAACGGGTGCGGCGTGAGGAACGGCGCGTCGGTCTCCACGAGGTACTGCTCCGAAGGGACCAGCCGCGCCGCCTCGTGCAGCGCCCTGGCGTTGCGGAAGGTCACGGTGCCCGCGAAGGACAGCACGTAGCCCGCGTCGGCGCAGCGGCGCGCCATGTCGGCGTCTCCGGAGAAGCAGTGGAACACCACGGTTTCCGGCGCGCCCTCCTCGTCGAGGATCCTCAGCACGTCGTCGTGGGCGTCCCGGTCGTGGATCATCAGCGGCTTGCCGATGCGTTTGGCGAGGTCGATGTGCCAGCGAAACGCCTCCTGCTGCGCCTCGGGCGGTGAGTAGTCCCAGTAGTAGTCGAGGCCGGTCTCCCCGACCGCGACCACTCGATCTCCCCGCGCCAGCCGCTCCACTTCGGACCGTTCGGCGTCGCCGAAGTCCTTGGTGCGCGTGGGATGGATCGCCACGGCGGCGAACACGCGCTCGTCCCACGTGGACGCCTCGGCGGCCCAGCGCGCGGCGGCGAGGTCGTCGGCGACGGTGACCACGCGCTCGATCCCGGCGGATTCGGCGCGAGCGAGCACAGTGGACAGCTCCGCCGGGGTTTCCACTCCGCAGGCGTCCAGGTGCGTGTGCGAGTCGATCGCCGGTGCCGGAAGCTTCTCCGGCACCGGCGGGCGCTCACGACTCAAGTTTCCTCCAGGGATCGAGCGGGCCGGTGACAAGGCCGCGGGCGTCCGTGGTGCACGGCAGCCGGGTACCTGAGGGCGCGTCCTGGCGCGGGTGTCCCACAGGAGAACCGCGCAGTCATCGGCGCGTTCAGCCCTCGATGGGAGCCCATTCCGGACCCGTCTCGCCCAGCTTCGGGTCGAGCTTGGCGAACAGCGGCGTCGGCTTGGCCAGCGGGCGGCCGGCCTCGATCGGCACCGACTCCCAGCGCGCCTGCTCGCTCGCGTAGTCGCCGGTGAGGATCGGGTTCAACCGGCCGGCGATGTCGAGGTCCTCGGCCTCCTTCAGCTCCGGCTGCGCCGCCCAGACGCCGGTTCCGCCGAGCGCCTCGTGCACCTTCTGCGCCGCGTGCGGCAGGAACGGCGTCAGCAGCGTGTTGGCGTCGGAGACCACCTGCAGCGCTGTGTGCAGCACGGTGTCGCGCCGCTGCGGGTCGTCCTTGAGCTTCCACGGCTCCTGGTCGGACAGGTACCGGTTGGCCGCCGACACGACGCGCATCGCCTCACTCGCGGCCTGCTTGAACCGCGAACGGCCCAGGTGCGCGCCGACGGTGTCGAACGCCGCGCGGGAAAGCGCCTTGAGGTCCTCGTCGGCCTGCTGCGGCGTGTTCGGCGTCGGCACGCCGCCGTTGTTCTTGTGCGCCATCGAGATCGAGCGGTTGACGAGGTTGCCCCACTCGTTGGCGAGCTCGAAGTTCGTGCGACGCACGAACTCGTCCCACGTGAAGTCGGTGTCCTGGGTCTCCGGACCGGCGACGCTGATGAAGTAGCGCAGCGTGTCGGGGCCGAACTCGCGCAGGAAGTCGTTGACGTAGATGACCGTGCCGCGCGAGGTGGAGAACTTCGAGCCGCTCATGGTGAGGAACTCGCTGGACACGATCTCGCCGGGCAGCGAGAGCCTGCCGTACGGACCGGCCTCGCCGCCGTGGTCGCCCTCGCCGTTGTGCCCGAGCAGGAACGTCGGCCACAGCTGGGCGTGGAACGTGATGTTGTCCTTGCCCATGAAGTAGTAGGAGCGGGCGTCCGGGTTGTTCCACCACTCCTGCCAGGCGTCCGGGTCGCCCGAGCGGCGCGCCCACTCGACGCTCGCCGAGAAGTAGCCGATCACGGCGTCGAACCACACGTAGAACCGCTTGAGCGGCTGGTCGCGCCAGCGGTCGAGCGGCACCTTGACGCCCCAGTCGAGGTCACGGGTGATCGGACGGGGCCGCATGTCCTCGACGAGGTTGCGGGTGAAGTTGAGGACGTTGGGCCGCCAGTCCGTCTTGGTGGCCAGCCACTTGCCCAGCGACTCGGTGAACGCGGGCAGGTCGATGAACAGGTGCTCGGTCTCCACGAACTCCGGCTTCTCGCCGTTGATGCGCGAACGAGGGTTGATCAGCTCGGCCGCGTCGAGCTGGTTGCCGCAGTTGTCGCACTGGTCGCCGCGCGCGCCGTCGTAGCCGCAGATGGGGCACGTGCCCTCGATGTAGCGGTCGGGCAGCGTGCGGCCGGTCGACGGGCTCACGGCGCCGGTCGTGGTGCGCGGCACGACGTAGCCGTTGCGGTGCAGCGCGAGGAAGATCTGCTGCACTACCTCGGCGTGGTTGCCGGTGGTGGTACGGGTGAACAGGTCGTAGCTGAGCCCGAGGCCGCGCAGGTCCTCGCTGATCTGGCGGGTGTACTTGTCGGCGGTCTCCTGCGGCGTCAGCCCCTCCTTGTCGGCCTGGACGAGGATGGGGGTGCCGTGTTCGTCGGTCCCGGACACCATGAGCACGCGGTTGCCGGCCATTCGCTGGTAACGGGAGAAGACGTCCGAGGGGACTCCGAAACCGGACACGTGGCCGATGTGGCGGGGGCCGTTGGCGTATGGCCAGGCCACCGCTGTCAACACAGGGGTGCTCATACCCGATTAGCCTACGGATGGCGTCTCAGTCGTCTTCGCCAGGGAGTGAAGGCGAGGCCGGTGTCCGCGACGCGGTTGCTGGTGCTCGGTGTCGTGCGGATGTACGGCAGCGCGCACGGCTACCAGATGCGGCGGACCGGCTCTGCCCGTGAGACACGCCCTCGCAGTGAAGGCCACCTTCACTGCGTTGACCGCGGTTAAGGTGGCCTTCACTGCATTGGCCGAGGTCAACCGGGGGGAGGGAAGGGCATGAAGGAGCAGGGCGAGGCGCGGGGCATGGACCTCTCGCTGCATGAGACCGTCGCCGACTGGTCCGCGATGAGGGCGAGTTCGGTGTCGTTCGCGGCCATCACGGTCACCGAGAGCCTGAACTGGACCGACGACAACGCGGCGCGCCAGCTCGGCGACGCGATGCGCGCGGGTGTGCACGCGGGCATCCGGCACTACGCGCGGCCGGGAGCCGTGCAGGACCAGGCGAAACACTTCGTCCGCACCGGCATGCCGCTCGGCGCGTTCGCTCCCGGCGCGCTCGCCCCCTCCATCGACGTCGGCGCCGACGGCGTCGACGACCGATTCATCAAGTCGTGGATCAAGGCCGTCCGCAACGCGGCGGGGGTCCGGCGGATCCTCGTCTACGCCACCTACGAGGACTGGCTGCACCGCTTCCATCCCGACAAGTGGGCCGACAGCGAGGTGGTGCTGTGGCTCGTGCGGCACAACGGCATCCCCGGCAGGCCCGGCTGGTTCCACTCGCGACTCGGCCTGCACCAGCACAGCGCGGGTCACCCGTACGGCGCGGACGCGCTCGTCTACCCCTTCACGCTGTCGGACGTGCTGCTGTAGCGGGCTCCAGCCTGCTGCGCGTGAGGAAGACGTTGTAGGGCCCCCACTGCGAGACCAGGTAGTAGAGGTCTGGGCCGTCGAGCGACCACGGGTGCAGATACCCGCCGTACACCGCGGGGTACTCCTGCCCCGACACCACGACCTCGCCGTGCGTCCACGGTCCGGTGAGCCGCTCCGCCGAGCGAAGCACGATGCCCTTGCGGCTCTCGTCGAGGTGCATCATCAGCCAGCAGCCGAGCCCCGAGTGGTAGCCGACCGACATCTCCCCGACCGGGCCCGCGAACACCGGCGCCGCCGCCCGTTCGCGACCGGACCAGCCCTCCCCGTCCCAGTACTCGTACGCGCCCGTGTCGAGCAGCCCGGAGGGCTCGACGCGCGCGAGGTAGGCGTCGTCGTGCCTGCCGTTGGTGGTGCCGAAGAGGTGGACGTGGTCCTCGGAACGCGTGAACGCGCCGATCTGGAACCGGTTGCCTCCCCGGAGGTTGCCCCAGCGCGCGGAGCGGGGCTTGTCCCACGTCCGCCCGCCGTCGGCGGAGACGGCGATGCCGGCGTGGTTGGTCCGCCACGTGCCGGGCGGCCCCCACCGACGGACGGACATGTAGTGCACGTACTGCCTGCCGCCGACCGCGATGCCGCCGTTGGGGATGACAGTGACCTCCTTGCCGCCGCCGGACGGGATGACCTGGCAGGCCCCACCGCCCCCGCGCTCGACGACGCCGTCCAGCGCGAGCCCTGAGGCGAGGTCGGTGGAGGTGGAGAAGGCGAGCACGTTGCGGCGCCAGTCGGCCGTGCCGGGGCCCGCGCCGTTGCCGCACCAGCCTTCGCCGTAGGTGTCGCCGAAGAGCACGAACACCCTGCCGTCGCCGCCGTCCCACATGATGCCGAGATCGGTGGCGACGATGCCGAACCGCTCGGCGGTGCGGTTGGGCGAGTCACCACCGGTCACCTTGGCCACGCGTGTCGTTTCTATCACCCGGAACATCGGTTCCGACGGTAGTAGCGGCGAGAATGTCCGGCATGTGGTTGACGCGGGCGGAGCTCCGTTCGAGCGCGGCCCCGGGTGAGGCGCTGCTGCTGCTCGCCAGCCGGGCCCGCGCCCGTGGCCTGCCGGGTCCCGCCGCATTGACCGGCGACTGGTTCAGCTCCCGCGCGGTGCTCGCCCCGAGCCTGCGCATGGAGACGTTCACCGAGGTGGGCGACGCACTGGCCGTTCCGGCGAGGCAGCCCGAGGTCCGCGACGCCCCCGAGGGCACGGTCGGCGGCGGCTGGTTCGGCTACCTCTCCTACGACCTCGCCGACCCCTCCGCGCGGTCCGCCGCGCTGCCGAAGGCCGCGTGGGGCTGGGCCGACCACGTGCTCCGGCTCGACCAGGACGGGCGCTGGTGGTTCGAGGCGCTCGTGCCCGACGACGGCATGGCTCCGCACGCGCTCGCGGCCGAGTTCGCCGACCTGCTCGACGGGGCGGCGCCGAAGCCGGCGTGGACGCCCACGGCGCTGGAGCACCCGCTACCGGCCGGGCACCACGCCGCCGTCAAGGAGTGCGTGCACGCGATCGAGGCGGGTGAGCTCTTCCAGGCCAACATCTGCACGCGGTTCACGGGCACGTTCGACGGCGAGCCGGCCGCGCTGTACGCCGAGGGCGTCCGCCGGTTGCGGCCCGCTCGCGGCGCGTACCTGTCCGGGCAGTGGGGCTCGCTCGTCTCGATGTCGCCGGAGCTGTTCCTCGCGCGCTCGGGCGGGCGCGTGCGGTCGACGCCGATCAAGGGCACCCGCCCCCGCCGCGGTCCCGAGGACGACGGGCTGGCCCGGCAGCTGCGGGAGTCGGTGAAGGACGTCGCGGAGAACGTGATGATCACCGACCTGGTGCGCAACGACCTCGGCCGCGTGTGCGAGGTTGGCAGCGTGCGCGTGCCTGAGCTGCTGGCCGTCCGCGCGGCACCGGGCGTCTGGCACCTCGACTCGACCGTGGAGGGCGTGCTCGCCGAGGGCCGCGACGACGCCGACCTGCTCGCGGCGACATTCCCGCCCGGTTCGGTCACCGGCGCGCCCAAGATCCGCGCGCTCGACCTCGTCGCCGAGCTGGAGCGCGCCCCGCGCGGGGTCTACACGGGCGCGATCGGCCTGGCCTCCCCCGTCGCCGGGCTGGAGCTCAACGTCGCGATCCGCACGCTCGAGCTCCACGACGGCACCGTGGAGCTGGGCGTCGGCGGCGGCATCACCGCCGACTCGGACCCGGCGGCCGAGTGGCAGGAGTGCCTCGACAAGGCGGCGCCCCTGGAGCGGCTGCTCGCTACCCCGCCCGCTCAGGCGTCGCGGCGGGCGGCGAGCGCGGCGTTGTAGAGCTCGTTCTTCGAGACCCCCGTGGCGGCCGCGACCTCGGCGGCCACCGACTTGAGCCGTTCCCCCGCCTCGACCCGGCCGAGCACGTCGCCGACGAGGTCCTCGACGTTCGCCCGCCGAGGGGAGGCGCCCGCGAGCACGACCGTGATCTCGCCCCTCACGTGGTCCCCGGCCCACGCGGCCAGCTCTGCCAGCGAACCGCGGCGGACCTCCTCGTAGGTCTTGGTCAGCTCCCGGCACACGGCGGCCCTGCGGTCGCCGCCGAGCACCTCCACCGCCTCGGCGAGCGTCGCGGCGAGCCTGCGAGGCGACTCGAAGAACACCGTGGTGCGCCGCTCGCCGGCCAGCTCGGCCAGCCACTTGCCGCGCTCCCCCGGCTTGCGGGGCACGAAGCCCTCGAAGCAGAACCGGTCGGGCGCGAGCCCGGAAAGTGCCAGTGCGGTGGTGACGGCCGAGGGTCCAGGCACGCAGGTCACGGGCAGGTCCTCCGCCGCGCACGCCGCGACGAGGCGGTAGCCGGGATCCGACACGCTTGGCATCCCGGCGTCGGTCACGAGCAGCACGGTCTCGCCCTCGCGCAGCGCGTCGAGCAGCTTCGGCAGGCGGGCCGACTCGACGTCCTCGTAGAAGCTCACCACCCGGCCCGGCGGGGTCACGCCCAGCGCCGTGGCCAGCGACCGCAGGCGCCGGGTGTCCTCGGCGGCGATCACGTCGGCGTCGGCGAGCGCCTCGGCAAGGCGCGGGGAAGCGTCGCGGGAGTCGCCGAGCGGTGTCCCGGCCAGTACGAGAGGCACCCTCCGAGGCTAATCTCCGCCTTCCCCCGCCCGCCCGTAGGATCGGGCCTCGTGACCGCACTCCTCACCCGCACGCCGGGCGGCGTGGGCCCCGAGCCGGGGCGGACACAGCGGCCACCGAGCGACCGCGAGGCCACGCTGCTGGGCAAGCCGATGCCCACGGACCGGCTGCGCGCGCTCGTCGTCACCGTCGTGCTCACCGCCATCGGCGGGTTCGTGCGGCTGCAGAACCTGGGCTTCCCCACCGACAAGGGGACCCCGGTCTTCGACGAAAAGCACTACGTGCCGCAGGCGTGGCAGATGCTGCGCAACGGCGGCTACGAGGACAACTACGGCTACGAGTTGGTGGTGCATCCGCCGCTGGCCAAGCAGCTGATGGCCGTCGGTGAGTGGATCTTCGGCTACAACGGCGTCGGCTGGCGGTTCAGCGCGGCGATCGCGGGCACGCTGATCATCCTGCTGACGATCCGCATCGCCAGGCGGCTGACGCGGTCGACCCTGCTCGGCGCCATCGCGGGCATCCTCGTGATCTGCGACGGCGTGCTGCACCTGCAGTCGCGGATGGGGATGCTGGACATCTTCATCGCGCTGTTCGTGCTCGCGGCGTTCGGCTGCCTGCTGCGCGACCGGGACCAGGTGCGCGAGCGGCTCGCGGTGGCCGTGCGCGAGGGCTGGGCGGACGAGTCGCCCTTCGGTCCCCGGCTCGGGTTCCGCTGGTGGCGCTTCGGCGCCGGTGTGCTGGTGGGGCTGGCCACGGCCGTGAAGTGGTCGGGCATGTACTGGGTGCTCGCGTTCGGGCTGCTGTGCCTGGCCTTCGATGTCGCGGCGAGGAAGGCCGCCGGTGTGCCCCGGCCGTGGATGGGCGTGCTGCGCCGAGACCTGGCGCCCGCGTTGTGGGGCATCGGCGTGATCTCGGTGCTCGTCTACCTGAGCAGCTGGTGGGCGTGGTTCGCGAGCGAGACCGCGACCGACCGGCACTACGTGGAGATCCAGAACGAGGCGGCCGGGGCCTTCGGTTTCGTCCCCGGCGCGCTGCGCTCGCTGATCGCGTACACGTTCAACGTCCTGGACTTCCACGAGAGCCTGTCGACGCCTGCTGGCGACCCGCATCCGTGGGAGTCGAAGCCGTGGACGTGGCCGATGGGGCTGCGCCCGATGCTCTACTACTACGAGTCGGGCGGTGGCACCGCGGCGGGCTGTGGGGAGTCCGAGTGCGTGCGGGCGACGATGCTGGTGGGCACGCCCGCGATGTGGTGGCTGGCGCTGCCGGTGCTCGGCTGGGGCCTGTGGCGGTCGGTGTTCCGGTCTGACTGGCGCTACGCGGCCGTGCTCGTCGGCTACTTCGCGGGCCTGCTGCCCTGGTTCGTCAACCTCGACCGGCAGATGTACTTCTTCTACGCGACACCGCTGGCGGCGTTTCTGGTGCTGGGGCTGACGCTGGTGCTGGGTCAGCTGCTCGGCAGGGCGCGGGACGGTTTCGAGAGACGCGGCACCGGGCTGCTCGCGGTGGCCCTCTACACGGGCCTGGTGGTGGCCAACTTCGTGTGGCTGTGGCCGATCCTGAACGGCGACTCGATCACCACGGAGCACTGGCAGTCGCAGCTGTGGCTCCCCTCTTGGCGCTAGCCGACCGGTAACCGGCGCCCGAGGTTCCCCCGCCCGCCGTGCAGTGAAGGCAGCCCCCGCGCAAGCGGCTCCCGCCCCCAGTCGGTGAGCAAGGGAGCTTCACTCCCGGAAAACGGTAGCAAAGCTCCCTTGCTCCTCACTGGAACGGGGCTGAGCGGCCGCCAACGGAGCCCTCACTGCACCTTGGGTACGACCCTCGTGACGGGACCGTCGGGCGACTTGCCCACTCGCGCCAGCCAGCCCTCGACCTCGCGGCGCACCGCGTTGAGGGTCGGGCGGTTGCGCGGCTGCGGGTCGAGCGAGGCGATGAGCAGCCGCGCGTGGACACTCTGCCTCGGCAGCTGGCTCGGCGGCTCCGCTCGCGCCGCCGCCATGAGCGCCGCCATCGGCGTCTCTCGCGTGCCCCTCGGTGGGTAGCCGGACAGCGCGTAGCTGACCGTCGCCGCGAGCTGCCACGCGTCCGACGCCGGGCTCGCGGGCGAGCCCGCCGCCGTCTCGGGCGCCGTGTAGTCGGGCGTGCCGATCATCATCCCGGTCGCCGTGAGCTTCGAGTCGCCCTTGCTGCGCGCGATCCCGAAGTCGATCAGGTGCGGCAGGCCCTCCGGGTCCACGATCACGTTCGACGGTTTCATGTCGCGGTGCAGCACGCCCTTGTCGTGCGCGGCCGACAGCGCGCCCGCCAGCGTCGCCCACAGCCTGCCCGCGGCGACGTCGTCGAGCGATCCGCCGGAGTCCACGGTCTCGGCGAGCGACTGGCCGTGCAGGTACTCCATCACGAGCGCAAGCCCGTCCGGCTCCTCGACCAGGTCGTACACCCGCACGCAGTTCGGGTGGTTGAGCATCGCGAGCGCCCGCGCCTCGCGCTGCATGCGCTCCTCGGTGTCCCGGTCCGGCGCGTGGGCGATCTTCAGCGCCACCGTGCGGCCGAGCTGGGTGTCCTGCGCCTCCCACACGGTGCCGAAGCCACCGTGGCCCAGCCGACGGATCCGCTTGAACCGGCCGCTGCCGGAATCCGCGGTACCGGGCATCGGGCCGGGCACGGCGGCCAGCGCGCCCGCGGCCTCCGGCGATGGCGCGACCGACGTCGGCGGGTACTGCTTCGGCGGGGGCGGCGGCACCTCCGAGGGCGGCGGCGGCACGTACGGCGGCGGCTGACGCGGGGGCTCCGGCCTCGGCTTCGGCTCGGGCGGCCGGTCGGAGTTCTGGATCACCGACCAGCTCGGCGGACCGACCAGCGCCACCGGGATCACGCCGAGGACCGTGACGGGCAGAAAGCCGAGCCACAGGTGCACGGCCGTGTTCGCCTCCACACCGACGCTCAACAGCACGAACGCGACGAACGAGCCCCAGATGAGCCGACCGGGCCACTTCGGGCCCCGGCGCAGCGCGACACGGCCGAGCAGCATGATCGCCAGCAGCGCCAGGATCGGCAGCCCAACCAGGCCGCCGAGGTAGTAGCCGTAGGCCAGCACGCTGTCGGACGGGTAGAAGAGCGTCTCGTAGATGTTCTGGCCGCCGCCGAGGTACTCGCTCTGCACGCCGACGAAGCAGTACTCCCTGGCGAGCGAGCCGGCCTCACCCGTGGTGAGCCCACCGGTGCCGCCCGCGAACACGTCCCGGTAGACGCTCGACACGCCCGTCGCCAGCAACAACGGCAGCAGCAGCACGAACACCAGGCTGATCCCGGCGATCGCGATCAGCGCGGGACCGCTGTAGCGGTTGCCGGTGAACTTGCGCACCAGCGCCACGAGCATCGCGCCCGCCACCGGCGACAGCGCGATCAGCGCGCCCGCCATGCTCGTCGCCCACACCCAGTCCCCCGGGCAGAAACCCGGTTGGAAGAGGCTGTGCGCGAGCGAAAGCAACGCGCTAGCGATCGATTCCACCCTCGCTCCTCGGCCGGTCGGCTTTGTTCGCACCAGAGTATGTCGAGTGCTCCCCTTCCAGGACGCAGGTGGTGCGCGCTGGGTTCGCTGCGTGCGCCGATCGCACGGACGTTCTACGGTTTCAAGGCACGGACTCGACGACGAGGAGACACCCACGATGGGCGCGTATGCCGACACCTACCAGCGCAGCCTCGACGACCCCGAGGGCTTCTGGCTGGACGCCGCACGAGCCATCACGTGGACCCGCGAGCCGACCTGCGCACTGGACTCCTCGAACGCACCGCTGTACCGCTGGTTCCCCGACGGCGAGCTGAACACCGCCTACAACGCGCTCGACCGGCACGTCGAGCGGGGCCGCGGCGAGCAACCCGCGCTGATCTGGGACTCCCCGGTCACCGGTTCCCAGCGCACCTACACCTACACGGAGCTGCGCGACGAGGTGGCGAAGTTCGCCGGCGCGCTCACCTCGTTGGGCGTGGCCAAGGGCGACCGCGTGATCATCTACATGCCAATGGTGCCCGAGGCCGTGATCGCGATGCTCGGCTGCGCGCGCATCGGCGCCATCCACTCCGTCGTCTTCGGCGGGTTCGCTCCGAAGGAGCTGGCCGCCCGCATCGAGGACGCGCAGCCGAAGGCGATCGTGGCCGCCTCCTGCGGGATCGAGCCGAACAGGGTCGTCGAGTACAAGCCGATCATCGAGGCCGCGCTGGCCGCCACCGAGCACCAGCCGGACCGGGTCGTGGTGCTGCAGCGCGACGCCGCGCGCGCCGAGCTGGGCGAGCGCGACGCCGACTGGACCGAGCTGATGGCCACCGCGTCGCCCGTGGACCCGGTTCCGGTCGCGGCGACCGATCCGCTGTACATCCTCTACACGTCCGGCACCACGGGTAAGCCGAAGGGCGTCGTGCGCGACACGGGCGGACACGCCGTGGCTCTCGCGTGGTCGATGGGCGCCGTCTACGACATCCAGGCGGGCGACGTGTGGTGGACCGCCTCCGACGTCGGCTGGGTCGTCGGCCACTCCTACATCGTGTACGCGCCGCTGCTGATCGGCGCCACGACGGTGCTCTACGAGGGCAAGCCCGTCGGCACCCCGGACGCGGGCGCGTTCTGGCGGGTCATCTCCGAGCACGGGGCGAAGGCATTGTTCACGGCGCCGACGGCGCTGCGCGCGGTGAAGCGGGTCGACCCGGAGGGCAAGGAGACCGCGGCCCACGACCTCACTCGGTTCGGCACTCTGTTCATGGCCGGAGAGCGGCTGGACCCGGAGACCTACCACTGGGCACACGACAAGCTCGGCGTTCCGGTGGTCGACCACTGGTGGCAGACCGAGACCGGCTGGCCGATCGCGGCCAACCTGCGCGGGCTCGAGCCGATGCCCGTCAAGCCCGGCTCGGCGACGATGCCGGTGCCGGGCTGGGACGTGCGGATCCTCGGCCAGTCCGGCGAGGAGCTGCCCGCCGGGCAGGAGGGCGCGATCGCGATCAGGCTGCCGCTACCGCCTGGCGCGCTGCCCACGCTGTGGGGCGACGACGAGCGGTACAAGGAGGCGTACTTGTCGCGGTACGAGGGCTACTACCTCACCGGCGACTCCGGATACCGCGACGAGGACGGCTACCTCTTCGTCATGGGCCGCACCGACGACGTGATCAACGTAGCGGGACACCGGCTGTCGACGGGATCGATGGAGGCCGTGCTCGCGGCGCACCCGGCGGTCGCCGAGTGCGCGGTGATCGGCGTGAAGGACGCGCTGAAGGGCCAGCTGCCGCGTGGCTTCGTGGTGCTCAAGGCGGGGGTGGACATCCCGGAGGAGAAGCTACGGGACGAGCTGGTGGCGGCGGTGCGCGCCGACATCGGCCCGGTGGCGGCGTTCCGGGACGTCTCGGTGGTCGAGGCGCTGCCGAAGACCCGCTCCGGCAAGATCCTCCGCAAGACGATGCGGGGCATCGCCGACGGCCGCGACGAGCCCGTGCCCTCGACGATCGAGGACCCGAACGTACTCACCGCGCTGCGCTCCATCCTGCGGCCGGAGTGAGCTTCCCTCACGTGGGCGAAATGCGGTTTTCTCGGCGAAAGTCGTAGCACACCGTCATGCGGTGACTACGATCGGTCGGACCGACCGCTGCATGGGGGAGCTGTGGGCCTTCGAGAAAACGATCCGGCGCCCCGACGGGTGCGAGTTCTGACACCGGCCGAGGCAGGTGAGCGCGCACCGGACGGCGTACTGGTCCTGACGACAGGGCCGGAACCCGGAGCCGCGATCGAGCTGTGGGAGCTACGCGACGGCACGCGGGTGGTCGTCGGGTACACGACGTTCACGGCGCTCGCGGCGTCGGCTGGAGCCGGGCAACCGTTCCGACGGTTGACCACGGCCGATCTGGCGCGCGTGTGCGGCGCCGCCGAGGTGAGGGTCCTGCTGGACGAGCTGTTGCCCGGCGGGCCTCGCCATCCCGAGCCGGACGTCGCCGGGCAACCGAACCTCCCATTGCTGGAGGAGGCCGAGCCGGCCGGAGACCTGCTGTACGTGCCGTCCCGCCCGTCCAGGCCGGGTGACGCGGAGGTCGGCGTCGAACTGCAGCGGTACCGGAACAGGGCGACGATGCTGGCCTACACCTCCGCGCAGGCACTCGAGGCCGGGTGCGGTCCGCACCAGCCCTGGGTGTCGATTCCCGCCCGCGTGCTCGACGCGGTGCTCGCCGAATGCGGCGCCGAGCAGGTGTTGCTCAACCCGGTGCTGTCGGAGGGCTCCCGGCACGTGGCACCCGTAGTGGACTGGACTCGCAAGCCGAGGAGGGAGACGGAGTGGAATGCCTAGCGGCGACGGCTACCGCCACGACACCAACGCGCTGACCGCGATCAGCGGCCATTGGCGCGACGGCGCGAACCAGCTGGACGCTGCCGCCGCCGTCCCCGCGGACGCGCCCGATGCCGGAGCGTCCTCCGCCGTGGTCGGCACGGCGATGGCTTCGCTCATCCAAGGGCTGAGTGCTGCCGCAACGGCAATGGACGAGGCCGCCGAGAAGGTGCACGCGGCGAACGGGAGCTACGAGGACATCGAGAACACCAACGCCGGGGCCATCGCAGCCCGCGGGCGTTACGGCATGGGCCCAGGACAACGACTGCCGTCCGACGGCAAGGTCGATCCGGCGCCCGGGTCGCTGCCCCCGCCGCCCACCGGTCACTCGACACCGCCCAAGGGCCCTGGTGGCCCCGGCTCAATGGACGACAACTAGCCGTCGCAAGGGGGAACGCGGCATGGGGCAGGCACTCAACACCACGGTCAACGGCAACGGCGGCAGCTGCCGGGCGGCCGCCGACCACCTGGCCCGCTTGGCCGGGGCCGCGCACACCGCGGCCGGACTCGCCCACCGGGCACGCACGACGGGCGAGTCGGACTGGATGGGCCCGGCCCGCGACGCCCATGACGGAGCGACCCGGCAGTACGGCCCGGCTACCGACCGGCTCGGCGAGCAGGCGGGCACGATCGAACGTGCCCTACGCGAGTTCGCCGACGAACTGGACGGCGCAATCCGGCGCATGGAGGAAGCGCTCGGCAAGGCCCGCCGAGGCGGCCTCATGGTGGAAGGACCGTTCATCCTGGCCCCGGATCCCCCGCTCGCGCCGCGGGTGCTCCCGACCGGACCCTGTGACGCCGCACAGGCCAAGCAGGTAATGGCGGACAACAAGGCGGCGATCGAAGCTCACAACGCGGCCATCGCCGACTACAACGCCAAGGCTGCCGTCTACAACGAGTGCAAGGCCATCGTCACCGACGCGCGCACGAGGGAAGGCGACGCCCACACGACACTCCAGCAGGCCGTGAACACCGCCGAACCCGGCGACGACTACGTCGGCCTCGGCTTCACCACCGCGTCGCAGGCGCGCTCGTTCGTCGCGACGATGGAGAACAAGCGGCTGGAATACGCCAACATGGCCAATCGCTTCCGCAACACCGGTCAGGCTTTCACCGACTTCGCGATGGGCAAGCTGCATCTGCTACCACCCGATTTCGGCCGCACACTGAGCACCTACGCCGCCGCGATGCAGGCTGGGCACAACCACTATCAGGCCAGGGCGGACCAGTACAACCGGTGGATCAAACACGTCCCGCAAAAGGCGCGCAACATCATGTCGGCCTATCCCGGTAAGGGAAGTCTGTCGGACCTGGAACCTGGCGGGAGCAAAGCCCTGGAGCATTCTCGCAGCCTGCTCAAGGGGTACTCGTACATCGGGAGCACCATCACGGCATTCAACGAGTTCGCCGGAGCGGTGAAAGGCGAACAGTCCTGGGGCAAGGCGGTCACGGACACCGGCTTGATCATCACGGGCGCAGCGGGTGGAAGCATGGCCGCGGGAGCGGCGTACGGGGCGCTGGTCGGCGCTTCGGGCGGCCCTCTCGGAGCATTGGTCGTCGGGATCGCGGGCGGCGCACTCGGTGGCATCGGCGGGCAATGGGTCGCGGATAGACTCAACCCGGAGTGACACGCGGAAGGCATGAAATGCCCAAGGGAATGCCGGACAGCGGCGGCTTGCCACCTCGGCCCGACCCGGAAAGCGGCAGGCCGTTCCCGCCGCACGCGCCGGGTTACACCGGCGACGACAAGCGCCCTGAGGATGACCGTGATCGCGATATCCGCCTTTCCCGCAAACCCAAACCACCGCCAGGAATGGGACCCACCTTGGCCTGGTGGCGCGACAGCCCCAAGGCTGGCCTTTCGCGAGCGGCGACAGCACTGGCCATGCTCGTGGCCGGAGCGGCCATCGTTTCGCTTCTCAACGGAATAGGACTGCGCCTATTCGAGTACTGGCCGACCTGGCTGGTGATCGTCGCGGTAAGCTACCTGTCGTCCAATCCGTTCAATGTCGACACCGTCTCGGCGGGCGCGGACTGGGTGCAGTGGTCACGCAGCCGCCTGCGGAAGACGACCTACCTCAAGCTCTACGAGCTCACCAAGATCCGCACCAGCTACGGCGGCAGCGACCTGTACCTCGACCTCTACGACTCCGAACGCGGCATGAGCCGGACCTTCGCCGAATGGCACCGCGACCGCCGCATCTGGGACCTCGTCTACAACGGCATCGTCCACTCCGTCGCCAACGGAGCCGACATCCGGCCCCGCGACATCGGCGTCCTCCGGCTCACCAACAACCCCGCGCTCCGACTCCGCGCCCAACGGCGGGAAAAGACCTGACCGGCGAAAAGCGTCCGCCGAACGGCGGATGTCTGAACCAGTATTGGTCTATACCTTTGACCGCACCTGCTCCTTCCCCATCGGAGGTGCTCCGTGCGTCAACGCAGGACAATCCTCGGCCTGCTCGCCACGGCCGTGCTGCTTCTACCAGCGGTTCCGGCCGCGGCCACGCAGGCCGGTCCCGGCCATGGCCCGGAACGCGAGCTCGGCGACGTGATCCCGGTGCCTGCCGAGGTCAAGCCCAATCCGAGGACCAGCTTCACACTCGGTCCGCATACGTCCATCCGCACGCAGGTGGGTTCGGCCGAGGCCAGGAGCGTCGGCCGCCACCTCGCGGGCGTGCTGCGCCCGGCGACCGGCTACTCCCTGCCCGTCGTCTCCTCTGGCCGAGGGGGCGGCTCCGCCGTCTCACTGGTGCTCAACAAGCACGAACCCAAGATCGGCGACCAGGGTTACCGCCTCGACGTCGGCAGGTCCGGGGTGACGATCCGGGCCAGGACCGGCGCGGGGTTGTTCGCGGGTGCGCAGACGCTGCGCCAGCTGCTGCCCGCGCAGATCGAGGCCGACCGCACGATCCGGCGCGCCTGGACGGTGCCCGGCGGGACGATCGTCGACAGGCCCCGCTTCGCCTATCGGGGCGCGATGCTCGATCTCGCCAGGCATTTCCACGAGCCCGCCGAGATCAAGTCCTACATCGACGAGCTCGCCCAGTACAAGATCAACCACCTGCACCTGCACCTCACCGACGACCAGGGCTGGCGCATCCAGATCGACAGCTGGCCGAAACTCACCACGGTCGGCGGCGGACCGGGCACCGGCGTTGACGGCGAGGGACCGGGCTTCCTGACCAAGGCCGAGTACACCGATCTCGTGGCCTATGCGGCCTCGCGCTACATCACGATCGTGCCCGAGATCGACATGCCGGGGCACACCAACGCGGCGCAGTCGACCTACGCCGAGCTGAACTGCGACGGGGTCGCCCCGCCGCCGCGCACGGACATCGAGGTCGGGTACTCCTCGCTGTGCATCGGTTCCGAGATCACGTACCGCTTCGTGGAGGACGTGATCCGCGAACTCGCGGCCATGACCCCCGGCCCGTACCTGCACATCGGCGGCGACGAGGCGCACGCGACCACCGACGAGGACTACCGGACGTTCATGAACCGGGTGCTGCCGCTGGTGGAGAAGTACGGCAAGCGGGCGTTCGGCTGGAACGAGGTCGCGCGGGTGGACCCGCCCGCCTCGGTGGTCCCGCAGTACTGGGGCACCACCACGGAGAACGCCGACCTCGCCGACGCCGTCGCGAGGGGCAACAAGGTGATCATGTCGCCCGCCAACAGGTCGTACCTCGACATGAAGTACGACGCGAACACGCCGCTCGGGCTGCAGTGGGCCGGGTTCATCGAGGTGCGCGACGCCTACGGGTGGGACCCCGGCAGCCACGTCGCGGGCGTCGGTGAGAAGTCGGTGCTCGGGGTCGAGGCGCCGCTGTGGTCCGAGACCCTGCGGACCATCGACGACATCGAGTTCATGGCGTTCCCCAGGTTGCCCGCGATCGCGGAGCTCGGCTGGTCGCCACGCGCGAGCCACGACTGGGAGTCGTTCTCGCGGCGGCTCGCCGAGCAGGGCCCGCGGTGGCAGCAGCGGGGCGTGGACTTCTACCGCTCGCCGCAGATCGTCTGGCCGTGACCCAGCGCCAGGGCCGTGCGCCGCGCGGCCCTGGCGTGATCCGGCGCCGGCCCGGCGATGTAGACACCGTCTACCCCGATTTGGTAGACATTGTCCACGAGCTGAACGGAACATGTCGGAGAGTTGAATGGGTTACCAACGCTTCGTCGCGCTCGGTGACAGCTGCACCGAAGGCCTCGACGATCCCTACCCGGGCAGAACCCACTACCGGGGCTGGGCCGACCTGGTCGCCAGCCGGTTCGCCCAGGACGAGCCGGACTTCCGCTACGCCAACCTCGGCGTGCGCGGCAGGCGTCTCGACCAGATCGTCGTCGAGCAGATCCCCACCGCCATCGACCTGCGCCCGGACATCGTGGCCCTGTTCGGCGGCGGCAACGACCTGATGATCTCGCGGTCGTTCAGCTCCGAGGTCGTCGCGCGGCGGGCCAGGGCGGCCGTGCGCCTGCTCACCGACGCCGCTCCCACCGTCGTGGTGTTCACGCTCAGCGACATCTCCTCCCGCATGCCCATCGTGCGCCGGATGCGCCACCGCATCGAGGCGTTCAACGACGCCGTCCGCGCCGCCGCCGACGACTACGGCGCGGTGCTCGTCGATCTGTGGCCCGACGAGGCGGCGCATGACCTGCGCTACTTCGGGCCCGACCGGCTGCACCTCGGCGAGCTCGGCCACCGCAGGGTCGCCGCGCACATGCTCGAGAAGCTCGGCGTCCCGTTCGACCTGAGCTGGCTGGCCCCGCTGCCCGGCGACCCCGCCGCGCCGAACCTCCTCGCGCACGCCAGGTGGGTGTGGGGCTCGGTGCTGCCGTCCGCGAGGACGCGCGTGCTCAACTACCTCACTGGCCGCTCCTCCGGCGACGGCTTCGTGCCGAAACGTCCCGAGCTGCTGCCGCTCACCGACGAGCTGGGGACATGGACACGGAACCCGATCCCAGGCAACGCCTGATCGCGAGCGCCACCGCGCTGCTCGCCGAGGAGGGTGTGGAAGCCGTCACCCTCCGCCGGATCGCGCGGGAGGCCGGTGTGTCGCATGGCGCACCGCTGCGGCACTTCACCGGCCGCACCGCGCTGCTCTCCGCCGTCGCGACCACCGGTTTCGCCGAGCTACGCCAGCGCGGCGAGCACATCCCGGACGCCTCGCCGAGGGAGCGGTTGCTCGCGATGTGCCGCTCCTACATCGAGTTCGCACTCGCCAACCCGGCGATGTTCGAGCTGATGTTCCGCCACGACCTCATCGACTCCGCGGAGCCCGAGCTGTCGAGCACCAACAGCGCGGTGTTCGAGGACTTCAGCGCGCTCGTCGGCGAGACCCAGGCCGCGGGCTGGCGCGCCGGCACGGACGCGCGGCTGCTCGCGGCGTCGCTGTGGGCCGCGCTGCACGGACTCGCCGAGCTGTGGCTGTGGGGCGGGCTCGGCGAGACGCTCGGCGCGGGAGAGGTGGACGCCGCGCTGGCCGTCACCCTGGAGACCTACCTCGGCTGAGTCCGGCGACCACCCGGTCCAGCACCTCGCGCCAGTGCTCCCGCTGGCGGAGGCGCTCGTCGCCGTCGGCGAGCCATTCCTGGTGGAACCGCAGCACCGTCCGGCCACCCGCGTCACTGACGGCGACCTGCACGGTGGTGTCGTGATCCCAGTCGCGCGGTCGCCACGTGAGCCGCACCCGGTCGTTGGCGTGAAAGCTGCGCAGCTCGCCCGTGGTTCCCTCGGCCGTGATGTAGCCGTCGCCCTTCTCCGTGCCGAGCTCGGCGCCTTCGCCGAGCCAGGCCGCGATCCCCTCCGGGCTGGTGAGGTACGCCCACACCGTCTCGACCGGATGGGGCACCGTCTCCGACACCCCGGTCTGGAACCCCGCGTCCTTGGTCTGACCGACAACCATGATGTCCCCCTTCGTCGTCAGGAGCATTCTGCCGACGACCACCGACAAAACCGGTTAGCCCGCCTCGCGCTGGATCGTCGACCACGCGCTGAGCACGTGCTCGCGTTCCGTCGCGGGGGCGCCGATCGCCATGCGCAGCAACACGTCCCCGTTCGCCTTCGTGTGGCTCAGGTACAGCTCGCCCGAGTCGTTGAGCCGTTCCAGCAGCGCCATCGTCGCCGCGTTGGCGTCGTCCGCGGACAGCCCCGGCCACCGCGGGCGGAAGCAGACGAGCCCGAACGGATGGTCCGCCCGCAGCTCGAACCGGTCGTCGGCGGCGACCAGCCCGGCGAACTCGTCGGCCAGCGCGATGCCCTTGCGAATGTGCTCGCGCAGCCCCCGCGCGCCGTACCAGCGGATCACCGACCACAGCTTGAGCGCGCGGAAACGCCGCCCCAGCGGGATCTGCCAGTCCCGGTAGTCGATCACCTCGCCCGACGCGCTCGCGGCGTTGCGCAGGTACTCGGGCAGGATCGACAGCGCCTCGATCATCGGCGCGCGGTCGGCCAGCCAGAGCACGGAGCAGTCGAAGTTGGTCAGCAGCCACTTGTGCGGGTTGGTCACGTAGGAGTCCGCGTACTCGGCGACGCCGTCGTTGATCCAGCGCAGCTCAGGGCAGATCGCCGACACCCCGGCGTAGGCGGCGTCGACGTGCAGCCACACCCCGTGCGCCCGGCACACCTCGCCGATGCGGCGCACCGGGTCGATCGCCGTGGTGGACGTGGTGCCGATCGTCGCGCACACCAGCGCGGGCACGGCGCCACCGGCGAGGTCGGCGGCGATCAGCTCGTCCAGGTGGGCCGGGTCCATGGCGAGCGTGTGCTCGTCGACGTTCACCGCGCGCACGTTCTCCGCGCCGAGCCCGGCGATGCGGCCCGCCTTCTCCAGCGACGAATGGGTTTGCGACGATACGTACACGGTGCGCCGGCGCCCCTCGCCACCCGCGCGCCGCAGCGCGGCCAGCAGGGCGACGAGGCTCGCGCTCGACGCGGTGTCCTGGATGACGCCGCCGCCCGCGGAGCCGGTGCGGAACCGCTCAGGGAGCGCGAGCAGCTCGGCGAGCCAGTCGACCACGAGCGACTCCAGCTCCGTGCAGGCCGGGCTCGTCGCCCACACCATCCCCTGCACGCCGAGCCCCGACGACAGCAGGTCGCCGAGGATCGCGGGACCGCTGGCGTTGGCCGGGAAGTAGGCGAAGAAGCTCGGGTGCTGCCAGTGCGTGACGCCGGGCAGGACCGCGCGGTCCAGGTCGGCGAGCACGTGCTCGAACGGCTCGCCCTCCTCGGGCGGGTGCGCGGGCAGCGCGGAGCGGACGTCACCGGGCTTGGCCTGCGAGCGCACGGGCCTCGACTCGATCGACGCCAGGTAGTCGGCGACCCAGTCGACCACCCGCTTGCCGTGTTCGCGGAACTCCTCGGGAGTCATGTGCCCGGCCATGTCTGGAGGCTAGCCGCAGTGAAGGCCACCTTGCTGCGTTGATCGGACACAGCGGCGCAGAGCGCCTCGGTTTGAGTGGTGGCGGGAGACGGGCGGGCGCAGTGAGGGTGGCCTTCACTGCGGCCGCCCGGGCTCACCTGACGCCGTCGGCCCACCCGCTGGTCAGTAGGATGGCCCGCATGTCACAGCCCGTAGCCAAGGTCTCCTTGACCGGCATCAAGCCGACCGGCGAGCCCCATCTGGGCAACCTGATCGGTGCGATCCGCCCGGCGCTGCAGCTGGCTGAGCAGTACGACTCGGTCTACTTCATCGCCGACTACCACGCGCTCACGACGGTGCGCGATCCCGAGCTGCTCCGGCACTACTCGCGCTCGGTCGCCGCGACCTGGGTGGCCGCGGGCCTCGACCCCAAGCGGACGACGTTCTACGTCCAGTCCGACGTCCCCGAGATCTTCGAGCTCAACTGGGTGCTCTCCTGCGTGACCGGCAAGGGCCTGATGAACAGGGCCCACGCATACAAGGCCGCGCGCGACCGCAACGTCGAGGCGGGCGAGGAGCCCGACGCCGGCGTGAACATGGGCCTGTACAACTACCCCATCCTCATGGCGGTGGACATCCTGATCATGGAGTCCGACGTGGTGCCGGTGGGCAAGGACCAGGTGCAGCACGTCGAGTACGCCGCCGACATCGCGGGCAGCTTCAACCACCTGTACGGCAAGTCGTACTCGTTCAAGGTGCCGAAGGCGATCATCCCCGACGCCGGCACAGGGCACACGCTGCCCGGTCTCGACGGCCGCAAGATGAGCAAGTCCTACGACAACACGATTCCGCTGTTCCTGCCGGAGAACAAGCTCAAGAAGCTGGTGCGGCGCATCCCAACGGACAGCACGCCGGTGGAGGACCCGAAGGACCCCGACAGCTCGTCGGTGTTCCAGATCCTGGAGCAGTTCGCTCCGCCATCGGCCGCCGACGTCGTCGCCGACACGCGCAAGCGTCTCGAGGCGGGCGGCATGGGCTGGGGCGAGCTGAAGAACGTGCTGTTCGAGGTGCTCAACACCGAGCTCGGCCCGCTGCGCGAGCGCTACGACGCGCTGATGGAGCCGGGCAGCGAGCTCGACACCATGCTCGCCGAGGGCGCGGAGAAGGCCCGCGAACGGGCGGGCCGAGTGCTCGGCTCGGTACGCAAGGCCATCGGCGTCGGCAAGTGATCCCGGCGTGACGTGCGGCCACTGAGCCCCGGCGAGCCCGCGCACGTCGGCCGGTACCGTCTGCTGGCCTCGCTCGGCGCCGGTGGGATGGGCCGGGTGCTGCTCGCGGTCGCGCCGGACGGGCGCCTCGCGGCCGTCAAGCAGATCCACCCCGGGTTCGCGCACGACAAGGACTTCCGGCACCAGTTCGCGCGTGAGGTGGAGGCGTCACGGCTCGTCTCGGGCGCCTACACGGCCGCGGTCATGGACGCCGATCCCACGGCACACGCCCCGTGGCTCGCGTCGGTCTACGTCGCGGGGCCGTCGCTGCGCGAGGCGGTCGACGCCGCGGGACCGCTGCCGCCTGTCTCGCTGCGGTACCTCGCCGCAGGGCTGGCTTCGGCGCTCGCCGACATCCACCGCGCCGGTCTGGTGCACCGGGATCTCAAGCCCAGCAACGTACTGCTCACCGCCGACGGTCCGCGCGTGATCGACTTCGGCATCGCGCGGGCGGTCGAGGGCGACTCCGAGCTGACGCGCAGCGGCTCGGTGATCGGCTCGCCCGGCTTCATGTCCCCCGAGCAGGCGGAGGGCGGCCCGCTCACGTCGGCGAGCGACGTGTTCTCGCTGGGCGCGCTGCTGGTCATGGCGGCGACCGGACAGAGCCCCTTCGCGGGAACGTCGGCGCCGCAGACGCTCTACAACGTCGTGCACACCGAGCCGGACCTGACCGCCGTGCCGGCGGAGGTGCGCGCTCTGGTGGAGCCGTGCCTTGCCAAGGACCCCGCCGACCGGCCGACACCGGCGCAGCTGCTCGACCGGCTCGGCCCCGTGGCGCCGAGCGCCCAGCCGTGGCCGTCCCCGGTGCACGAGCTGATCCGGGCGCAGGAGGCGGAGGCGAGGGCAGCCCTGGTCGAGCCATCGGCACGACGACGGTCTCCGGTGCTCGCCGTGCTCGCCGCCGTGGTGCTCGTGGTCGGTGGAGTGCTCGCCGGAACGCTGCTCGACGTCACGAAGTCCTCGCCCGGCACCGCGGTACCAGTCGCACAGGGCGCCCCGAGCCCCACGAGCACCGGACCACCCGCCCCGCTCAGTGCGGCGGGACTTCGGTCCGTCGACCCGTGCCGAGTCCTCGGCGGCGACCTCACGCCGAAGATCGACGTGCACTTCTTCAGCTGCACCTACGAGGCGCCCGACGGGCGGTGGCTGGATCTGCAGCTCGGCGACCGCGTTCCCACCGACGCCGTGGTCACCGACGAGATCGCCCGGCTGCCCGCGAGCGTCGGACCTGCCGGTGGAGAGGGCCGGTGCACGGCGATCGCGCTGATCCCCGGCCAGGAGACGCACGGCATCAGCGTCACCACGTCACCGGGCGTCGGCGACACGATCGACCCGGACCCTTGCGGCACCGCACGGGCGACCCTCACCGAGGCGATCGGCGCGCTGCGCGAGGGCGGAGCCGGCTGGCAGGACGCGAGAGGCACGCTCGCCACCGTCGATCCCTGCGCGCTGACCGACGACGCCGAGCTGGGCGACCTGTTCGGCGTGGTCGTCGGAACGGAGCCGGACGGCCTGCACGAGTGCCGGTGGGACGTCGGCGGCACCGTCGAGGTCACCCTCGAGCGAGCCGTCTCCCCCGGCAGAGGCGGGCAGGACGAGTCACCGGTGGAACTCGGCGAGCGCACGGTGTACCAGCAGGAGTTCCCCGACGCGGGTAGCCCGGCGTGCGGGGTGAGCTGGGCACACGTGCCCGTCGAGGAGGGCTTCACGGAGGTGGTCCGCGTGCTCTACCGCGCGACGGCGAGCGGCGCCGACGTGGCCGATGTGTGCGGGCAGACCCGGCGGCTCGCGGAACGGATCATGCCGAGGTTGCCGCAACCGTGAGACCGCTGCGACCGGACGAGGCCGGGCCGATCGGGCGGTACCGGCCGCTCGCCGCCGTCGGCGAGGGGGGCATGGGCAGGGTGCTGCTGGCCGTCGCCCCGGACGGGCGCCTCGCAGCCGTGAAACAGGTGCACCCGGAGTTCGCGCACGACCCCGGATTCCGCGACCGGTTCGCACACGAGGTGGACGTCTCCCGCCGCGTGTCCGGGGCCTACACCGCCGCCGTCATGGACGCCGACCCCTCGGCCGAGGCGCCCTGGCTCGCCTCGGTCTACGTCGCCGGACCGTCACTGCGGGAGGCGGTCGACGCCGCGGGACCGCTGCCCGTCGACTCGCTGAAGTACCTGGCCGCCGGGCTCGCCGCGGCGCTCGCCGACATCCACCGCGCCGGACTGATCCACCGGGATCTCAAGCCCAGCAACGTGCTGCTCACCTCCGACGGCCCCCGGGTGATCGACTTCGGCATCGCGCGGGCCGTGGAGGGCTCCGACCTCACCAGCACGGGCGCGGTGATCGGCTCCCCCTCGTTCATGTCGCCGGAGCAGGCCGAGAGCGCGCACCTGACCCCGGCGAGCGACGTGTTCTCCCTCGGTGCCCTGCTCGTCATGGCCGCCACGGGGCGGAGCCCGTTCACGGGCGAGACAGCGCCGCAGACGCTCTACAACGTCGTGCACGCGGACCCGGATCTGTCCGCCGTGCCACCCGAGATCCGATCGCTCGCCGAGGCGTGTCTCGCCAAGGACCCGGCGCGGCGCCCGGCGCCGGAGCAGATCCTCGACTTCCTCGGCCCGGTCAGCCCCGCCGCCTCGCCGTGGCCGTTCGCCGTGGGCCAGCTGATCGCACGGCAGGAGTCCGAGGTGAGGGCGGTGCTGTCGTGGCCGGCTCCGCTGCCGCCGTTGCCCCCGCCCGCACCGCGGCGCCGCCGCCTGGCCTGGGCCGCCGCGGCACTCGGTGCTGCGGCCGTGGTCGGCGTGGGTGTGGTCGTCGCCGTGAACATCGGCGGTGACGAGCAGGAGCCCGTCACACCGCGGGCGACGCGGCTGCCGGTGGAGCAGGCGTTGAGCGTGGACCGGCTGCGCGGCACCGACCCGTGCGCGTTGCTCGACGGCGCGCAGGTGCGGGGCGAGGGCACGCTGACCGCCGAAGAGAACCCGATCCACCTCAACCGCTGCGCGTACGAGACGTCGGAGGGTGACACGGTCAAGCTGGTCATCGGCGAGCCGGTGCAGGCGGCGGGCGCCGAGAGGGGCGCCGGCATCGCGGGACTCCCAGTGTTGCTGACCGATCTCACGGGCGGCTGCGAGGCCACCATCCAGCTGCCGGGCGAGCCGGGACTCGGGCTCCGCACCGAGGACTCGGATCCCTCGGGCGATGCCTGCGGGCGCACGCGAGCCGTGCTGGCGACGGCGGTACAGCAGCTGCGGGATCGCGCCGGCGCATGGGATCTTCCCGGCCACAGCGCCATCACCCTCGACCCATGCTCCCTTGTGGACGATACGGCGGCGCGCGACGTGCTCGGCACCGTGACGGGCACCGCGCTCACCCGCCTCCACGAATGTGAGTGGACGGCGGGCGGCTCACTGACCCTGACCGTCAGCCCGGGAGCGCCGCGGGCCCCTCCCGACGAGGGCTACCGGCCCGTCGATCTCGCCGGGGTGCGCGCCTACGTCTACGAGGTCAGCCCGGAATCGTGTTCGCTCACGTGGACTCACCGCAGGCTCGACACCGACCGCACCGAGGATGTGCGCATCGCCTACCACGCGAACGTCGCGGGCCAGGTGTGCGCGAAGACGCAGGCCTTCGCGGAGGCCGCGATCGAGGGGCTGAGCGACTCCTAACGGGTCAGCGGAGCGCGGGCAGGCCGGCCGCGAGAGCCGCGATCCCGCGCTTCAACGTGGGCGTGAACGGCAGGCACGCGGCGGCGAGGTCCGGGTTCTGTGCGTAGACCTCGACGAGCACCGGGGGCGGGTTGGCGGCCGGGTAGAGCATGCTCGCGAGAACGGTGGCCAGCCCGACGACCTCGACGCCCTCCTGCTCGGTCAGCTCCAACCGTGCCGCCACGACCGAGCCCAGTGCGGCGACGACGCCCAGCACGCCGCGCTTGAACTCGGCGACGGCCGGCACGGACGCGTTGTGCTCCAGCGTGGTGGACGTGTGGCCGAGGAGATCGCAGAACAGTGGGCGGTCGGCGAGCGTCTCGGCGAGGGTGTCGATGACGTCGGCGCCGTCGCGCAGCCGCCGGGTGACCTCGTCGGTCCACTCGCGCCAGCATTCGATCGCGAGCTCGAGGTAGATCTCCTCGCGCGTGCCGAAGTAGCGGACGACGTTGGACTTCGCGAGCCCGACCGCCGCGGCCACGCTGCCGAGGCTCACGTTGCGCACCCCGGACTCGGTGGCCAGTTCGCGGGCCGCCGCGAGGATGGCGTCGCGCCGCTGTTGCTTGTGCTCCGGCCTCCTGGCCCGCACGAACGTCGACTCAGCCATATCCGGTCCAGTATAGGTCCCGACTTAACAGAACACCGTACTCTTGTTAACGAAACGCTGTTCTGTTAATTTGGCCCTACCGGACCTAACAAAGGGGATCGACGTGGTCGAGGTGCGCTTGCGCGTGAACGGAACGGACGAACCGCTCGACATCCAGCCACAGGTCAGCCTGCTCGACGCTCTGCGCGAGTACCTCGGCCTCACCGGCACCAAGAAGGGCTGCGACCAGGGCGCCTGCGGCGCCTGCACGGTGCTCGCCGACGGCGAGCGGATCAACTCCTGCCTCGCGCTGGCCGTGCAGTACGAGGGCAGGGAGATCACCACCATCGAAGGGCTCGACCATCCGCTACAGGGCGCCTTCGTGCGGCACGACGGCTTCCAGTGCGGGTACTGCACGTCCGGCCAGATCTGCTCGGCCGTCGGGATGCTCGCCGAACACAAGGACGGCATGCCGAGCGCCGTCACCAAGCAGGCGTCCGGAGGGGAACTGTCGGCGGCGGAGATCCGGGAGCGGATGAGCGGGAACCTGTGCCGCTGCGGCGCCTACAACGGCATCGTGGGGGCCATCCAGGAGGTCGCGCGATGAGGACCTTCTCCTACGTCAGCGCGCCCGACGTCGAGACCGCGCTGCGGGCCGTCGCGGGCGAGCCGAACGCGAAGTTCCTTGGCGGCGGGACGAACCTCGTCGACCTGATGCGCGAGAACATCGAGCGGCCCGACGTGGTCGTGGACATCAGCAGGCTGCCGCTCACGGAGGTCGAGGAGCTGCCCGGCGGCGGCGTGCGGATCGGCGCGCTCGTGCGCAACAGCGCGCTCGCCGCCCATCCGCTGATCCGCACGCGCTATCCCGTGCTGTCGCAGGCGATCCTGTGCGGGGCCTCGGCGCAGCTGCGGAACATGGCGACCGTCGGGGGCAACCTGCTGCAGCGCACCCGCTGTCTCTACTTCTACGACGGCGCGTCGGCCTGCAACAAACGCGAGCCCGGCAGCGGCTGCGCCGCGATCGGCGGCTTCACCCGCAACCACGGCGTGCTCGGCGTCAGCGAGCACTGCATCGCCACCCACCCGTCGGACCTGTGCGTGGCGCTGGCGGCGCTCGACGCGGAGGTCGAGGTGGAGAGCACGCGCGGCACCCGGCGCCTCCCGCTGAGCGAGTTCCACCGGCTGCCCGGCTCGACGCCGCATGTGGAGACCGCTCTCGCGCCGGACGAGCTGATCACGGCCGTCGAACTCCCCGCACCGGTCACGGAGCGGTCGCGCTACCGCAAGGTGCGCGACCGCGCGTCGTACGCGTTCGCGCTGGTCTCCGTGGCCGCCGCGCTGGACGTCGGCGACGGCACGGTGACCGCGGTGCGGCTGGCGCTCGGCGGCGTCGCACCCAAGCCGTGGCGGGCGGTCGAGGCGGAGCGCGTGCTGCTCGGCGCACCCGCGACCGAGGAGGCCTTCCGCACGGCCGCCGAGGCCGAGCTCGCCGCCGCGACCGGCCAGGACGGCAACACCTTCAAGATCGAGCTCGCGCGGCGCACGATCGTGGCGACCCTGCGCGACCTGCTCAGCGATGGGAGCGCGGCGTGACCCAGACCCTGCCGAGAACACACGAGCCGAGTGTCGGCAAGCCGGTCGACCGCGTCGACGGCACCGCCAAGACCACCGGCGCGGCCCGATTCGCCGCCGAGTACCCCTACCCCGGGCTCGCGCACGCGGCGCTCGTGCACGCCACGGTCAGCCGCGGCCGGATCACCGCGATCGACACCACCGAGGCGGCCGCGATCCCCGGCGTCATCACCGTGCTCACGCACCACAACGCACCGGCACTGAAACCGCCGCGCAGGTTCAACCCGCTGGACCTCAGCACGATGGCGTCCGGCACGTCGGTCAGCTACCTCAACACCGACGAGGTGCACTGGGACGGGCAACCGGTGGCGGTCGTCGTAGCGGAGACCCTCACGGCGGCACGCGAGGCCGCGGCACTCGTCGAGGTCTCCTACACCACGTTTGCGTCCACAGTGGACTTCAAAGCCGAGGAGCCGAACGCCGAACCGCAGAAGGGCAACCTGCTGATGTCAGGGTCGGCGAAGAAGGGCGACGCCGAGGCCGCGTTGGCCAAGGCGCCCGTCAGGATCGAGGCGCGGTTCACCACGCCGCCGCACCACCACAACGCGATCGAGCCGCACGCGACGACGGCGATGTGGGACGGCGACCGGCTGACCGTCCACGATGGAACGCAGAGCATCGACTGGCTGCGCTCGCACCTCGCGCTGCGGTTCGACGTCCCGGTGGAGGGTGTGCGCGTGCTCGCACCGTTCGTCGGCGGCGGATTCGGCGGTAAGGCCAACATCTGGCCGGGAACCATTCTCACCGTCATGGCCGCACGCGCGACCGGAAGGCCGGTGCGGCTGCTGCTGACCAGGGAAGACGTGTACCGCACGGTCGGCGGGCGCACGCCATCGACGCAGCGGGTGGCGCTCGGCGCGCGCACCGACGGCACGCTCACCGCGCTCGTCCACACCAGCGTGACGCGCACCGGGCGCGTCGGCGGCAACCCGGAACAGGTCACCTCGCAGTCGAAGCACCTGTACGACGCCGAGAACATCCTGGTGCGGCAGAACGTGGTGGAGCTGGACCTGATCTCCAACACGGCCATGCGCGCACCCGGCGACTCGATCGGCACGGCTTCGATCGACGAGCTGGCGTACGAGCTGGGCATGGACCCCATCGAGCTGCGGATGCGCAACGAGCCGGAGCGCAACCCGATCGACGGCAGGCGGTTCGCCAACCGGAAGCTGCGCGAGGCGTACCGGCTCGGAGCCGAACGGTTCGGCTGGGCCGACCGGACCCCGGAGCCGGGTTCGATGCGCGACGGCCGCTGGCTCGTCGGCATGGGCGTGGCCACGGCGTTTCACCCCGCGTGGCAGTTCCTGGCCAACGTCACGGTGCGGCTCTCGGTCGACGGCAGCGTGCTGGTGCGCTGCGGGTTCCAGGAGATGGGCATGGGGGGCGCGACAGCGCAGGCGCAGATCGCCGCCGACGCGCTCGGCGTGCCGGTGGAGTCGGTGCGCGTGGAGTACGGCGACTCCTCGCTGCCGTTGAGCCCCGCCGCCGGCGGGTCGATGCAGACGGCGAGCGTGGCGAGCAGCGTGCTGACGGCGTGCGAGAAGCTGCGGAGGAAGCTGGCAAGGCTGGGGCGGCCGGGTGACGATCCCGCCGCCGCGCTGGCCCGCGCGGGCGTGCCGTCGCTGGAGGTCTCCGTCGGCTCGGACACCCGCATCGGCAGGCTCACCGGACAGGTGCGGTTCCTTTCGAAGCTGATCCGGGACCAGCGGCGCTGGATGAAGGCCGCGAGCGGGGCGCAGTTCTGCGAGGTCCGCGTCGACCCCGACACCGGCGAGACGCGGGTGTCGCGATGGACCGCGGCCTTCGACGTCGGGCGGGTGATCAACGCGAAGACCGCGGTGAGCCAGCTCCGGGGCGGCATCGTGATGGGGATCGGCATGGCGCTGTCCGAGGAGACGCTCGTCGACCCGCGCACGGGCCGCATCATGAACCCGGGCCTCGGCGAGTACCACGTGCCGGTGCACGCCGACGTCCCGCCGATCGACGTCGCCTACCTCGATGAGCCGGATCCGACGATGCCGCTCGGTCTCATCGGCGTTGGCGAGGTCGGCATCACGGGAGCCGCGGCCGCGATCGCGAACGCCATCCATCACGCCACCGGCAGGCGGATCCGCGAGTTGCCCATCACGCTGGACAAGCTCTTGTGATCCATTCCGCCGGTCAGCCGGCCGGGGCGGTCCAGGTGACCGGAAGCTCGTGGACGCCGTAGATGTTCATGTCGGTCCTGAGCTTCACCTCGCCGGCCGGGACGGCGAGCCGCAGCGTCGGGAAGCGGCGCAGCAGTCCGCCGAAACCGGCGCGCATCTCGATGCGGGCCAGCTGCTGGCCGAGGCACTGGTGCACGCCGTGACCGAAGGAGAGGTGGCCGCGCGCCGTGCGGCGGATGTCCAACGTACCGGGGTTCTCGAAGCGCGCGGGGTCGTGGTTGGCGGCCAGCAAGGAGATCACGACGGTCGATCCCTTGCCGATGGTCTCCCCGCAGAGCTCGATGTCCTCCGTGGCGTAGCGGTAGAAGATGTCGGCGACCGACAGGTAGCGCATGAGCTCCTCGACGGCGCCGGGCAAGAGCTCCGGGTTCGCGCGCAGCTCGGCGAGCTGCTCGGGGTGCTCCAGCAGTGCGAAGGTGCCCAGCGACAGCATGTTGGCCGTGGTCTCGTGACCGGCGAGCAGCAGCAGGAACGCGGCCCCGGTCAGCTCCTCGATGGTGAGGTCGTCGTGGCGGGCCAGGTCGGACAGGATGTCCTCGCCGGGCTCGGCGCGCTTGCGGGTGACCAGTTCGGCCAGGTACCCCATCATCGCGCCGTAGGCGGCCATCTTCTCCTCGATCGACTGGTCTCTCACCAGGAACTTCGCGGAGTTGACCTGGAACGTCTCCCGGTCCGCGTAGGGCACGCCGAGCAGCTCGCAGATCACCAGCGAGGGCACGGGCAGCGCGAACTCCTTCACCAGGTCCGCAGGCGGCGCCAGGCGCGCCAGATGGTCCAGCTGCCGCTCGACGATGTCGGCGATGTGCTCTTCGAGCGTCCTCATCCGCTTGACGGTGAAGGCGCCGGTGAGCCTGCGCCGCAGGCGGCTGTGGTCCGGCGGGTCCATCGCGATGAACATGCCCGGGATCTGCGGTGACGGTTCGGTGGCGACGGGCATGTCGGAGGTCCCGTAGGGCACGTGGAGGACGCCGATGTCCAGCCGGGAGCTGAACCGGGTGTCGGCCATGAGCTGCCGGACCGCCTCGTAGCCGGTGACGAGCCAGCCCTCGTGCCCGTCGGGGAAGAGCAGCGGGCTCACCGGGCGCACCGCGCGCAGCCGCGTGAGCTCGCTCGGCGGGGCGAAGGGTCCGGCGTCGCGCTCCGTGGGAAGGCCGTACGGGATGGCGGACGTCTGGCTCATCGGAAGTCCTTTCGTGGCGGGTGTGAAGGCCACGGTCGCCGACCGGGCTGACATGGGGCTGACACGGCTCTGACACGGTCCGGCCGCCCGGCCTGGCAGAATCGACCGGGTGCGGATCGGGGTGCTCGGGTCGTTCGAGGTTCGCGCGGACGACGGCGCCCCGGCCGACGTGCCGGGCGCCCGGTTGCGCGGACTGTTGATCGCGCTGGCGCTCGATCCGGGCCGTGTGGTGCCGAAGGCGACACTGATTGACTGGATCTGGGGTGAGCGTCCGCCGGCCGACGCGGCGAACGCCCTGCAACGCCTGGTCTCCCGGCTGCGCAAGGTGCTGCCGGAAGGGTCGGTCGAGGGGCACCCGAACGGTTACCGGCTGGTGGTGGAGCCCGACGGCGTCGACGCCGTGCGGTTCGAACGCCTGGTCGGCGAGGCCCGCGATGGCGATGATCCCCGGCGGCTGCGCGAGGCACTCGCGTTGTGGCGTGGTGCGGCCATGCAGGACGTCGGCCTGCAGGACAGTGCTGCGTTCGACGCGGCGGTCACCCGGCTGGAGGCGCTGCGCCTGACCGCGCTGGAGGACCGGTTCGACGCGGAGCCCGCCGCCGGCGACGTCGCGGAGCTCACCGACCTCGTGGCCGCGCATCCGTTGCGGGAACGGCTTGCCGCCGCGTTGATGCGTGCCCTCGCCGCGGCCGGTCGCGGCTCGGAGGCGCTGCTCGTGTACGAGCACACGAGGGAGGCCCTCGCCAACGCGCTGGGCGTCGACCCGTCCGCCGAGCTGTCCGCGTTGCACGTCGCGCTGCTGCGGGGCGAGCTGGGCAGGCCGGACGAGAGCCGCAGGACCAACGTGCGCGCCGAGCTGACCACCTTCGTCGGCAAGGAGACCGAGATCGCCACGGTCCGCGACCTCGTCGCCGAGTACCGGCTCACCACCCTGACGGGTCCGGGCGGTTCCGGAAAAACCAGGCTGGCCACGGAAACCGCGCGCATCCTGGCCGGGGAACTGCCGGACGGGGCGTGGCTCGTTGAGCTCGCGGCCGTCGGCACCGAGGACGTGGCGCGAGCGACGCTCGCCGCGCTCGGCCTGCGGGACACGCTGATCGGCGAGGCACCGGAGACGGAGCCGGCGGACCGGGTGGTGGCCGCGGTCCGCGAGCGGGCGATGCTGCTGATCCTGGACAACTGCGAGCACGTGATCGAGTCGGCCGCGGCGTTCGCCCACCGGGTGCTCGGCGAGTGCCCGCGCCTTCGGATCCTCGCCACGAGCAGGGAACCGCTCGGCATCACCGGTGAGGCGCTGTGGCCGGTCGCGCCGCTGGACCTGCCCGCCGAGGACGCCGATCCCGCCGAGATCGAGTCGTCTCCGGCCGTCCGGCTGCTGCGGGACCGGGCGGGCGCGGTGCGCAAGGACCTCGCGACCGGCGCAGGCACGTCGGCGAGCCTGGCGCGCGTGTGCCGCGCGCTGGACGGCATGCCGCTGGCGATCGAGCTGGCCGCGGCCAGGTTGCGCACCATGTCCCTCGACCAGCTCGCGGGCAGGCTCGACGACCGGTTCCGCCTGCTGACCGGCGGCAGCCGCACCGCGCTGCCCCGGCACCGGACGCTGCGCGCGGTGATCGACTGGAGCTGGGAACTGCTCACCGACGTCGAACGGACGGTGCTGCGCAGGCTCTCGGTGTTCGCCGGCGGGGCGAGTCTGGAGGCGGCCGAGCGGGTGTGCGCCGGCGACGTGGCCGGGCGGGAGCAGGTGCTCGAACTGCTCACGGCGCTGACCGAGAAGTCGCTCGTGGTGGCCGGGGACGACGGAGCACCCCGGTACCGGATGCTCGGCACGATCAGGGAGTACGCCGCACGGAAGCTCGCGGAGGCGGGCGACGCGGACCGGGCACGCCGCGCGCATCTGGCGTACTTCACCGAACTCGCCGAGACCGCTGAGCCACACCTTCGCCGCGCCGGGCAGTTGGACTGGCTCGCCGTGCTCGAGACCGAGCACGACAACATCGGTGCCGCGCTGCGCGGTGCGCTCGCGGCCTCCGACGCGGGCGGGGCGATGCGGCTCGCGGCGGCCGCGGGCTGGTACTGGTGGCTCGGCGGGCACAAGGCCGAGGGCAACGAGCTGATCATGGCGGCGACCGCAGTGCCCGGCGAGGTGGGCGACGAGATCCGGGCCACGGTGTACGCGTTCGTCACGATGTTCGTGACCTCCGGCAGGAGCGACCAGACCGAGGCGGCCGAGTGGATCCGGCGGGCGTACCGCATCGGCAGGCCCGTCCAGGACCATCACCCCGCGCTGCGGTGTGTCGCCGCACTGGAGCACCTGCTGCGGGAGCCGGGCGCGTACCAGTCGGCGTGGGAACCGTTGCTGGGCGACGAGGATCCCTGGGTGCGCGCGCTCGCGCGGCTGCACCTCGGCAAGATGAAGATCGCGCTGGGTCACGACGCGCGGGAGGCGGACACCGACCTCGAGACGGCGCTCACCGAGTTCCGTGCCATCGGCGACCGGTGGGGCATCTCGTTCGCGCTGACCGAGCTGGCACCCCGGATCGCCCTGCGCGGCGAGCTCACGGCGGCGTGCGAGCACTACGAACAGGCGATCGCGGTGGTCACCGAGGTCGGCGCTGTCGAGGACATCGCACCGATGCGGTCTCGGCAGGCGCAGCTGTACTGGCTTTCGGGCGACGAGGAGGCGAGCGCCGCCGCGATGGCCGAGGCACAGCGCTGCGCGCAGCGCCTTTCCTGGCCGGAGGCGCTGGCCGAGCTGGCACTGTCCAAAGCGGAGCTCGCGCGCTGGAGCGGCGATGCCGGGCAGGCGAGGCGGCAGCTCGACGTCGCGATGGCCCTGCTGGGCGACCACGCCGAGCGGGCACAGGTCCGCGCGGCGGCACACGACCTCCTCGGCTATCTCGCCGAGGATCCCGGCGAGGCCCGCGAACACCGGGCCGCTGCATTCGCGGCGGCGTCCCAGGTCGGGTATGCCCCGTTGATCGCGCAGACGCTCGTCGGGATCGCGGACCTCGCGCTGCGCCACGAAGAACACGAGCAGGCGGCGAGGCTGCTCGCGGCGAGCACGAGCGTGCGCGGCCTGCCGGATCGCTGCCACCCGGACGCGGCCCGCATCGAGCGAGCCGCGCGGCGTGGCCTCGGCGACACGCGGTTCACCGAGGCCACGCGGGACGGGACGCGGGCGAACTGGCGGGAGCTCGCCGCCAGCACACTCACGTGGTGAACGGGATCAGGTTCAGCACTCCTCCAGCGAACCAACGTCGCTGAGGTGGTCGTCGCTGACCAGCCCTTCTTCTGGTGCCCGCGTCGGTCCGGGCCACGAGGCCCGGTGTGGACGAGGGCCAGTGTTCGGGCCGCCGGGTTCGCGCCGCCACGCCTTTCCCTGGAACGAAGACGATCGTCGCGGGTCGCTTGCGAGGGTGCCCTAACCTTCAGGGGTGAGGGTTGGGAGTGGGGGTCCAGACGTCGAGGAGGCGGAAGGCGCGCGGGCACGGGCACGGCCCGCCCACCTGGCTACCGGGCTGCTGGCGGCGGTCGCGCTGCTGTTGTGCTGCGCGGTGCTGAGCCTGCTGACCGGCTCGGAGCCGGTGGCGATCGGCGAGGTGCTGAGGGTGCTGTTCGCCGACGACCGCAGCGAGCCGGCCATCATCGTGCACGACCTCCGGATGCCGCGCACAGCGGTGGGCATTTGCGTGGGGATCGCGCTCGGGCTCGCTGGGGCGCTGATGCAGTCGCTGACCCGCAACCCGATCGCGGACCCCGGCGTGCTCGGCATCAACGCGGGCGCCGCGTTCGGAGTGCTGGTCGCCATCGTCGGCCTTGGAATCGGGGACTTCACCGGCTACGTTTGGTTCGCTTTCCTCGGCGCCACCCTCAGCACCACGCTGGTCTATCTCATCGGCGGCCGGGGCAACGACAGCGGCACACCGGTGCGGCTCGCGCTCGCCGGGACCGCGATCGGCGCGGCGCTGGTCTCCGCGGCCGAGGCGATGGTCTTCCTCGACCCGAAGGCGTTCGACGAGTACCGGTTCTGGATCGTCGGCGACATCGCGAAACCGGAGCTGGCCGTGGTCGGTCAGCTGCTGCCCTTCCTGCTCGTCGGCGTGCTCGTGGCGCTGTCGCTGGGACCGCGGCTCAACGCGATCGCGCTGGGCGACGAGCTCGGCACGGCGCTCGGCGTGGGGCTGCCGCGGACTCGGCTGCTGGTCGGCTTCTCGGTGCTGGTGCTGGCCGGCCTTGCCACGGCCGTGGCGGGCCCGATCGGTTTCGTCGGGCTGGCCGCCCCGCATCTGGCGCGCGCGGTGACCGGACCGGACCAGCGTTGGGTGCTGCCGTACGCGGGCGTGCTGGGCGCGGTCATGGTGTTGCTCGCCGACGTGGCGGGACGCGTGGTGCTGCCCTCCGGCGAGCTGCGCGTGTCGATCCTGACCGCGATCGTCGGCGCGCCGTTCTTCGTCGTGCTGGTCCGGCGCAGGCGGGCGGCCGCATGAGCACGAGAACCGTGCGGGTGCCGGGATTCTCGGCGCGCTACTCTTCCCGGCCCGCCGTGGTGACCGGTTTGCTCGCGCTCCTGCTGCTGGCGCTGACGGGCTACGCGCTGACGGTCGGGAAGCTGCCCGTCTCGCTCGGCGAAGCGCTCGGGATGCTCGCCGGCGACCCCGGTCCGTCCGGAGTGGACTATGTCTTCTGGACGGTGCGGCTGCCGAGAGTGGTCACCGCCCTGCTGGTCGGCGCCGCGCTGGGGGTGAGCGGGGCGATCCTGCAGAGCCTTTCCCGCAACCCGCTCGGCAGCCCCGACGTGCTCGGGTTCGCTGGTGGCGCCGCGACCGGGGCATTGCTGCAGATCCTGCTGATCGGCGGCGGCGCGCTCGCGGTCGCACTGAGCGCGCTCACCGGCGCGTTCGTCACCGCGGCGGTCGTGTACCTGGTGGCCTATCGCAGGGGCGTGCCGGGACAACGGCTCGTGCTGGTCGGGATCGGCATCGGCGCGCTGCTGCTTTCGCTGAATCGCTACCTGCTGATCTCGGCCGAGGTCGACGACGCGTTCCGGGCCGCGGTGTGGCTCACCGGGAGCCTGCTCGACCGCAGCTGGGACCACGTCACCATCGCCACCATCGCCGTGACCGTGCTCGTGCCCGCGTCGGTGCTGCTGTTGCGCAGGCTCACGTTGCTCGAACTGGGCGACGAGCTCAGCACCGGACTCGGCGTCCCGGTAGGAAGGACGCGGCTCCAGCTGTTCGTGGTGGCCGTGGGCCTCGCGGGAGCGGCGACCGCGGCGGCGGGCCCGGTCGCGTTCGTCGCGCTGGCGGCTCCGCACCTCGCGCGGCGGCTGCTGCGACCCGGCGGCCCGAGCGTGGTGGGGTCCGGGCTGGTCGGCGCTGTGCTGCTGCTCGGCTCCGATGTGGCCGCACAGCAGGTGTTCCCCACCGGGGAGCTGCCCGTGGGCGTCGCGACCGGCGTGCTCGGCGGCGTGTACCTTGCGACCCTGCTCGGCCGGCGCTGGAGCCGCAGGTCCGTCCTGAGCGGATGAACCCGGTGGTGGGCGGCCGGCGATCCGGCCGCGCACCTGCTCCTCACGCGAACTGGGGGACCAGCCGCTCCAGGTCGTCGAGCAGTGCGCCCGCCGCGGACGCGGACGCACCGTCCCACCAGGACACCCTCGGCACCTCGAACACCTTGCCAGCCCGCACGGAGGGCAGCCGCTGCCACAGCTCGCCCTCGGTGTACCTGCGGAACGTGCTGGACACCTGACCGCCCTCGAACGCCCCGCCGCCGCTGAAGTGGATGAGCACGTCGGCGTCCGCGAGGCGGCTCACCTGTTCCGGCGAGAGGCTGGTGTAGGTGTCCTCAGGTTGCTCCGGCGTGCTGGACTCGGTGCGGCGGACCCCGGCGTCTGTGAGGATCCGCGACGGGAAGATGATCGAGTCGGTGACGATCCGCAGCTCGTCGGTGGTGAACCGCAGCAGTGCGACCTTCTTGCCAGCCAGCAGGTTCCCGTGCGTGGCCCGGAACCGCTCGGCGCGGGTCCGGTACTCGTCCAGCTTCCGCTGCTGCGCTTCTCGAACGCCGTAGACCTCGGCGACGGTGAGCGCGGACTCGTGCCATTCCACGGCATCCCGGGTGTTGGCGTAGGCGACGGTGCTCGCCAGTCCGGCAAGCGCGGCGTAGTTGTCCTGCAGCGACGCGGTGTTGCCGACGATGAGGTCGGCGCCGAACCCGGCCAGCCGCTCCACGTCGACCTGGCCGAACCCGAGGTGCTCGAACTCCCCGGTCCCACGGGGAAGGTAGCCGGGCACCGGCGGGTCGGCGTCGAGCGTGGCCGAGGCCACCAGCGGGACACCGTGCTCCAGTGCCACCTGCAGAGCCTGGCCGGGGTCGAGTGCGATCACCCGCTGCGGGGAAAGTGGCACGTCGGCCTTTCCGTACGGGTGCTTCACCGGTTTGGTGTCCGTTGTGGACTGTCCTCCCGACGTGTCACGCGGGCCGCACGCGCTCAGTCCCAGCGTGGCCAGTCCGGCGCCGAGGCCGGTCAGAACCGTGCGTCTTCCCAGCAGGGAAGGGGGTCTTTCCACAGCTGTCCTCCGTGGGCGGGATGCGGCAAGGGCTCAGTCGCCGAAGGCCTCGGCGAACTTGGTCTGGCGTACGGTGTCGTCTTCCAGCGGGCACGTGATGCAGTAGCCGTGCTCAGGGTCTGCGCGGAAGTCGAAGCAGCAGGTGCCGCGCACCGCCCAGGCGCCCTGCGGCCGATCGGGCTGGAACCAGAACAGCCGCGGCCCTTTCCGGATCGGGGCGCCCGCGGCGAGCAACGCGGTGGTGAGCCGTTCGCTTCTCCTCCATGCCTGGTCCAGGTCGTTGCCGAGCCTGCGCGCCGGGTTCAGCATGTAGAAGTTGAGCATGTCCACGACGTATCCCCACAGCGTGCGGCGCCCGACCCGGGTGTGCGCACTGAGTGCGTCGATCACCGGCCCGAACAAGTCGATCATCAGCACGCTCGTCCACTCGTCGAGCTCGTTCTCGTCGCGGACGGGAACGGTCCCCGGCTCGGTGGGGTGGCCGTCGAGCACGGCCACGCGCGGGCGGACCACGTGCACCTCGCCGAGCAGGTTTCGCTCGTCGGCGGGCAGCCAGACCACGTCGGGGCGGAGTTCAGCGGACCGGCCTGCGAGGTAGGTGCCCGCCGCGGCGAGGAAGATCAGCTCCCGGCCGAAGCTCTTGAGGAAATGCACGGCGGCCGCGCTGATCTGCCGTGGGCCGCGCAGCTCGCGGAAGGCGTCGAAGGCGGGGCCGATCTGGTCTTCGCCGACAAGCCGGTCCAGTCGCCACCAGTGAGTGCCGGGGGTGTCGGCGGGCGGCTCGTCGAGCAGCACGGGAAGCGGCGCGAACGTCAACTCGGCGCACGCCTGGACGACGGGGGCCAGCGGACCGCGGTGCCTCACCTGCATTAGGTAAGCCTACACAAACTAGGACGAAAAGGTCGACCTCACTCGTCGACTACCCATGGGGCCGGGCCGTGGAACAACCCGCCGCGAGTGGAGTGGACCTGACGCTGAAGCGTACGAACCACCGCGACTCACGACCAGTTGAGCGACCAGTTCGGCATCGTGCGCCGCATCCCGCGACTCCGCTCAGGTCTCATCGTTGGGCCTGTTCGGCGCGCTGTGACAGGCACCCTGTGAGGAAGGTGCGTCGAAGTGCTCCTCCCTCACAGAGTCGCCTGCATCAGTTGACCTTGCGTTCCACGAAGTCCACGATGATCGAGCAGATCAACTCAGGTGCCTCGAACATCGGGTAGTGACCGATGCCGTCGATCATGAGCTTCTCGGCGTCTGGCAGGCCGGCAACGGTCTCGTCGACAAGTTCCTCCGGCAGCCAGAAGTCCTCGACGCCGGCTGCCACCAGCACCGGGATGGTGGCGTTGGACAGCTGGTCGCGGACGTCATGATTGGCCCACCCCTGCAGATCGCCAACCGCGCTCACCTGCGCGTTCCGGTGCATCCACCGGAGTTCCTCCTCCTTCTCCGGCGGGCACTTGGCGTTCAACGCCGCCCCGGAGATCCGCTCCATCGTGTCCTGCCACCCCGGGTTCCAGCTCGGCTGCATGTACTCGCCTGGATCGGGGAAGGTAGGCGTCCGGGCAGCGCCCTCGAATGCGATGGCCGCACTGAAGTCCTCCGGATAGCTGACGGCGAGGTCGATCGTGACATCGCCACCGATGGAGGTCCCGGTGACCACCACCTTGGACTCCCCGAAAAGCTCCCGCTTGAACAGCCGAACGAACTCGGCGTGCCGATGGATCGTGGTCGTCACCTCGCCACGCCAGGCGTAGGTCCGGGCTCGTCCAGGCAGATCGAGAGCGATCGCGTGGAACCCTGCCTCCGCCAGCAGCGGCAGCAGGTAGCGATACTCCAGCGCGTTGGCCCCCGCCGTGTGGACACAGATGATCGGACGGCCGCCGACGCCGATCTCGTCGTAGTACGTCGGCGTACCGTCGACCTCGATGTAGCGCCCAACGATGTCCTTCCAGGTCGACGTCATGCGCGACCCTCCCGTCCGACCTCGAGGATGACTTCGACAAGCGTGTGAACCGCCTCGGTGAGACGGCTGGCCTCCATGAGATTGCCCTCCAGTCCCAGTTCCGAGGTCATCTCTCCCAGGCGCTCCAGGTTCGGATCGCCCTCGAAGTGCCGCACGCCGGGCGTCACGAGATCTGCGTAACGCCGCTCGCCGGACAGCAGCGACGCCCATGCGGCACCGGGCCCGCCGAGCTTGAAGGTGTAGCCGAGCGGCGGCTGGAACGGCAGGTGGTCAATGACCTTGCCGCGATACACCTTCAGCCAGAGTCGGGCACCGTCGGACTCCAAGAGGATGGAGCCGTCGAACCACCTCGTCTCTCTCGCGAACCGAGCGTTCGAGTCGAGTCGCCGCACCAGCGACTCGGCGAACGCGGGATCATCGAACTGCACCATGCCGTTCCCTTTCCTTCTCCTAGAAATGAATCAATAATAGATTAAATTTGTGACCTGGGCAACAGCCCGCCTTGATTCCCCAATCAGGTCCGCGGTCCGCCGGCGACGTAGCTGACCTGGCCCGATACGGACCCCGAGCGGGTCTGCACCGCGGCACACAACCGGTCCGAGCGGGATGCCGACCATTCGTCGACCGCCAGGCTCACCGCATCCTCCTGGACAGTTGGTCGGCCACGCACACCGGCTTGTCGGAACCCTCGCGCTCGATCACGTATCGGAGGGTCAGCTGACCCCCTCCGCGCACTTCCTCGACCCTGAGGATCTCCGCCGTGGCCCGCACGCGTGAGTCACGTGGACACGGTGCCGGGAACCGCACGCGGTCGAGTCCGTAGTTGATCGTGGTAGGGCACTCCTCGATCGCGATGAGCTCCGGGCTGAAGGCGCCGATGAGGGAGAGGGTAAGGAACCCGTGGGCGATGGTCGACTCGTAGCCCGCGGCGGTGGCGCGTTCGGGGTCCACGTGGACCCAGTTGTGGTCGCCGGTGTCATCGGCGAAGCGGTTGATCAGGCTCTGGTCGATCGGGCCCCAGGCTGTCGGACCGACCACCAGGCCGATGGAAGCTGACAGCTCGGCAAGGGTTGCGAACACGCGCTGAGCCATCAACGGTCCTTGCGCCGGACGACCGAACCCTGGCCCGTGGAACCCCGGTTCACTCCGACCATGCCTGCGGCGCCGGCGTCGAGCCCGAGCATCTGCATGAATGCCTGTCCGGGACCGCTGGCAAGCAGGCCGCCGTCGACCACGATCGATTGTCCGGTGATGAATCTCGAGTCGTCCGAGGCCAGGAAGGCGATGGCGCCGGCCACGTCCTCCGGCCGTCCGGACTCCGGCCAGGGCTGGACACTGGCGAGCTTTTCCTCGAAGGAGTCCAAGTGCCCTCGGTGCACGAGGGGCGTGCCGATGACGCCGGGGCACACGGCGTTGACTCGGATGCGGTGCGCCGCCAGTTCGACGGCTGCCGTGCGGCTGAGCGAGATCACCGCGGCCTTGGCCGAGGAGTACGCCTGCGGGCTGATGCCCCCGGCCAGTCCGGCCGTGGAGGCGATGTTGATGATCGAGCCGCCTTGCCGGCTCTCCACCATCGCGGCGGCGGCGTGCTTGACACCGAAGAAGACCCCCGTCGAGAGCACCCGGAAGGTGTATTCCCAGTCCTCTGCCTCGATCTCGGTGATAGGCCCGAAGGCCCCGCCGACACCAGCGTTGTTGACCATCGCGCCCAGCGCGCCGAACTCCGTCACGGCGATCGCGACCGCGCTTCGCACGGCTTGCTCGTCGGCGACATCGACGACGACGGTTCGGAGCGAGTCGGCGCTCTGCGAATCCGCGGCATGGCCGTCCTCCAGGGCACGGAGCGCCTGTGCGTTCAGATCCGCGGCCACCACGGACCATCCGCACGCGAGAAATCGCTGAGCCGTGGCCAGACCGATCCCGCTTCCGGCGCCCGTGACGACGGCGACCTCGTGGTTGGTCACTAGTGCACCCTCTTCCGTGCGGGCCCCTGGATGGGGCTTGTGGTAGGAACTAGGCGGAAGTCGG
>NZ_SWMS01000029.1 GCF_005146945.1 Prauserella endophytica
GGGCCTACCGCTACTCACTGCGGGCACTGTGTGCCGAGCACGGCATCCTCCAGAAGTTCATCAAGCCCCAATTGCCCCTGGCAGAACGGCAAGGTCGAGAGACTGAACCGCACCCTGGCGACCGAATGGGCCTACCGCCAGGTCTTCACCAGCAACGCCGAGCGAGCCACCGCCCTTGCGCCTTGGATCGAGCACTACAACACTCAACGCCGCCACAGCGCACTCGGAGCCAAACCCCCGATCAGCCGGCTGCCACCAACCTGATGGCCGGGTACACCTAGAGCGAGGGGTGCCTGTCCAGGTCAGGACGGGTCGAGAAGCGGCGGCGGTACTCGCCAGGGCTGACCTTGTACTTGCGGGCGAACGCGCGGTGCAGGCCGGTGACGGAACCAAATCCAGATGCCGTGGCAACCTTCGAGAGCGGCGCATCGGAGTGCAGGAGCTGATCGACGGCGGACTGCAGGCGCATTCCCTCGACGAGGGCGCCTGGCGTGGTGTTCATCTCCTCGCGGATGAGGCGGGACAGGTGACGAGGACTGACGTTGACTCGCGCCGCAAGCGTCTCGACAGACAGGTCCTCGCGGAGATGTTCGGGAATCCACGAGAGCAACGCCTCGAGCCGATCGGAAACGGACCGGCGAGGACCCAGAAGCGCACTGAACTGATGCTGGCCTCCCGCGCGACGGAGGTAGACGACCAGCCACTGGGCGACCTGCCTGGCGACCTCCTCGCCATGGTCCGCGGCGACCAGGGCGAGCGCGAGGTCGATGCCGGCCGAGACCCCGGCTGACGTCCACACGTGTCCATCCCGAACAAACACCGCGTCCGACGCGACCTCGGCCTCGGGATGCTCGGCGGCAAGGAGATCGGCGGTCGACCAGTGAGTGGTAGCCGAGCGCCCATCGAGGAGCCCCGCTGCGGCGAGCATGTGCGCGCCCGTGCAGACGGAGACGACGCGGCGCGGCACGCCGGCGAAAGTCCGCAGCCACGTCACGAGACCGTGATCGATCAGCGGATAGCGGTCGCCATCGTCCTGGAGGCCCCCGGGAACCACCAGCGTGTCGACATCGGCGCCAAGATCGTCCCATGTCCGCTCAGCCAATAGCGTCATTCCACCTGATGTCCGAACGGCTCCACGTTCGGCCGCGGCGATGACCACCTCGTACTGGGCGCTTCCCCTGGTCCGGGATGCGGTGCTGAAGACCTGCATGGGGCCGGCGACATCGAGCACCTCGACGCCATCGAAGACGGCTATCGCGACTACCCGCCGCGAGGGCGGCGAGGCGAGCTCATTCATGGCACGTCCGATCTCACGTGGCCGGTGACGTGGTTCGTCCACGGCGGCATGTCCTGATATGCAATGAGTATGTCATTGCAGACATGGTTCTGGGCGGGTGACGATCGGTCTAGCCTCAGAAAGGAGCCGACATGGCGCCCACGATCCCCGATACACCCACCGCACAGGCAGCCGCTGGCTTCGCGCACGAAGCGGCGCCTCCTTTCCTGCTGAACCACAGCTATCGCACGTACCTCTTCGGCGTAGCCCTCGTGACCAAAGACGTCGACCACGAGGCAGCCTTCATCGCGGCAATGATCCACGACCTCGGACTGACGGACGCCCACCGCGGCGACACGGACTTCGCCGAGGTCGGCGCCGCGCTGGCTGCCACGTTCCTGCAACAGCGAGGATGGGACAGGGACCGGATCCGGCTCGTCGAGAAGGCCATCCTTCGCCACACCGAACTCATTCCGGACGGCAACCCCACCGCGCGGGTTGTCCAACTCGGCGCACAGATCGACGTCGCCGGACGCGGCATGGAGGAACTCGACGAGGCCGCGCTCATCGGCATCCTGCGGACCTATCCCAGGCTTGACTTCGCCGCCCGGATGCGTCACAGCTTCCTCGAAGAAGCCAAACGCCAACCGAAAGGGTCCTTCGCGAAGCTTGAGCGGACCGTCCAGCTCTCCGAACGCTTCACCGCCAATCCCATCGACCATCTCGGCTGACCGGCAGCGCAAATCCGCGTGCTGGGGAGCGTCAGTTTTCGGTGTAACTGGTCGGTGTTCAGTTGCTGGTTGGGGGACGATGCGTCCGGGGGAGGTGATGGCGAAGGCGTTCAATGCCGGCTTCCAGCGCATCGCCCACCTAGCCCGGCCGGTGGGGTTGAGGGAGCGGGTGACGAGGTAGAGGTACTTCAATGCGGCTTGTTCGGTCGGGAGTGCCCGCGTGCCTTGATGGCCCGCCGGTAGCGGGCGTTGAGGCTCTCGATCGCGTTCGTCGTGCAGATCACCCGCCGGATCTCGACGTCGTAGTCGAGGAACGGCACGAACTCCCACCAGGCATTTCGCCACAGGCGCACAATCGCAGGGTATTGCTGGCCCCAGACCTCGGCGAACTCGGCGAACCTCTCGGTTGCGGTGGTCTCACTGCGGTGCGGACATCATGGCGGGAATCGAGGACCACCTGCCGGAGACGCGGGTGACGGACGACGCCGTCTACATGCCGTCGCAGTCCTCGACCCAGTGGGACGCGCTGTGCCATGTCTTCCACGACGGGTACTTCTACAACGGCCGCGGCCCGGAAACGGTGACCAGCCTGCGGCGCGCAGTTCAACAGCATCACGAAGGGCAAGGACCGTGCCGTCGGCCGGGGCGTGCTGCTCGACCTGGCCCGGCACCTCGGCCGCGTGCCCTGGCTCGAGCCAGGGCACGCCATCCAGGACGACGATCTTGTGGAGTGCGCACTGCGACAAGGAGTCGAGGCGGGGGAGGGAGACATCGTCCTGGTGCGCACCGGTCAGATCAGGCAGTGCCGCAGCCAGGGCAGCTGGGGCGACTACGCCGGCGGCGGCCCGGCTCCGGCCTCGGCCTCAACGCCGCCCACTTCCTGTGCGAGCGCCGCGTCGCCGCCGTCGCCACCGATACCTGGGGCATGGAGGCGAAGCAGTACGAGACCCCGGATGTGCTCGGCCCGCTGCGCATCGTTCTGCTGGTGAACGCGGGCGTACTGATCGGAGAGATGTGGGACATGGAACAACTCGCTGACGACTGCGCCGACGACGGCACGTACGAGTTCTTCGTGACGGCGCCGCCACTAGTGCCATCGGGGCCACCACCAGGCGCCCTTGCCGACCAGGGCCAGCACTGCGGGCACTGATGCTGTCGGGACGACCCTTCACTGGTCGCGAGCAGCCTGTCGGTCGCCGCCTCGGGGCTCGTGTCGGCGTCGGCCGGAGGAGATCCTGCCGTACGCAGTTCGTCACCCGGCATGCGCTCGCAGGCGAGGCCGGCGGGTCCGTCGCCGTCGACGAGTGACGACGAGGCCGGCGCTTCGGGCCGATGTTCAACGGGATGGTGGCGTTACGCGGCCTGCTGCGCCTGCATGGCTTCGTCGCCACCGTGGTTTCCTGTGCTTCTTGATCGATATGTTGCCGGGATCAGTCCTCCGGACGCGAATCGTCGGGATGCCGCCGCAGGTGCGCGAGGCACAGGGCCAAACCTCCCCAGATCAACCCGGCGAACACGGTGAGCATGACGATGGCTTCGGTGGACATTCAGAGCGTTCCTTCCCGGTCACGGACATCGGCGGACCCGCGAAATGATCGCCGGGCGAGGACGACGCTGAACACGATCACACCGACGACGACCGCCCAGCCCGCTGTTATCAGGAATGGGACTGGATAGCCACCGTAGGGGTCACTGAGCTCCGAGCGCAAGCTCTGGACCAACATCATGCCGAGGGCGATCGGAGTGATGACACCGAGCGCCAGCCGCCACCAGCGTCCGAGGGTGATCGACGATGTTCTGTTGACGTGGTCCTGAAGCATGGGCAGCTTCCGGGACCCCGCCACGACGATCACCAGGACGAGTGCGGAGAGCACGATGCCGTAATGCGACATGAAATGGTCGACGACGTCCAGCAGGTGCAGCCCGTGTGTCGTCGGGAACAGCAGCAGGGATACGGCGGCGATGCTGCCGCCGACGCTGGCCACGGCGACCGTCCTGCTGCTTCCGGTCCGCTCCTGAACGGCGGCGATGGGCACCTGGATAATGCTGATGAGCGAGGTTATCCCAGCCATGGCGAGACAACCGAAGAACAGTACGCCGAAGATCGTCGCCCCGCCCGGCATCTCGGAGATGACCTGTGGAAAGGCGATGAATGCCAGGCCGATACCGTCGGTGACGACCTCGTCTACACCGCTACCGGCGGACAGTGCCATGAATCCGATCACGGAGAAGACACCGATCCCCGCCAGAATCTCGAATGAGCTGTTGGCGAATCCCGCGGCGAGGGCCGGGCCGGTCAGATCGGCCCGGCGACGCAGGTATGAGGCGTACGTGGACATGATGCCCATGCCGATTGAAAGAGAGAAGAAGACCTGTCCATACGCGGCCATCCAGACGCTGCCGTCGGCCATCGCGGACCAGTCGGGAGTGAACAGCGCGTCCAGCCCCTCGGCGGCTCCGGGCAAGAACAGCGCACGGAGCACGAGGAGGCCGAAGACGACGAACAACGCCGGCAACAGAATCCGGTTCAGCCTCTCGACACCTCGCCGGATGCCGAAGGCGAGCACGCCGAGTGTGACGATCCACACCCCCAACAGCGGCCAGGCGACACTGCCCACCGGCGACAGAGAGATCCCTGGCTCTTCAGCGGTGCGCAGGTGTTCGTCGAAGAAGAACGAGTTGGGGTCATCGCCCCACCGTTGGTCGAAGGAGAGCCAGGTGTACCTGACCGCCCAGGCGACGAGCACGGCGTAGTAGGCCCCGACCACGACACAGAGCAGAGCCTGCCACCAGCCTATCGTCTCGGCGCGGCGGGACAGCCGGCCCAGCGCGGCCGGTGCCGAGCCGCGGAACCGGTGGCCGATCGCGTATTTCATGACCAGGAGCGGGAGTCCGGTTGTGAACAACGCCACCAAGTACGGCACGAGGAAGGCGCCCCCGCCGTTTTCGTAGGCCATGTAAGGAAATCGCCAGATGTTCCCGAGCCCCACCGCCGAGCCGATTGCGGCCAGCATGAAGCCAGTGCGGCCACTCCATTGTTCCCGCTGTTCTCCAGGCACCTCGCGATTCCCTTCTGCCGGTCAGGTAGGGCCGGTGACGAGCGTGTCTACTCGGAAAGGACTGCTGTCACGCTGCCGAATCCGTTGGTGGCGGCGACGACACAGTCACCGGCCGCGATAGGAACTGTTCTGGTCATCGATCCCGACAGCACGATGTGTCCCGGTTCTAATGCGATGCCCATGGGCGCCAGTGTGTTGGCCAACCACGCGAGCGCGTTCAAAGGTGAACCCAGTACCGCCGCGCCGGCGCCGGTCTCGGCGACGGCTCCGTTGACGGTGAGCACGCATCCAGCCAGCCGCAGGTCGGCATCGTCCAGCCGGACCGGGGTGCTGCCAAGAACGAACCCGCCGGATGACGCGTTGTCGGCGATGGTGTCGACAATGGTGATCCGCCAGTCGGCGATCCGCGAGTCGACGATCTCCAGAGCCGGCAAGACGAACTCCACCGCGCGAGCGGCGTCGGCGACGGTGACGTGCGGACCGCGTAACGGAGCCTTCAGGACGAACGCCAGCTCTGGCTCGACACGGGGTTGGAGGAACGCGGCCGAGGGGATCGGCTCGTGCTCCGGGTGGATCATCCGGGAGGTGAGATGGCCGTAGTCGGGTTCGGCGACCCGCATCTGCCGCCGGATCGCAGCCGAAACCAGGCCCACCTTGTGTCCGACGACCACCTCGCCCCGCTGCGTCCAGGCGCGGACTTGTTCCAGCTGCATCCGGTAGGCATCGGAGACCGTGGCATGCGGATACGTGTCGCTCAACGGGTCGATGGGTTTCCCGGTCTGGTATGCCGTGAGCAGCGAAGCGGCGGCGCTGCGAATCGAATCGGGCGTCATGGCCGGCCGATCGTGCCAGCCAGCTCGGCGGCCACGCTGACGATCATGTCCTCCTGGCCGCCGATGACTCCCCGCCGGCCGAGCTCGACGAGAATGTCCCGAACCGGGACGTTGTACGTCGTGGCCGCACGCTTCGCCGGATGGAAGAACGTCGAGTACAGGCCTGCGTAGCCGAGAAGCAGCGCGGTCTCGTCAATCACCTGCGGCTCGGTCATCATCGGCGCCATGACCCGTTCCGCCACATCGATGAGGGCGAAGATGTCGACTCCGGGGTCGTGACCGGCGCGTTCCAGCGCCGCCGCGAGTACCTCGGTTGGGGCGTTTCCGGCGCTTGCGCCAAGGCCACGCAGCGAACCGTCGAGATAACGCGCGCCATGTTCCATCGACGCCAGCGCGTTGGCGACTCCGACGCCGAGGTTGTTGTGAGCGTGGAATCCGATGTCCGCCTCGACGGCACCGCGTAGTGCGCTCACCCGAGCGGCGGCGCCGGATGGGACCAGCGCTCCCGCCGAGTCGACCACGTAGATCACCTGGGCCCCGTACGAATCCAGCTTCGCCGCCTGTTGGGCCAGCGCGGCCGGCTCCAGTTTGTGGCTCATCATCAAGAAGGACATGACGTGCATGCCGCGTTCGCGGGCGTACCGGATGGGCTGCTCGGCGCAGTCCGCCTCGGTGCAGTGCACCGCGACCCGCACCGTCGTGGCGCCGGCCTGATGGACGGCGTCCAGCACACCTAATGTGGAGATGCCCGGCACGTAGAGCACGGCGATCCGAGCGTCTCGCACCGCGCTTGCCGCCGCGCTGACGTACTCCTCGTCAGTGGCCGCCGCGAATCCGTACTGGACCGATGAGGCCCCGATCCCGATGCCATGCGCCACCTCGATCACCTGGATGCCGGCCGCGTCCAGCCCTCGAGCCACGGCGGCGACCTGTTCGGTCGTGAACTGGTGCGAGACGCTGCTCATGCCGTCGCGCAGGCTCGTGTCGACTATGGTGACGGGCTTCATCGGATGTCCTTTCCAGACAGGCGGTAGGCGGCGATCCGTTCCCCGACCGCAGTCGCGGCGGCGGTGATGATGTCGAGGTTTCCGGCGTAGGGCGGCAGGAAGTCACCTGCCCCTTCGACGTCCAGCATCACTGTCACGAGGTCGGAGTCGATGACGAGGAGGCGCAGCTGGTACCCCGGCACGTAGTTCTGGACTCTGGCCACCATCGCGCGGACGGCCGTCTCGATCTGCTTGTCGTCGCGGTGGCGGATTCGTGCGTAGATGGTGTCTCGCATCGCCATCGGCGGTTCGGACGGATTGATGACCGAGATCGCCTTCGCGTTGTCGACTCCGGCCACGATGGTGAGTGCGCGGCCGGTTTTCTCGCTGAACTCGCTCAGGTTCTGCCGCGTTCCGGGTCCGGCCGTGGCGCTCGCGATCGTGGCCACGATCTCGCCGTAGGAGACGTCGGCTACCTCGTTGATCGCGTGCAGGATGGGAATGGTCGCCTGGCCGGCGCAGCTGATCATGTTCAGGTTGGCGGAGCTGAGGTGTTGGTCGAGATTGACTGCCGGGACGACGTGGGGCCCGACCGCTGCGGGCGTGAGGTCAATGGCGGTGATGCCGGCGGTGGCATAGTGCGGAGCCGCCGCGGCGTGGACTTGTGCTGAGGTGGCCTCGAAGACGAGCGCGGGCGGCTCGGGTCGACTCAGCAGCCACCCGATCCCCTCGGCCGATACCTCTACGCCGAGGTCGGCGGCCCGCTTGAGTCCAGGGCTATCGGGGTCGATACCGACCATGTAACGGGGGTAGACGTTGTCGGCCCGGTTGAGCTTGTACAGCAGGTCCGTGCCGATATTGCCTGAGCCGACGATCGCCGCCGGTACCCGTAACGCCACGCTCTGTCTCCTTCGTGTTGGATGGTTTGATCGCCGGAAAGCGGGCCGGTCTGGATCGTCGAGGGGTCAGCCGGCTTTGACGACGAGTTCCACTTCGACTGGCGCGTCAAGGGGAAGCGCTGTCACGCCGACCGCCGACCTGGCGTGCTCGCCTGCTGAGCCGAAGACGTGACGCAGCAGCTCTGAGACGCTGTCGCCTACCGCTGGCTGTTCGGTGAAGTCCGGAGTGCAGGCGACGAACACGAGAACCTTGACGACCCGCGACACTCGGGAGAGATCGCCGAGCTGGGCCCGTAGCGCCGCCAGTGCGTTGAGTCCGCACTGGCGGGCGCATTCGCGGGCTTGCGCTGTGGTGACTGCTGCACCGACCTTCCCGGTGGCGAGCAGCGCGCCGTCTCGGAGCGGGACTTGCCCAGACGTGTGGACGAGTCCACCGGCAGCGACAGCGGGCCGGTACGCCCCAGCGGGGCTGACAGGTTCAGGAACGGCCAGGCCGAGGTCGGCGAGCCGTTCTTCAGGAGTTGCCGGCGGCATGGTCTCTTCCCTCCGGTAGGCATGGCTGACGGACGTGGCCGCCACGTCCGTGGCATCGCCGCGCCCATCGGTGAGTACTGGCCGGCTATCGAGATCTGTGCGGTGCCGGCCCAGGTCGGATGGTGTGAGTTCAGATCGGCCCGCCGCGCCAGCGGGGCAGCTCCCGCTGGCCAGTCGCGACCTCGAACGCGGTATGGGCGAGGAGTCGGGTGGAGTCGAGTGTGGGCAGGGCCGACACGTCAGGGGTGACGAGCAGCGGGATCTCGGTGCAGACGAGCGCTACGGCATCGCAGCCCCGGTCAGCGAGCCGGTCGATGATTGCCGCGTACGTGCGCCGTGACTCGTCGGTGAAGACCCCGGCGACGAGCTCACCGAAGATGATCTCGTGGATCTTGGCTCGGTCGTCCTCGTCGGGGATCACGGCGGCGAGGCCGCGAGCCGCGAGTGAGCGAGGGTAGAGGGGACCTTCCATTGTGTACCGGGTGCCCAGCAGCCCGATACGGGAGTAACCGTCAGCCAGGGCGCGATCGGCCACCACCTCGCAGATGTGCAGGCCCGGGATAGCGAAGTCGCTCCCGGGCCGCTCCAGTGCCATGTGGGCGGTGTTGTCCGGGCAGGCGAAGAAGTCGGCGCCGGCCTTGGCCAGCCGGTCGACGCTCAGCGCGAGGGTGGCGCGGATCGAATCGTGGTCGCCCGCGTCCCAGGCCGCCATGCTTCGTCCGAATGAGATGCAGTCCAGGGTGACGTCGGGGTGCTCGTGTCCTCCGAGCTGTTCGAAGCCGTCCTGGCAGAACGTCCGGAAGCACAGGGACCCGCCTTCCCAGCTGTGTGCGAGGACGCCGAAGTGCTTCATATCGCTTCTCCCGATCGCGCTGAAGGTCTGGTGAGGACCAGGGTGCATCTCGCCTACGGAGCCCTCAACCGTTTGGCATCGACTAGCATGGAACCTATGCCTGCAAGGTATGAGCTTCGGCTTCTCGACTATGTGATCGCAATAGCCGAGGAAGGTTCGCTCAGCGCTGCCTCTCGCCGCTTGCGGCTCAGCCAGCCGACGCTGAGTCGCCAGCTCGGCAATCTCGAGCAGCGGCTCGGGGCGAGCCTGTTCGACCGCACCGGCCACGGCCTGACGCCAACCGCAGCTGGCATGGCCCTGGTGCGGCGGGCACGACGCGTGCTGGCGGAGGCGGATGCGATCAGTGACGACGTGTGGCTGGCGGCGAACGGCAAGACCGGCCGGCTGACGATCACCTTTGCCGGATCCGGAATCAACGGAGCCCTCGGGGCACTCCTCGGCCGGCTCCGGGTCGAGCTGCCCGACGTCGACCTTGAACTGGTCGAGGTCTTCGATGACCTGAAGATGTCCGCTGGAGTGCTGGAGGGCGCGTTCGACATCGCGGTCCAACGGCTTCCGCTGAGAGACTCCCGGTTGCACCGCAGGGAGTGGACACGTGAGCCGCTGACCCTCTTCCTCCCGGCCAACCATCCACTGGCCCGATCTCGCGATCCCGTCCCCGTCACCGAGCTGGCCGATCTCCCGCTGGTGCTCTGGCCTCGCGCCGCCTCACCACGGGCATACGACGAGATCATCGTGTTGTATCACCAGATCGGCGCCCCGCCCCGGATCGTCACCGAAGCCCAGACCGTCCAGACCATCCTCACACTCGTGGCCGCGGGGTTCGGGACGACCATCATGGCCGACTCCTACCGCGTTCTGCACCGCGACGGCGTGGTTGCCAGGCCGATTCTGGGAACGGCGACCAGCCTGTCCTTCGTGTGGCGGGCCGGTGACACCAGCCCTCTCCTGGCGAGGTTCTTCGACGTGGTCGACGGGACCAACCCGGTCGACGGCGGCGGGTCAGCGGTCGTCACAAACGCGGCGTCGCCCGGGTGAGAGTCTCGCACCGCCAGGGCACGGTGCTCACCGGCCGTACCGCGACGACTGCGACTACGCGCAAGCGAAGTTCGAGCCCGACGACCTCGCCAAGCAGAATCACGAACTCCTCGCCCAGCGCGACGAGCTCCTCCAAGCCCACTACGCCGGAGCGGTCCCGGTCCCCAGCTCCAGAGCGAACAGGACCGCACCGGCACCGCGCTCGGCCACATCACCGCACGGCTCGACAGACCATTCCGCCGCCTGCTACGACGCGTACGCACTTCAGCACAAGGCCGACATGAGGCAGATCGACAGGCAGCCATGCGTCCTGCGGAAAGCAGTCCGGACCTCCAGGCCTGACCGGAAACCGGCCGAAGGCGAGTAACACAACGCCGCCCTCAGCTGCCTCGCTCGACGCCACTGCGGCGTCCTGTTCGCCATGCTCCGCGGCAACGCCTTCTACCGAGTGCCCGGAACCCAGGCCCGTCGATTGTCGTTGCGCTCGACATCACCCGAGTCCGCCGGTGACGTTGATGATCTGGCCCGTGATCCATCGACTGTCGGGGCTGGCGAGCATCGCGACGGCGTCGGCGATGTCGTGGGGCTGTCCGAGCCGGCCCAAGGGGGTCATCGCCGCGACCTGGGCGAGCGCCGCCTCGGGGTTCGCCCGGCGCAACAACTCGGTGTCCGTCGCGCCGGGGCAGACGGCATTCACCGTGATCTGCCTAGCGCCGAGTTCGAGTGCTGCGACTCTGGTGAGTTGCTCGATCGCCCCTTTGCTGGCGACGTAGGCTGAATTTCCGGGCGCAGGACGGCTGGTGTTCAGCGTCGAAATATGCACGATCCGTCCACCGGTTCGCATAGTCCTGGCCGCGTGCTGGGTCAGCAGGAATGCCGTTTTGGCGTTGACCGTCATGGTCTGGTCCCACACCAGCTCGCTCGTCTCGGATATCGGAGCTGTCGCGATATCGAGCGCGGCGCTGTGGATGACGATGTCCAGACCGTCGAGTTCCTCGTCGGCAACCGCCATCAACCGGTCAACCGCACCCGCTTCGGCCAAGTCCGCCTGCACCGACACAGCCCGGCCGCCCGCGGAACGGACCGCCTCCTCGACCGTCTTCGCGGCCTGTGTGTTGCTCGCGTAGTTGAACACGACTGCGGCACCATCACGTGCCAGCCGTTCGACGATCGAGCGACCGATGCCGCGGGACCCACCAGTCACGACCGCGCCCTTACCGTCAAGCACCGTCACGAGAACCCTCCAACTTGGACGTTGACTAGCAAACTTAGAAGTGGGCGAATCAGCTGCGCCGCTCGCGCCAACTCGCTGACCTCACCGCGCCATCCGCGCTGGCAAGCCAGATTGCTCAGCGAGTCGGCAGCCGTGGTAGTGCCAGGTCGTCCCACAGGGGGCGCATCCGAGCACGAAAGAACCCGTGATGACCAATCCGCTGCAGTCCATGGTCGCGAGGCGCCACCCGGCGCACGTTCGGACGCGATGCCGCGTAGAGGCTTTCCAACGCCTGGTGGCTTCGCTCGCCGAGCAGCTCGTCATCGGTGAACGTCAACGAATCCATCGACAGCGTGATCTCCCGCGCACGGTCGACGATGTCCGGAACGTCGATGCCATAGTACTTCGGGCTCATGCACCAGCGGGCCCATTGCCGCATCACATTGGGCGGAACATCGCCGAGCATCCGTAGGCGGCGACCCGGGTAGTACCCGGCGACCCGGATGGCCATCGGCGCGACCACCCTCAGCAGCGGAGTCACCCTCCGGATCCGTGGTGTGTTCCACCGGTAGTAGCCGAGACCAGAAGCGACCAGCAGAGCGTGGTCGATCAGATCGTGTCGCGCGAACGGGAGCAGTTGGCCGCCAAGGCTGTGCCCCAGCCAGGTCACCGGTAAGCCTGCCGGCGCCTCCTCCAGCATGGCCTGAAGGGCGCTCGCCGCGTCACCGGCCCAACGCAACATGTCGCCTTGCTCGGCGCGCATCTCCGAGGGCCCTCCCATCCCTCGGTAGTCGAAGGTGAGTGTCAGGAACCCCCGCTCAGCCAGCCAGCTTGCGAACGCACCGTAGAACGACGCTGGTGTGGCCATCGCGGGCACCAACAGGACCGCGCCGGATGGACCCTCGCTCGGGCGGAACCAATTGCCAGCCAGAACCCGACCATCGTCGGCGAGGAACGTCATCGGCTCCCGGCGGACCGCCGGCACCGAGTCACCTGCCTCCTCGGAGGGAACGAGCTCGTTCGTCATGGCAGCACTATGACAGGTGTCATAACCGGAGGCAATAGACTTCTGGGATGACCATGGACACGCGTACCCGGATGATCCTCGGCGCCGCCAAAGCGATCGCCACTGGTGGGATCGACGCGATGAGCCTGCGGTCGCTCGCCGAGAGCGAGGGTGTGCCGCTCGGCTCGATGTACCACCATTTCCCCGGCGGTAAGGCGGCGCTCGCCGAGGAAGCCGTGCGTTTCGTCGGCGTGCAGGTCACCGAGTTGATCGAACAGGGCCGTGGCGGCCACGCAAGGCAGGCTCTGCTTGCCTTCGCCGACCGGTGGCGCCGGGTTCTCGACGCCAGTGACTACCGCTCTGGTTGCCCGGTGGCCGCGGCGGCAACCTCGAGTGACGCGCGGCAGCGGCAAGTCGCCCGCGAGGTCTTCGCTGACTGGCACCGCGCGATGTCCAGCATGCTGGTCGACGCTGGAGTCGATCGGAGCCGCGCCCCCCGCTTGGCACGCACGATCCTTGCGGCGACCGAAGGTGCACTCGCTCTCGCCCGCGCCGCAGGCTCCAGTCAGCCGCTCGATGAGGTGACCGACGAGCTGTACACGCTACTGGGCGATGCGGTACCGGGGCAGGGAACACGGTAACCTGCCGCGTCCGCCGAGACCGTCGCGGTCGTAGGGACAACCAGGGGAGGTCGACGACAACGAGAAGGCTCGCGGCGAGGAAGCCCGTGTCCGGCCCTATGCGGGCGCCGGGCTGGAGGTCAGTTCGAGCGTGGCGAGTTCCGTGCGGGCGGTGATTCCGAGTTTCGGGAACGCTTTGTAGAGGTGGTAGCCGACCGTGCGCGGGCTGAGGAACAGTTGCGCGGCGATGTCCCGGTTGGACAGTCCGCGGGCGGCAAGTCGGACGATGTTGCGTTCCTGCGGGGTGAGTGTGGCCAGCCTTTCGTCCGCGGCGCCGGGCTTCGGCACGCTCTGCCCGGTTGCGTCGAGTTCGGTGCGGGCTCGTTCCGCCCATGGCGTGGCGCCCAGCCTGCGGAAGGTTTCGAACGCGTCGCGGAGCTGGGTTCTCGCCGCGGACTTGCGGCGCTGGCGGCGGAGCCATTCCCCGTAGAGCAGCGCGGTGCGTGCGCGGTCGAATGGCCGGTCGTCCGGGTGCAGCCGCAACGCCGCGTCGTACGACTCTTCGGCTTCGCTGTCCGCCGCGAGGAGGGCGTGGCAGCGGTGGACGTGTGCGTCGATCCACGGTTGCCCGGCCTGGTGTGCCCAGTCCGCGAACCGGGCGAGTGGCTCGTGGGCGCTGGCGGTCCGGCCGAGTCGCGTCGCCGCCTCGACGAGGTCGGGAACGCTGCGCAGGCCGGGAAGCTGGTGCCGCACCGGTCCGGCGTGCAGGGCCTCCAGCCGGGTGAGGGCCGATTCCCATCGGGCGTGGCCGAGGTCGAGCATGGCCAGCGCCCAGTGCGCCCAGGTCATGCCGGCCGGGGGAGCGCCGGGTTCGGGCGCGGTGAGCGCCTCGTCGGCGAAGGACTGGCAACGGGACTCGTCGCCTGACACGGCGGCCAGGTAGGCGAGCACACCGCTCGTTTCCGCGATCCACTGCCGGTGCTGGAGTTCTTCCGCGATGTGCAGTGCCTGGGTCGCCTCGTCCCACGCGTCGGCGTGGCGGCTGAGGAAGGTCAGCGCCCTGGCGACGCACGCCAGCACCGGCGGCGTGCGCCCGATCCAGCCGCGCTCGCGGCACTGGGTGAGCAGTTCGTCGGCCACGCGGTGGGCCTCGGTGTCGTGGCCGGCGACCTGGAGGCTGGTGGCACCGACGAGGATCGTCTCGTGTGGGCCGCCGAACCCGGTCCGCCGGGCCGCCACGATCCGCTTCGCGAGGGTCTCCGGGTCGCGATCCCCCTGACCGATCGCGGACCGCACGGCCCACGTCAGCAGGCGGGCGACGGGGGTGAGCGGGTCGTCGGACGGCAACGGCAGGGCGTCCAGCCGGTCGGCGGTGTCGGCGATCTCGTCCCGCCCGAGGTACCAGGCCGCGTGCACCGCGTCGAGCAGCAGGTCGGCGGCCAGCGCTGGGTCGCCTGTCAGGACTGCCGCCTCGGTCAGCAAGCGCAGGGCCGTGCGGAGGAAGCCCTGGTGGAACGCCGCCGCCGCGCGCACCCGCATGGCACGCACGGTCAGCGCCCGGTCCTCGGCTTCCACCGGGCTGGTGAGCTCCATCATGCGTTCGACGTCGCCTTCCTCGGCGGCGGCTTCGGCGGCCAGCACCAGGCGGCGGGCGTGGTCCTCGCCGGGTGGGCTCAGCCGGGCGGCCCGTTCGTAGGCCGCCCCTGCGGCGGCGTACCCGCTGCGCGCGGCGGCCCGCTGGGCGGTGCGTTCCAGGTCGGCGGCTACCTGCTCGTCGGGTCCGGTGGCGACGACGGCGTGGTGCCAGGCGCGCCGGTCGGCGTCGTCCGGCCGGTCGAGTGTTTCGGCGAGGGCGGTGTGCACCACGAGGCGGAGGCTGACCGGCGCTGCCTGATAGACGGCCGACCGCACGAGCGGATGGCGGAAGCGCAGGGTGTGGTGGTCGACATGGAGCAGCCTGGAAGTCTCCACGGGCACCAGGTCCTCCAGCCCGCAGCCGAGCGTGGCGGCGGCGCGCAGCACGATGCCGCGGTCGCCGGTGTCCTCGGCCGCCGCGACGAGCAGCAGGCGCTGGCTCGGCTCCGGTAGCCGCCGCACCTGATCGAGGAACGCCGCTTGCACCGCGTCCGTCATGGGCAGGGCCTGACCGGCGCCGGGCGCCCGGTCACCGGCGAGCGCGGCGGGAAGCTCGAGCAGGGCGAGCGGGTTGCCCTGTGCCTCGGCCAGCACCCGGTACCGGTCGGTGGGGGACAGCGTGGCGGCGTGCTCGGCCAGCAGCCCCGCGGCAGCGGGTGCGTCGAGCCCGGTCAGCGGCAGCTCGCGCAGTCCGGGCGCGGCGAAGCCGGGTCGGGCGGCGATGATCAGCGCGATGCCCTCGGCGTCGAGCCGCCGCGCGGCGAACAGCAGCGCCTCGGCCGACGGCCGGTCCAGCCACTGGGCGTCGTCGACGAGGCAGAGGACCGGCTCACCGTCGGCGAACTCGGAGAGCAGGGACAGTACGGCCAGGCCGACGAGCATGCGGTCGCCCGGTTCGGCGGCGGCGAGCCCGAACGCGCCGTGCAGGGCGCGGGTCTGCGGCTCGGGCAGGGCGCCGGCCCGGTCGAGGGCGGGCCGCAACAGCAGGTGCAGGCCGGCGAACGGCAGGTGCGCCTCGGACTCGACGCCGGTGCTGCGCACGATCCGCAGCCCGTCGGCCGCCGACGCCGCGTACTCCAGCAGCGCGGTCTTGCCGATGCCCGGTTCCCCGGTGATGAGCAGGGAGCCGCTGCGACCGGCGCGGCAGTCCGCCAGCACCCGGTCGATGACCGATGTCTCGTCGTCCCGTCCGTGCAGCACGTGGCGACAGTACTGAAACGGCCGGTCGATCCCGGGCCGGATTGCCTGGACGTGACGGATTCCGCACGGCGTCGCCGGCCGTAGCGTGATCGCCATGCCCGACATCGACGAGCTGGCCCGGCGGTACCTGGGAAGCTGGAACGAGCGTGACCCGGCCACGCGCCGGGCGCTCGTCGGCGAGCTATGGGCCGACGACGCCCGCTACATCGACCCGATCGCGGTGGCCGAGGGCCGCGACGCCATCGACGACGTGCTGGCCACGGCCCAGCGAAGATTCCCCGGCATGAGCTACCGGATGTCCGGCCGCCCGGACGTTCACCACCAGCTGGCACGGCTGGCGTGGGAGCTGGCGCCGCCCGGCGGCCCCGCGGTGATCATCGGCCTCGCCGTTCTCGTCACCGGGCAGGGCCGCCTGCGCCGCGTCTACGGTTTCCTCGACCCCGTGCCCGCCCGCAACCCCTCACCAGGAGCCACACGTTGACACCTGATCCCAGCACCCTCCACCCGCTGCCGGAGCACCAGCGGGTGGTGTTCCTGAGGCCGCTGGTCAACTCGCCGACGATCTCGGTGGGCGAGTACACGTACTACGACGACCCCGACGGCGCGACCGAGTTCCAGCAGCGCAACGTGCTGTACGCCTACGGGCCCGAACGGTTGATCATCGGCAGATACTGTGCCATCGCCGCGGGTACCCGGTTTCTCATGGCCGGCGGCGAACACCCGATGCTGGGCGTGTCCACCTTCCCGTTCACGATGTTCGGCGGCGAGTGGGCCGAGCAGACGCTCGACCTCGTCACCGGCATGCCCAGCCGCGGCGACACCGTGGTCGGCAACGACGTCTGGTTCGGCTCCCAGGCCACCGTCATGCCCGGCGTGCGGATCGGCGACGGCGCCATCATCGCGGCCGGAGCGGTGGTGACCGCCGACGTGCCGCCCTACACGATCGTCGGAGGCAACCCGGCCCGCCCGATCCGGCAGCGCTTCGACGACGCCGACGTCGACCGGCTGCGGCGAGCCGCCTGGTGGAACTGGCCCACCGAGCTGGTCACCGCGCATGCCCGGACCATCATGGCCGGCACCCCGGCCGACATCGCCCGCATCGCCGCGGAGCACGGCCTGGAGCAGACCGCATGACCCGCGTGCGGATCGAGGAGTACCCCGTGGCGGGCGGCGGCCCGTACGCGCTCACGACCGGGCCGGACCACGCCCTGTGGTTCACCATGGTCCACAGCGGCCGGATCGGCCGGCTGGTCCCCGGTGGTGAGCCCGGCTATCACCAGCTGGATCCGGAGTGCGGGCCGACGGTCATCACCACCGGGCCGGACGGAGCGCTCTGGTTCACCGAGTACCAGGCACACCGCATCGGGCGCATCACCACGGACGGCGTCGTCACGGAGTTCCCACTGCCCACCCCGGGCTGCGGACCATTCGGCATTGCCGCCGGCCCGGACGGCGCCCTGTGGTTCACCGAGACCGCCGCCGGTCGCATCGGCCGAATCACCGTCGACGGCGCCGTCACCGAGTACCCGCTGCCGGACCCAGGGGCGTTCCCCTCCGCGATCACCGCGGGCACGGACGGCGGGATGTGGTTCACCCTCAACAAGGCGAACGCCATCGGACGGATCGATCTCACGGGCACGGTCACCGTGCACCCGCTGCCCACCCCGGCCGCCGCACCGGTCGGGATCACCACGGGCAGGGACGGAGCGCTGTGGTTCGTCGAGATCGCCGCCGGGCAGCTCGGCCGGATCACCGTCGACGGCGCAGTGACCGAGTACCCCCTGCCCGACCGCGGCGGCAGGCCACACGCCATCACGCCCGGCGCCGACGGCGCGCTCTGGTTCACGGAGTGGGGCGGCAACCGCGTGGGCACCATCGCCGACGGGGTCATCGACCTTCACGACCTGCCCACGCCCGGCGCCGAGCCGCACGGGATCGCACTCGGCCCCGACGGTGCACTGTGGACGGCCCTGGAAAACGGTGCCCTCGCTCGCGTCGCTCCAGAAAGGTAGGAATCCATGAGCAACCAGCCGACGTTCGACGCCCGCACCGAGTTCGACCGCCAGCTAGGAAATCTCGTCGCCCGGGACTACCCGGCGCTGGCCGGGATGAGCCAGGACGAGTTCGCCGAGCTGCTCGCGCCACTGCGCGAGCTCGTCACCGACAGCGCACCCGGCCCCGTGCCGTTCCTGCTCGTGCTCACCCGGCACATCGTGCCCATCGAGCAGACGATGCCGCGCACCACGCTGCACGGCAAGCACCAGCCGGGTTTCGTCGACCATTCCTTCGAACCCGGCGCACTCGAACGGTTCGTCCCCACCGAACAGACCGGACTCGCCGGGCACCGCGCCTACCTGCTGCTGGACGTCGATCGGGGCGAGGAGTTCTGCGGTGTCGTGCCCGCCGAGGCCATGGCCACCATCAGCGACCGGAGCAGGACCCCGCTCACGATCGAGGAAGGGATCGCCCTGATCACCCAGTTCCCCGAACTCCTGGTGAAGAACAAGTGCTTCTCCCTCGGCGGCTCCCGATCCGACGACCGCCGGGTTCCCGCCATCTGGATCAGCAAGCACGCGCCCAAGCTCGGCTGGTGCTGGCAGGGCAACCCACACACCTGGCTCGGCATGGCCTCGGCCGGCGGCCGCCTGCTGCCCACAGCCGTCCAGTAGCCGCCATGCGTGACGCGGGTGACCGGCAGCGCCGCACTCAGCAGGACCCGATTGGGTCGACCACGGCCTCGGCTGTGCCGAACCCGGCGGCAGCCCCTTCCGCCACGGCGCCGCGACCCTCGCACTCGCCGCCAGCGCCGACCTCACAGTCCATCGTGGCTCGACGCGTCGCCCGGTGATGGGTGACCAGCTGACTCGGGTCAGTCCTGCATGGCTTCGGTGAGTGGCTCCGGTGGTGCCTGCAGGTCGCGGGCGCGGAACAGGACGGCGTGCTCGACGCCCATGGCTTTGCCGCTCAATGCGGTGAACTCCGGGATGAAGTCCTTGGGGGCGGGGTGGTCCGGGAGCGCGGCCAGGTACGCGGCGTGCGCCTCGAGCGAGGCGACGCCGCGGCGTAGCGGCTCACCGGTGACCTCGACGCCGTGGGTCGCGCCGGAGCCGGCGAGTGCGGGGACGATGAACCAGCGCACGGAGTGCGGTTCGAGGTCCTCGTCGTCGATCTGCTCCGGGAAGACCCACCGGTTGCCCGCGTCGCGCACCGCGTCGAGCGTCGCGAGCCCGGCCGCGCGGTGGTCGGCCTGGTCGAAGCCGTAGGGCGTCTCGATCTCGTACCCACCGCCGAGCACGACGTCGGGCTTGAACCGGCGGATCTCCCGGCAGATGTCCCGCCGCAGGTCGAGTCCGTAGACGAGCACACCGTCCGGATGTTCGAGGACGGTCAGGTGCTCGACGCCGACGACGGCGCAGGCCGCCTTCTGCTCGGCGACGCGCAGGCGAGCCGTCTCTTCGGGAGGGTTGGGCATGCCGGCCTCGCCGCGGGTGAGCAGGAGATAACCGACCTGGATGCCGCGTGCGGTCCAGCGAGCGACGGCCGCGGACGTGCCGTACTCCATGTCGTCGGGGTGCGCGACGACGCAGAGCACGCGCTGGAAGGACTCCTCGGGGAGGGCAGGCAATGTCATGTGGGCCATCCTGCCGCGTTCAGGGTCCCGCTGTCCGCCCCTTTGGACGTGCCGACGAGCCAACGCCTGGTCCGCCGGGCGTGCCCGGCCAAGCGGGGCGAGGCGCGGTCCAGCGCGTGTGCGAGCCGCTGGCGCTGCCGAGTCCGGCTCGGCGGTGCGGATCTTCTCGCACCATGGCCTGGCCGGCCGGATGTCGACGCCTGTTCACGCGACACGAAGTTCTCAGGTGGCGGCTCAGATCGGCACGGCGTCGATGCGCGCCCCGTTCAGCTCCAAGCTCTCCTTCAGGTCGGTGGTCGGGGCGGTGCAGAGGTACAGCGTCGTGCTACCCGCGCCGCCAGTGGCGCACGCTAGACAGAGTTGGTCGGCCTTGATCCGTCCGGTTTCCGTCCCGCCGTCACCGACGCGCCTGGCGCACAGGTGCATCGGATCGGCGACCCAGATCTCGCCCTCCGGGGCCAACGCGATCCCGTCCGGTGCGAATCCGAGGGGCCATTCCCGCCTGCCGCACAGGCGTGCGTTCTCGTCGATGTCGAAGACGGTCAATCGGGCACCGAAAGTCTCGGCGACCACAAGTCGCCTGCGGCGCTCGTCCACCACGATGCCGTTGGTGAAGACCAGGTCGCTGGCAGCGACGTGGCATGACCCGTCGGGCTCGACCGCGAAGATCCTGCTCGTCGAGGGCACCTCGAGTGGCCCATCGACGGACTCGGCGGTCAGCGCCGCGATCACCTCAGGCTGGGCGAGGAAGTCGTGGGGGTCGAAGCCCATCTCACCGACCCAGGCCCGGCCGGTGGAGTCCACCCACATGTCGTTGAGCATGCTGTCGACCTCGGCCGAGAGGTCGGCGTGCACGACGAGGCCCTGCGGCTCGAGGCGGAGGACGGTGCGGGCTTCCTGCTGTACGACGAGCAGCCTGCCATCAGGCAGCCACCCGATCCCGCCGGTGCGGCCGGGTACGTCCGTGACGACCTCCGGTTTCCGGCCGGGTTCGACGGCGAGAACCTGGCCGCGGTTCATGTCGACGAACCACAGCCGTCCCTCGTGCCAGCGGGGGGACTCGGTGAAGGCGTGTCCGTCACTGATTACTGATGTGTGGGGCATGCTGCTCTCCTTCTGGGTCGCGTTTGCGGATGTCAACGCAAGGGCTTGTGTGCGGTCTCCTCCATCCGCCACACCACGAGCAGCGAGACCGCGCCGCCCGCGACGAGGAGCACCGCCGGTGATGTTTCGTTGCCGGTAGTGGCGATCAGCCAAGTCGCGAGGAGCGGCGCGGTGCCGCCGAACAGCGCGGTGGCGACGTTGTTGCCGATGCCGAAGCCGGTGACCCGCACGCTTGTGGTGAACAGTTCGGTGGCGGCGGCGCCGGCCGGGCCGAAAAAGGCGGCGACCACAATGGCGAAGGCCAGCTGCGCCGTCAACACCGAAGCGAAGCCACCCTGTGCCAGCAGCACCATGAGCGGGTAACTCCCAGCCGCGAGCGCAAGATTGAACGCAATCAACAGCGGCTTGCGGCCGATCCGGTCGGACAAGACGCCCGCGAAAGGGACGAGGACAAGTAGCAGCGACAACGCGATTGAGTTGCTGAGAAGCGCGAGCGGCCGGTCGAGCCCGGCGACCTCGCTGGCGTATGTCGGCATGTAGATCAGCAAGACGTAGGCTGCGACGCTCGGGCCCACGAAGAAGCCGAGCCCGATCAGCACGGCCCTGCGGTACGTCGTCAACGCGGCCGCGAGCGGCACCCGCTCGGTGGCCGCGGAGCGCTCGAGGCGGCGGAACGCCGGGGTGTCACCGAGCCGGAGCCGGACGTACACGCCGACGAGCGCGAGCGCCGCCCCCAGCAGGAAAGGCACGCGCCAGCCCCAGGACGCGAACGCGTCCGCGGGAAGCACGGCGGAGGTCAGGGTCGCGGCCCCCGATCCCGCCAGCAGCGCGGCGGTCAGGGCCACCTGGTGCCAGCTGCAGTAGAGGCCGCGCTTGCCCTGGGGCGCGTATTCGGCGAGGAAGGTGACCGCGCCGGCGTTCTCCCCACCGGCGGAGAACCCCTGCAACAGTCGCGCGATCACGAGCAGGATCGGGGCCCAGACGCCAATCACGCTGTACGGCGGAAGCACGCCGATGAGCAGGGACGCGCCGCCCATCATCAACACTGACACCGCGAGCGCGTTGCGCCGCCCCAGCCGGTCGCCGAAGTGCCCGAACACCAGGCCACCGACCGGGCGGGCCACGAAAGCCAGCGCGAAGGCGGCGAACGCGGCGAGCAGCGACGCGGTCGGGTCTGCATCGGGGAAGAACTGTGCCCCGATCACGACGGCGAAGAAGCCGTAGAGCGTGTAGTCGAAGTACTCGACGAAGTGCCCGATCCCGGCGGCGACCGCCGCCCGGGTCGGCTTGGCGGTGCTCGTTGTCGGGGGGCTTTGCTCGGCGTCGTCAGTCAGCTTCGGGTCGGTCATGATCAGTCTCCCTCCGGGCGAAGGAGAACACCGGCCACCACTGCGGCGCCGTCGGCGACCGGCAGGTCGCGACTGGCCGCGCGGTGCAGCACGTCCGCGGGGTCGGCGCAGCGGAGCACGACCTCGTGGAGACCGGTGTCTCGCGGGTGGGCGCCGGGACGGAAGCCGATCCATCCGTCCGCGGTGGCACCGAGGTGGAGCAGGGGTGTTCCGTCGGGGCGGGCGGTGACCGGGCGATCGAGGAAGTGCCCCCACTGGCGTGCGCTGGCCCACGGATCGGCGGTCTTGAGTTCGGCACCGACGATGGCCGACGAAACCTCGATCCGTCGCGCGGCGCGCCAGTTCGGTCCCGCCCACGGCCATTCGGCGGGATCGTCGGGTTCCTCGACGGAAAACAGGATGCCGCCCGTGTCTCGCGGGTCGAGGTGGACTCCGTGAATGTCGGGTAGCGGCGATTCCCAGACCTCCCGCACACCCGCCTCGGCCAGCCTGCGCCGGACCTCGGCCAGTCCGGAACACTGCAACAGCACCATGTAGCCGCTGTCGCCACCCCGGGCGGCGAGGAAGCGCGCCGCGGGAGTGTCGGGGCGCTGCGGCGAGATCACCTCCAGGAAGGTGTCGCCTACAGGCAGGACCGCGTTGGTGATCCCGAATTCGTCAACGAGACCTGGCCCGCGCAGGGCAATCTCGTCCTCCGCCGTGAACCCGACCTCCAGGCCGAAGACGGCGCGAACGTCGTCGACGACCGGATCGAGCTGCTGGGCGATCAGCGCCACCTGGCGCAGCCGCGTTGCCATGATCCGCCTCACCATCCGTTCGTCTCGATGTCTGTCATTGCCCGTTCCAGCAGGCCCACGGCGCGTGCGTGCGCTTCCCGCCCGATGGCCGGAAGGGCTTGGCCGACGAGCGCTCGTACGTGTGTCCCCTCGACGATCACGGCGAGCCGGTAGCGCGCAAGAACCTCGAACCAGCGCAAGTCGTCTAGGTCTCGATCGCTGTGACGGGCGTAGTGGTCCAGCAGCTGCCTGCGGGACGGCAGCCCGGGCAGCGCAGCGGCGAGCGGTGCCCGCACCCGTCGGTCGTTGTCCTGCGGCCAGGTCGCCAGCAGGTGTCCGAGGTCGAGCAGCGGGTCGCCCTGCGTGCACAGCTCCCAGTCGATGACGGCGCGCACGGCACCGGAGCTTGGGTCAGCCAGAACGTTCGCCAGGTGGAAGTCACCGTGGACCAGCCCCGGCCGCCACGTCGGAGGACGGTGTTCGGCCAGCCACCTGGCGATCTCTTCCGCGCCGGGCAGGCTGCCGTCGCGATAGCCGCCGGTGCCGTGGTAGCCGGCCAGTTGCCGCCGCCAGCGGTCCGGCTGCCGCTCCAGCCACCCATCCGGTCGGCCCAGGTCGGCCAGCCCGACGCGGCGGGGTGTGACTCGGCCGAGTGCGAGCAGCGCGTCCACGACGGTCAGTCCCAACCGGTGCTGAGCGGTTTCGTCGGCCAATACCGTCTCGGGGATCTCGACGCCCGCGTTGAAGCCCGCGACTCGTTCGGTGAGGGTGAACGCCGCGCCGATCACCGCCGGATCACCGCAGTGGGCGACCAGCCTCGCGTGTGGCACGTCGGTTCGGCCGAGGGCCGTCAGCACCCGTGCCTCTCGCCGCATCGTCTCGTCGCCGCGTTGCCCCGAGTGCCGCGGCGGGCAGCGCAACACCAGGTCCCTGCCACCCCAGCACAGCACGAGCAGAAGGTTCTGCGTGCCGCCACCGAGCACCGTGGCCGATTCAATCGGCCCGGCGCCGAGTCCGGCCTGGCGCAGCCAGCGACCGACGCGGTCGAGCTCGACATCGATCGGTTCGGTCACCGGTCTCACCCTCCCTTGGGCGCGCGGTAGGTCCGTCCGTCTCGACGATCGACGGAACGGTAGGCGGACTGACGGTGTCGGTTGGTCAGTGAATGTCGAGCGACTTGACCCAGAGATGGACGACGGCGTCGACCACCTCGTTGACGTCGTCCACCGGGTATCCGAAGTTGAACACCAACTGTGCCACCCGGGACACCATCGAGCTCAGAGTCAGGCTGGCGAGTTCCGCCGGGACCGTCGAATCAGCCCGACCCTGTTTCTGCAGGGCCCGGATGCTCCGCGCGTTGCGTTCGATGAACACCGTCGCCCGCTCGATCCGCAGATTCCGGAAACTGCTGTCGACGGCAGACATCTGTTCGAAGATGCGCATGAGTCCGACGTTGCGCCGATAGGTCTCGAAATAGTGCTGGGTAGCCTGCCGAATCTCCTCGACCGGGTCGTCGGCAGTACCGCCGGAACGCGGCTCCGGGTGCAGGAGCTGCTCACGCATCTGCTCCAAGAGGATTCGGAACGTGTCCTCCTTGCTCTCGAAGTAGGTGTAGAACGACCCGGCGGCGACACCGGCCTCCGTGGTGATGTCGGTGACCTTGACGTCGAGGAACCCGTCGCGTTCGAAGACCCGCCGTGACGCCTCCAGCAGCTTCTCCCGAGTGGCACGGCCACGTGGTGTGAGTGGCATCGGTTTCGAACTCGTTGACATCATCATCTCCCCGGTCATCCCGCGATCCGATCCAGCTCGCGCTGGGCGAGCAGCCGCTTGTGTACCTCGTCCGGCCCGTCGGCGATGCGCAGCGTCCGTTGAAAGGCCCACATCGCCGCGAGCGGCACATCATCACCAACGCCGCACGCGCCATGCACTTGGATCGCCCGGTCGAGGACACGCAACGCGATCCGTGGCGCGGCCACCTTGATCGCGGCGATCTCGGTGCGCGCTTCCTTGTTGCCGGCGGTGTCCATGAGCCACGCGGTGCGCAGGATCATCAACCGCAGCATCTCGATGTCCACTCGGGACTCGGCGATCCAGTCCCGGATGTTGGCGTTGTCGGCGATCGCACGCCCGTAGGTCGACCTGGCGGAGGCGCGTGCGCACATCAGCTCCAGGGCCCGCTCGGCCATCCCGACCGAGCGCATGCAGTGGTGGATGCGGCCAGGTCCCAAGCGGGCCTGGCCGATCAGGAAACCGTCGCCCTCCGCCCCGATGATGTTGCCCACCGGCACCCGGACGTCGATGAACTCGATCTCGGCGTGGCCCTCGGGGTCCTGGTAGCCGAATACCGGCAGGGCTCGGCGCAGGTGGATCCCCGGCGTGTCGGCCGGTACGGCGACGATGCTGTGCCTGCGGTGCCGGGGCAGGTCCTCGTCGCCTGTGCGCCCGAAGACGAGGAAGACCGCGCAGTTCTTGTGATATGCGTTGGTCACCCACCATTTCCGTCCATTGAGGACGTAGTCGTCGCCGTCGCGGTCGATCCGCAGCCGGACGCCGGTCGGGTCGGCGCTGGCCACCTCCGGCTCCGTCATGCAGAAGGCGGAGCGGATTGTGCCCGCCAGCAGCGGCTCCAGCCACTGCTGGCGCTGCCGCTCGTCCGCGAACAGCGTGAGCACCTCCATGTTCCCGGTGTCGGGTGCCGAGCAGTTCGTCGCCTCCGGACCGATCAGACTTCGCCCCATGATCTCCGCCAGCGGGGCGTACTCCAACGTCGTGAGTCCGGGACCGTACTGGGGATCGGGGTGAAACAGGTTCCACAGCCCGCGTTCCCTGGCCGCCGCCTTCAGCTCCTCCATGACCGGAGGGTGCAGATGCGGATCGCCAGAAGCCACGATCTGCTCGCGGTACACGGCCTCGGCTGGATAGACCTTCTCCGCCATGAAGTCGAGCAGCCTTTCCCGCAGTTCCTGTGAACGGGCAGTCGGCTCAAGTCGCATTGTCGTCCTCTCACGTCGCGGGTGCGGCCGATTCGGCCGCCTCCCGGTCCCAGGTGTCCGGGGTGACTCCGCGGGCGCGCAGTTCCGCCTTCTTGACCCGCAGCGTGGCGTCCGTTCTCGGCAGGGAGTCGACGAACTCGATGTAGCGGGGCCGCATGAACTTCGGCATGCGCTCGGTGAGCCAGCCGGACAGTGTCGCCTCACTGAGCGCGCTGCCTGGTGAGCGCACCACGTAGACCATGACCTCGTCCTCGCCCAGTTCCGACGGGACCGCGACGGCCGCCGCCTCCAGCACGTCGGGATGCGCGCCGACCTGCGACTCAACCTCGAAGCTGGAGATGTTCTCTCCCCGTCTGCGTAGCGCGTCCTTGTACCGGTCCACGAAGTAGTAGTTGCCGTCGGCGTCGGCCCGGAAGGCGTCCCCGGTGTGGAACCAGCCGTTGCGCCATGCCTCCGCCGTCTCGCGCGGCATGTTCAGGTAGCCGGCGTTCATCGTCCACGGGTGATCGGCACGGACGATCAGCTCACCGACCTGCCCATCCGCGACCGGGTAGTCATGCTCGTCCACAATGCGCACCTGGTAGCCGTCGCGAAGCCGACCGCACGATTCCAGGTTGGGCAGCTCCAGGCCGGCCGACACGAACGGCAGGCCGATCTCGGTCATCCCGTAGTAGGTGTTGGTCCCCCGCACCTCGAACCGGCGGTGGAAATCGTCCAGGTCCGGAGGCAACGGCGCGCAGCCCATCGTGCGCAGTGGATTGTCGGCGTCGTCTGGCGTCGGCGGTGCGTTCATCAGCATGCGGACCATCGGGCCCTGGATGTTGACGTGGGTACAGCCGTGGGTGCGCACGTCCCGCCAGAAGTTACTGCTGCTGAACACCGGGCGCATCAGCAGCGACGCGCCCAGCTCCGCCGTGGCATAGAAGATCAGCTTGCCGCCGATGTGGAACGGCGGCATGAAGTGGTAGAAGACGTCGTCCGGGCCGGTGACACCGGTGACGACCTCGTTGAACAGATACATCTCGGCCCACGGCAGCATCACTCCCTTCGACGGGCCGGTCGTCCCTGACGTCCAGATGACGCAGGAGATGTCCCAGGGCTGCGGGTCCGTGGCACCGTCCGGCAGCTCCGCGACGGCCTCGTCGAGGAACGCGCTCCGGCCGACCACGCGCAGCGGTAACTCCGGCAACGCACCGTCCCCATCGGACACTACGACCGTCTCCAGCGTCTCCAGCTGGTCGGCGATCTCGGCCAGCCGGGGGAGGAACTGCTGCGGAACGACCATGACGCGGGCGTTCGCGGCCTCCACCGTGTAGCGCAGCATCCGCCCTTGGTAGCCCGTGTTGAGCGTGATCTCCACCGCGCCGAGCCACGAGAGACCGAGCCACGCGTGGTAGGCCTCAAAGGAGTTCGGCAGCATGGTCAGGACGGTGTCGCCGCGTCGCACGCCCAGCCGTCCCAGGGCATTCGCCCAGCGCAGGCACTCCTCGTGGGCCTGCCGATAGGTCTGTGTGCGCCCGTCGACGTGCCGGAGAAACGCCGCGTCGGGGGTTTCGGCGGCGCGTCTGCGCAGGACCTGGGGAAGCAGGTGTTCGGGCTGAATCCACTCCATCGTGTTCCTCCGCTGGCTGCTGGTGGCTGTCACAGCTGTTCCCCGAGGCCCGCGAGCGGCATGGCCATGGCTCCGCCGTCCACCACGAGCGTCTGGCCGGTCATCCAGGAAGACGCGTCACTGACGAGGAACAGCACGGTGTTCGCGATATCGCGAGGTACGCCGAGCCTGCGCAACGGCAGCTGGGCGGCCAGCTGCTTTTCCCTGCCCTCCCAGAGAACCCGGGCCATGTCGGTCTTCACGACCCCTGGTGCGATGGCATTGACCCGCACCGCCGGACCCAGTTCGGCAGCCAGCTGCGTGGTCAGATGGACCAGCCCGGCCTTGGTGACCGCGTAGAACCCGGCTCCCGGCTCGACGATGTACGCCCCGAGGGAGGCCATGTTCACGATGGCACCACCGTGGGCGGACATCCAGGCGTCGCAGACGTACCGGGTCCAGAACACCGGACCGATCAGATTGACCTGAACGGTCTTGGCTGCTCGTTCGACGTCGATGCCCGTCACCGGCCCGTAGTACGGATTGGTCGCGGCGTTGTTGACCAGGATGTCGATGCGGCCGTAGTCCTCAAGTACAGCCTGGACCGTGGCCTCTGCCTGGCTTGCCTCACCCGCGTTGACGACGTAGCGACCGGGCTCGGCACCTGGACACGCTCGCACGATCTCCTCGACCGCCGCATCCAGGTGTCCGGCATCCCGTGAGGCGACCGCGACCTGGGCGCCGGCTTCGGTCAGCAAGGTGGCGGTCGCCAGACCGATGCCCTTCGACCCGCCGGTCACAAGAGCGACCCGGCCCGCGAGCGCGAACTGGTCGGCAGATGACTGAGTGGGGCTTCCGCCGCCCATGCCGGTCCTCCTTGATCAACTTGGCGTTGGCGCCAAGTTCAATCAGAACGCTAGCCTTGGCTCTGCCGCCGGTCAAGACCTGGATCAGTCAGACCGGGGAGTGGCGCACTCTCGAGCGGTTAGGCACAAACTGGCTGTCTAGGCTCCGCCGTCTCGTGCCGCGAACTGACCGGTGACGAGCTGGAGCGAACCGGCGAGCAGCTGCCGGGTTGGTCAGGGACTCGGACTTGCGAGGCGGTCGCCGGACCCGGCAATCGCCCGCCGACCGTGGGAATGCACCGGGCCGCCGATCCGCACAGCTTCGTCAGGTGCAGCAGGCGCCCAAGATCGAGAACCCGTCGATCTCCGCAGCCTCTGTACGCCCGACCGGTTAGCGACGGGTGCTCAACCCACACCAAGCTCGGCTTCACCACTAGCGCCGAGATCGCAGCGTGGGCCGCGAATCGCCTCCGACCCTGGAACAGGGCACGTGAGCACTCTCCCGGAGGTCAGAGCGTTCGTTCCGCCGCAGTTGCGAGTGGCTTTCGCAGCTCCACGCTTCCTCCGCCATGAGGCCGGCAAGCGCTCGCATGCCCAGGAACGTACCGTGCAGGTTCACCTCGATGACCCGATATTGCTTGACGCGTGATCGGCGACGCGACCCGGTTGTTGCGGGTTTCCTGTGGCGATCACCGAGTAGCGGTAGTCCTTGCTGGGCGCGCCCAGCAGAGAGGTCCGGCCGTGTCCGGCGAACGGGGCGAAGCTCACTCACCGCAGCCCTAGGCCGAACTCTGCGCCACCTCGGCGAGAAGTACCTCGGCATCGCGGGGATCCGCGACCCGTACACCATCGCTCACATCGACACGGTGCTCGACCTGGTGCGCGGCGAGGTCGCCGCGCAGTTCGAGGGCATCGAGTACCACCTGAACTTCCGTGTCTCCGGCAAAGACGGCGTGATGGGGGAGTTGGAGCCGGTCACCGAGATCCGTTCGCACGAACTGTGCGTCGTGATAGAGGGGATCGCCGGGACCGGCGAACTCGCCGAGAGCGTGACGCTGATGGGCACCCGGCAGATCTTCTACGCGCGGCTGCCGGAGGTGAAGGGCACGGCGGGCACCGCGTCCTTCGTGGTCGACGACGTTCTCCCCGCGGGCAGCGCCTATGTCTGGTCGATGAACCACACGGTGCCGGTGAAGGACCCGATGGAACTGTTCGAACTGACGCTGTGTGACGTCGGCGCCTCGTGACTACCTTAGGAGCGACCATGGCAACCAGGACACTGGCCGAGCTGGCCAAGACGATCCGCAGCAAGAACGCGGGCACGGACCGCATCACCTTCGACGTCGTCTTCCACACCCGCGACGACTACGAGCACGTGAAGAACAGCGGCGTGCTGACCCGAGAGACGGTGGCCGCCTTGTTCAAGGTGGACGACGCGCGGATCGTGGACTTCGTCAACTTCGACCCCGCCTACGCGATCAAGTTCACCTTCGCCCGGCCGCAACCCAGCGGCAGCCCGGGCGAGGGTGACGTCTTCGGATGTCAGCAGTATCCGCCGTTGCTGGACATTCTCGTGCCGATGGACTGAGCACGGTACTCCGCGGCTCTGGGTGGCTCGATCCCCGGGTGCAGATGCCGACTCAATGGGCTGTGGATGATCACATCCGCAGCCCGTTTTCATGTCGTCGACCATCTTCGAACTCGGACCCATCGATAGCTCGTGGGCGTCTCATCCCCGACGAGCTTGGCGCGCTCGAATGCGGCCCGAAACGCGGTCACGCCGACCTCCGCGAGCATTTCAGCCAGTTGTTCGGGGGTGCCCCGTCCGCGCAGTGCGTCGGCGATTTCCGGCCGCGGCCAGTGCGAATTTCGTGCGTTCCCGTTCCTGGAGTTCCACACTGGTCCGGATCACCGCCCGACGTTGTCCGGCTGTGGGGACGATCTGGACCAACTGGTCACCCACGTGCCGCAACGCGGTCACCGTGGCATCCCACGGGCCGAGGTCCTCGCCTGCGGAGGTCGCCGCGTCTCTGGCGGCGTCAGCGTGCTGCTCCGAGCCGGCGAAGAGCACATCCCGTTTGTCCGTGAGATAGCGGGAGAAGGTGAGCCTGGTCAGCCCTGCGCGTTCGGGTGATATCGGAGACCGTGACGTTCTCGAATCCGTGCTCGAGGAACAACTCGACCGCTGCATCTCTCAGCCGCTCTTTCGCGCGAGGCATCCAGCGGGGCATTGATCAACTCTGGTCGATGTCCCATTGAGTCATCGCATGCGCGCGTGGGCCGATTCGTCGAAGCAGCGCCGGACTGTCTTGGCGAGGCGGCGATTCCGTGGGTTCGCGGGCGCGATGGCGATCGCGGGCCCACTGCTCAGCTGGTCGATTCTCGTCGCGCCCGGATGGCTGTGACCTCTTCTGGGCGCGGCCTTGTCGATCAACGGTGTGTCGACCGCGGTGGGGTGCCGCGAGCTCACGCGGACCCGGTGCCGCTCGGGCCTCGGCGGCGAGGGCCCGCATCAGACCGGTCATGGCAGGTGCATCGTGAGCGCGGGAGACGCTGCCCGATCTGCGCGCAACGATCGAGCAGCGCCGCCTGCGCTCCCTCCTCGGCGAACCGGACCGTGTGCGAGCAGCCCAGGCCCCGTGCGGCGCCGGTGCTCAGCGCGACCCGCCCGCCAGCCGCCCGGTCACCGCTGTGCCTCGCCGTGCATGTCGAGCGACGGGTCGGTGGCGTAGTCGACGACCTGGGTGAGTGCGACGGCGTTGTTGTCGCGTGCCATGTAGTAGTGCAGACGGGCGTCGGCGACGACCCCGAGCTGCCCATCGGGCAGGTAGCCGGCGATGGGCCCCTCGACGAACGCCAGCATGGTGGTCCCCTCGGGGGCGATCGGCTGGTGGACGGCGCCGGCGACCTCGCAGGTGTAGGTACCGGTGCGGCCTGGATCGTCCTGGTGGTAGTGGAAACCACCGTCGAGGATGTATGCCTGAACGTTGCCCATGTGCCAGTGCGGGGTGGCCTGCACCCCGGGGTCCACCTCCAGGATCACCGTGAAGCTGCCGCTGACGAGGTTGGCGTACAGCAGTTTGAAGCGCGTCCCGGGCATGAGCCAATCGGTCCATGGGATGTCGGCGGGATCGACGAACTCCTTCCGGGAGCCCTTGGGCGTGATGCCCGGATTGGTCATCCAGAACGCCGGGCCGGCGGGAGCGGGGACGGTGCTGGTCATCGGTGCTGCCTCTCTTCCGTTGCTGTTGCAGGGGTGCGGGTTCAGGTGAGGACGACGCCTCCGTCGACGGCGATGGTCTGGCCGGTCACGTTCGCGGCGCGATCGGAGAGCAGGAACGCCACCATCTCGCCGATGTCCTCGGGGGTTTGAGGTCTGCGCATGGGCACCATCGACTCGACGAAACCGGCGAAGATCTTGTCGGCGGATGAGCCGGCATGGGCGGGGTCGTTGGCCAGGAGCCATTCGCTGGTCTTCTGCCACATGTCGGTCCAGATCAGGCCGGGCATCACGGCGTTGGCGCGCAGGCCGGTCGGCGCCCCGACCCGGGAGACCACGTGGGTCAGCTCGATCACCGCGGCCTTGGAGGGGCCGTAGTCGGCCAGGACCTCCATGCCGAGGCGGGCACCGATCGAGGCGATGTTGACGATCGCCCCTGGCCTGCCGTCACGCCGCCGGAGCAGCTCCTGGCAGGCGAGGAAGGTGCCACGGGTGTTCACCGCGAAGGTGTGGTCCCACTGTTGCTCGGTCAGTTCGGTGAAGGGCACGAACATCCCGACCCCTGCGACGTTGGCCAGCGCGGTGACCTCGCCGAGTTGCTCCTCGGCGGCGGTGAACGCGGCCTGCACGGAGGCTCGCTCGCTGACGTCGCAGGTGGTGTGCGCGACCCTGGCGCCATCCGCGGCCAGCTTCGAGGCGACCTCCTTCAGCCGCCTCGCATCGACGTCGGTCAGCAACACCGCGTGCTCCTCGGCGAGGCGGGCCGCGATCGCGGCGCCGAGTCCACCGGCGGCGCCGGTGACCAGCGCGACGCTCACGGCAGGACCTTGTCGATCTCCGGAGCGAGCAGCTCCGCGGCGCGTTCGGCGGTGATGACGTCGGCCGGGTCCGGCTTGGTGATCTCGCGGGACGCGCCGTCCTCGTACACGTGCTCCCCGATCAGCCGGCACCGCTCGTCGTACGGCCATACGAACGCCATGGTGCGCTTGAGCAGGTACATCTCGCTCGGGTCCTCGCCGGCACGCACGTTGCTGAAGGCGCTCTCGCCGAGCATGGGCGCCGGGACGAACGCCTTGAACACGACCTCACCGGAGAAGCCGTGGTCGTTGACCGCGATGTGCTGGTCGGCCACCCACATGACCATCGCGTTGGCGGCCAGCAGCGACTCGTAGAACGCCGTCACCTCCGCCATCCCGTCCAGCACGATCGACTGGCCGCCCTCGTGCAGCCGGTACTGCGGGTGCTCAACGGTCATGTCCGGTGCCAGCAGCTCGCGATAGCGCCCGGCCACCTCCAGCAGGCCGTGGCGCCGGTAGTTCTTCAGAATCGCGCGGTGGCGGGGGTTGTCGATGCTCTCGAGCTGCTTCTCCAGCCCGGCGAACATCGTGACGAACTCCTGCTCGTAACGGCTCATGTCGCGGTACCTCCGTCGTTGGTGGTGACCTAGAGGCTGTCCCCGCGCATCGGTAGCGTCCAGGACAAACTGCGCCCAACGCGTTAACCATTCGGTTATTGTGCCCGGTCCGAGCACTTCACAACCCATGTCATGGGACACTGGTCACGAGAGGAGTCGGTGTGGACCTGAACCTGCATCTCGTGCGTTACCTCGCAGCCGTGGTCGACGAAGGTCACTTCGGCCGCGCGGCCGCCAGGCTCTTCGTCAGCGGACCGGCCCTGAGCAAGCAGATCCGCACGCTCGAGCGCAGGCTCGGTGTCGAGCTCATCGACCGCAGCGCCCATCCTGTCGTTCCCACCGAAGCGGGCCGGCGATTCCTCTCCGAGGCACGCACGGCACTGGCCGCGGCCGACCGGGCCGTTGCCGCCATCGAGGCCTACCGTCGCGACCTCCACGGCGTCCTACGGCTTGGCTTCATGAGCGCCGCCACCGGCACACACACCCGCCGAATCCTCGACCTGCTGCAACGCGATGCCCCCGCCGTGACCGTCCAGCTCACGCAGCTGCCCTGGCACGAGCAAGCGACAGCGGTCCGCGACAGAACCGTCGACGCCGCGCTCGTGCGTCCCCCGATCGCCGATACCGACGGGCTCCGACTCGATGTGGTGCGTCACGAGCCCCGTGTGGTCGCGCTCCCGATCGGCCATCGGCTGGCCACGCGTGCCACGGTCGTCCTGGCCGACCTCGACGGCGAGCCTCACGTCACCGACGACAAGAGTGACGAACAGTGGGTGCGATGGTGGGCCTGCGACCCACGCCCCAGCGGAGAGCCCGTCCGCTACGGACCCACTGTGCACACCATGGACGAACTCCTCGAGGTCGTCGCACGCGGCGAGGCGATCGCGATCACCGGTGGTTCCGTCGTGGACAGCTACCGGCACCCCGGCGTCGTGTTCATTCCGGTCACCGATGTCGAGCCCTGCCCCATCTCTCTTTGCACCCGTGACGAAGAGCAGTCCGCGTTGATTGCCGCACTGCGCCGCACCACACACGCCGTACGGGAGGCCTTCGAAGTCACCACCGGGGCATGACGCGGGGGCACGTCATGAGGGCGGCGGTTCTCCGGCGAGCCGGTGCCGGTTCCGGTCCGTCCGCCGCGCTGACGGACAGGGGATGCCGTCGCGGTTGAGCTCGCTGGCAAGCGCGCGGTCCCCGTTGCCGTCGGGACACCCGGCGAAGATGCGGCACGCGACCTCGGCGGGATGGTTCGTCGATCGCGAGCACGCGCAGCCGATACCGCTCGGCGGCTTCGCGCGGGTCCGGACGCGCGCCGCCGTCGGCCAAGGTCTCGACCTGCGTGGCGGCCGTCTACCGTTCGAAACCATCGACCACCCTTCGGACTCGCTCTCCGCAGCGGCCCTGTGTCATGGGATGCGTGGGTCGAGCTGTCCGCCCGGTTCCTGGAACAAAGGTCGATCCGAGGGACCATCAGCTCTCGTGCTGAGGGTCGAGGTCGCGGATGCCCGCCGGGACACGGACTGGGCGTAGAGCCGTCCGGCCCGATACGACGAGCGGACCAGCGGCCCGGCCAGCACGCCGGCGAACCCGATCTCCTCGGCCGTCGTCATGTGCTCGACGAACTCCTCGGGCCTGACCCAGCGCTCGACGGGGTGGTTCCGTGCGGACGGTCGCAGGTACTGCGAGATGGTGACGATCTCGCAGCCGGCTTCCCGCAGGTCGCGCAGCGCGCCGGTCACCTCGTCCGGGGTCTCGCCCATCCCGAGCATGAGGTTCGACTTGGTGACCAGCCCAGCCGCGTTCGCCTTGGTCAGCACCTCGAGGGACCCTTCGTACCGGAAGGCGGGCCGGATGCGGTGGAAGAGCCGCGCCACGGTGTCGAGGTTGTGCGCCAGCACCTCGGGCCGCGAGCCGAAGACCGGCCCGAGCCGGTCGTCGCGGCATTGGAAGTCCGGGATGAGCAGTTCGACGCCGGTGCCGGGGTTCAATGCGTGGATCTGACGCACGGTCTCGGCGTAAAGCCAGGAGCCGCCGTCATCGAGGTCGTCGCGGGCGACACCGGTGACGGTGGAATAGCGCAACCTCATCCGCCGCACGGATTCAGCCACGCGGCGGGGCTCGTCGCGGTCGAGTTCGGCGGGCTTGCCGGTGTCGATCTGACAGAAGTCGCAGCGCCGGGTGCACTGCTCGCCACCGATCAGGAACGTGGCCTCGCGGTCCTCCCAGCACTCGTAGATGTTGGGACAGCCGGCCTCCTCGCACACCGTGTGCAGGCCGCCGGAACGGACCAGCCCCTTGAGCTCCGTGTACTGCGGGCCGGTCCGCGCGCGGGTCCGGATCCAGGACGGCTTGCGCTCGATCGGGGTCTCGCTGTTACGGACCTCGAGGCGAAGCAGCCTGCGGCCGTGGGCGTTCGTCATCGTGGGGATCTCCGTTCGTCCGGACACGGGCGTGGTCGAAGGCCGCGCAGAAGGCCGCGTCAACCAATAAGGTCATCGTGATGTCCTGCAACCCGCAGGCGGTGAGGCACGGAACATGGACAGGGCGAACCCGGAAGTGGTGAGCTTCCGGCTCATCCGCGACCCGGCGGTGGCGAGCTTCGTGACGGGGGCGTTCGCACACCGGTCAGGCCCGGCTCCCCGGGCGGGTTGTCGCGTCGCCGGGTGGCGAATCCCGGGCGCCCAGGCGCCGGGATCGATGCGCTCCAGTGTCGGCGAGGTGGTACTGGACACTATTCGGCTCCACTCAGGCGATGACGCTCAACGGGTTTTCGAGTAGGCCGGTGAGCGTGGCCAGGAACTGACCGGCCAGGGCGCCGTCGATGATGCGGTGGTCGGCGGTGAGCGTGTAGCGCATGCGCGGGCGCGCCGGGGCGTCCGGCGAGCCGAGAACGTCGGTCGCGGCGCCGACGGCGAGGATCGCGCCCTGGGGCGGGTTGATGATGGCGGTGAACTGCTCCACCCCGAACATGCCGAGGTTGCTGACCGTGAACGTCCCGTCCGCCATGTCGGCCGGGGTCAGCGAGCGGTCGGCGGCTCGGCCGGCGAGGTCGCGTGCCCGTGCCGCGATGGTGGAGACCGGCGTCCGGTCGGCGTCCCGGATCACGGGGACCATCAGCCCGCTCGGTGAGGACACGGCGATCCCGACGTGCACCCTGCTGTGGAGCACGGTCTCACCCCGTCCGGCCGGGGAGTAGGAGGCGTTGATCCCCGGGTGGACCCGCAACGCGAGCGCCACGGCGCGGACGACGAGATCGTTGACGGTCACCTTCCCCGACCCCGCCGCGTCCAGGGCCTCGTTGAGGCGGGCCCGCAGGCTGAGGAGAGCTTCGACATCGGCGGACGCCGTCGCGGTGAACGTCGGAGTGGTCGTCGCGCTCTGGGTGAGCCGACTCGCCAGCGCGTGGCGGACGGCGTCGAACGGCATCCTCGTGGATGCCGGATCGCTGTCGGGTTCGGCCGGACTCGGGGCCGGGGGTGAGGTGTCCGTGCTGGGACTCGCGCGCAGGGCGTCCTCGATGTCCGCACGCACGATCCTTCCGCCAGGCCCGGTTCCGGTGACGGTGGTGAGGTCGATCCCGTGCTCGCGAGCGAGCCTGCGCACGAGGGGGGTGGCCACCAGGCGTCCGGTCTCTGCCGCTCGGCTGGACTCATCGGCCGGGCGGTCCCCGGGCCGGGCCGCCGGTCCGCCGATGCCGTCGTCGAGCCGGGCGATCGGTGACCCGATAGGGGCGGCGCTGCCCGCGGGCACGAGGATCTCCGCGAGCGTGCCGTCCTGGTAGGCCTCGAACTCCATGATCGCTTTGTCGGTCTCGATCTCGGCGAGGATCTGCCCGGCGTTGACCCGGTCACCGGGGCTCTTGTGCCACGAGGAGATGACGCCCTCCTCCATGGTGTCGGACAGGCGCGGCATCAGAATGTCGATCATCGTGCTCCCGTCAGCGACGCCTGGCGACGGCGTCGAGGGTCTGGCGTATCGCCGTGATGGCGTCGTCGGTGGAGGGCAGTGCAGCGGTCTCCAGTGGCTTCGAATAGGGCAGCGGGACCTCGGCCATGGCGACGCGCCGGACAGGTGCGTCGAGCCAGTCGAAGGCCCCGTCGGAGATGCTGGCGGCCACTTCCGCGCCGATCCCGTAGGTGAGCCAGTCGTCCTCGAGGACGACGGCGCAGTTGGTCTTGCGGACCGAGGCGATGACCGTCTCCCGGTCGAGCGGGCGGAGGCTCCGGAGGTCGACGACCTCCACGTCGATCCCGTCGGTCGCCGCCAGCTCCTCGGCCGCCCTGAGTGCGACCGCGGCCATGCGTGAGTAGGCGACGACGGTGATGTCGGCACCTTCGCGGGTGACGGCCGCTGTTCCGATGTCGGCGGGCAGGTCTTCGTCGGGCACCTCGCCCTTGGTGTTGTAAAGGGCGAGGTTCTCCAGTACGAGCACCGGGTCATCGTCGCGGACAGCGGCCAGCATCAGGGCCTTCGCGTCGGCGGGTGTGGAGGGTGCGACGACCTTCATCCCGGGCACGAAGGCGTAGTAGAGCTCGATGTTCTGTGAGTGGGTGGCCCCCAGCTGCTGTCCGCCGCCGCCGGGGGTCCGGATGACCATCGGCACGCGAGCCTGCCCGCCGAACATGCCGTAGATCTTCGCGGCGTGGTTGACGATCTGGTCCAGGGCGAGGAGCGAGAAGTTGATCGTCATGATCTCGACGACCGGCCGGAGGCCGAGCATCGCGGCCCCGATGGCGGCGCCGGTGAACCCCTCCTCGGCGATCGGGGTGTCCCGCACCCGCCGGGGGCCGAACTCGGCGAGCAGGCCGGCGGTGATCTTGTACGAGCCCTCGAAGAGACCGATCTCCTCGCCGATCAGAAACACCCGGTCGTCGCGGTGCATTTCCGACCGCAACGTGTCGTGCAGCGCCTGGCGATAGCTGATCAGGGTCATGCCGGAGCACCCATCGACGCGCCGATCGGGAAGAGGGGCTGTCCGGGCAGCCGGCGTGAGTCGTTCCGCACAGGAGTGGCGTAGGTGTGGTCGAACAGGGTCGCCACGTCCGGGAGCGGGCTCGCCTCGGCGAACGCGGCGGCCGCCTCGACCACGGTCGTGACCTCGCTGTCGATCTCGGCGCTCAGTGCGTCGCCGAGGACGCCCCTTTCCCGCAGACGGGCGGCGAACGCGGCCACCGGGTCGGCGGCCATGAGAGCCTCGGTCTCGGCCCGGTCGCGGTACTTCGCCGGGTCGACCACCGAATGGCCCTTCAACCGGCCCGAGACCGTCTCCAGCAGGCAGGGCTGCCCGGAGCGGGCGGTGCCGATGGCCTCGATCGCCGCCTCGTAGACGGCCTCGGGGTCGTTGCCGTCGACGCGACTCGACGGCATCCGGTAAGAGGACGCGCGCCGGAAGAGTTCCGGCTCAGCGGACGCCTGCTCGACGCTGGTTCCCATACCTCTGCCGTTGTTGACCACGACGTACACGATCGGCAGGTTCCAGAGCGCGGCGAGGTTGAGCGATTCGTGGAACGCCCCGATGTTCGTCGCCCCGTCGCCCATCAGGCACATCACGACCTGGTCGTCGTCTCGGTAGTCGATGGCGAGGGCTGCTCCGGTCGCGAGGGGGATCTGGCCCCCGACGATGCCGTAGCCGCCCATCAGCCGGGACTCGACGTCGAACAGGTGCATCGAACCGCCCCAGCCGCGGGATACTCCGTCGGTGCGGCCGTAGAGTTCGGCCATGACGCGACCCGGGTCGATGCCGCGTGCGATGGCGTAGCCGTGCTCGCGGTAGTTCGTGAACAGGTAGTCGGTCCTGTCGAGGGCGGCCATGAGGGCGACGACCGTCGCCTCCTCGCCGAGGTTGAGGTGGCAGTACCCACCGACCTTCGCCTCGGTGTAGGCGCGGGCGGCTCGTTCCTCGAACCGGCGGATCAGCACCATCTGGCGGTAGAGCCGGAGGGCGGGCTCGTCGTCGAGCACCGGGTCCGGGCCGGTCGCGGGAGCGCCGCCGCGGGTGGGCGCCCCTGCAGGGCTGGGCATGTGGGATCTCCTCTCGCCTCGGGGCGTCGTCGCGGTGTGGGCCGCCGTGACGACGCCCCGCGGGGGACCGGCGTCCGGATGTGACGCCGGCCTGGTCACGTCGACACGTTAAATGATACTACTTCCGTTTCATTAAGAGGTCTCGGTGTCAGGAGGGACGATGAGTGACCAGGGAGACGGGCAGGCGCCGCGCAAGCGCGGCCGACCCACGCGGGAAGAGCGCGCGCGACGACAGGAGGAAATCCTGGACGCGGCGGTGGGCCTGTTCGTGTCGAACGGGTTCCACGCCGTCTCACTGGACGACGTCGCCGGGTCGGCGCACGTCACGAAGCGGACGCTCTACGCCTACTTCGGGGACAAGTCGGAGATCTTCTTCGCCGCGGTCGCACGGCTGCGGCGCCGCGCCCTGGAGATGACGGGCCGCCGCTGCGACACGCCGGCACAGCTGGCGACCGAGATCGTCGTCGCGCTGCACTCGGACGAGGCGATCGGCCTGCACCGGTTGATGATCACTGAAGCGCACTCGTTCCCCGACCTCGCGAAGCGCTTCTACGACGAGGGACCGCGGTCCTACATCGCCGCTCTCGAGGGGCTGCTGCCGGAGGCGGACGCCGGCCGAGCCACCGCGTTGTTCTCCCTGTTGCTCGGCGAGCCCCACCGGCAGCGACTGCTGGGACTGCGGCCGGCGCCGACACGCGCACAGGCCAGGGCGCAGGCGGTGGCCGCGCTGGAAGCGCTCGGGCTGGAGGCGCGGTAGCGCTGACAAGCCGACGCGGGCGCGCCGGCAACGGGTGCGCAGGCGCTTCAGCCACGGCACGGGAACAGGTCAGGCCCGGATGCACCGGCTCCGCCGTTCCCTTCGCGGCCGAACGAAGATCACACCGCGGGCTTCAGTTGAGCGATGCGCACTGTCGATTCCGCGGAGTGCCGCGTCGAACCGTTCTGCTGTCGAGCGGGCAGGTCCGGCGGGCATGAGGCTTTCGTCGATCCGCGGGAGCCCTGTCTCGAGGGACGGCGCTCCATCCAACCGGATCGGCCTTCCGCAGCTGGCTTCAGAAGTCTGCTGGTTGAGTCTACGGCTGCAACTGGTCCGGCAACGAGCCCGCTCGCAGTTGAAGGTGCAGGGCCAGTCGTTGCGCCGGATCCTCTAAGTCGATTCCGGATATCTCAGCGAGCCGCCACAGCCGGTGCCGCAACGTGTTGGGGTGAAGGACGAGCTGTTCGGCTGCGGCGGACGTCGACCCGAAAACCTCAAGATACGTCCTCAACGTCTTGACGAATTCGGTGCCGTGCCGTTGGTCGTGCGCGGTGAGTCGTCGCAGATGCTCGGTGAGGTCTGAATCCGCGGCGGCGATCGCACGTTCGGCCGGCAGCAGGGTGAGATCCGCCCACAGTTGCTGTTTCGTGCCGATGACGCCGGAACCGCCCCGGCGTGCGAGTACGAGGAGTTGGTCGTCGACGTCGCTCCGCGAAAGGGGAACTTCCGCCAGGCTGGTGGCGCGTCTCCCGACGGCGGCGCACGTTTCGATGTCGAGTCGGTGGAGCTGGTCTAGTGCGGGCCGGAGTCTGCCGACGAGTTGCTCGTGACTCGCCGGTGTCAGCGCGGGCACAACCGCGTAGTAGGCGCCGTCGATCGACAGGACACCTGCGGCGGGATCGAGGCTGTGGACCTGTAGCGACAGCAGATGGATCAGGCGCTCGGTGAAGACCTCGGCCGAGGTCGCATCGGTGCGGTCCTGCGTGCGCACGGCGAACCCGACGACGGTGAGCCCTCTGTGGGGGTCGAGGCCGGAGTTGATCGCATGGGTGGCCAGCGTGGGACTTCCCTCGAGGAGGCCGCGAAGCATCTGCTCACGGGCGGTGCGGCCGGTGTCTTCGGCGATGCGATGACGCAGCATGAACGGCGCTGCCAAGGCGGCGGCGCGTTTGAGTGCCTCCTCGGCCTCGCTGGTGAGCGGCTGCCGTCCTTCCGCCACGGAGATCTCGCCGAGGATTTCCCCACCGGCATGGATCGCGATCCGCAATCGGGTCCGCATCTCCTCGTAACTGTCGACCCGGACTACCTCGTCGGGGTTGCGGAAGGTCTGGTAAGCCGACCGGTCGATGGTGAACCGCTTGATCCACTGCTCTGGGGTTCGTTTCCCGATGATCGCGTCCCGGCGCACGGTGTCTATCTCGTGGCCTTGCACGGCGTAGGCGATGACCCGGTGGGCTCGGTCGTAGAGGACCACGGAGCCGCCGACCATCACCGCGATCGCCTCCGCCAGTCCGTGCATGGAACTGGGTATGGGGTGATCAGGAAATTCCGTGGCCGTCTCGTCCTGGGCGGCTGAGGTCAGGGTGCGAAGCAGAAGCAGCAGCTGTGCCCAGCCGATGTGGGCATCGGCGAGGAGGACAGAGGTCCGGGTGTCGCCCGGCACGGCGTTCACGGTTACCGTGGACCGGAAGACGACCGCAGCGGCCCCTGTCGCGCCGCTCTCGGCGATCAGCGCACGTCCGGCGGGAGTGTCGAGCTGTAGTCCGACCGCCAAGATGACCTGGCCGGCTGCCGGGGGACACGCGGAATCGACGATGACGACGTCGTTGATCGGGGTCAGGCCACCGTTCACCAGGTGAACTGGTCGCAGTGGGCCCGGCCCGGCGGCCTCCAGCAGGTCGGACAGCTTCACATCGTTCTCCTGTCGGGTCGTTCACCGGCCGGGTCGTGTGTTCCTTCAGCGACGGTAAACGAGCCCGGCGACCGCCCGGACGTTGTTGCGCTGAAGAAGCCGCACCTGGGTGAACACCGATCGGCGGGTCGCGTGCTCGGTCAGCGACTCGGTCCAGACGGGTGTCTCGGCGTCCGTGGCGGCGAGAAAGCGCATCGTCCCGGCGGCCAGCCGTGGGCGGGGGCCGTCGTCTCGTGGAGCGCCGTAGCGGGCCGCCATCGCGAACAACACTCCGCCCTGGACGGCGCCCGCGCGGTTGGTCATCGCCGCGGTCGGCCTCAGCACGTACCCGTCTGGATGGTCGACCGTCGCCTCGGCGATCAGGTGATCGCCCCAGGACCGGCCCGCGTCGTCTGCGGCGCGCACGGCGCGCAACACCGCCTCGTCACCTGCGCCCAGATCACCCGGCTCCGGCGTGCGCGGGGTTTCGGGCCGGCTGGTGTCAACCGGATCGTCCCAGGGCAACGCGCCCTGCCGGCCCTTCGAGGGAATCGCAAACGTCGCAGTGCAATGTCCGAAGACGGCCTGCCTCCCACGGAACTCTCCAGCGGCGGTGCCGATGCCGTCCGGTCCGATGGCGATCTCGCCCGCCTCCGCGGTCGTGATCGTGCCGTCGGAAGCAAGCGGGCCGGCAAGGTCGAGTGTGAGGCTCAACGTCGGCAGGGGCCTGGTGAGCCCGACCTCCCGGCGAAGCGCTCCGCCCAGCGCGAAGTCCGCCAGCATCGCCATCTCCACCAGTCCCACTCGCCGCGGCACTGGCTCGCCCGCGACGCCCAGGGCGAACTTGCCCGGTGCTGATGGCGCTGCCCGGAGTCCTGCCAGGCAAGGCAGAAGTGGCGCCCCCGTCGACCGGGCGAGTGACAAGGCACGGAGTGCCCAGCCGATGGACGAGCCGGGACCCGGATCTGGCTGATTCAGGGTGGAGTGCACGACCTCACTATCCCCGGCGAAGGTTCTCCCAGCGACGTGGAAGTCACCAATGGTGGAGGTCAGGTGTCGGGCTTTCCTCCGATGCCGAGGTCCTGGGTTGCTCACTAGCGTTCGGCGTGACCGATTCTGATCTTGTCCCGTGGAGGATGCGAAGTGGCTGAACAGACCGAGTCCCTGATCGGCGTCAAGGCGCTCATGTTCGACTTCTACGGCACGGTTGTCGACATGCAGGGCAGCCTGACCAAGGCGATCACCCCCTATCTGGAGTCGAAGAACTACACCGCGCAGCCAGCGACGCGGGTCGTGACATGGTGGCGCCGGACGCACTTCGAGAACTCGATGATCGACGGCCTGCTCGGGCGCGAGCACATTCCCTACCGGGAGATCGGCCGGCAGGCTGTGGACTACACGCTGACTCGCGCGGGTATCCCGCACACCATGGACGAGGTCCGTTCCCTGGTCTCGGAGATCGAGCGGCTCGAGCCCTTCCCGGACGTCATCGAGGCACTGACGAAGCTGAGGAACGCAGGGTTCGAACTCGTCATCCTGTCCAATGGCGATCCGGACATGCTCGAGGCCGGGGTGAAGTTCTCCGGCACCGGGCACCTGTGGACCCGGGTGGTATCGGTTGAGGAGGCCGGCGCGTTCAAGCCGCACTTCAACACCTACGCGACCGGCGCCAAGGCCGTCGCCCTGGACCCGTCCGAGGTGTTGTTCGTGGCCAACCACGCGTTCGACTGCGTCGGTGCGAAGGCCGCCGGGATGCACACGGCGTTCGTCGACCGCCGGAAGCGTCCGTTCGGCAACGAGTACTACCCGCCGACCCTGGTCGTGGACGACTTCACACACCTCGCGAGCGAGGTCGTGGCCCTCACCAACGGCTGATCCGCCTCCCGCGGCAGGGGCACTTCCGCCCTTGGCCGCGCGGGATTCGTCGTTCGAGCGCCGCGTTGGGCCGGTGCCAGGCGAACCGTGTCGACATCTCCTTTCCCCGCCCCGCACGACCCTGCTGCGGCACCGCGCGCCGCAGGGGTGCGCGAGGTGGACGCCTCCGTCGCGGCAGCCGTCCACACGCCGGCCGAGCTGCTCGCCGCTCGTGAGGGACGGCAAGCACCGGATCTGACCAGCAGCGACGGTGATCGCCCAGCCGCGCCGGACGGCATCTCGCGGAGCTCCTCGACGAACATCGCATCCGTCGTTGATCGAGGAGAGGAGCTTTGTACAGTGCGCACTGACAGGTCAGGGAGCGGTCGGCACGCGACAGCCCAGGACGGCGCCCGCATCGGGTTCGAGGCCCGAGGAACGGGGGAGCCGCTTGTACTGCTCGCGGGCCAGGCGAACTCCCGTCGATGGTGGGATCCAGTGCGAGCCGACTTCGCGTCGTCGTACACGACGATCACTTTCGACTACCTCGGTACCGGTAGCAGCGACGGTCCGAAGGGCGCGGAGTGGAGCACCCGCCGGTTCGCGCGGGACGTGATCGCGGTCCTCGACGAGCTCGGAGTGACGCGCGCGCACGTGTATGGAACGTCGATGGGCGGGCGGGTCGCGCAATGGCTCGCGCTGGATCACCCCCACCGTGTCGGCGCGCTCGTACTGGGCTGCACCAGCGGAGGTGGTGACGGCACGGTGCCCACGGACCCCGACGTCATCCGGGCCCTGAACACGGATACCGGCACGAGGCGCGAGGCGTTGACCGATCTGATGGTCGGCCCACACCGGCGGTGGTCGCACACCGGCCCGCTGAACCTGCTCGGCGACGCATCGATGAGCGACCACGCGCGTCGTGCGCACCGTCGCGCCAGCGCTGCGCACGACGCGTGGGCCGCACTGCCCACCATCGGCAGGCCCACCCTGGTGCTACACGGAACCGCGGATCGCCTGACACCGCCCGGCAACGGCGTCCGGCTTGCCGAGCGCATCCCCGGTGCGCAGCTGCGGTTGTTCGGCGGAGCTCGCCACGCCTACTTCCTGGAGCGCCGCCAGGAGGCCAGCGCCGCCGTCCTGGCGTTTCTGGCCAGCCACACGATGACGCCAGCCTGAGGCGGGCTCGGCGGTCGCCGTCGTCGAAAGCTCCGACGACCGCGACCGAAGATCGTGCGATGTAACGAAGAGTCACGCCTGCCTGCTCCCTAACCTGATGGCATCACCACGCCGGTCGCCAGTCCCCGCGGCCGGGCACGGCCGAATCTCCCCGAACCGAAGGGCAGGCCAGTCATGTTCGATAGATCCACCTCGTCCGGCCCAAGGGACGACGACAGCTCCGTGTCCGCCGGGCCTCTCACCGGTTTGCGGGTGGTCTCACTGGAGCATGCCGTCGCTGCCCCGTTGTGTTCCCGGCACCTGGCCGATCTTGGTGCCGATGTGATCAAGGTGGAGCGGCCCGACGGCGGTGATCTCGCCCGCGGCTACGACACGGTGGTGGCGGGACAGTCGGCCTACTTCGTCTGGGCCAACCGGGGAAAGCGCAGTGTCGCGCTAGATCTGAAGACGGATGCGGGCAGACGCACGCTCGGGAACCTGCTGTCCGCGGCCGATGTCTTCGTGCACAACCTCGGGCCTGGCGCGGTGGACCGGCTCGGCTACGGCCGTGAGGTGGTCCGCTCTCGGTATCCGCGGCTCATCAACTGCGCGATCTCCGGCTACGGCGTGGATGGTCCCTATCGTGACCGCAAGGCTTTCGATTTGCTGATTCAGGGCGAGGCAGGCCTGATGTCGGTGACCGGTTCGCCCGACGAGCCTGCGAAGGTGGGTGTCTCCGTCGCCGACATGTGTGCTGCCGTGTACGCGTTGTCGGCTGTGCTCGCGGCCGTTCTTCGGCGCGGCGAAACCGGTGAGGGCGCCTTCATCGACATCTCGATGCTCGACTGTCTGAGTGAATGGATGATGGCTCCCACCTACCACCAGCTGTACGCGGGGCGGCAGCCTCCGCGCGCGGGCGCCCGGCACAACATGATGGTGCCCTACGGCGTGTACCGCGTTGGCTCCGATGCGTTCGTCAACTTCGCCGTCCAGACACAGCAGCAATGGCGAAGGCTGTGCGAGCAGGTCCTGCGGTCACCGGAGCTCATCGACGATCCGCGGTTCACGACGAACGAGGCGAGGGTACGCAACCGAGCGGAACTCGAGCCGATCATCCAACGTCATTTCCGTGCGCTGACCGAGGAGGATGCCCAGGAAAGCTTGCGGGCAGCGGGCATCCCCACCGGAGCGGTCAATGACCTCAAGCGGCTGGCGGAGCATCCGCAGCATGCCGCCCGGGCTCGCTGGTTCGAGGTGGACTCGCCGAACGGGCCAGTCCGCGCACTGCGGTCACCGTTCAATCTCGACGGCGTGAGCGACCCGGCTTCGGCGATTCCGGGCCTGGGGGAGCACACCGAGGAGATCCTCGCCGACTTGCGTGCGACGAGGCCCTCCGGCTGAGCAGAACCGTCGTCGGACCGATGCACTGCCATTCCGTTCGCTTCAATGACGAATCGAGGAATCCGTGTCCGCTCAAGTCATCGCGCTTCTCGCACTGGGAGGCGTCTTTCTCGTCGCGACCGTGACATCCGTGAACATGGGTGCGCTTGCCCTCGTTGCCGCGTTCGTCATCGGTGGCCTGGCCTACGGTGTCCCGGCCGACGATGTGCTGTCCGGATTTCCCGGCAGCATGTTCGTCATCCTCGTCGGCGTGACATATCTGTTCGCGCTCGCCAAGAACAACGGCACGGTCGACTGGCTCGTGCATGCCGCTGTCCGGGCTGTCGGCGGGCGGATCAGCTTGGTGCCGCTGGCGATGTTCCTCATCCCCGCCGCCATCACGTCGATCGGCGCCGCGGCACCCGCGGCCTGCGCCATCACGATCCCGGTGGCATTGCGCTTCGCCCAGCAGTACCGCATCCGGCCCTTGCTGATGAGCATGATGGTCATCCAGGGCACGACCGCTGGAGGGTTCTCGCCGATCGCGATCTACGGAGTGATCGTCCACGGCGTAACCGACGCGGCAGGACTGCCCAGCAACCCGGGACTGCTCTATTTGGGCACCTTCGGCGCAACCGCGCTCCTCGGTGTGATCGCATTCCTGACGCTGGGCGGACGGGACCTGATCGGCCGCCGGGACGAGACCGATTCCGAGCCGCTTCCCGCGTCGGCGGCGGCAGGGGAGCCTCCCAGCGGGCCGTCGACGCCACGCCGGCCAGGAGCGCGCGGTGTCGCGACGAGTGCACCCGCTCCGATCGACATCGCCCAGGCTTCTCGACTGACACTCGAGCGGGCGTCCACGCTCGCGGCTTTGCTCGTGCTCGTGGTCGCGACACTCGTCTTCGATCTCCACGTGGGAATGGTCGCGCTGACGATCGCCGTGGTGCTGACGCTCGTGTTCCCGGCCACGGCGAGGACCGCGGTCGAACAGGTGGCGTGGTCCACTGTGCTGCTCATCGGCGGGATCATGACCTATGTCGCCATGCTCGAGGAGCAGGGCACCATCGACTGGCTCGGTCGTGGAATAGCCGGCATCGGGGTGCCGCTGCTCGCCGCGTTCGTGCTGCTGCTCATCGGTGCTGTCGTGTCGGCTTTCGCCTCGACGACCGCGCTGCTGGGCGCGGTCATCCCGTTGGCGACACCGTTCCTGCTCAACGGCGACATCGGAGTCCTGGCTGTCGTGGTGGCGCTGTGCGTCTCCAGTTCCGTGGTCGACTGCAGCCCATTGTCGACCATGGGCGCTCTCGCTGTGGCCAACGCGCCTGCCGACCAGCGGGACAAGGTCTTCGGCGGGCTCATGGTTTGGGGGATGTCGCTGGTCGTGATCGCGCCCGTCGTGAGCTGGACGGTGCTGGTCCTGCCCGCTTCGTGACCGGGTGTGATCCTTCCGAGCGCAGGTCGCGCCCGGCACGAGGGGAAATCGCTTGCCGCAAGCGATCACGGTGGAGCTGACGCACGCACACACCACCGTCACAAGGGGACGTCGACCCTTACCCGTCCTCGCCCGTTTCCCCGCCGAGACGATGCCAAGTGTCGCAGGAGCCACGTGGGCCGCCACGTTGTTCAGTCCCACGAACGCGCCGGCGGCGCGACGTTCGCACGCTCATCCGGTCCCGTGCGGAGTGTCGGCGGTGGCGGTTGTAGAACCCTTCGATGTAATCGAAGATCGCGTTGGCGAGTTCGACGCGGGTCGGCCAGCGTTGCCGATCGAGTAGCTCGGTCTGCATGCAGGGCAAGAATGCTTCGGCCAGGGCGTGTCGTACGGATCGCCGACGGTGTCCGATGATGGCAGCCGGCCGGCGCGAGGGGCGCGTTCGGTGAAGGTCCAGGACGTGAACTGGGTGCCGTGGTCGCCGTAGATGATACCGCCGGGGACCTGGTCGGCGGTGCCGCGGGATTCGATGGCCATCCCGAGTGCGGAGGTGGCCAGGTCGGCTCGTTGCCGCGGAGTCGGTGGCCGGATGCTCGGTGATGTCGGTGACCCAGAGCTGGTCTGTCCCGCGGTCCAGGTCGATTGCCGGCCCCGGTGGGCTGAGCTCGGAGCACGCGAAGACGGCGCTGCGCGGCTGTGAGCCCTGGTGGTGGCCGGTGTTGACGCCTTCGGGTCCGATGCTATTATCTTGACTAACCAGTAAGGAAATTTATTGTGGACAACCAGGACGAGGAAGGCACAACGATGTGTTCTGTGAACGGGCGGAGGCGGCGATCGGCGGTTTTGCTGGCGACCGCGATGGCCGCCACCGTTGCCCTGTGGGGAGGCGCGACCGGAGCCGTCGCTGGGGCCGAAACGGGTGCCACTGAACGCGAATGGCTTGACATAAGGGTATTCGCCGAAGTTCCGGATCCGGGTCACCCAGAGGGCATCACGGTGGCCGACGACGGTACCGTCTATGTGGGCACCCAGCAGCACATCACCGAGATTCCCAAGGGGCCTTCCAAGATCTTCGCCTATGACCCGGGCGGGCACCTGACCCGAGAGTATGTGATCGAAGGCCAGGACCCGAATCGTGGCGCCGGGATCGTCGGTCTCGCTCAGGACGGCGACGGCATCGTCTACGCACTCGATCGGTACCCGCAGCGGGTCATCGCACTCGATCCCAGGACCGGCGAACAGCGGGACTACGCGACGTTCCATCAGGTGAAGGATCTTTGCGTGTCGCTTCCCGCCCTGGTGCTGGTCACCCAGTGTGTGGTGCCTGATGGGCTGACCTTCGGCCCGGACGGCTCGCTCTACGTCACCGATGTCGGTCAGGCCCTGATCTGGCGCGTTCCGCCGGGCGGCGGCAAGGCCGAGGTCTGGTTCTCCGATCCGCGCATCGAAAGCGTTCTCGGCGCGAACGGCATCGCGTTCGTGGACGAGGACACGCTGATGTTCGCCCAGACTCTCACCGGACCCTTCGACGGGCCCCTGCCGCGGGTCGACACCAGCAAGCTCTACACCCTCGACATCCGGCCGGACGGCAGTCCGGGAGCACTCGAGACCTTCTGGCAGAGCAAGCCGCTGGACGGCATCGACGGCTTCGCCATCGCGGAGTCGGGCAACATCTACATCGCCATGGCGCTCGCGAAGTCGGTTGTCGTGGTTTCCCCGCAGGGCCGGGAGATCGGCCGCAACCCGGCCAACCTCTTGGAGAACCAGCTCCAGGAAGTTCCCTTCGACGACCCGGCCTCGGTGGCGTTCCTGGATGACCGCGTCCTGGTGACCAACCACTCCCTCTTCCTCGGCAACCCGAACTCCTTCGTGGTGCACGACGTCTACGCGGGGGAGAAGGGCAAGCCGGAGTATCGGCCGATCATCCGGGCACGCTCATGACCGGTCGACTGACGGGCAAGGTCGCCGTGGTGACGGGCGGGGCACACGGCATCGGAGCGGCGATCGTCGCCAGGTTCGTCGCCGAGGGCGCCGCGGTGACCATCGCGGACGTCGAGGAGGTGGAGGGCAAGGCGCTGGCCGAACGGCTGGGGCCCAGGTGTCGGTTCGTCCCGTGCGATGTCACCAGCAGCTCTGAGGTGGCCGAGGCCATCGACTCAACCGTGGCGGAGCTCGGCGGGCTGGATGTCATGGTCAACAACGCCGGCTTCGGCGTCGGCTCGAAGATCATCGAGCTGGACGAGACGCAGTGGCGGCGGGTCGTTCAGGTCAACCTCGATGGCACCTTTCACGGCATCAAGCACGCCGCGCGCGCGATCCGGCGAGGCGGAGGAGCCATTCTCAACCTTTCCTCGATTGCCGCCGGCCGGGCGATGCCTGGGATGGCCGCGTACTCGGCTGCCAAGGCCGGCGTGGAAGCGATGACCTGCACGGCCGCGGTCGAGCTCCGCGAGGACGGAATCCGGGTGAACGCCATCGTCCCCGGATTGATTCAGACCGCCGCGGCAGCGCAAGGCTCGGACGTCCTGGCACGCGGGCTCGGCATGAGCGTCGACCAGTACTTCGCCACCAGGCAGGGTCGATGGGGAACCGCGGAAGAGGTCGCGGCCGTTGCCGTCCACCTCGTCAGTGACGAGTCCTCGTTCACATCGGGCCTGCTTTACCGAATCGACAACGGCGGCACCGCGTAGGTGTCGTGGCGGCCCGTGAGCACGTGGGCGACGAAGGCCCGTACCTGCACGAGAGGATCGAGCATGGAGACAGTCACAGCCGCTGACGCGGGGCGGCAGGAGTTCGTCGCCGCCCTGCGGGAGTTCACCAAACGCAAATGCGGCACCCGGGAGCAGCGGCTGGCGCTGACGGACGGCGGCCGGCTGACCCACAGCCAACCGCTGCATCAGGAGGTGGCCGACCTCGGCTGGGTGGGTTGTGCCCTGCCCGAGGCGTATGGGGGTGGCGGCGGAAGCGCCACCGATGCGTGTCACCTGGTAGAGGAGTTGGCGTACGGCCAGGCGCCGCTGTACGGATTGGCGGTCGCTTTGGTGAGCGCCTCCGTCGTCGAGCGGTTCGGAACCGAGTCGCAGAAGCAGGACGTTCTCACGTCGGTGTGCCGCGGTGAGCTGCTCGCGACCGCGATCAGTGAACCCGACACCGGGTCCGACGCGGCATCACTCCGTTGCAGGGCCGAGTTGCGTGGCGGAAACTACGTCATCAACGGGCAGAAGACCTGGATCTCGTGTGCGCACCTCGCTTCGCGGATCTTCGTGCTGTGCCGCACCGGCCAGGGCGAGGATCAGCACAGCGGCATCACCATGCTCGACGTGCCCGCCGACGCTCCGGGCGTGACGGTGCGGCCGATCCCCACCCTGGGCGGCGACGAGGTCAACGACGTCTACTTCACCGATGTGGTGGTGCCTGCCGATCGCGTCATCGGCGAGGTCGGCGGGGCGTGGAGGCAGATGATGAGCTGCCTCAACACCGACCGCCTCATGTGCGGGACGATGTTCCTCGGTCGTGCGCGACGCACGTTCGACGACGCACTGGAATACGTGCGCCAGCGAGAACAGTTCGGCAGGCCGATCGGGAGCTTCCAGGCGATCCGGCACCGGATGGCCGATCTCGCCACCGAGTTGGAGTGCTGTCGCCTGCTCGTCTACGATCTCGCGTCCAAATTGGATGAAGATCCGAACCGCCAGGTGCCTCGCGAGGCATCGATGGTGAAGCTCAAGGTCACCGAGACCGCCAAGCGGCTGGCCATCGAGGGCATGCAGTTGCTGGGCGGTGCCGGCTACACCAAGGAACACGACATGGAACGCCACCTCCGGGAGTCGGTGGCGGGCACGGTGTACGCCGGTACGAGCGAGATCCAGCGCGAGATCATCGGCAGGTCGTACGGCCTGTGAGTACGAGGCGCGACCGGGGTGCGGGCAGGTGGTACTGCGACGCCGCCCATCGCGCCGTCCCGACCGAAAGGGCAAGAACGTGGGTACGGAATTCCGCACGCTGGCCACGGGCGGCGACTATTTCGAGGGCGTTCGCTGGCACAACGGCAGTTGGTACGCGTCGGACGCGTTCCGCGGCGCTGTGCTCAGCCTGGATCGGGACGGGCAGTCGTCCGAGATCATGTGCGTCGACGCGTTGTGCTCCGGGCTCGGCTGGCTCCCCGACGATTCGATGCTTGTGGTCTCGATGAGGGACCGACGGTTGCTGCGGCGTGCCCCGGACGGGGAGGTGACCCAGCACGCCGACTTCTCCGGGCTTTCGGAGCACTGGATCAACGACATGTGCGTGGACGGGGCCGGACGGGCGTGGGTGGGCAGCATCGGCTTCGCCATCGTCGATGGCGCCGACCCTGTGCCCGGCGACCTGCTGTGTGCGGACCCCGACGGCACCGCGCGGGTCGCGGCGTCCGACCTCTGGTGTCCCAACGGCATCGTGGTCACCGCTGACGGGCGCACGCTGGTCGTGGCCGAGACCTTCGCGGGCAGGCTCACCGCTTTCACCATCGAGAACGACGGATCGCTCACCGACCGGCGCACCCTGGCGCAGTTCGGTGACACGCCCGAGCCGGGCGGCGCCGCCGAGATGCTCGGTGCGCTCGAACTGGCTCCGGACGGGTTGACCATCGACCGCGACGACCACGTGTGGGTGGCCGACGCCGCGGGGCGGCGATGCGTGCGGGTCTCGCCGGACGGCCGGATCACCGACGAGATCGCGGCACCGGGCGGCGCCAACCTCTATTCGTGCGCCCTCGGCGGTGCCGACGGCACCGAACTGCTCCTCGCTGTCGCCGAGGGCTTCTTCGAGGCCGCCCAGGGGCTGACCGGGACCGCCTCGCTGGTGGCGACCACGGTCGATGTGCCGGTCGGCGGCGACAACTAGGGAGAGAAGGCATGGATCCCGCACGACTTCTGCGCAGGGTCTCGCAGGACTACCGCGATCGGATCGCGGTCAAATGCGAGGAACGGACCCTGACCTATGCCGAGCTGGGCGAACGAGCGAGCCGACTGGCGAACGCGCTGGCCGACCGTGGTCTCGAGCGGGGCGACCGGGTCGCCCTGCTCGGCGACAACTGCCTCGAATCGCTGGAGCAGATCGTCGGGACGGCGATCGGAGGTTTCGTTCGCTGCTCGCTGCACGCCCACGACGCGCCCGAGCGCCATCGGTACCTGATCGAGCACACCGGCGCCAAGGCCCTCATCATCCAGTCAGGCCACTACCAACGGATGGCAGGCCAGCTCGAGGAGATCACCGGACTGCGCCACGTGATCGTGCTCGGCGATGCCGACGTAGCACCCGGAGCCAGCCGGTACGACGACGTGCTCGCGGCGGCGTCCCCCGAGCAACCTGACGTGCGGCTGGGCGACGATGATCCGCACGTCATCCGGTTTTCCGCGGGTACCACGGGGCTGCCCAAGGGAATCGTGATCTCGGTCCGCGCGACCATGGGCATGGGCAACGAGTTCGCGATGGTGCTGCCCAGTTTCGACGAGGAGGATCGCTATCTCGCCGCGGGGCCACTCACGCACGCTGCGGGCATGTTCATCTATCCGTTGCTGGCCGCGGGGTCGACCACGATCGTCATGCCGGGCTTCGACCCGGGATCCTTCCTCGAACTCGTGGAGCGGGAAAGGGTCACCACCACCCTGGTGGTGCCCACGATGATCCAGATGATCACCGACCATCCCGCGGCGGGGACGAAGGACCTCTCCAGTCTGCGAGCGGTCATGTACGGCGCGGCTCCGATATCGGAGACAACGCTCGTCAAGGCGCTCGGCCTGTGGGGCAACATCATGTATCAGCTCTACGGCCAGAGCGAGGTCGTCCCGATCGCGGTGCTCACGCCCCGGCACCACCGGGTGGACGGCCCGTCGGACCGGAACCGGCTCTCCTCGGCGGGCCGGCCGAGTCCGAACGCGTGCGTGCGGATCGAGGACGAGAACGGCGACGTCCTCCCGCCCGGCCAGGTCGGAGAGATCGTCGCACACGCACCGTGCACGATGTCGGGCATCTGGAAAGACGAGGCCGGGACCGCGGCCCGGTTCACCCCCGACGGCGGGGTCCGGACGAAGGACATGGGATACCTGAGTGAGGACGGCTTTCTCTATCTCGCCGACCGCAAGGAAGACCTGATCATTTCCGGAGGGTTCAACATCTGGCCCGCCGAGCTCGAGAACGCGCTGGCCGCCCACCCCGCCGTACAGGAGGCCGCCGTTGTCGGCGTCCCCCATCCGAAGTGGGGCGAGACCCCGCACGCGGTGGTCGTGGTCCGCGAGGGCAGTGAGGTGACCGAGCAGGAGCTGATCGAGTGGACCCGGCAACGGGTCGGCTCGTACAAGAAGGTCACGGCTGTCCGGTTCGCCGACGCGTTGCCCAAGACCCCGATCGGGAAGGTGCTGCGCCGCGAGGTGCGGGAACGTTTTCTCGCGGCCGCCGACGGACTGGGGCGGGCCTGATCTCTACCAGAACCATCCGATTGATCCTCCGACGGCGCGGTGTTGTCGGGGGAGTGAGGAGCGCGCTACATCGTGTCCGAGTCCAAATCCGACAACGCCGAGCCACCCGTTCTCTACGAACTCCGTGGCCCGGCGGCGTGGATTACGCTCAACCGTCCTGCCGCCCACAACGCTCTGTCGGCCGACGTGGTCGCCGGGATCGCGGACGGGCTGCGGCAGGCTGAGGCCGACCGGAATGCCCGTGTGGTGATCCTGGCCGGGAACGGCCCTTCGTTCTGCGCGGGGGCCGACCTGAAGATGGTGCTGGCCCGGGACCCGGACGGGGCCGGAGCGCGGCAGCTGTCCGGGTTTCTGCGCTCCGTCTCCGAGCTCTGTACCGCGATCACCCGTCACCCGCTGCCGGTGCTCGCCGCGGTACACGGCAACGTCGTCGCCGGCGGTTTCGAGCTGATGCTCGCCTGCGACCTCGTGCTGGCCTCGGAGGACGCCGCGATCGGCGATGGCCACGCCAGGTACGGGATGTTTCCTGGCGGGGGCGGCGCGATCCGGCTGCCGCGCAAGCTCGGCAGCAACCGGGCCAAGTACTTGCTGTTCACCGCTGCGTCCTGGGACGCGGTGCGCATGCGCGACTGCGGCGTGGTCAACGAGGTCGTGCCCGCGAACGAGCTGCGCGCGCGGGTGCAGGAGCTGGCCGAACAGCTCGCCACCCACAGCGCCGCCGGCCTCGCCGCGATGAAGCGGGTGGTGGAGCAGGGGCTGGATCAGCCGCTGGAGCAGGCTCTCGCACTCGAGCTCGCTGAGTGCGAGCGGTATGCGGCCGGCAGCGGGGACTTCGACGAGGGACTGCGAGCGTTCGTGGAACGACGCGCCCCGAGGTTCAGTGGCCGCTGAACGGCCGATGACGACTGAGGAGGCTCCATGAAACTCACGAACAAAGTGGCGCTCGTCGCCGGCGGCGCTTCGGGCCTGGGGCGTGCGGTCTGCGCGGACCTCGCCGAGCATGGCGTCACGATCGCCGTGCTGGACCGGGATGAGGCACAGGCCAAGGAGACCGTCCGCGACATCGGTGGCGGACTCGCCCTGGCCGTGGACGTCACGGATCCGGACGATGTGGAGCGGGCCGTCGACGAGGTGTTGCGCCAGTTGGGCGCCATCCACCTGAACGTCAACACCGCGGGCATCGTCGGTGCCGCGAAGATCGTCTCCCGCGGCGGCCACCCGGCGGCCTTCGAAGACTTCGACCGAGTGATCAGGACCAACTTGAGCGGCACCTTCAACGTGATGCGGCTCGCCGTCGCCGCCATGCTCCGCAACGAACCGGAGAACGGCGAGCGGGGCGTGGTGGTGAACACCTCGTCCGGCGCGGCGTACGAAGGGCAGTCGGGACAGGCGGCGTACGCGGCGAGCAAGGCCGGCGTCATCGGTCTCACCCTGCCTGCAGCCCGTGACCTCGCCGGCCATGGGATCCGGGTCAACGCGATCGCCCCGGGACTGTTCGAGACGCCGATGGCGGCAGGGTTGCCGGCGCCGGTCCAGGACGGCTTGCTCCGGATGATCACCGAGCCCCGTCGGCTGGGCCGGCCCGCTGAGTTCGCGCAGCTGGTGCGCAACATCGCCGAGAACGGTTACCTCAACGGCGAGTGCATCCGGCTCGACGCCGCTACCCGGCTGGCGGCGCAATAGGTCTCGGCCCTCATGACCGACTCCCCGCGCGGCGTTTCGCGCGGGGAGTCTTTTGTGCACGGACCACGACGCCTGCGGTTCGGCGGTGAGCCTGTGGGATCAACTGCCCGTACGGCGGGGTCCGCGTCACGGCGAGCCGGCCGAGCATCCGGATGGGGTGGGCCTTCGACGAAGCCCACCCCATCCGGCGTCTCTTGCCGACGTCGCGGCGGTTACCGGCGTCGGCTCAGTGGTCGCCACCGCGCGGGGCAGCCGTGGCGGTACCGCGGACCCTGGCCACCACTGCCTGCTCTCGGGCCGAAGGTCGACCAGTGAGACTGGCGAGCACCGTGACAGCGATCGAGACCGGGATGCCGATGAGAACCTCGGAGGAGTTCGGCAGATCGAGGCCGAGATAGCACGCCAGGAACGCGCCGGCCCCGGCGACCATGCCGGCCGCCGCGCCGATGGAAGTGCATCGAGGCCACCAGATGCCGAGGATCATCGGCGCGAAGAACGCCGAAGCCAGGAAACCGACGGCGGCCACGTACAGCACCACCAGGAACTCGGGCGGATTCAACGCGAACAGGATGGCGATGATGCCGACCGCCCAGGTCGAGACGGTGGACACCCGGACGACCTGCTTCGACGAGGCCCGTGGGTTGATCACCCGCGCGTAGAGGTCGTTGCCGATCGCGGAGTTGCACGCCATCAGGAGCCCGGCGGTGGTCGACATGACCGCCGCCAGGACGGCGGCTGCCATGAGTCCCTGCAACGCCGGGGACAGCACCGACGCGGAAAGCGCGAAGAAGACCGCATCCGGCTTCAGCTCCGCGATGTTCGGCAGGGTGGCCGCTACGGGGGTGAGCACGAACGCCACCGACAGCACGATCACGCCGTACAAAATCATCGCGTAGTTCAACGAAAGTCGAGCCGATCGCGTGCTGCGTGCCGAGTAGACCCGCATGATGACGTGCGGGAGCACGCAGATACTGGTCGCCGAGGTCACGAACCCACCGATGTAGGACCAGTTCGACAGCGCGCCGCCCACCGCGCCGTACGACGGAAATTCGTCGATGGTTCGTGCATAGACGTCGCCGAAGCTCGGCACCGAGAAGTAGGCCACCACCGCGAAGGTCGCCACCATCACGACCATCAGGACGCCTTGCAGCACGTCGTTCCAGGTGACGGAGAGAAAGCCGCCCAAGGAGGTGTAGAGGACGAAGATGAGGCCGGTGACCAGCACTCCCAGCTTGTAGTCCCAGCCGAGGATGGCGTTCGCGATGATCCCGGATCCGGTGAGCTGGGCGACCATGTATGCCGCGCTCGCGATGACGATGATGACGGGGGCGGCCACCCTGATCAGCGGATTGTTGAAGCGTTCGTTGAAGAAGTCGGGAACGGTGTAGTTTCCCACCCGGCGTAGCGGCCGGGCCACCAGCAAGGCTGCCACGGCGAATCCCAAGGTTGCGCCCGCGGCGAGGCTCACCGTGTACGGCAGGCCGAGGAACAGCGTCATTCCCACCGCGGCCATGATCGTGCCACCACTCGCGAGCGTGGCGAGGAATGCCCAGGAGTTCGTGAACGTTCCCACCGCGCGTCCGGCGATGAAGAACTGGTCCGTCGACTGTCGCACGCGCCGTTTGGCAAGCCAGCCGAGCAGTACCGTGACCACGAAGTAACCGAGCACCATGATCAGCGTCATTGCGAATCTCCTTGCTTGTAACCCCCGTGGAACGTGGTGTCGCGCTTGGCGCGTACTCAGTCGTCTTGCGCGTCAGTCGTCAGGAGCGACACGACCGGGACACAGAACATGTAGGCAGCGAGCAGCCATGCGGTCAGACTCACTCCGGCTGGCTGCACGTTTCCGACAGCGGGGATGAAGGCCGCGGCGGCCCATCCGAGCAAGAGCGTGAATACGGCGATCTGAACGCGGCTGAGCGATGTGCCCGAGGGACTCATGGCGGCCTCCGTGGATCTGGTCGGCAAGCGGGCCAGAGGGTCCAAAACTTGCCTATCTGGTTAGGCTTGATTCACGGATGCTATGGCGGTGCCGTACGGGCGTCAACGGCCAGCCGCGGTCTCGGCCCCCGTCGCCGGGGCGGAACCGGTCAACCTGGTGGTGAGGCCCGGAACGCGGAGATCGATTCAGTCGGCAGCGGGAGGGAGGATGTAGCCCGAGAGCAACTGTGCCGCATGCTCGAGCAGCTCGTCTGGGCTCAAGCGTCCCTTGCTGTCGTACCAGCGCGAGATCGACAGCATCATCCCGTTGATCAGGTTGACCACCGTCATCACGTCGAGATCCGCGCGGACGACGCCCTCCTCGGCGCACAGCTTGAACAGGCCGGTCGCGGTGTGGTTCACCTCGCGAGCCCACGAGTTGTAGTTGCGTAGCGCCTTCGGTGAGAGCTGGTGCTGGTCGGCGTGGAGCACCGCGTAGTAGGTGCGGTAGCGGATCGCGGAGTTCACCTGCACCTGCAGGTAACGCATCAGCTTCTCCCGTGCCGGGAGGTCGCTTGCGACGATCTCCTCGATGCTGTTCCGCAGTGGGTAGATGATCTGCTCGACGATGGTCTCGAGCAGCCATCGCTTGGACGTTACGTACTGGTAGACGGTCGGCTTGCTGACGCCGGCCTCGGCCGCGATGTCACTGATCGTCGCTTCGACGAAGCCCTTGCGCTCGAAGACCCGCGCAGCCGCGTCGACCAGTTGTTGCACGCTCGTGGCGCGCTTCCGTGCCATCCCGCCTCCTCGCGCGAAGCCTAGCCCACCCGCGTCGCATCACTGGCTCGTGGCACGACCACGGACCGGACTCTTCCGTTCCCGGTTATCATCACTATACTAGTCAGTTAGTTAGGATTGGCACTGGAGAGAGGGATGACCGTGCGGGACGTTGTCGTGGCCGGGGTGGGGATGACCGCCTTCGGCAAGCAGCCGGACAGATCCCTCTCCGGGCTGGCCGCCGAGGCCGTCGGTTCGGCGCTCGAGGACGCCGGCCTCCACGGCGAGGCCACGGACGGGCTGGGGATGGTCTACTACGCCAATGTCCTTTCCGGACTGCTCCAGGGACAGGAGTCCGTGCGAGGTCAGCACGCCCTGTCCCGTACCGCGGTGGCCGGCATCCCGCTCGTCAACGTGGAGAACGCCTGTGCGTCGGGATCGACCGCGCTGCACCAGGCATGGCTGTCGGTCGCCTCCGGTCAGGTGGATGCCGCGCTCGCCGTCGGAGTGGAGAAGCTTCATACCGACGACAAGGCCCAGGCCCTCGCCGCGCTGACCTCCGTTCTCGACCAGGAACGACTCCCGGAAGTGCTCGCCGAGCTCGGAGCGACCGGTGGTGGGTCGGTGTTCATGGACTTCTACGCCCGTGCGGCGACTCGTTACATGGAACAGGCCGGAGCCAGCCTCGAGGACTTTGCGAGGGTGGCGGTCAAGAACAGTGAGCATGGCTCACGCAATCCGAAGGCTCAGTACAGCAGGCAGCTCACGGTCGATGAGGTGCTGTCGGCACGGCGGGTCAGCGGCCCGCTCACCGTTCCGATGTGCGCGCCCATGAGCGATGGGGCGGCCGCGGTGCTTGTGGCCGTACCGGAACTGGCCCGCCGTTGGGGCGCAGATGGTGTTCGCCTGCGCGCTGTGGTGGTGGGGGCCGGGCGCCGTGGAGTGCTTGGAGAACTGCTCCCCGCCGCCGCGCTCCGTGCGTTCGAGCAAGCCGGGGTCGGCCCCGAGGACATCGACCTCGTCGAGTGCCATGACGCGGCCGCGCCGGCGGAGCTGATCGTGCTCGAGGAACTCGGGCTTTGTGCGCCCGGCGAGGCCGTGGCAAAACTACGCGACGGGGCGACCCGGATCGGCGGGGAGCTCCCGGTCAATCCGAGCGGAGGCCTGCAGAGCCGAGGACATCCGCTCGGGGCCACCGGTCTCGCGCAGGTCGTCGAGCTGGCGGACCAGCTCCGTGGCCGAGCCGGGGCTCGGCAGGCTGGTGAGCCCCAGGCGGGTCTCGCCGAGAACGCCGGGGGATACCTCGGACCCGACGCCGCCGCGGCAACGGTGACGATCCTGAGCCGGTGAAACCGGTAGGGGGCGCCCGTCCGGCCGCAACGGCGGCACGGGCCACCGACCGCGAAACGAAGGAGCCATGAATGGCCGTGATCGACTACAGCGTGTACGAGAACATCCTCGCCAGTCGCGCTGGTTCCGTGCTGACTCTGACGTTGAACCGCCCGGAGCGGTTCAACGCGGTCAACCACGAGCTCCACGAGGAACTGAGCCGCATCTTCACCGACGTCGCCGTTGACGACGAGACGTCCGTGGTCGTCCTGACCGGAGCGGGGCGCGCCTTCTGCGCGGGCGGCGACCTGAAGGCCTTCGCCGCGGACGCCGAGGAGCAGGGCCGCACGGGACACTACCTCGATATGGGATCGGCCAAGCGGATCATCTTCTCCCTGCTCGATCTGGAGAAGCCGATCATCGCGAAGGTCAACGGTCACGCGCTGGGTCTCGGTGCGACGTTGGCCCTGTTCTGCGACATCGTCTACATGGCTGATGACGCCCGGATCGGCGATCCGCACGTATCCGCGGGTGTCGTCGCCGGCGACGGGGGAGCGATCATCTGGCCACAGCTCGTCGGATACGCGCGAGCCAAGGAATTCCTGCTGACCGGCGACCAGCTCTCGGCAACGCGTGCCGCGGACATGGGACTCGTGAACCACGCGGTGCCGGCCGAGGACTTGGACCGGGCTGTCGATGAACTGGCCGCGCGCCTTGCTTCGGGGGCACAGGAGGCCATCCGGTGGAGCAAGGTGTCGGTGAATGTCGGCCTGAAGCAGCTCGCCCATTCGATCCTGGACACGTCGATCGCCTACGAGACACTCACGATGCGCAGCCCCGCGCACGCCGAGGCCATCGATGCCTTCTCCAACGGTCGAAAGCCGGACTTCACGTCACTCTGATCACTGTCGAGGGGCGGTCCGCGCACCGACCGCGACGGCCGGGTCCGCCACGTTGGCTGGACCGTCCTATCGGGACTGTTCGGCGAGGGTGACCATGGCGGGCGTGACCGGACTCGCCGACGGGAGCCGGTGGCACCATCGGCCCCCGCGGGCCTGTCGCGCCGGAAGCGCCGCAGCCGCCAGGAAGGGACCCGCGGCGGTGTTCCTCGCGGCTCGTCGCGGCTCAGCCGCTCAGCCAGCACGCCTGCGCCGCCGCGCGGCTCCGGGAGCGGCCTCGCGATGGTGGGCCCCGCCCTGCTGATTGTTCCCAAGGTTGGTAACATTACCAAGACTGGAACAAGCAGGGGGTGGTCGCGCATGCGGATCGACGTCGATGGGGTGAGCAAACGATTCGGGCACGTCCGCGCTGTGGAGGAGCTTTCCTTCACCGTGAGGCCGGGCGCGATCACGGGTTTCCTGGGCCCCAACGGTTCCGGGAAGTCCACCACTATGCGGATCATGCTCGGACTCGTCTCCCCGGACACGGGATCGGCCACGATCGGCGGACGCCGCTACGCCGAGCTCGACCATCCGACTCGCACCGTCGGCGCGGTGTTGGACACGATGCGGGCCCATCCCGCCATGACCTGTCTGGACCACCTGCGGCTGCACGCGCGGCTGAGTGGCCACCCGGTCCGGCAGCTGGACGCGGCGGCCGAGCAGACCGGCGTCGCCACCTTCGCGGCGCGCCGGGTGCGAACGCTGTCGACGGGGATGCGCCAGCGCCTCGCGCTGGCCACCGCACTGCTGGGCGATCCCGGTGTGCTCGTACTCGACGAACCGGCGAACGGGCTCGACCCCCAGGGCCTGGCCTGGCTACGGGACCTGCTCACCCGGCTCGCCGCCGAGGGACGCACGGTGCTGGTGTCGAGTCACGTGCTCGCCGAGCTCGAGGTCATGGCCGACGACGTGGTGATCATCGCCGAGGGCAGGCTCGTCACGGCGGGTCCGCTGCGCGAGGTGCTCGCCGCGGCCGGTGAGGATGGCGCTCCGGCGCGGTCGCTCGAGCAGGTCTTCCTGAGCCTCACGAACGGAGCCGCCTGATGCGCCTGATCGCCGCCGAACTGTTCCGGTTCCGCGCGAACCGGTTGTGGTACTGGTCGCTGCTCGCCGCGCTCGTCCTCGGCTGCGGGTTCACCGCGCTGTTCGCCGTGATCGGGCCGGAGAACTTCGATCCGCCGATGCCCGCGCTCACCACGCACGAGGGCGTGCGGATGATGCTCGGGCTCGCCACCACGACCCTGTTCGTTCCGGCACTCATCGGCGCGATCGCCGTGACGGGCGAGTTCCGCCATCAGACGTTCGGCCACACGGTGCTCGCCGAACCCCGCCGGGGCCGGGTGCTGGCCGCCAAGCTGGCCGCGCTCGCCATCGTCGGCGCCGGGTACGCGCTGGTGGTTACCGCGGGCACGCTCGCGGCGCTCTACGGCACCACCGCTGTCGCGGGTACCCGGCTCGGCGCGCCGCCGGGGGAGGTCCTCACCACGCTGTTCGGTGCCGCGACCGCGATGGTCGTGTACTCGGTGGTCGGAGGGGGCATCGGCGCACTCGTGCGGCACCAGCTCGCCGCGGTGGGCGCGGTGCTCGGCTACTTCTCGCTCGGGGAGATCGTCGTGCTGGTGCTCCCCGGCGTCAACGCCGTGTACCCGTATCTGCCCGGTGGAGCGAGCGCGGCGCTGACGGACTTCGGTTACCTGACCGAGGCCGTCGCCGCCGACACCGGAACGGTGACCACGCTGCTGCCGCCGCTCGCCGGACTCGCGGTGCTCCTCGGTTACGCCGTGACCGTCGCCGCGCTCGCCACGGTGAGTTCCCTGCGGCGCGACATCCCCTGAGACCGGTTGACGGTCAGCGCGCGGGAATCAGGGCGCGGCAGAGCCGGGTGAGCCCGTCGAGCACGCGCTGTTCGTCCGCTGGCGTATGGACCACGTGGTCCGTGGCGCCGTGCATGGCCGAGTAGAGGATCACCGCGGTCACCGGCGGATCGGGCACGGGTGGGTCGAGCCGGCCGAGCAGCTCGGCCAGCGCGTCCACCGCGGCATTGGGCGCGTCCCGCTCGATCCCGCTCGTCGGGTGGAACAGCAGGTCGTGCAGGCTCAGCTCCCGCAGGTACTCGGTGACGCCCGCGCGCATCCACCGCTCGACGCTCTCGACCCCGCTCGCCTGCCGCGCGGCGGCCAGCTGCGCGTCGGCGAAGCGGCGCACGAAGCGTTCGCGCAGTGCCTGAAGCAGCTCGGATTTGTTGCTGAAGTGCAGATAGAACGTGCCCTTGGCGACACCGGCGCCCGAGGTGACGTCGTCGACGGTGAACGCGTCGGCGCCATCGCGCTGCAGCAGGGCCTCCGCCGCGTCGAGCAGCTCACTGCGCCGCTGCTCGGCAGGTTTCGTTCGCGTCACCGCACTCCCTTCGACCGAGGCACAGGCTACCCGCGGCCGGACAGCCGCGCGCCGGCCGCGCGCCGCCCCGGCCTTGCATAGGGCAGCCTTACCTCATACAGTGACTGACTGACGGTCAGTCGACTGTCAGTCTCGCTCATTGCGACCACGAACCCGCGGAGGACCATGACCATCACCGACTCCCGGCCCACTACCCCCAAACCGGAGCCGGCGACCGAGAGACCGTCGGCCGCGGCCGCGGGCCTGGCGCGCACGGGCGCGCTCGCCCGGCTGCTTGCGCCCGTGCGAGCCCACCTGGTGGGGTGCGCCGTGCTCTCCGCGCTGGCGACCGCCGCCGGTTTCGTGCCCTACGTCGCCGTCGCCGAGATCGCCACGCTGGCCCTCGCGGGCGGCTACTCCCCGAGCGCGATCTGGGGCTGGGTGGCCCTGGGCGCCGCCGGCGCGGGCCTTCGTCTGGTGCTCGTGTTCGCCAGCTCGCGGCTCGGGCACTACGCCGACGCTCGCACCCTGCACGATCTGCGCGTGCGGATGGTGCGCCACCTCGGCTCGCTGCCCCTCGGCTGGTTCCGCGCCAACGGCTCGGCCTCGGTCAAGAAACGGATGACCAACGACCTCGAGGAGATGCACCAGCTCATCGCGCACGCGCTGGGCGAACTGGTCGGCGCCACCACCGCGGTCGCGCTCGGACTGTTCTACCTCGCCTCCGTGAACCCGGTGATGACACTGGTGACCGCGGGATCGCTCGCGCTGCTCGGTATCAGCTACCGGATCGCGATGCGGTCGATGACGCTGCACATGAACCGGCTCCTCGCGGCCGAGTCGAGAATCAGCGCCGCGAGTGTCGAGTACGCCGACGGTATCGGCGTGGTCAAGGCGTTCGGCACCGGAGGACGTGTGCTGGAGCGCTTCGGCGAGGCCGTCCGCGAACAGGCGGCGGCGCTGGCCGCGTGGGCGGACGAGACCCGCTACAGCACGGCGGCCTCGCGCCTGCTGGCCTCGGAGATGGCCCTGCTCGGCATTCTCGGCGCTGCGGGATTGGCGCTCGTGCACGCCGGGCAGCTGTCGATGACCGAGCTGCTGCCGTTTCTCGTCGTCGGGATCGGCCTGCCGACGTCGATCAACCCGGCAATCCACGGCACGCAGACACTGCGCAAGGGCCGGGTCTGCGCGCAGAACATCGAGGCACTGCTCGGGATGGAGCCACTGCCCGAGCCGTCCCGGCCACTCAGCCCGGAGGGCTCCCGACTCGAGCTGGACCGCGTCACGTTCTCCTACGACGGCCACACCGACGCCGTCCGCGACGTGAGCGCGGTGTGCGAGCCCGGAACCATCACCGCGCTGGTGGGCCCCTCCGGCGCGGGAAAGTCCACGATGGCCAGCCTGATCCCGCGCTTCTACGACGTCACCGGCGGCGCCATCCGCCTCGGCGGCGTGGACGTGCGGGACATGGCGGCGTCCACGCTGCTGTCGTCGATGTCGCTGGTGTTCCAGGACGTCATGCTGCTGCGTGACACCGTGACCGAGAACCTCCGCATCGGCAACCCCGGCGCGACTGACGACGAGGTGCGCGCCGCCGCACGGGCGGCGCAGATCCACGATGTCATCGAGAGGCTGCCGGACGGCTACAACACCGTGCTCGGCGACGGAGGCGGCCTTTCCGGCGGCGAGCGCCAGCGGCTCACCATCGCGAGGGCGATCCTGTCGCGAGCGCCGATCGTCGTGCTTGACGAGGCGACGGCCTCGCTCGACCCGGACAGCGAGACAGCCGTCCACAGTGCACTGTCGCGCTTGATCGCGGGCAAGACGGTGATCGTGATCGCCCACCGCCTGCACACCATTGCCGGAGCAGACCAGATCCTCGTCCTCGAGGACGGACGGCTGGTCGAACGCGGCACCCACCACGACCTCATCGAAGCCGGCGGCCGCTACGCCCGCATGTGGGCCGCCCAGCAGAACGGAGACCCGGCATGACCTACCATCGGCCTTTCGCGATTCTCCCGCGCCTTCCCGGCGCATCGCTCGCCGCGCTGCAGTGCACGGACACCGCACCGGAGTCGGTGCTGGACCGGCTCAACTCCGGGCTCACCGTCGCGACCTTCGTCTGCGGGCGCGGCGACACGGTCGTCGTGCTGCGGGAGGGGCGCGTGGTCGAGACCGGCTCCGCGGCCGACCTCGTCGCCGCCGGCGGCGTCTACGCCGGCCTGCGGCGCGCCTGGGCGGGGGTCACCGCGTGATCCGGCACCTCCACCGCCTCGTCCCGCAGCCCGGGCTGCTGCTGCGCCTCGGCGCCCTCACCGCGGTACAAGCCGTGCTGCAGGGCCTGCTGCTCGGCTCCCTCATCCCGATCCTGCGTGCCCTGCTGCGGCCCGAGCCCGACTTCGGTGCGGCGGCGCCGTGGCTGGTCGCCGCCGCGGCCGGGCTCGTGGTCTACGGCGTGCTGACGGTGATCGCCACCCCGGTCGGGTTCGCCGCCAGCTCCGATCTCGCCGGGCAGCTGCGGCGCAGGCTGATCGACCACTCGGCGTCCCTGCCACTGGGCTGGTTCACGCCCGAGCACAAGGCCCGCCTCGCCCGCGCCACCACCGCCGACGCCGCCAACATCGGCAACCTCGCGGTGAGCATCGGCGGGCCCGCCATCACCGCGACGCTCACGCCGCTGACGATCATCGGTGTCACGGTCGCGGTGGACTGGCGCGTCGCGCTGCTGTTCGCCGTGATCATGCCCGTCGCGTTGCTGGCACTGCGCAGGGCCGGCCGCATCGCCTCGATCGCCGACGTCGAACTGGAGCAGGCAGCCGCGGACATCGCGGGCCGCGCGATCGAGCTGGGGCAGGCCCAGCCGGTGCTCCGAGCCGCAGGCCAGAGCTCCACCGGCACGGCGCGGATGCGCGAGGCACTCGACGAACACCGCACCGTCTACCGGCGCGGGCTCCGGCGCTCCATGGCTCCCGACCTCACCTACACCGGCGTCATCATGGCGGGGTTCGTCGCGATCCTCGTCGTCAGTGCGCTGTTGCTGCTCGACGGCACGCTCGGGGTGGCCGAGGTGGTGGCACTGCTGGTGCTGGCCGTCCGGTTCCTCGAGCCGCTCGGCAACCTGGTGGAGCTGATCGGCGCCCTGCACGCCATGGACAACGCTGTCGGCAGGGTCCGGGCGCTGCTCGCGACACCCCCATTGCCCGAGGCCGACCGGCCGGTGACCGAGCTGCCCGGCACGTCGGTGGAGCTGTCCGGCGTCACCTTCACCTATCCCGGCGGCAGCACACCCGCGCTCGCGGGCGTGTCGTTCACGTGCGCGCCGGGCAGCACGACCGCGATCGTCGGGCCTTCCGGATCGGGCAAGACCACGGTGACCCGGCTGATCGCCCGGTTCTTCGATCCCCAGGAGGGCTCGATCCGCATCGGCGGCGTCGACGTGCGTGAGCTGGATCAGCGGACACTGCTGGACAGCATTGCCGTGGTGTTCCAGGACGTTTACCTCTTCGACGACACGATCGAGGAGAACCTGCGGCTCGCCAAGCCCGACGCCACCGACGCCGAGCTGGCCGAGGCGGCGCGCGCGGCCCGTCTCGACGAGGTAGTCGAGCGGCTGCCCGAAGGCTGGCACACCCGAGTCGGCGAGGGCGGATCGCGGCTCTCCGGTGGCGAGCGCCAGCGCGTCTCCATCGCCCGCGCGTTCCTCAAGCAGGCCCGCATCGTGCTCATCGACGAGGCCGCGTCCGCGCTGGACCCCGAGAACGAGCGCGCCGTAAGCCAGGCCATCGCAAGGCTGGCCGCCGACCGGGGGCGCACCGTGCTCGTCATCGCCCACCGCCCCGCCACCCTCGACGCCGCCGATCACGTGCTCACCCTCCACAACGGACACGTTGCCGAGGCGGGCACTCCTGCGGGGCTACGGGCCACGGGTGGACTCTTCGCCCGGCTCTACGACCAGTACGACCATGCCCGTTCCTGGCGCCTCGACCGCGAGAGCGCGACGGAGGTGGGCTGAGGGTGCGGACCGCATTCCGCGGGCTCGCGGCCGTGACGCTGCTCGCCGTCACGGCCTGCGGGCCGGGCGACGCCGCGCCGCGGCAGCCAGGCGGACCGGAGGTCACCGTGCGCTCCGCCGTGGGCGAGGTGACGCTGCCCGTCACCGACACCGGGATCTGGGCGCTGGACGAGGCGAGCGCACTGCACCTGCTCTCGCTCGGTGTCAGGCCGACGCACGCGGCGCGAAACGCCTACTCCGGCGATGAGATCGTGACAGCCTCCTACGCGCTGCTGGAGGAGGCCGGCGTCGAGCTCGTCCCACCGCAGCGGCCCGAGCTCGTCGCCAGCGCCGAGCCCGCGCTGATCGTGGGCGTCGACTTCCCCGCCCACCACGAGCAGCGCGCCCAGCTCGAGCAGATCGCCCCGGTGCTTCTCACCGACGACAACCTGCCGTGGCAGGAGCAGCTCGCGTTGCTGGGCGCCGTCACCGGGCACGGCGAGCAGGCCGACGCGCTCACCGGACGGCTGATGGCCCAGGTCCGCGACACCGCCGGGCGGATCGCCGCGTCCGAACACGCCGGGGCGTCGGTCTCAGTGCTGTCCGACTGCGGCGACCAGGCGTGTGTGTACGGCAGCGGACGGGCGCTGGGCAGCCTGCTGGCGCAGCTGGGGTTCACCCGGCCGCAGGCCCAACGTGACAAGGGCGGCGAGTGGGGCTACGACATGGTCTCGCGGGAACGGCTGGCCGAGCACACCGCGGACATCGTCCTCTCGCTCGTGGGCTCGATCGGCGGGGACCTCGTGGCCGGCGACTCGCCGCTGCTCGACACGAGCCGCGCGGTGACCGCCCCGGTGGATTTCGGCGCGTGGTACGGCTCGGGCACGCTGAACCTGGTGTGGATGCTCCACGACCTGGAGGCGATCCTGTTCGGCGACGGGAAGACCGCGACCGCGGCCGAAGCCGGCCGGCTGTGGTCGAGGCTCGACGGCTAGGTCAGCTATGCCGCGTCTGACAAACGCCATTGCCGGCTGCGGGGGGGCCGCGCGGCGCTCGGCTGGTGCGGGACACCCGCGCCCGGGCATGCGTTGGTGGAAGGCCCAAGCACGGTCCGTCCGCGAGGGCCTTCCACCGCCTGGTGAGGCACTAGACTGATCCCGCTCGCCGGGCCTGCCCGGCTGACGCAGAACCTCCTGGTGGCAGAGAACCCGGACGCCACGGCCGGGCCGGGATCCAACGGATGGAATCTTCGTGCCTGTCCGGGCAGGTGTGGAATTGCTAGCGAATCCGTTGGAGAACACGTTCTTGAGCAACGCCCGGAACCGTTCCGAACAACTTCCTGCTATGGGCTCGCGGCACCCCTGTTTTTGAATGTTCGAAAAATCAGAATGACAGGGGTGAGATTTTCGCGACTCCATTGTCCGGGCCGCCGGTTCGTGCGCGGCGAGCCCGCGGCGGCGCTGCGAATGCGCTCGTCAGGAGACTTGGCGGGCCTGCGTCCGCTGTCGGAGGCGCGGCGCCGGGAAACTGCCGGAAATCGGCTCACCCGGGTTCATTTCACGTACCGCCTGAGATATTATCTCCAACCATGGCGGATGGTAGCCGAGACACAGTCGTCCCCGCCGGCGTCGGTCGTCATCGGGCAGTGGCCTCGCCATGATCTGGGAAGTGCTGGTCCTCGGTTTTGTACTCAGTCTCGACAATTTTCGAGTCTCGATCGCGCTCGGTACCGTCCCATTCGGTCTGAAGCGCGCGGTGCAGGTCGCGCTGACCTTCGGGCTGTGGGACGCGATCATGCCGCTGGTCGGGCTGTTGATCGGCAACAAGATCGGGGAATCCATCGGGGACGTCGCAGAATGGGTGGGCGCGGCCGCGCTCGGCGCGTACGGCCTGTACCTCGTGATCTCGGCCCTCCGGAACCCCGAGCCGGACGAGCTGGACCACCCGTGGGCGCTGTTCGGCATCCCGTTCATGCTGAGCCTGGACAACCTTTTCGCCGGGGCAAGCCTGGGGATTCTCGGGTTCTCGCCGTGGTTCTCCGCCGCTGTCTTCGGCATCATGACGGCGGTGTTGTCGCTGGTCGGACTGCGGCTGGGGCAGGCAGCGGCTCGCCTCATCCGGATTCGCTCGGACCTGGTGAGCGGGGTCACCCTGATCATCGCCGCCGTGGCGCTGCCGTTGGTGTTCGGGGGCTAGGGCGAACCCCGTGCGGCCGGGGGATCAGCGGAAGCGCGTCGGCCCGCGAGTCGGCGTTGGCTGCCTCAACGGCCTTGGCGACCAGGCCGTGGTCGGGCGAGAGGTGGCAGACCGGGTCGGTGCGGGCGGCGTCACCGGTGAGCTGGAACGCCTGGCAGCGGCACCCGCCGAAGTCCAGCTCCCGCCGGTCACAGCTCCGGCAGGGATTCGGCATCCAGTCCGTCCCCCGGAACGCGGTCATCACCGGGGATTCGGCCCAGATCCGCTCCAGCGTGTCCTCCCGCACACTGGCCCGCGGCAACGGCAGGGACTGTGCGGCCGGGCAGGGCAGGACGTCTCCGTTCGGCGTCACGGTCAGCTGCCGGGAGGCCCAGCCGCCCATGCAGGGCTTCGGGTAGCGGCTGTAGTAGTCGGGGAGGACGTAGATGACGTCCATGCGGTTCCGCAACCGCTCGCGGGCGGCCCGCACGACGACCTCGGCGGCCCGCAGCTGGGCCCGGCTCGGCAGGAGCGCGTCACGGTTCCGCAGGGCCCAGCCGTAGTACTGGGTGTTGGCCAGCTCCACCCGGTCGGCGCCCACCTCCTCCGCCAGCTCGAGCACACCGGCGACGCGGTCGATGTTGTTCCGGTGCAGCACCACGTTCACGGTGAGCGGCCAGCCCAGCTCCTTGACCACGCCCATCGCCTCGATCTTGCGCCTCCACGACGGCGTCCCGGCGATCCGGTCGGAGATGGCCGGCTCGTCGGCCTGGATGCTGATCTGCACGTGGTCCAGGCCGGCTGCCCGCAGCTGCTCGGCCCTCGGACGCGAGAGCCCGACGGCGCTGGTCACCAGGTTGGTGTAGAGGCCAAGGTCGTGGGCTTCCGCCACGATCTCCGCCAGGTCGCGCCGCAGCAGCGGCTCCCCGCCGGACAGGTGGCACTGCAGGACCCCCAGGTCGCCGGCCTCGGCCAGCACCCGCCGCCACTCGTCAGTGGCCAGCTCGGCGGAGTAGTCGGCCATGTTCAGCGGGTTGGAGCAGTACGCGCAGGCCAGCGGGCAACGGTAGGTGAGCTCGGCGAGCAACCCGAAGGGGCTATCCATCTGCGAGCTCCACGCAGCGCCGGGCGACGAGCCGGGTCAGGAACTGCCGCACCTCGTCGCCGGGGACGGTCTGATATCGCGCGCCGAGCTCGGCGACGATCTCAGCCACGGTGTGCCGCCCATCGCACAGCTCGAGGATGTCCGCGCCGCTGCCGTTCAGAACCACCACCGTCTCGGGGAGTTGCAGGATGGGACGCTGCCTGGTCCGGCAGAAGGTCAGCCGGACGTGGCGTGCCAACCGAGGCGTGTCCGAAGTGGACAATCCGCCGCCGGGGTCGGTTCCGGCTGTGCTCGGGTACATCGCGGTCACTCCGGGTATGCCTGGTCGATGGCGTCCATCAGGCTCCACAGGACGTCGCACTTGAACGACAGCGCGTCGACGGCGCGCGCCTGGGACTCGGCTGACCGGCAGGACGCGGTGACCACCTCGAGGGCGTGCTCGCAGTCTCGGGGGGCCTGCTCGAGGCGGGCGCGGAAATAGGCGAGACCCTCCGGGTCGATCCAGGAGTACCACCGCTCGAACGCGGCCAGGCGCTGCGCCATCAGGTCGGGAGCAAACAGCTCCGTGAGTGAGGAGGCCACCGCCTCCACCCATGGGCGGGTCCGGGCGAAGTTCACGTAGACGTCGACCGCGAACCGCACCCCGGGGACCAGGTGCCGGTGGTCCCGGACCTCTTCGCGGGTCAGCCCGGCGGCCTCGCCGAGGCGCAGCCACGCCTCGATGCCGCCCTCGCCGGTGGCAGTGCCGTCGTGGTCGACGATCCGCCGGAGCCAGCGGCGGCGGACCTCCGGGTCGGGGCAGTTGGAGAGGATCGCCGCGTCCTTGCGGGGGATGTTCTCCTGGTAGTAGAAGCGGTTGGCCACCCAGCCCTGGATCTGCCCGCGGCTCAGCCGGCCGGTGTTCATCCGTACGTGGAACGGGTGCTGGTCGTGGTAGCGCCGGGAGTGGGCCCGCAACGTGCCGACGAAGCCGTCCGCGCCGGTGCTCGCGGTCGCGGTTGTCCCGGTTGTCGTCGGCATTGCCCTACACCTCGACCTCGAGGCCGTCCATGGCCACCTGCATGCCGCTGTCCTCCACGACGCGCCGCTCGGGCGAGTCCTCCAGCAGGATCGGGTTGGTGTTGTTCATGTGCACGAAGATCGTCCGCCCTACGGCGAGCGAGGGCAGCTGCGCCAGGCTGCCGTCCCGCCCGTCGATGGGCAGATGCCCCATCTCCCGGGCCGTCTTGCCTGCCAGGCCGAGCCGTACCAGCTCGTCGTCGCGCCAGCAGGACCCGTCGATCAGCAGGCATTGGCAGCCCTGGATCTCCATCCGCAGCACCGGTGTGACTGCCTGCACGACCGGCAGGTACACCAGCGTCCCCCCACCGCGCCCGTCGGTCAGCCGGTGACCGGCGACGCGTCCGTGGACCACGCTGGGCACGTCGAACGCCCGGCAGGTCAGCCCGTCGGCAAAGGCCATCTCGGCGCCGGGGGCCACCGCCCGCTGATCAGGAGCCAACGCCGGTAGTCGGCGCTGACCGCAACCGACGACTGGGTGTGCGCGAGGCCGGCCCCGGGACGGACAGCGGCGCACACCCGGCAGCCGCGGTTCCACTGCGGGGAGCCGCCTCCGGCCGCCGAGCCCGGCACTCGCGGCAACACCATGACACTCCGTCCGTGGTCGCCGTCCGTGGTCGTCCGAGCCGTCGGGAGGGCGCGGGACCCGGGGGTCCAGCGCCGCCCCACGTCCCGTTAGTCCTCCAGCTGAGCGACGTACATGGTCACTTCGGGCGCGACTCCGATCTCATCGAACTCGGGCGTCTCCCACACAGCGAGCTCAGACTCCATGGATCCACCTCCTCTCTGCCAGACGGCTCCGGCAGGTGGTCTCACGACGCTACGACGTTTCCGGGAGGGCGAACGTGATCAGCGCGCTTCCGTGGCCGGCGCCGAGCATGCCGGGGAGGAATCCCTCGGACCAAGCGCCCCATCCGACCGGCACGGCGACGTACTGCCTGCCGTCGACCATGTAGGTCGTCGGGTTGCTGTGGTGGCCGCTTCCGCACTGGAACTGCCAGAGCAGCTCCCCGGTCCGGGCGTCGAGCGCGTTGAACTCCCCGGTCGGTTCACCGGCGAACACCAGGTCGCCCCCGGTGGCAAGCACCGAGGCGCACATCGGAAGCTCGTTGCGCCAGCGCCAACGCTCGTCGCCTGCGGCGTCGAACGCGCTGATGCTTCCTGTCATCTCCTCGATATCCACCTGAACGCCGGCGCCCCAGTAGGGGATGCTCTCCCTGAACTCCCGGCGTCGCCGGGTGGCGGTGGCCCCGACATCTTGGACCGGGACGTAGAAGAGCCCGGTCTTGGGACTGTAGGCGGCATGGGTCCATTCCTTGGCGCCGGCCGGCCCCGGGTAGAAGTGGACCGGCACCCCCTCCTCGTCGGGGTACACCTTGGCCGTCACCTGGCCGTCCCTCGTGATCGCCCCCCAGGTGATCCGGTCCACGAAGGGGGTGATCTGGACCAACGCGCCGTTCGTGCGATCCAGGACGAAGAAGTAGCCGTTCTTGTCGAAGTGTCCGAGGAGCTTGCGCCCGTCCGACTCGAACAGGATGCACTCGCCGATGCTGTCGTAGTCCCACACGTCGTGTGGGGTGCACTGGTAGTGCCAGCGGATCTGGCCGCCGTCGACGTCGACGGCGACGATGCTGTCGGTGTACAGGTTGTCGCCCTCGCGGACTCCTCCGTCGAAGTCGGGCGCCGGGTTTCCGGTGCCCACGTACAGCAGGTTGGTCTCCGGGTCGAAGGTCGCGGTGATCCAGCAGTTCGCGCCACCACGCGCCCAGGCCTCGCCATCGGCGGGCCAGGTGTCGGCCCCGGGCTCTCCGGGCTTCGGGACCATGTAGCAACGCCACTGGTACTCACCGGTCTCGAGGTTGAACGCGTCCAGGTGACCGCGAACGCCGAACTCCCCGCCGGAGCTCCCGACGATCACCTTGTCCTTCACGACCAGCGGCGCGACCGTGGCGCTCTCTCCGGCCCGCACGTCCCCGTAGGTCTTGTCCCAGACCCGCTTGCCGGTGGTGGCGTCGAGCGCGAGCACATGGGCATTCGCCGTGACGACGAAAACCTTCCCCGCTGCCACGGCGACGCCGCGGTTCACGTTCCCGCAGCACAGCGACACGTCGAAGGGGACCGCGTGCTTGTACCGCCAGATCTCGACACCCGTCTTCGCGTCGAGAGCCCAGACCCAGCCGTCCCAGCCTGCGAGGAACATGATCCCGTCGACGACGATCGGGGCGGCCTCGAACGAGTAGGTCGACGCGCCCGCGATCATCCCGGTCGTGCCGGCCTGGAAGACCCAGGCGGGACCGATGCGCTTGACGTTCTCCGTGTTGATCTGGTCCAGCGGGCTGTACCGCTGTCCGTTGTAGGCGCCGTAATAGGTGAGCCAGTTCTGGGGTTCCGACCGAGCGTTCAGAATGCGCTCGTAGTTGACCCCGCGAACCACCGGCGGCGCGACGTCTCCCCCTGGGACCTTGCCGCTCAGGTTTCCCTGGTCGATGGCCTCGCCCGCGTCCACATATTCGACGGTCATCGTGCGTCCTCCAATCTAGGGCCGCGGCTGGTCGGGACGGTCGAGGCGAGCCTCCGGTGGAACGTCTCCCAGCACCACGATGGCGCCGGTCAGTCCCCGGCCTTCGTCGTTGCCCGTGGGTGAGCTGAACCAGTAGTAGCCAGGGCCGTCGAGGTTGAGCTTCGCCCTTCCTCGCGAATGATTCACCAGCCAAATGAATTTTCTGTCCCCATTGCTCGGCAGGAGCGCGCAGTGCGTGTTCAGGTCGTCATTGATGAGTTCGAGCTCGATATCACCCCCGTGGGGCATGACCAGAATCGAGGGATCCCAGCTGATCTCATCGGGCCGGATCCGGATTGTCGCCTCCATTCGGCCATCGGCCCTCTCCGTAGCCTGCCCAATGGTTCCGGTCCCAAGAACCTGACCCAATGCCGCCTTGTTCTGCGCGTCCAACCCGAGCTCGTCCAGTAGACCGGCTCGGTCCTGCGCGGTCGTCATCGGGCGTCACCTCCTCATCCAATCCTGTATCTGCTTGGCACAGGAAGCACGCGGTGCGACATGGCAATGGGTCGGCTGACCGAATCCCCGGATTCGCCGGTGCTGCCGGCGGTAGCAGACTTGAAGGCGCGAATATGATTGTGATTGCATGAGAACCATCACATCGAAACCAATTGCGTGGTCTTATTCCTGAATTGCAAAATCACCAATCAAGCAAAACTCTACGCCGGGTGAATCGCACCGACAAGGGCAAGCGCCAAGTCGGGCGGGCCATGCCGTTCGCCCGCCACCAGGTACCGTTCGTACCCGATTTCCCGCCGTTACGAGGGATCAGGCCATGTCGTACCGGTCGAGGTTCATGACCTTGTCCCACGCGGCCACGAAGTCGTGCACGAACTTCTCCTCGGCGTCGTCGCTCGCGTACACCTCGGCCAGCGCTCTCAGCTCGGAGTTCGAGCCGAACACGAGGTCGACGCGGCTGGCGGTCCACTTGACCTCACCGATGCGCCGGTCGCGGCCCTCGAACGTCTCAGCGTCCTCAGCCACCGGCGACCACTCGATGCCCATGTCGAGCAGGTTCACGAAGAAGTCGTTGGTCAGTAACCCGGGGGTCGAGGTGAGCACACCCAGCCGGGACCGCCCGTAGTTCGCGCCCAGCACGCGCAGGCCCCCCACCAGGACGGTCATCTCGGGCGCGCTCAGGGTCAGCAGGTTCGCCCGGTCGACCAGCCGGTGCTCCGCCGGCAGCCGGTCGCCCTTTGCCCGGTAGTTGCGGAACCCGTCCGCGGTCGGCTCGAGCGGCGCGAAGGACTCCACGTCGGTCCACTCCTGGGACGCGTCCATGCGTCCCGGGGTGAAGGGGACCTCGACGTGGTAGCCGGCGGCCGTGGCGGCCTGCTCGACCGCGGCACATCCGCCGAGCACGATGACGTCGGCCAGCGAGATCTTCTTGCCCCCGGTCTGAGCGCCGTTGAAGGACTCCTGGATCTTTTCCAGGGTGCGCAGCACCTGCGCGAGCGTGTCCGGCTCGTTGACCTCCCAGCGGCGCTGCGGCTCGAGGCGGATGCGCGCTCCGTTGGCTCCGCCGCGCTTGTCGCTGACGCGGAACGTCGAAGCCGACGCCCACGCCGTGGACACGAGCTGGGCGGCCGGCAGCCCGGAGTCGAGGATCCTGGCCTTGAGCGCGCCGACGTCCGTGTCGTCCACCAGCTCGTGGTCGACGGCGGGGATCGGATCCTGCCAGAGCAGCCGCTCCTTCGGGACCAGCGCGCCGAGGTAGCGCTGGATCGGGCCCATGTCCAGGTGCGTCAGCTTGAACCAGACCCGCGCGAACGCGTCCGCCAGCAGGTCCGGGTTCTCCAGGAAGCGCCGCGAGATCGGTTCGTAGACCGGGTCGAATCGCAGCGCGAGGTCTGTGGTCAGAATCGTCGGGGCGTGCGTCTTCGACGGGTCGTGGGCGTCCGGGACGGTGCCGGCCCCGCCGCCGTCTCTCGGAATCCACTGCCACAGGCCGGCGGGGCTCAGCTCGAGGTCCCATTCGTAGCCGAACAGGGTCTCGAAGAAGCTGTTGTCCCACCTCGTCGGCGTGGGCGTCCACGTACCCTCGAGTCCGCTGGAGATGGTGTCGGTTCCCTTTCCGGTGCCGTAGCTGCTCTTCCAGCCCAGGCCCTGCTCCTCGATCGGCGCGCCCTCGGGTTCGGGGCCGAGGTGGCGTTCCGGGTCGGCCGCGCCGTGGGTCTTGCCGAACGTGTGCCCTCCCGCGATCAGCGCGACGGTCTCCTCGTCGTTCATCCCCATGCGCCGGAACGTCTCGCGGATGTCCCGGGCCGCCGCGAGCGGGTCCGGGACGGTGTTCGGGCCCTCCGGGTTGACGTAGATGAGGCCCATCTGTACGGCGGCCAGAGGATTCTCCAGCTCCCGCACTCCGCTGTGGCGTTCGTCGCCGAGCCAGGCGCGCTCGTGGCCCCAGTAGACGTCCTCGCCGGGCTCCCAGACGTCCGTGCGGCCGCCGGCGAAGCCGAAGGTCTTGAAGCCCATCGTCTCCAGCGCGCGGTTGCCCGCGAAGATCATCAGGTCGGCCCAGGAAATCTTGCGGCCGTACTTCTTCTTGACCGGCCAGAGCAGACGGCGCGCCTTGTCCAGGTTGCGATTGTCGGGCCAGCTGTTCAGCGGCGCGAAGCGCTGCATGCCGGCGCCCGCGCCCCCGCGGCCGTCGTCGACGCGGTACGTGCCCGCGCTGTGCCACACCATCCGGATCACAAGCGGCCCGTAGTGGCCGAAGTCGGCGGGCCACCACTCCTGCGAGGTCGTCAGCACCTCGTCGACATCCCTCGCCAGTGCGTCGAGGTCGAGCGTCCGGAACTCCGCGGCGTAGTCGAAGTCCTCGCCCATGGGGTCGCCCGCGGCGGGGTGTTTCCGGAGGATCGTCAGATTGAGCCGGTTCGGCCACCAGTCGCGGCTGCTCGCGCCGCCAGTCGGGTGACCGCGGCGCCCGGCCGGGACGGAGAGGCCGAGGCCGGCCGCGTTCCCGCTGTTGCTCTCGCCGACGGTGCTGTCCGAGGCGTCCGGGCTGTCAGACACGGGAATCCTTCCGAGAACAGAGATTGTGCTGGGGAACTCAGATTTCCAGCGCGCGACGCACGGCCGGCGCGTTCCGCCGGGACACCGGCACCATCGTGTTCGTCCGGTCGTCCATGACCAGGGACAACTCGCCCTTGCGCCCGCGTTCGACCTCGCGGATGCGGCTGAGGTTGACCACATACCGTCGGTGCACCCGCAGGAAGCCGGCATCCGCCAGCTCACCGTCGAGCTTGTCCAGGCCAGGGGAGGCGGCTCTCAATCGCCCCTGGTCGGTGGCGAGCAACACGTCGTTTCCTTCCGATTCGGCGAAGGCGACCTCCGGTAGCCGGAGCAGCACCATCCGGTTGTCGCGCGTCGCGACCAGTCGGCGCGGCTGCGCACGAGGGGATGCGGACGCTTCCGCCTGGGGCAACGGCGCCCCGTCGGAGGCGCCGAACGAGACCAGGTTCCCGATCAGGCGGCCGGAACTGAAGACGGGGCGGATGCTGATCGAGGTCGGCTCATCGGCGAGATGGGTGAAGATCTGCGTCGAGCCGACCCAGTCGGGATTGTGGGCTGCCTGCCGGACGGCATACCGGACGGCTCCGACCAGTTCCGGCAGTCCGGGGTTCCAGCGCAGGGTGGGGTCGACCGCCGGGGTTGAGGCCGGGACGCCCATGAGCACACTTGCCATGTCGTCGGCGATCACCACCTTGCCCGCGGTGTCCAGCGCGGCGAGCATCGCCGTGGAGTGGGCCCTGGCCTGGGTGAACGCGGCGACCAACTCCGCGCCGCTGTCCCGGGCGTGCTTCTTCAGCGTGCATTGGGTCAAGGTGGCCGCGTTCGCCAGCCAGCTTCCCGCGGCGGCGGGAAGCTGGCTGCGCCAGCAGGAGATGTTCAGTACCGCGATCGGCTCCCTGGTCACCACGTCACGCACCGCGACGCCCGCACAGACCCAGTTGTGGAACGCCTGGCACCAGTGCTCCGGTCCCCTGATCGATATCGGGCCGTGCGCCTCGAGCGCCGTGCCCATGCCGTTGGTGCCGGCCGCGCACTCGGACCAGCAGAACCAGGGCGCCAGATTGGAGTCGGTGGCCCTGGCGAGGGTGGCCTGGTCACCCCACTCGGCCAGGATCCGGCCAGTGGCATCGGTGACGGTGACGACGCCACCGAGGTTGCCCATTTCATGCGCCACGGAGGCGGCACGAAAACCCAGCTCAGCGAATACGACATCGTGCTCGGGCGTACGGTCGGGCTCCGCGACGGCTATCGGAGCCGCTGTGAGGTGCGGGTCGACCCGGTACTGCTCTCGGCAGCGATGCCAGGAGATCGCCACCAGGGGCCGGACAGCCGGGACTTGATCCTCGCCCTGCACGAACCGTTCCCATGCCGCGAGCACGGTGCCGCTGCCCGGGTTCGCAGCCACGGGCTCAAGCCGATGTGCATCCCTCATGGTGGAGAACCGCCCTTGGTTCATCCCCAACGCCCGACGGCGTGCCCGTGGTCCGCGCTGGTCCCCGCTGGTCGCGGCCGGGCCCACAGCGGACTGGACACCGCGTCGCGCGTCTTCCTGCCTTGTCATTCGTTCCAGGCTGTGTCACAGACCGGCACTTCTCACTGTAGGCCGAAGTCGCGGCAGCGCTACACCATCTTTGGCCTGGATACCCGTTGCCGGCCGCGCACGTCCCTCTCCGGGTCGCGGATGCGGAATGTCGCTTGCGGGACGAGATCGGCGGACGTTTCACCGGGGCCGAGCGGGTCTCGGGGCCCGCGTTGTGCCGACATCGGCCGCCGACTCGCAACCGGAGCCGACAGGGTTTGCCCGTGCGTGAGCGTCACCGTGAACGCCGTTGGTGCTGCCGGCAGGCAGGTGGGCAGTGCTCGGACTGCTCGGTGGTTTCTGGGTGGGTGCGTGTGGTCAGGCCGAGGAGCCGGGTCAGGGCGGTGAAGCCGTCGTCGGTGCCGGGCCAGTGCGCGCGAACCGGGTCGAGGCCGGCGCGGCGGACCATCGAGCGGAGGACGGCGGTGGCGATGATGGCGTCGTCGGCGTAGCCGAGGACGGGGATGAAGTCGGGGACCAGATCGATGGGGATGGCGAGGTAGGCCAGCAGCAGCCCGAGCCGGATCCGGACTCCGCGGGGCAGAGTGGTGTCCGCGGCCAGCCTGCGCACCAGGCGCAGCACATCAGGCAGCACCCGCACGGCCTCACGCAACAGTCCTCCGCGCGGACGCAAGACCATCAGTGCGATCCCCAACGCCAGCCAGGCCAGTACGAGCGTGGCGACGACGCTGATCAGGAGGTCCCACCAGAACGAGCCGGTCACGAGTCCGCCACCGCCCGCAACCGGCGCGGGCTTCGCCGTGCAACGGGGTCAGGTGCCTCTGCTTGGAAGGCTGCCTGCTCGAACGCCGCCAGGTCGGCGGCGGCCTCGTCCACCGCGTCCCGGGCAGCCCGGCCGCCGGGCGCGTCGAAGTAGTCCCTGGCGGCGATCTTGGTCAGCCAGGTGCGGAAGCGTGCCAGGTCGGCTTCGGACTCCTCGACCTCGGCGTAGGTTGCCCGGCCTCGAGCGCGCTCCTGCGCGAGTTCCTGCCGCAGGGCGGGCAGGCGGTCCAGGACTTCGGCGTACTCGGCGTCGCGGGCGGCATTCATCTCGGCGACCACGGCCTGTTCCTCGGCGGGCTCGGTGAAGCGCATTCGCAGTACGCGGGCGGTGCCGCCCTGGTGGCGGACCCGGTCGACCAGCCGCCGGACCTGCCGCACCACCTCGTCGTCGGCGGGCAGCAGGCAGACCGATTGCTGCAGGTAGAGCGCGCCGAGTGAGCGCAGCTTGCGCCACACCCGCACGCGTAGCGTGCCGGCAGCCCCAGCGGTTGAGATGCTGATCATCAACCACTCCCTGCCGGCATTGCTGGTCACACAGCCATGTTACAGCCGTAACAACCCGGCATGTTGGCTCTCGCACCTGTCGACGTCGCCGCGCGGCTGCGGCGGTCCCGCAACCACGGCTGGGCGACCGGGCCGGCCCCGACGGCGGCCGGTTGAGCTTCCGCCGACAGGGGCCGGGGCTGCCCGCGGAGCCGCAGTTGCGTGACTCAGCGCGGGATCGGGGTGCCGATCGCCCGTCGTGGGGTCGAGGACCCGGCCCGAACCGCTGTCGCGCGACGGGTGTTCTCGCCGACGTGTCGCGGGTCAGGTGGGGAGGGGGGTTCTGCCGTAGGTGGTGGTGCGTTGGCGGGAGGGTCGTCCGG